>NZ_JASEYC010000019.1:55222-74183 GCF_035064245.1 Citrobacter sp. R-1.5.2 | reverse complement strand
TTTCTCTTCAACCGGACCGGCTGTTTGTGTGAAGTGATTCACATCCGCCGTGTCGATGGAGGCGCATTATAGGGAGTTTCCTGTGGCCCGCAACCCTTAAATGACAGAAAAATGACTGACTGCTGCAATCCCCAGCAAAAGCCCGCCTTATACCCATTTACACACAAAGTTATCCACAAAGCCGTCAATATTCCCTGCATCACATCCCGGAAAAAGAAGAAACCAACATTGAATTCTCTTTTCTATATAGAAAGAAAATAACGGATGCCCGTTTTCTACTACATATATAAGAAGGGATGGCGGCGGGAGTGCCCGGCTCCCCTACTACCTTTGAATTACGTACTTCATCAGGCGATAATACCCGTACAAATAGTGATTCCAGGACTGCGATGAGACACCCTCTGCAACGAACGGCTATACGCAAACGCCCGATGAAACTCGGCACAACCGTGATCCTCATGGTCAGCGCTGTCCTCTTCTCTGTGCTGCTCGTCGTTCATTTGATTTACTTCTCGCAAATCAGCAACACGACACGTGATGCATTAGCAGACAAAGCACTTGCGGTAGCGCGAACGTTGGCAAACTCTCCTGAAATCCGCGAGGGGCTCAAGAAAAAGCCTGAGGACAGTGGTATCCAGGCAATTGCTCAGGCGGTAAATAAGCGCAACGATTTTTTATTCATCGTTGTCACGGATATGAAAAGCATTCGTTATTCACACCCTGAAGCACAACGTATCGGCCAACCGTTTAAAGGTGACGACATCCTGTTGGCGTTACAGGGCAAAGAGAACGTTGCCATTAATCGCGGCTTTCTGGCTAAAGCGCTACGCGTTTTCACTCCCATTTATGACGAACATCACCAGCAGATTGGTGTTGTGTCGATTGGTCTCGAGTTAAGCAGGGTCACCGAACAGATCAATAACAGCCGCGGCAGTATCTTTTGGTCCATCTTATTTGGCGTTCTGGTTGGGTTACTCGGTACCTGGGTATTGGTGAAGGTTCTCAAACGCATTCTGTTTGGTCTGGAGCCTTATGAAATATCCAACCTGTTCGAACAGCGCCAGGCGATGCTGCACTCTATAAAGGAGGGGGTCATTGCCGTTGATGATAGTGGTGAAGTCACACTGATAAACCAGGCCGCTCAGGAGCTGCTGGATTACCGTAAGTCGCAAGATGATGCCCAGCTCTCCACACTCAGCCATGCGTGGTCTCAAGTCGTTGATCTTTCGCAGGTGCTACGTGATGGAACGCCACGCCGTGATGAGGAGATCACGGTGAAGGACCGACTGCTTTTAATCAACACCGTTCCCGTACTGAGCAATGGCAAAATCATCGGGGCAATTTCAACGTTCAGAGACAAGACAGAAGTCCGTAAACTCATGCAACGTCTGGATGGTATGGTCAACTATGCCGATGCACTTCGTGAACGATCCCACGAATTCATGAACAAGTTACACGTGATTCTGGGATTATTGCACCTGAAAAGTTATAAGCAGTTGGAAAATTACATCATTAAGACGGCCAACAATTATCAGGAAGAGATTGGCTCACTGTTAGGCAAAATAAAATCACCGGTGATCGCTGGCTTTTTACTCAGTAAGATTAATCGCACATCTGATTTAGGTCATAGCCTGATCATTAGTAATGAAAGCCAGTTGCCGGAAAACAGTAATGAAGATCAGGTGGCGGTGTTGATCACCGTACTGGGTAATTTGATTGAGAACGCCCTGGAGGCGCTAGGTCAAGAACCGGGGGGAGAGATCAGCGTATCCTTACATTATCGACACGGCTGGTTGCATTGCGAAGTGAATGACGATGGTCCGGGGATCGCCCCCGAACACATCGACCACATCTTTGAGAAGGGCGTCTCGTCAAAAGGAACCGAGCGAGGCGTCGGTTTAGCACTTGTGAAACAGCAGGTTGAAAACGTTGGCGGCAATATTTCCGTCGAATCCGAACCTGGGGTCTTCACCCAATTTTTTGTACAGTTACCGTGGAATGGTGAGAGGGCCAGCAGATGATCAATGTCTTAATTGTCGATGACGATGCAATGGTAGCGGAGTTAAACCGCCGTTATGTCGCGCAGCTGTCTGGTTTTCATTGCTGCGGAACGGCCTCAACTCTCGAAAAAGCCAAAGAGATCATCTTTCATGGCGAACATCATATTGACCTGATTCTACTGGATATTTATATGCAGAAAGAAAACGGTCTGGACCTGTTACCCATTCTGCACAGCGAAGGCTGTAAATGTGATGTCATCGTCATCTCCTCCGCCGCCGATGCAACAACCATCAAAGACTCACTCCACTACGGTGTCGTTGACTATCTGATCAAACCGTTTCAGGCCTCACGCTTTGAAGAAGCCTTAACCAACTGGCTCCAAAAGAAAACGGATATGGAGAAGCACCAGTACTATGAACAGTCAGAGCTTGACCAACTGATTCATGGTAGCTCTTCCAGCGAGCAGGAAACGCGGCGCTTACCCAAGGGGTTGACACCACAAACGTTACGCACGCTGTGCCAGTGGATTGATGAGCACCAGGACCAAGAGTTCTCCACAGATGAGTTGGCTAACGAGGTTAATATCTCCCGGGTCTCATGCCGCAAATACCTTATCTGGCTCGTCAATTGCCATATCTTATTTACCAGCATCCACTATGGTGTTACTGGCCGACCGGTTTACCGCTACCGCGTTCAGGCAGAGCATTACTCATTACTTAAGCAATACTGCCAATAAAACTCTCCCAGGGATTATTCGTTATATAAAAGTAACAATTATTAAAATAATGAAAAATCCCTTTTCATCCCGCTAAAACAGATAAATAGTGAATTTGCGTTAGATCAAATATATTTGTATCAGACATGTTAAATTTATTATTTTGTTATTGATAAACATCACACTGTTTTTAATTTCAAAATCGCTAACAAAAGTTAATTAAGTATTAACTAACTCACAGAGTGTGTATTTTTACTCCTAAAGGATTAGTCTGAATTTAATCAGACATAAAAATCTAGACTGGTAGCAATGGAGACCATGCTACGTACTATGGACACCGTACATTTTTGTGAGCAAATAAACGTATCCGTACGCCTGATTCATTACTACATGACATGGCGTGACCGCGATCACATAAAAAATACACTCACCTTGTATACCGGTGTTTCACGTAATAGCGGACAACGTAGAACCGACGGTCAGCACCCAGAAAACCGGTGTAAGCCAGCCAAACTACAGCGTCAGCCGCAGCGCTTCATAACCAGCCCGACTTCCCATCGCCTGAGGATTCTTTCCTCCGATCAATGCCATAGAAAAAAGCTAAATACTTCCAAAAATTTATAAAAACATTCTAGCCAGATATTTAAACATTAATCGCAAATACGGACATATCGAATACTGACCATTTTTTGATGCTTATTCCGGCAAAAAAGAATGTGCCACAGATCCATTTTTCAAAAAATTGACTGGGTTTTTCGCGAGGGTAAATAAAATGTTATTTAGTATACAACTTCTCATAATATTAATATGTTTGTTTTATGGTGCCAGAAAGGGCGGTATCGCGCTGGGTTTGTTAGGCGGTATCGGCCTGGTTATTCTGGTTTTCGTGTTCCATCTCCAGCCGGGTAAACCCCCTGTCGATGTAATGCTGGTTATTATTGCCGTGGTGGCCGCATCTGCAACCTTACAAGCCTCTGGCGGTCTTGACGTTATGCTGCAAATTGCTGAAAAGCTGCTGCGTCGTAACCCAAAATACGTTTCTATCGTAGCACCGTTTGTGACCTGTACCCTGACTATCCTGTGCGGTACCGGCCACGTGGTGTACACCATTCTGCCGATCATTTATGACGTCGCCATTAAGAACAATATTCGCCCGGAACGTCCAATGGCGGCGAGTTCTATCGGTGCACAGATGGGGATTATCGCCAGCCCGGTTTCCGTAGCCGTTGTCTCGTTGGTTGCGATGCTGGGTAACGTGACATTTGAAGGCAAGCACCTCGAATTCCTCGACCTGCTCGGCATCACCATTCCATCTACCCTGCTGGGTATCCTGGCTATCGGTATTTTCAGTTGGTTCCGCGGTAAAGATCTGGATAAAGACGAAGAGTTCCAGAAGTTTATTTCCGTACCTGAAAACCATCACTATGTGTATGGCGACACGGCAACGCTGTTAGACAAAAAACTGCCGAAAAGTAACTGGCTGGCAATGTGGATCTTCCTCGCTGCCATCGCCGTTGTTGCCGTGCTCGGTGCAGTATCTGAACTGCGCCCTTCTTTTGGTGGCAAACCGCTGTCAATGGTACTGGTTATCCAGATGTTCATGCTGCTGACTGGCGCATTGATTATCATCTTAACCAAAACTAATCCCGCATCTATCTCAAAAAATGAAGTCTTCCGTTCAGGTATGATCGCGATTGTTGCGGTGTACGGTATTGCCTGGATGGCGGAAACCATGTTCGGTGCGCATATGTCTGAAATTCAGGGCGTACTGGGCGAAATGGTGAAAGAACATCCGTGGGCCTATGCGATCGTCCTGCTGTTAGTCTCCAAGTTTGTAAACTCTCAGGCTGCAGCGCTGGCCGCTATCGTTCCGGTCGCACTGGCTATCGGGGTTGATCCAGCGTACATCGTTGCTTCTGCTCCGGCATGTTACGGTTACTACATTCTGCCGACCTACCCGAGCGATCTGGCTGCTATTCAGTTTGACCGTTCAGGTACCACCCACATTGGCCGTTTCGTTATCAACCACAGCTTCATTCTGCCTGGTTTGATCGGCGTAAGCGTATCCTGTGTCTTTGGTTGGGTCTTCGCCGCAATGTACGGTTTCCTGTAATCACACTTCGCGTGCCGTCCGCTATGGTGCGGCACGCCACCTTTAAGACGCAGAGAATTTTTAAATTCCTGATAAAAATGAAAAGGCTGGAAGCAAATGTCAAAAGTTGAATTCACTTACCAGGCGGCTTTCCCACTGGGGGAAGACAAAACTGAGTACTACCTGCTGACATCCGATCATGTCAGCGTCGGCGAGTTTGAAGGCGAGTCAATCCTGAAAGTAGCACCTGAAGCACTTACGTTACTGGCCCAGCAAGCCTTCCACGATGCCTCCTTCATGCTTCGCCCTGAACACCAACAGCAAGTCGCCTCCATACTCCATGATCCTGAAGCCAGCGAAAACGATAAATACGTTGCGCTGCAATTCCTGAGAAACTCCGAGATTGCCGCCAAAGGCGTATTGCCAACCTGTCAGGATACCGGCACGGCCATTATCATGGGCAAAAAAGGTCAACGTGTCTGGACCGGCGGCGGTGACGAAGCGGCGCTCTCCAGAGGCGTGTTTAATACCTATATTGAAGATAACCTGCGCTACTCGCAAAACGCAGCGCTGGATATGTACAAAGAAGTGAATACCGGCACTAACCTGCCTGCGCAAATCGACCTGTACAGCGTGGACGGCGACGAATATAAATTCTTGTGCGTGGCAAAAGGCGGCGGTTCTGCCAACAAAACCTATCTGTATCAGGAAACGAAAGCACTGCTGACTCCCGGAAAACTGAAAAACTTCCTGGTTGAGAAAATGCGTACACTGGGGACGGCAGCTTGCCCGCCATACCATATCGCGTTTGTGATTGGTGGTACGTCAGCAGAAAGCACCCTCAAAACGGTGAAACTGGCCAGCACACACTACTATGATGCGCTGCCGACGGAAGGTAACGCTCACGGTCAGGCATTCCGCGATCTGCAACTGGAACAAGAGCTGCTGATCGAGGCCCAGAAACTCGGCCTCGGCGCCCAGTTTGGCGGGAAATATTTTGCTCACGACATCCGCGTGATTCGACTGCCTCGCCACGGCGCATCCTGCCCGGTAGGCATGGGCGTTTCCTGCTCCGCAGACCGTAATATTAAGGCCAAGATTAACCGCGAAGGTATCTGGATTGAAAAACTGGAACATAACCCAGGCCAGTACATTCCGGAATCTCTGCGCCAGGCCGGCGAAGGTGAAGTGGTTAAAGTTGACCTTAACCGTCCAATGAAAGAGATCCTTGCCCAGCTTTCTCAGTACCCGGTATCCACCCGTCTGTCGCTGAGCGGTACAATCATTGTGGGTCGCGACATCGCCCACGCGAAGCTGAAAGAACGTATCGAGTCCGGCGAAGGTCTGCCGCAGTACGTGAAAGATCACCCGATCTACTACGCAGGTCCGGCGAAAACGCCTGCGGGTTACCCGTCCGGTTCTTTGGGTCCAACCACTGCGGGTCGTATGGACTCCTATGTTGACCTGCTGCAGTCCCATGGCGGCAGCATGATCATGTTGGCGAAAGGTAACCGCAGCCAGCAAGTGACCGACGCCTGCCATAAACACGGCGGCTTCTACTTAGGTAGCATCGGTGGTCCGGCAGCTGTACTGGCGCAGCAGAGCATTAAGCATCTGGAATGCGTGGAATACCCGGAGCTGGGAATGGAAGCTATCTGGAAAATCGAAGTTGAAGATTTCCCTGCCTTCATCCTGGTCGATGACAAAGGCAACGATTTCTTCCAGCAAATCGTGAGCAAACAATGCGCTAACTGCGCGAAGTAACCTATTCGGCCCGGCACTGGACTGACACCAAATTTTTGGGGCCAGCCCAGTGATCCCCCCGGGCCAACTTTATCCCCCCATTAACTGGCGTTGAATTTTCGCCGTTCACAGTGAATAGTAATATTTTCCATTACTTGTGAATTCGCCATGCTCCGCACACTGAATCCTGTAATACTGAACACTGGCGCTATAGTGCTGGCGCTGATCCTTATCTACACCGGCTTCTGCGCCACCGAGAAATTAACCTGGCTGATGGAAGTGACGCCGGTCATTATTGTTGTGCCATTGCTGCTCGCCACCATGAAGCGTTACCCGCTGACTCCCATGCTCTACACGCTTATCTTCTTTCATGCCATCATTTTGATGGTTGGCGGCATGTATACCTATGCCAAAGTCCCCATTGGTTTTGAAGTGCAGGCGTGGCTGGATCTCAGTCGCAACCCCTATGACAAACTGGGTCATTTTTTCCAGGGACTGGTGCCAGCCCTGACGGCAAGAGAGATTTTAGTCCGCGGCAATATTGTCCGCGGCCGCAAGATGTTAGCGTTTTTAGTCTGCTGCGTAGCACTGGCAATCAGCGCCACCTATGAGCTCATTGAATGGTGGGCGGCACTGGCGATGGGACAAGGCGCGGATGACTTCCTGGGTACGCAGGGCGATCCATGGGATACCCAGTCGGATATGTTCTGCGCCCTGCTCGGCGCGCTAACGACGGTGCTTGTACTGGCGCGAGTTCATTGTGCACAGCTGCGCCGCTACGGGCTGGTAAGCGCCAACTAAATATACATACTGCCGGATGTCGATAACGTTCATCCGGCAGACGCGAAATGGACCTTATCGATGCAACCAGGCCGGCAACCACTCGCCGTGTGCGTCAATCAGATCATCCACCAACGCATAAATCTCCTCAATCCCTAATACCGCAGCGGTATGCGGATCTATCATCGCCGCGTGATAAACACGATCGCGATTCTCCGTCAGAATAGCTTCCGTCAGCAGGGTTTGAACATTGATATTCGTTTGCATCATCGCCGCCAGATGAGACGGGAGAGCACCCACTTTTGTCGGCTGAATACCATTGGCATCAACCAAACAAGCCACCTCGACACAACAGCCCTGCGGCAGGTTATCGATCAAGTTGTCGTTACGAACATTGCCATACACCACGCTGGGTTCTCCGGTCCAGATAGCGTTCATGATTGTGCTGGCATATTCCCTTGACGGTTTGATATCAATGCGCGCCGTCGTTTTGTACGCTTCCAGCTCTTTATGCCAGTTCGCCAGCTGCTCGACACAGCGCTTCGGATATTCATCCAGCGGAATCTTATAGCGCTCAATCAGATCTTCACGACCCGGTTTGATAAACCACGGCGTGTATTCAGCAAAGTGTTCCGACGACTCGGTGACGAAATACCCCAACCTTTTGAACATTTCATAACGCACAATGTTCTGGCAGCGAGTATTGCCGTGGATATTCGGTTTCGGGACCAGTCCTGTTTCATAAGCTGCCAGCAGTTCCGGATAGAGATCGACATAGGTCCCATCAGCCGTTTTACGCTCCAGTTGCAGATAAAACGCCATATGGTTGATCCCGGCGCTGCAATAGCGCAAAAAAGTAGGGTCGATATCCAAATCACGGGCCAGCTCCTCCGCCGTTCCCTGCACCGAATGACATAACCCAACCTGTTTAATATGCGGATAGCGTGCATATATTGCCCAGGTGTTCATCGCCATGGGATTAACATAATTAAGCAGGGTGGCATGCGGGCAGACGTCGGTCATATCCTCGCAAATCTGCCATAAATGCGGAATCGTACGCAGTGCGCGCATAATGCCACCAGGCCCCAACGTGTCGGCTATCGTTTGTTCCAGACCGTGGCGCTTACACACGGAAAAATCGGTCACGGTACACGGCTCGTAACCGCCGATCTGGAAAGCGACAATTACAAAATCGGCATCCTGCAATGCCGCTTTTTGATCGGTATAACAAGTGATCTGGCCACAAGCGCCAGCCGAGTCCATCAGCTTACGCACCACAATATGCGACTCTTCCAGGCGGACGGCATCGATATCCATTAAAGCAATATGCGCGGATTTCAGCGCATCGCGGTGAAAGACATCTCCGAGAATATTCTTCACGAAAATCGTCGATCCCGCGCCGATAAAAGTAATTTTGGGTGCAGACATCATGACTCTCCTGAGCGTGGGGTGATGAACGTCATGGTGGCATGAGGATGCGAGAAAAACGTCCGGCTTCTGCACCGAGTACTCCCAAAAACTCAGTTCGCCTTTTCGCCCGGATGAAAACTGAGTTTCTGGGACAATTTTTACCAAAAAGCAGAGTATCCGGGTTCAAAAAAGCACACTACCCGGTAATGGTGACCTGATTTGCGCGCCGATTCGCAGTCTTATCCGCTGAAAAATGGCATGATTCTGAACAATCAGGAACTGGAGCTACCATGACCACGCCGCCAATCTCAGCGCTTCCCCCCGATCCGCACATGTGCAACAGCGATGAAAAACAAACCCGTAGCCCACTGTCGCTGTACTCGGAATATCAACGTCTCGATATCGAACTACGTGCACCGCACGCCATGACCACCAGCCACTGGCATGGACAGGTGGAGGTTAACGTACCGTTCGACGGCGATGTGGAATACCTGATCAATAACGAAGTGGTGCAGATAAAACAGGGCCATATCACCCTGTTTTGGGCTTGTACGCCGCACCAGTTAATACGACCAGGTGCCTGCCAGAACATGGCTATCTTTAATTTACCCATGCACCTGTTTCTCTCCTGGCCGCTGGACCGTGAACTGATCAACCACGTCACTCATGGTATGGTCATCAAATCACAAACCTCTCAGCAACTGAGCACCTTTGAAGTTCAGCGCTGGCAACAGGAGCTGAGCAGCCCGAACGAACAAATTCGCCAGCTTGCCATCGATGAAATTAGCCTGATGCTCAAGCGGTTTAGCCTCTCCGGCTGGCAGCCAATCCTGGTCAATAAAACCGCAGGCACGCACAAAAACAGCGTTTCACGCCACGCGCAGTTTTACGTGAGTCAAATGCTCAGTTTTATTGCCGACAACTACGATCAGGCGCTCACCATCAACGATGTTGCGGATCACGTGAAGCTCAACCCCAATTATGCGATGGGGATTTTCCAGCGCGTGATGCAACTCACCATGAAGCAGTACATTACCGCGATGCGTATCAACCACGTTCGCGCATTACTGAGCGACACCGACAAAACCATTCTGGACGTCGCCCTGACCGCCGGGTTTCGCTCCAGCAGTCGTTTTTACGATACTTTCAGCAAATTTGTCGGCATGTCACCACAGCAGTACCGCAAACTGAGCCAGCAACATCGACAATCGATGGCCGGTTAAGCGCCGGATGGCGCAAACACATGCCCACTGACAGCACTTCCCATCAGGCAATATCAGTATCAGCCAAAAAAATAATTCCACTGTCGATAAACAGTGCCGAAAAACTGCCTTCGTTCAATACCAATTGATTGTTTATAAAGGAATAAAAACAAAATAAGCTCATTTCTCGACCACTTTACAGCCCAATTCGTCAGGATAATACTTGCCTGCGTCACATTCATACGGTGTGTCTGCAATCCATACATTGCAACCTCTCCACTACCGGGTAAAAGATGATGAAAGTATTAATTGTTGAAAGTGAGTTTCTGCATCAGGACACCTGGGTTGGTAGCGCTGTCGAGCGTCTGGCTGATGCCTTAAGTCGCCAAAATGTTACCGTCATTAAGTCCACCTCATTCGACGATGGTTACGCCATCCTCGCCGCAAATGAAGCCATTGATTGCCTGATGTTCAGCTATCAAATGGAACAACAAGATGAACACCTGAATGTCAGGCAATTGATCGGCAAGCTCCACGAACGCCAGCAAAACGTCCCCGTTTTCCTGCTGGGCGATCGGGAAAAAGCCACTGCATCGCTGGATCGCGATCTGCTGGAGCTTGTCGATGAATTCGCCTGGATTCTCGAAGATACCGCTGACTTTATTGCCGGGCGCGCCGTTGCTGCGATGACCCGTTACCGCCAACAGCTGTTACCGCCGCTGTTCAGCGCGCTGATGAAATACAGTGACATCCACGAATATTCCTGGGCAGCCCCTGGTCACCAGGGCGGTGTGGGATTTACTAAAACACCGGCCGGTCGTTTCTATCATGACTACTACGGTGAAAACCTATTCCGTAGCGACATGGGTATTGAACGCGCGTCACTGGGTTCGCTGCTTGACCATACTGGCGCGTTTGGTGAAAGCGAAAAATATGCCGCGCGTGTCTTCGGCGCTGATCGTTCATGGTCCGTGGTGGTCGGTACTTCTGGCTCTAACCGCACCATCATGCAGGCATGCATGACTGATAACGATGTGGTAGTGCTGGACCGTAACTGCCATAAATCCATTGAACAAGGGCTCATTCTTACCGGGGCAAAACCGGTGTACATGGTGCCAAGCCGCAACCGCTACGGCATTATCGGGCCTATCTACCCGCAGGAGATGCAACCTGAAACATTGCAGAAAAAAATCAGCGAAAGCCCGCTGACGAAAGACAAAATCGGACAGAAACCGTCATACAGCGTTGTAACCAACTGCACCTATGACGGTGTCTGCTACAACGCAAAAGAGGCGCAGGATCTGTTAGCCCAGACCAGCGATCGCATTCATTTCGATGAAGCCTGGTACGGCTATGCGCGTTTCAACCCGATTTATGCCGATCACTACGCTATGCGTGGTGCACCTGGCGACCATAGCGGCCCAACCGTTTTTGCCACCCACTCGACCCATAAGTTGCTGAATGCGCTCTCTCAGGCATCTTACATTCACGTCCGTGAAGGTCGTGGAGCGGTAAATTTCTCCCGCTTTAACCAGGCGTACATGATGCATGCCACCACGTCTCCGCTGTATGCCATCTGTGCATCAAACGACGTGGCAGTTTCCATGATGGACGGTAACAGTGGCCTGTCGCTCACCCAGGAAGTGATCGATGAAGCCGTCGATTTCCGTCAGGCGATGGCACGGTTGTACAAAGAATTCACGGCTGAGGGCGACTGGTTTTTCAAACCGTGGAACAAAGAGGTGGTTACCGATCCGCAAACCGGAAAAACCTATGACTTTGCGGATGCCCCCACTCAACTCATGACGACCGATCAGAACTGCTGGGTAATGCGTCCTGGTGAATCCTGGCATGGGTTTAAAGACCTGCCAGATAACTGGAGCATGCTGGACCCCATTAAAGTCAGTATTCTGGCTCCAGGTATGGGTGATGATGGTGAACTGGAACAGACCGGTGTTCCGGCGGCGCTGGTTACCGCCTGGCTTGGCCGCCACGGCATCGTACCGACCCGTACCACTGATTTCCAAATTATGTTCTTGTTCTCTATGGGGATCACCCGTGGTAAATGGGGCACACTGATTAACACACTGTGCTCTTTCAAACACCACTACGATGCCAATACCCCGCTCTCACAGGTGATGCCTGAACTGGTAGAGGAACATCCTGACACTTACGCAAACATGGGTTTTCACGATCTGGGCGACACCATGTTTGCCTGGCTGAAAGAAAATAACCCAGGTAGCCGACTCAATGCGGCCTACTCCGGCCTGCCTGTTGCTGAAATGACCCCGCGTGAAGCCTATAACGCGATAGTCAGCGATAACGTTGAGATGGTGGCTATTGAAAATCTGCCGGGCCGTATCGCAGCTAACTCCGTCATTCCTTACCCACCAGGAATTCCGATGCTGCTGTCCGGGGAAAACTTTGGCGATGCCAACAGCCCGCAGATTAGTTATCTACGTTCGTTGCAATCCTGGGATCATCACTTCCCTGGCTTTGAACATGAAACCGAAGGAACGGAAATTATTGACGGTGTGTATCACGTCATGTGCGTGAAAGCCTAATGTCGCTTTTTAGATAGTCTATTTTTTATAAGGTTGACGTGTGATGGTTGAGTAATTCCTGAGTATTGCTGCAAAACAATAACATTGTCATACCTTTTGCGCGGGACCACCCCGCGCTTTTTTTATACGCAAATAGTACGTTGCCACTTGCGTAAAAAATTATGTACATGCCAAGAAACCCTACAGATATTGTAATTACTAAAAATCACGCTATTTTATCGCTTGTCTTGATTCATCATACAATTTTTTTTAGCCGCTATTACTCAGCAGGTGCTGAGTTACGGTATTTGATGTTCATATTCCGGGAGTTTGGGTATGAGGCTTTGCAGCAAAGAAGCTTGTGTTGTTGTATTAACGGAGAAAGATGTTTGGTTAAGGATTAACGGTAAAGAAGCCATCAGTTTAAAAGCTAACCACATGGCTCTGGTGGCGTGTGATAATAATATTATCGACTTCTCTTCACTTAATAACGCACTGGTCGTACATATCAGTCGCGATGTCATTAAAGACTATCTACGATTTTTAAATAAAGATCTTTCACAGATCCCTCTCTGGCAACGTAGCGCCAACCCAGTGATGACCGCCGTCTGCCTGACGCCGGATGTCTTTCGGGTTGCCGCTCAACACAGCGTAATGGAAACGCAAAACGAAGGCGAAAATGAGCGTACCCGCTCACTACTGTTCACCGTATTATCGCGTTTTCTCGACAGCAAAAAGTTTATCTCCCTGCTTATGCATATGTTACGCAATCGCATCAGCGACAGCGTTTACCACATCATTGAGAGCGATATTCATAAAGACTGGAATTTAAGCATGGTCGCCAGTTGCTTATGTCTGAGTCCCAGTTTGTTAAAGAAAAAGCTCAAAAATGAAAATACAAGTTACAGTCAAATAATAACCACGTGTCGTATGCGTTATGCCGTCAATCAATTAATGATGGACGGGAAAAACATTTCACAGGTATCTCAGCTGTGTGGATATAACAGTACTTCATACTTTATCTCCGTATTCAAAGAGTTCTATGGAATGACGCCACTGCATTATGTCAGTCAACATCGGGAACCCTCCGCTGCCTGATTTTTGATCATTTAGCGATGAGCCATAATAATATCAGCATTGGCGATACCCCTGTTCCGCCATCATAAAATAGTCTTCTGAAGAGGTATGATGTGACGTCATTTATCCTTATCAGGAGTTAAAAAATATGTCGACGGATGCTGATGCTCACAAAGTGGGCTTAATCCCCGTCACCCTTATGGTGTCGGGGAATATTATGGGTTCCGGTGTATTCCTGCTACCCGCAAACCTGGCGTCAACTGGCGGGATTGCAATCTACGGATGGTTGGTCACTATTATCGGTGCTCTGGCACTGTCGATGGTGTACGCCAAAATGTCGTCCTTAGACTCCAGTCCCGGTGGTTCTTACGCTTATGCACGCCGCTGCTTCGGTCCCTTTTTAGGTTACCAGACTAACGTCCTGTACTGGTTGGCCTGCTGGATTGGTAACATCGCCATGGTCGTTATTGGTGTGGGTTACCTGAGCTATTTCTTCCCCATTTTAAAAGATCCGCTGGTCCTGACGCTCACTTGTGTCGTTGTACTGTGGATCTTCGTCTTGCTGAATATTGTCGGTCCAAAAATGATCACTCGCGTGCAGGCCGTTGCGACGGTACTGGCGCTGGTACCGATCGTCGGGATTGCTGTCTTCGGCTGGTTCTGGTTCCGCGGTGAAACCTATATGGCAGCCTGGAACGTCAGCGGAATGAATACCTTCGGCGCAATCCAAAGCACCTTAAACGTAACCTTATGGTCGTTCATTGGGGTTGAAAGCGCCTCTGTTGCCGCCGGTGTGGTTAAAAACCCGAAACGTAACGTCCCTATTGCCACCATTGGTGGGGTGCTGATTGCCGCCGTCTGCTACGTTCTCTCAACCACGGCGATTATGGGTATGATCCCTAACGCTGCGCTGCGCGTGTCAGCCTCACCGTTTGGTGATGCTGCACGAATGGCACTGGGTGATACCGCTGGTGCCATTGTCTCCTTCTGTGCAGCAGCTGGGTGCCTTGGCTCACTGGGGGGTTGGACACTGTTGGCCGGCCAGACCGCAAAAGCGGCAGCCGATGACGGCCTGTTCCCACCGATTTTCGCTCGCGTCAACAAAGCGGGGACACCAGTTGCCGGGCTCATTATCGTCGGGATCCTGATGACCCTCTTCCAGTTCAGCAGCATGTCGCCAAACGCCGCAAAAGAATTTGGTCTGGTCTCTTCCGTCTCAGTTATCTTCACGCTGGTGCCTTATCTGTACACCTGTGCCGCTTTGCTGCTGCTGGGACACGGTCACTTTGGTAAAGCGCGTCCGATGTACTTACTGGTGACCTTCGTGGCATTTGTCTACTGCATCTGGGCAGTGGTAGGTTCTGGTGCCAAAGAAGTGATGTGGTCGTTCGTGATGTTGATGGTCATCACCGCGCTGTATGCGCTCAATTACAACCGGATCCATAAAAACCCGTATCCTCTGGATGCCCCGACCAACAATAATTAATGCCTGTAAGCGTCGTTGCCCGATGACATAAGCGCATCGGGCCTACGCATCACACACCCCACCAGTACCTGCTAACATTAAGAACTTAATGTTGGCTTAATTTTACTTTGAGAGGATCCGCTCCACTTAGTCGATGGAACCCCCTTAATGTTAAAGCTCCTGTTTAAAAGACCGACTCTCGGGCAAATCAGCTGGCTATTGCTGATCTCATTTTATCTTGCGACCTTCCTGAACATCGCGTTCTACAAACAGGTACTGCAAGACCTTCCGCTGGATTCACTGCGCAACATCCTGGTGTTCTTATCGATGCCGGTTGTCGCGTTCAGCGTCATGAATATCGTGCTCACGCTGGCCTCTTTCCTGTGGCTTAACCGCCTGGTCGCGTGCATTTTCATTCTGGTTGGGGCGTCCGCCCAGTATTTCATCATGACCTACGGCATCATCATCGACCGCTCGATGATCGCCAACATGATGGATACCACACCGGCTGAAACCTTCGCCCTCATGACACCGCAAATGCTCCTGACGCTGGGACTGAGCGGCATTCTGGCCGCCATCGTTGCCTGCTGGGTAAGAATCAAACCCATTACGCCTGCGCTGCGCAGCGTGTTGTATCGCGCTGCGAATATCCTGATATCGGCACTGCTTATCGTGCTGGTCGCCGCCTTCTTCTATAAAGATTACGCGTCGCTGTTTCGTAATAACAAAGAGCTGGTTAAGTCCCTCAGCCCGTCCAACAGCATCGTGGCAACGTCATCCTGGTATTCACACCAGAGGCTGGCCAACCTGCCGCTGGTACGTATTGGCGAAGATGCGCATCGCAATCCAGAAATGGTGAAAGGAAAACGTAAGAACCTCACTATTGTGGTGCTCGGTGAAACGTCACGCGGCGACAACTTCTCTCTGTCCGGTTATTCACGTCAGACCAATCCGTTGCTGGAAAAAGATGATGTCGTTTATTTCCCGCGTACAACATCCTGCGGTACAGCGACAGCTGTTTCCGTACCCTGCATGTTCTCCGACATGCCACGAGCGCACTACGATGAAGAGCTGGCCCACCATCAGGAAGGCGTACTCGATATCATCCAGCGGGCGGGAATTAATGTTCTGTGGAATGATAACGACGGCGGCTGTAAAGGTGCCTGTGACCGCGTACCGCATCAGGATATGACTGCACTGAACCTACCAGGACAGTGTATTAACGGTGAATGCTACGATGAAGTCCTGTTCCACGGGCTGGAAGAGTACATTAATAACCTGAAGGGCGACGGCGTGATCGTGCTGCACACCATCGGCAGCCATGGTCCAACCTATTACAACCGTTATCCGCCACAGTTTAAGAAATTTACCCCAACCTGCGATACCAACGAAATTCAAACTTGTTCGCAGCAGCAACTGGTGAATACCTACGACAATACCATCCTGTACATTGACTATATTGTTGATAAAGCGATCAATATACTGAAAGCGCATCAGGATAATTTCACCACCAGTCTGGTTTATCTTTCCGATCACGGTGAATCCTTAGGAGAAAACGGCGTCTACTTGCACGGTCTGCCGTATTCGATTGCACCTGACACACAAAAACATGTACCGATGCTATTGTGGCTTTCAGAGGACTATCAGCAACGCTACCAGATTTCTCAAACATGTTTGCAGAAACGGGCCAGCTCAGAAGATTTCTCACAGGATAATCTGTTCTCAACCCTGCTGGGATTAACGGGCGTACAAACCAAGTATTACCAGTCAGCAGATGATATTCTGCACCCATGCAAGGGAGGCTAACCGAATGAAAATTCTGATTGTTGAAGACGATACGCTGTTACTACAGGGGCTGATACTTGCCGCACAAACGGAAGGCTACGCCTGCGATGGCGTGTCAACAGCCCGTGCCGCCGAACATTGCCTGGAAACGGGCCATTACAGTCTTGTCGTTCTGGATTTAGGTTTGCCGGATGAGGATGGCCTGCATTTTCTGACCCGCATCAGGCAGAAAAAATATACCGTTCCGGTCCTGATCCTGACCGCCCGCGACACCGTGAAAGACCGCATCACCGGGCTGGACGTTGGCGCGGATGACTATCTGGTCAAACCGTTCGCGCTGGAAGAACTGCATGCCCGCATTCGGGCGCTGTTGCGCCGGCATAACAATCAGGGTGAAAGTGAGATTATCATTGGCAACCTGACATTGAATATCGGCCGCCGCCAGGTGTGGATGGATGGACAAGAAATTGTCTTAACGCCAAAAGAGTATGCGCTATTGTCGCGGCTGATGCTCAAAGCGGGGAGCCCGGTGCACCGGGAAATTCTGTATAACGACATCTACAGCTGGGATAACGAACCGTCGACCAATACGCTGGAAGTCCACATCCATAACCTGCGCGATAAAGTGGGAAAATCACGCATTCGCACGGTTCGAGGTTTTGGCTACATGCTGGCCGCTACTGAGGAAAGCTAAGTGAATTTGATGCGTTTTCTAAAACAACCGCTCCCGCTTCGCCAGCGTTTAATGCTGACGATCGGCCTGATTCTGCTGGTCTTCCAGCTGATTAGCACCTTCTGGTTGTGGCACGAAAGCACCGAGCAAATACAGCTGTTCGAACAGGCGTTACGCGAAAACCGTAACAACGATCGCCATATCATGCATGAGATCCGGGAGGCTATCGCCAGCCTGATCGTCCCCGGCATTTTTATGGTCAGCCTGACGCTCATTATTTGCTATCAGGCGGTGCGGCGCATTACCCGTCCTCTTGCCGATCTCCAACAGGAGTTAGAAACTCGCACAGCGGATAATCTGGCTCCCATTAATATCCGTAGCTCCACCATTGAGATACAGGCGGTAGTGACGGCGCTCAATCATCTGGTCACGCGGCTAACAACCACTATCGACAACGAGCGTCTGTTTACTGCCGACGTTGCCCATGAGCTACGAACGCCACTATCCGGCGTTCGTCTGCATCTGGAATTGCTCTCAAAAACCCACAATGTTGACGTTACGGCGCTCATCACCCGTCTCGACCAAATGATGGACAGCGTGTCGCAGCTGTTGCAACTCGCCCGTGTGGGTCAGTCGTTTTCGGCCGGGAATTACCAGCATGTCAAACTGCTGGAGGACGTCATACTGCCCTCCTACGATGAACTCAGCACCATGCTGGACCAGCGGCAACAAACGTTGCTCCTACCGGCAAGCGCAGAGGATGTCATCGTACGCGGTGACGCTACGCTGTTGCGGATGTTGTTGCGAAATCTGGTAGAAAACGCCCACCGTTACAGCCCGGAAGGTACCAACATTACGATTGACCTCAACGCGGAACAAAATGCAATTATGGCCGTCGAGGATGAGGGGCCAGGCATTGATGAAAGTAAATGCGGGGAGTTAAGCAAAGCGTTTGTACGCATGGACAGCCGTTTCGGCGGCATTGGGCTGGGATTGAGTATTGTCAGTCGAATTACCCAACTTCATCGCGGGCAGTTCTTTTTACAAAACCGCCCAGGAGCCAGTGGTACTCGCGCCTGGGTGGTACTGGAGAAAGATCAGTAAGAGCTCACCCACACGTACAAAAAGCTGCTCACAATCAGTACGCTGAATACGGTGGTCAAACTTTCATAAATACGGGTTTTCATGACACTCTCCTCCGATAATCTGGAGGAGAGTTTGCCTTACGGAGATTAAGCCAACCTTAAGGCCACGCGCCGGATGGCGGCTGACGCCTTATCCGGCCTACAAAGTACAATGCTACCCATAGACCTGATAAACGTATTGCCGACAGGCAATAACACGAATACTCTGGCTATGCGCCGGATGGCGGCTGACGCCTTATCCGGCCTACAAAGTACAATGCTACCCGTAGGCCTGATAAACGTAGTGCCATCAGGCAATGACTCGAATACTCTGGCTATGCGCCGGATGGC
>NZ_JASEYC010000019.1:0-55122 GCF_035064245.1 Citrobacter sp. R-1.5.2 | reverse complement strand
CGGCTGACGCCTTATCCGGCCTACAAAGCACAATGCTACCCGTAGGCCTGATAAACGTAGTGCCATCAGGCAATGACTCGAATACTCTGGCTATGCGCCGGATGGCGGCTGACGCCTTATCCGGCCTACAAAGCACAATGCTACCCGTAGGCCTGATAAACGTAGTGCCATCAGGCAATGACATCATTACTCATCAATACGCGGATGCTGCTGGACCAGGCGCGAACGCTTAATCTGTAGCTCAGCAATTTCCTGATCGATGTCTTCGATTTTCTGCTCAATGTTATCGTAGTGCTCACCGAGAATTTCTTTCGCTTCCTGAATATCCGAAGCCGCAGGTGTCGCCCCTTTCAGCGGCTGATTGGCGGTCTCTTTCATGGTCACGCCGGTAATTAAACCAATCACCGCAATCACCATCAGATAGTAAGCAGGCATCATCAGATTCTGCGAACTTTCCACCAGCCAGGCGGCCAGCGTCGGCGTCAGACCTGCAACCAGTACCGAGATGTTAAACGCGGCGGCCAGCGCACTGTAACGAATATGTGTCGGGAACATCGCGGGTAACGTTGATGCCATTACCCCGGTGAAGCAGTTGAGGATCACCGCCAGCATCAGCAACCCAGCGAAAATCAGGCCAATGACATTGCTGTTAATCAGAATAAATGCCGGGATTGCCAGCACAAACAGCGCAATACTGCCCATGATCACAAATGGACGACGCCCGAAACGGTCACTCAGCAGGCCCATCACCGGCTGCACAAACAGCATACCAATCATAATGGCGATAATAATCAGCACACCGTGATCTTCAGAGTAGTGCAGGTTATGCGACAGGTAGCTCGGCATATAGGTGAGCAGCATGTAGTAGGTGACGTTGGTCGCAATCACCAGACCGATGCACGCCAGCAGGCTGCGCCAGTGTTTAGTCGCAATTTCTTTAAACGAAATCTTCGGTCCTTCCTGCAGACCCTGACGATCACCCTGCTCCAGCTTGTCGACATGCTGTTGAAATGCAGGCGTTTCTTCCAGAGCATGACGCAGATACAGACCAATCAACCCTAACGGTAGTGCCAGGAAGAACGGAATACGCCAACCCCATTCAAGGAAGTTGTCTTCACCGACGACAGTCGAGATCAAGACGACTACACCGGCACCCAGCACAAACCCGGCAATAGAGCCGAAGTCCAGCCAACTGCCCATAAATCCACGCTTACGGTCCGGGGAATACTCTGCGACAAAAATCGACGCGCCGGTATACTCCCCACCGACCGAAAAGCCCTGTGCCATCTTACACAGCAACAGCAGGATCGGTGCCCAGATACCAATAGACGCATACGAAGGGATCAACCCAATACAGAAGGTACTGATCGACATAATCACAATCGTGATAGCCAGGATCTTTTGGCGACCGTATTTATCGCCGAGCATACCGAAGAACAATCCGCCAAGCGGTCGAATCAGAAAGGGAACGGAGAAGGTAGCGAGTGCAGCAACCATCTGCACGCTGGGGTCAGCCCCCGGGAAGAACACTTTACCTAATGCGTAAGCAACAAACCCATAAACACCAAAATCAAACCACTCCATTGCATTACCGAGTGACGCGGCGGTAATGGCTTTTCGCAGTTTTCCGTCATCAATAATGGTGACGTCGCGAAGCGTAATTGGCTTTATTTTTTTCCTTTTTAGCATACCAGTCCTCATAGACTTAGCCCTGTCGCGCTACAGATCGAGTCTCCCAACGCCGTATGCGCTAAGGTCATCGCCGAGCGGGGATTGCACAGGCGCAATCCCTGTAACAAGCGTAGCAGGTTTACTTACACTGACTGATAATGAGCAGTACAACCGAACCTGTTGACGCCTGATTGGGCGGTTAATGACCTCTTTACCCTAACAGTGTTTAAATGTGTGATCAACTTCACACATAGTTTTTCATTTCGTCAACCTGCGTAAATAAGGTCATTCTCAGTCAGCTTTTTTACATGAAATGCTTGCGATTTATAGGCAATTAATTACAAGAATAAATCGCTTGGTTTCATCAACAATCACAGCAGTCACTATTATTCTGCTAGCAAAAAATTCACCTAATCCCTTCACAAAAAGATCACAGGTTTTTTAATAATCTGAACCTGTAATGATCTTTGCTCAGAATATGTGATGAAGATAACTAAAACATCGTTTTATTTTGATTGAATCAATGTTCCTGTGAATGCAAACTAATTCCAGACGCAATATCCCTGGGAGCAGTAGCACGCTCAACGTATGCCGCGTTAGATTTTATAAAACAAAGAGATAGCTGTTTTCTCTGTTAAAACTCACAAGTAACCTTTTGAATTTAAATAATTTTTACTTTCTTGCGCGTTTATAACCTGCGACAAGACATGAGGACGTTTATGAAAATTAAAGCCACGATTGAACGCATCCCCGGCGGAATGATGTTGATTCCTCTGTTATTAGGCGCAGTGTTAAATACGTTAGCTCCGGATACGGGCGCGTATTTCGGTTCATTTACCAAAGGTATGATCAGCGGGACAGTTCCGATTCTGGCAGTGTGGTTTTTTTGTATCGGTGCATCAATTGATTTGCGAGCAACCGGTACGGTATTACGCAAGTCAGGTACATTGGTATTAACCAAAATAGCCGTAGCATGGGCAGTGGCAATGATTGCCGCTTCATTTATTCCTGATACTGGCATTCAAACCGGGTTCTTTGCAGGTCTTTCCGTACTGGCAATTGTCTCAGCAATGGACATGACCAACGGGGGTTTATACGCCAGCCTGATGAATCAGTACGGTACGAAAGAAGAGTCTGGCGCCTTTGTGTTGATGTCTCTGGAGTCCGGTCCGTTAATGACCATGGTCATTCTGGGCTCTGCCGGTCTGGCCTCTTTTGAGCCACACCATTTCATCGGCGCGGTCCTGCCGTTCCTGATTGGCTTTGCACTGGGCAATCTGGATCACGACCTGCGAGCCTTCTTTAGCAAAGCGACACCGGTACTGATTCCATTCTTCGGCTTCGCACTGGGTAACACCATTAACCTGAGCGTCATCGTTGATACCGGTCTGCTGGGTATCCTGCTGGGTGTGGCCGTCATCGTTATCACCGGTATCCCACTGATTATTGCTGACCGCGTTATTGGTGGCGGGAACGGTACGGCGGGTGTCGCCGCCTCTTCTGCAGCTGGCGCTGCAGTGGCGAACCCAGTCATCATCGCCCAGATTAACCCGGCATTTGAACCGGTTGCCGCTTCGGCAACGGCTCTGGTCGCTGCCAGCGTGATAGTGACTGCGATTCTGGTGCCAATTATCACGGCACTGTACGCCAAACGTTTTAACAAGGAACGTGTTGCCAACAATACGGCAGCCACCCCGGCAGACTCTCTGCACCACTAAGTCGGGCTACACATCATTCGCCGTCCCTGCTCAGTGATTCAGAGAGGGACGGTGCAAAAATCTCCTCAACCATCGCATCAACCAGTCGCTTTGCCGAACACAGTCTCGGCATCCCCAACGCCACATTCTGCCAACGCTGCGTCACCGACCAGCTCACCGGATGGCGCTGTGCATCACACCAGTCACCCAGCCAACTCAGCAGATCGTTATGTTCGCTCGAACCCCCAACTGCAGGTGAACTCAGCCATTGATGGTAATAATGGCGCGTAGTAGGTGCCGCATTCACGCTGTGTGCCAGTGTCTGGGCAGCCATCGTGCGTAAATTGTCTTTTAGCATCGACACAACATCGGCATTCGCAAGCCGACAGGCATCACCAAAGGCACCCCAGCGCAGCTCTTCTAGCGCAACAAAGCAGCGTCCGGGTAATGACCAGCCGTCATACGCCCCAGCCCGCCAGCGAGTAAAAATCTGTTCACTGTGTTCGCCTGCCTGCACGGTCAGCCCACGTTGCGTCAGCGCTTTCTCTTTATATGCACTACGTTGGGCAAACCCGTCAGCCAGTGAAATTAATTGCTGCATCACGCCGGGAGTTGATTGTCCGCGTGGCTGTTCAGTTTGTTGTAAGAGCACCAGTCGCTCGGCAATACGTACCAGCGCCAGGTGGCCAGGATCGATAGTGCCAGCCAGCTTTTCCACCAGCTTAAGGCGCATCACCAGGTGTTCGCTGGATACCCCTGCCATCACCCACGCCCGCAGCTGCGTCTGGGATAACACTTCCTGCGTCAGGCGCGCACGCAACCGCTGCTGCTGCTGCAGAAAACCGCCGGAACGTTTGGTTTCATCTCCCTGAACCAGATCGACCATAAACTTCGGGTAGACGCACTCCAGCGTCCGCCCAGGGCCTTCCAGTAACACGTTAGTCATGTATGCTCGGTTGCAAAAAGGGTGTGGATATCGTCACGCAGCAAGCGGGAATCTTCATAAATCCATGCCGCCGTCGTAATACGATGCTGCAATTGTTCATTCATTGCGTTCACCGCCGATTCATTTTGCTGGCGCAGAGTCAGACTCTCGCGCAGGCTCGCCTGCAATTGTGTCAGACACAGTGAAAAATCAGCAAAAAACGTGGCCATGCCTGCCGTAACGGAAATATCGACCTGAGCAACTAAAGCTTTACGAATTTGTTGGCAAAACTGAGTGACATAATGGACAAGGTTCTTGTGCAACGCGCCCATATCAATGAGATAACGCGTTTTTGTTTCGACGTAATCATTCCATCCCCAGTTTGGTTGATTCAACCAACGTGAGAACGTGTCACGTACAACACCGCCGGTAGACGGGGCATTATCCGCCGGGATATCCTGTTCAATAGCCTCGTTAAACAACTGGCGTGTATTGAAATTAAACATCGACGCATGAAAGGCTGGAAAACGGATCCGCGCCCGAAATCCGGCGTGGTTCAGATCCTCTTTCACCCGTTGTTCAATAGGCCGCATAGCATCATTCAGCGCCCGGGATAACGTCGATTCAAGCTCCTCAAAACGCAGCGCCAGGTCCCGACTGATACTCTCCTGCGCCGCCAGCAGAACAACCTCACAGGAGGAGCGAATTTTATCTAACACAATTTTCGCTTGCCCCTCGTCATGCAATACCAGCATATCACCGGCCATTTCCGCCGTCGCAATGGCAGCGCCCATGCCATGTTGTGACATCATCAGCACGTTTTCTTTAACAAAGAACGTATTAATACCGCACAGAATCTCGGTCTGCTGCTGATTGAGATAGCCAGCAGCAGCCTCTAGTGCCAGTTCAACCTCGTGACTGACCTCATCACCCACCCGCGCCTGACTTATCTGCAACTGTTGCATGTCATCTTCAATATGCGCGATGTTCATCCGCAACTGCTCATAGGCTACGGTTAAGCCGTGAGCGCGAAATTCCAGATATTCGTGTGCGCTTTGCGAATAGTTCAATAGCTTGTGTGATGCCGAGCGGAGCGCGTACAGTGAAGCATTAGCATAGGCTGCATGGATCACTTTCTGAATCGGTTGTTCAAACAGTGAGTCTTCCCAAAGCAGATCGGCGGCATGGCGAATATGTTCTTTATCATCAAGATCGGTGGTACGCCAGCGCCTGCCGAGTGCCGCTTCGGCAAAGTCCTGGACCCAGCGCTGCTCCTGATGATCCGGCAAACGCCCATTGTTCACGAGTTCATGACGTGCCCTGTTGGCCAAATATCCCCACATTGAGGAGACCGGATAAATACGTTCAGGCGTAATACCGCCTTTCATCAACGTGCCGGAAATTAACGCCCGCACCTGCTCTTCATCATCGCTGTTGCGGTCTTTCTGATCGAATTTGTTAACCAGTGCATACAGCGGTACTGATTTTCCGACCGCCATAATGGCCTGACGGACTTCCTCATCCGAAATCGACTTCAGTTGGGTATAATCCATCACCGCCAGTACCGCTGATGCCCGGGCCAGCTGTTCATTGAGCATCTGTTGTAAGTGTGGTTGCCCGGCCTCATTCGGCCCGGGAGTATCCAGCAGCGTCAATTGTCCCGGATAACTTGCCAGCCCGGCCAGATGCACGAACTCAACTTCAATAACCGGAATATGCTCAATTGCAGCATAGGCGGCAAACGGAAACTCCACCTCCAGCGCTTTAGACAAACGCACCAGATCGTTCAGGCTCTTGAGAAAATGGAAAATGGGTTGTGCGCCAAGATAATACCGTTCAAATGCCACGCCATTTTCAATATGTTGAAGCAGGGCATTCATATCCTTATCTATTTCCAGCGTCTGAGCCAGACGCTGGCGGTCGCATTCCCGCACGCGCTGCTGTAATACTTTCATTAAGGCGTCAATTGGCGCGACATGCGAAAAATGCAGCACCGGCTCTTTCTGTCCCGGTGTATGGCGGATAAGGGTCGGTAACGCCGTCATCGGGCGATTACGATTAGGTAAAACCTCGGTTCCGACAATCGCGTTAATCGTCGTCGACTTTCCCGCCTTCATCGTACCGACAATAGCCAGAACCATTTCCAGACGGGTAATCTTTCGCAGTTCATTGTTGAGCGTTGCCTGCTGGACATCCATGCCACGAGCGCTGAAATGCAGGGGCTGAACAACCTGTCCGCTATGCTCTCCTTTTTTCAACATGACATCATTCGCCGAGGTCATTGGCAATTTTTGCAATTGCCTGAGATGTTCAAGAGAGAGCATCAGTAAGCGTTCAGCTTCCTGACTTAATTCATAAATTGTCTGTGTGTACATGGGAAATCTTTCCTTAACGCAAATAGCATTACTTTTATTTAGCCAAATCGTTTTATTTATAGATCTTCGGCTTTTATAATTACGTGTGGAAATAATTAAAATTAAAACAACCAGCTGATATTATTAAAATAAAATTTATCGTATGACTGCTGGCCTGATGCCTCTCACTTACTATATTAAGTAAGAAAGATAAACAGAGTAGTTCAGTTTTAAACAATGCCAGCTTAATTCCCCTACCAAAATTAAGGGGGTCACAAAGTATTCACTCACAATGACTTAGCTAGTCTGTAAGCCATGCTACCTATGAATATCGGGTGTTTCGCCTCACCTTATCTTAAATAACTAAACGTAGCAATTTCCCTTAAAAAATATTCCTTCTGGTTTTCATAGACGTGAAAGCAACCTGACGCCACAACAGATAGTTGCGCATAATTGGCCTGTAGCCCCGACAAAAGCAGGGATTTTATGTATAATTGCGGCCTTTTTCGGCAATCTGCCAACTTTTGGGCGCTTTTGCCCCTGCTGACTTTTGAGGAAATCCACATGTCATTACCACACTGCCCACAATGCAACTCCGAATACACTTACGAAGATAACGGCATGTTCATCTGCCCGGAATGCGCTCACGAATGGAACGACGCTGAACCCGCTCAGGACAGCGACGAACTGATCGTTAAAGATGCTAACGGCAACCTGCTCGCCGATGGCGACAGCGTTACTGTAGTAAAAGATCTGAAGGTAAAAGGTAGCTCTTCCATGCTGAAGATCGGTACCAAAGTGAAGAATATCCGCCTGGTTGAAGGCGACCACAACATCGATTGCAAAATTGATGGCTTTGGCCCAATGAAGCTGAAATCTGAGTTTGTGAAAAAGAACTGATTTAACTTGCCTGATGGCGCTACGCTTATCAGGCCTGCTCCAGCTTATTTGTCAGGCGGGAAACCCATACTTCCCGCCTGGTTTGTTTTTGCACACGACATCTACACTTAACTGGCTTCTTTTACCTGAGGTAAAAATTATGCCGTTAAGTCCCTATATCTCCTTTGCAGGCAACTGCGCTGACGCTATCGCCTACTATCAAAAAACGTTAGGCGCTGAGCTACTCTACAAAATCAACTTCGGTGAAATGCCCAAATCCGCGCAGGACAGCGAAGAAGGTTGCCCTTCAGGCATGAAATTCCCCGATACCGCCATTGCTCATGCCAACCTGCGCGTGGCAGGCAGCGACATCATGATGAGCGATAGCGTCGCCACCGGAAAAGCCCACTACTCCGGCTTCACGCTGGTTCTTGACACGCAAAATGTCGATGAAGGGAAGCGCTGGTTTGATAACCTGGCCGCAAAAGGACAAATCGAAATGGACTGGCAAGAGACCTTCTGGGCACATGGTTTCGGTAAAGTAACCGACCAATACGGCGTGCCGTGGATGATCAACGTCGTCAAGCAACAGCAACCCCCTACCGAGTGATGTAACGGGAGGCTCGTCCTCCCGGACTGTCATCAAATATCGCTCAACTCTTCATCGCCAAGTAACCTTCCTTTAACGAAAACGTCACATTAATCCGCCACGATGGGGCCACTTTTTTAGGGAGGCCGCATCATGCAAACGGTTATTCGCGTCGAGAAACTCTCCAAATCCTTCAATCAACATCAGGCGCTTAATGCAGTTGACCTGAATATCTGTGCCGGTGAGATGGTGGCTCTGCTTGGGCCATCTGGCTCCGGCAAATCCACCCTTTTACGTCATCTAAGCGGTTTGATTACGGGTGATAAATCACCGGGCAGTCACGTCGAGCTATTAGGCCGTACCGTTCAACGTGAAGGCCGACTGGCACGCGACATCCGCAAAAGCCGTGCCCACACCGGCTACATCTTCCAGCAGTTCAATCTGGTGAACCGACTGAGCGTACTGGAGAACGTGCTGATTGGCGCGCTCGGCAGCACGCCATTCTGGCGCACCTGTTTTAGCTGGTTTACGCCAGAGCAGAAGCAACGCGCGTTACAGGCGCTGACCCGCGTGGGTATGGCGCACTTTGCTTATCAGCGCGTTTCCACGCTCTCCGGCGGGCAACAACAGCGCGTCGCGATCGCCCGCGCATTGATGCAACAGGCAAAAGTGATCCTCGCCGATGAACCGATTGCCTCGCTGGACCCGGAATCGGCGCGCATCGTGATGGACACCCTGCGCGACATTAACCAGACCGACGGTATTACCGTGGTCGTCACGCTGCATCAGGTGGATTACGCCCTGCGCTACTGCGAACGCATTGTCGCGCTGCGTCAGGGGAACGTCTTCTTTGATGGCAGCAGTCAGCACTTCGATAACGATCGTTTTGATCATCTCTACCGCAGCATGAACCGCGTCGAACAGAACGCGCAGGCTGCCTGACATCCCCACAATGAGGAATGGAAATGAGCTATAAGACAGTTGCCGCGCTGGCTTTCACCAGCATGTTTAGCGTCAGTACTCTGCTGAATCCAGCATTTGCCGAAGAGCAAGAAAAAGCGCTGAACTTTGGCATTATTTCGACTGAATCACAGCAAAACCTGAAGCCGCAGTGGGAACCGTTCCTGAAAGATATGGAAAAATCACTGGGCGTAAAAGTAAACGCCTTCTTTGCGCCGGACTACGCCGGGATCATCCAGGGAATGCGCTTTAACAAAGTCGATATCGCCTGGTACGGCAACCTCTCAGCAATGGAAGCGGTGGATCGCGCCAACGGACAGGTGTTTGCCCAGACCGTCGCTGCGGACGGCTCTCCGGGGTACTGGAGCGTACTGATCGTTAACAAGGACAGCCCGATCAACAACCTGAACGATCTGATCGCCAAACGTAAGGATCTGACCTTCGGCAACGGCGATCCCAACTCCACTTCAGGCTACCTCGTCCCTGGTTACTACGTCTTCGCGAAAAACAACATCTCCGCCACCGACTTCAAACGCACCGTCAATGCCGGACACGAAACCAACGCCCTGGCCGTCGCCAACAAACAGGTGGATGTGGCTACCAACAACACCGAAAACCTCGACAAGCTGAAAACCTCCGCACCGGACAAGCTGAAAGAGTTGAAGGTTATCTGGAAGTCACCGCTGATCCCAGGCGATCCGATCGTCTGGCGTAAGAACCTCTCTGAAACCACCAAGGACAAGGTGTACGACTTCTTTATGAATTACGGCAAAACGCCGGAGCAGAAAACCGTCCTCGAACGCCTGGGTTGGGCACCGTTCCGCGCCTCCAGCGATCTGCAACTGGTCCCGATTCGCCAACTCGCGCTGTTTAAAGAGATGCAGGGCGTGAAAGACAACAAAGGCCTGAATGCAGAAGAAAAAACCAGCAAAACGTCGGCGCTGAAAGCACAGCTTGATGATCTCGACCGCCTGACCGCCGCGCTGGGCGCCATGACCAGCGTCACCAAAGCGGTGCAGTAACCCTGATGCCCGGTGGCGCTTCGCTTACCGTGCCTACAGGACATCGTAGGCCGGATAAGGCGCAAGCGCCGCCATCCGGCAATAACCGACGCACGGAGCTAAATATGCAAACCATCACCGTCGCCCCGCCCAAGCGTAGCTGGTTCTCGCTGCTGAGCTGGGCCATTCTTCTCGCCGTGCTGGTGGTCTCGTGGAAAGGTGCCGAAATGGCCCCGCTCACGCTGATCCAGGATTCCGGCAATATGGCAACCTTCGCTGCCGACTTCTTCCCACCTGACTTCAGCCAGTGGCAGGACTATCTCGGTGAAATGGCCGTCACGCTACAAATCGCCGTCTGGGGTACCGCCCTCGCCGTGGTGTTGTCGATTCCGTTCGGTTTGATGTGCGCCGATAACCTCGTGCCGTGGTGGATTTACCAGCCGATGCGTCGCCTGATGGATGCCTGTCGCGCCATCAACGAAATGGTCTTCGCCATGTTGTTTGTCGTCGCCGTTGGTTTGGGTCCGTTCGCCGGGGTAATGGCGCTGTTTATCCACACCACCGGGGTGCTCTCCAAGCTGCTTTCCGAAGCGGTAGAGGCCATTGAACCCGGTCCGGTAGAAGGTATTCGCGCCACCGGAGCCAACAAGATTGAAGAGATTCTTTACGGCGTTCTGCCACAGGTCATGCCGCTGCTCATCTCCTACTCGCTGTATCGCTTTGAGTCCAACGTTCGTTCGGCCACGGTGGTCGGGATGGTGGGAGCCGGTGGTATCGGCGTGACCTTATGGGAAGCGATTCGCGGCTTCCAGTTCCAGCAAACCTGCGCCCTGATGGTGTTAATCATCGTCACCGTCAGTCTGCTGGATTTCCTCTCCCAGCGTTTGCGTAAGCACTTTATCTGACTAGCGAGGCATTGATTGCTATGCACTTGTCTACACATCCGACCAGTTATCCAACGCGTTATCAGGAAATTGCCGCGAGACTTGAGCAGGAGCTTCGTCAACATTATCGCTGCGGTGATTACCTGCCCGCCGAGCATCAACTGGCCGCGCGTTACGAGGTAAACCGCCACACCCTACGCCGCGCCATTGACCAGTTGGTTGAGCGTGGTTGGGTTCAACGTCGTCAGGGCGTGGGCGTGCTGGTGCTGATGCGCCCGTTCGACTACCCGTTGAATGCCCAGGCGCGCTTCAGCCAGAACCTACTGGACCAGGGCAGCCACCCCACCAGCGAAAAACTGCTGGCGGTACTGCGTCCGGCTTCCAGCCACATTGCTGATGCGCTGAGTATTAACGAGGGCGATAACGTCATTCATTTGCGCACCCTGCGCCGGGTCAACGGCATCGCCCTGTGCCAAATCGACCACTATTTTTCCGACCTCACTCTCTGGCCGCTGCTGCAGGGCTTCAACAGCGGTTCGCTGCACGACTACCTGCGCGAACAGTCGGGCCTGACGCTGCTACGCACGCAAACGCGTATCAGCGCCCGCCGCGCACAGGCCAAAGAGAGCAAGGTGCTGGAAATCCCCAACATGGCGCCGCTGCTGTGCGTGCGCACCCTGAACCACCGTGAAGGCGAAGAACAGGCCGCGGAATATTCCGTCAGCCTGACCCGCGCCGACATGATCGAATTCACCATGGAGCACTGAATGCATTTCGATACCGCCACTCGCCAGCGTTGGATGCGCGCGCTGGCTTACAGCAATGCCGATGCCCTGAATGCGCGTATCAAGGCGCTCAAACTGACGCCGGACTATGAGCTTATCCGCGCCCCGGAAAGCGGACTGATGCAGATCCAGGCCCGCATGGGCGGCACCGGTAATCGCTTCTTTGCGGGCGACACCACGCTCACCCGCGCGGTTATTCGCCTGAAGAGCGGCACGCTGGGCTACAGCTACCTGCTGGGTCGCAATAAACAACACGCCGAGCAGTGCGCGGTAATTGACGCATTGCTGCAGGAACAGACGCATTTCCAGAACCTAATGGAAACCTTAATTGCCCCGCTGGAAGCGGAACGCGACGCGCTGATTAGCGCACGCCGTGCCGAAGTCAACGCCAGCCGGGTCGACTTCTTTACGCTGGTACGCGGAGATAACGCATGACCTTACAAACCGCCTTTAATTTACCTGTTCAGGATGCCCAACAGAGCTTTCGTCGTTTGCTGAAGGCGATGAGCGAGCCGGGTGTAATCGTCGCCCTGCATCAACTGAAACACGGCTGGCAGCCGCTGGGTCTGGCAACTACCAGCGTGCTGCTGACGCTGGTCGATGGCGACACGCCTGTCTGGCTGGCATCCTCGATAGATAACGATATCGCCCGGCAGAACCTGCGTTTTCACACCAACGCGCCGCTAGTGGACCAGCCGCAACAGGCCGCCTTTGCTGTCGCCGACGAACGCATCAGCAGCGAACAGCTGAATGCCCTCTCCGCGGGTTCTGCTGTGGCCCCAGAGACCAGTGCCACATTGATTGTACAGGTTGCAGGCTTAAGCGGCGGACGCATGCTGCGTCTGACCGGAGCGGGTATTGCCGAAGAACGCATGATCGCGCCACAGCTACCGGAATGTCTGATTCACGAACTTACCGAGCGCCCACATCCTTTCCCGCTGGGGGTCGATCTGATCCTTACTTGCGGTGAACGACTGCTGGCTATTCCGCGAACCACCCATGTGGAGGTGTGCTGATGTATGTCGCCGTCAAAGGGGGCGAAAAGGCGATAGCCAACGCCCATGCCCTGCAGGAAAGTCGACGCCGGGGCGATGAGAGCATTGCTGAACTAAGCGTGGCGCAAATCGAACAACAGATGAACCTGGCCGTCGACCGGGTGATGACCGAAGGCGGCATTGCCGACCGCGAGCTGGCGGCACTGGCGCTAAAACAGGCCAGCGGCGATAACGTCGAAGCCATCTTTCTGCTACGCGCCTATCGCACCACACTGCCAAAGCTGACGGTTAGCGAACCGATTAACAGCGCAGAAATGCGCCTTGAACGCCGAATTTCTGCCGTCTACAAGGATATTCCCGGTGGGCAACTGTTGGGTCCAACCTATGACTACACCCATCGCCTGCTGGATTTTACCTTGCTGGCCAACGGGGAAACGCCACCGCTGCGCAGCGCGGAAAATACGCAGGACGCCTCTCCGCACGTCTTTTCTCTGCTGGCAAATCAAGGACTGGCAAAACGTGAAGAGGATAGCGGCACGACGCCTGACGATATCACCCGCACCCCCCCCGTTTATCCCTGCTCACGCGCTTCGCGACTGCAACAGCTGATGCGCGGTGACGAAGGTTACCTGCTGGCACTGGCCTACTCCACCCAGCGTGGCTACGGGCGCAACCACCCGTTTGCCGCCGAAATCCGCAGCGGCTATGTGGCTCTGGAAACCGTGCCGGAAGAGCTGGGGTTTGCGGTGAACGTCGGCGAACTTCTAATGACTGAATGTGAAATGGTTAACGGCTTTGTTGCACCAGAAAACGAATCCCCCCATTTTACCCGCGGTTACGGGCTGGTGTTCGGCATGAGCGAACGTAAAGCAATGGCGATGGCACTGGTTGACCGCGCCCTACAGGCACCCGACTACGATGAAACGGTTACGGGACCGGCGCAGGACGAAGAATTCGTACTGGCGCATGCGGATAACGTCGAGGCGGCGGGTTTTGTTTCGCACCTCAAGCTCCCCCATTACGTCGATTTCCAGGCCGAACTGGAACTGCTTAAACGCCTGCAACAGGAGGCCGACCGTGACCACTAACCTCTCCGGCTACAACTTTGCTTATCTTGATGAGCAGACCAAACGCATGATCCGTCGCGCAATTTTGAAAGCGGTGGCCATCCCCGGTTATCAGGTGCCGTTTGGCGGACGCGAAATGCCAATGCCGTACGGCTGGGGTACGGGCGGCATTCAGCTTACCGCCAGTGTGATTGGCGAGCCGGATGTACTGAAAGTGATTGACCAGGGGGCGGATGACACCACCAACGCGGTGTCGATCCGCAACTTCTTCAAGCGCGTAACCGGCGTTAACACCACCGAACGTACAGAACACGCCACGCTAATTCAGACCCGCCACCGCATTCCGGAAACGCCGCTGGTGGAAGATCAGATAATCATCTTCCAGGTGCCAATCCCCGAGCCGCTGCGCTTTATCGAACCGCGCGAAACGGAAACCCGCACCATGCATGCACTGGAAGAGTACGGCATCATGCAGGTAAAACTGTATGAAGATATCGCCCGCTTCGGCCATATCGCCACCACCTACGCCTATCCAGTGAAGGTTAACAGCCGCTACGTGATGGACCCGTCGCCCATCCCGAAATTCGACAACCCGAAGATGGACATGATGCCTGCCCTGCAATTGTTCGGTGCAGGCCGCGAAAAACGTATCTATGCCGTACCACCGTATACACGGGTGGAAAGCCTCGATTTCGACGATCACCCGTTTACCGTGCAGAGCTGGGATGAACCTTGCGCCATCTGCGGATCAACCCATAGCTATCTCGACGAAGTGGTGCTCGATGACAGCGGCAAACGCATGTTTGTCTGCTCCGACACCGACTACTGCCGCCAACAGAGCGAGGCCCTCAGCCAATGACGCAACCGCTGCTTTCAGTCAACAACCTGACCCATCTCTACGCGCCGGGCAAAGGCTTCAGCGATGTCTCTTTTGACCTGTGGCCTGGCGAAGTGCTGGGCATCGTTGGGGAATCCGGTTCCGGTAAAACTACGCTGCTGAAATCAATCTCTTCACGGTTGACGCCGCAGAACGGTGAAATTTTGTATCAGAACCGTTCGCTATACGGCATGAACGAGGCCGACCGCCGCCGTCTGCTGCGCACCGAGTGGGGCGTGGTGCATCAGCATCCGCTGGACGGCCTGCGCCGCCAGGTTTCGGCTGGCGGCAATATCGGCGAACGCCTGATGGCCACCGGCGCGCGTCACTATGGCGACATTCGCGCCACCGCACAGCGTTGGCTGGAGGAGGTGGAGATCCCCGCCTCGCGTATCGACGACCTGCCGACCACCTTCTCCGGCGGCATGCAGCAGCGTTTGCAGATCGCCCGCAATCTCGTCACCCATCCCAAACTGGTGTTTATGGACGAACCGACCGGCGGCCTGGACGTCTCGGTACAGGCCAAGCTGCTCGACCTGCTGCGTGGCCTGGTGGTGGAACTGGATCTGGCAGTGGTGATTGTCACCCATGATTTGGGCGTGGCACGTCTGCTGGCCGACCGTTTGCTGGTGATGAAGCAGGGCCAGGTGGTGGAAAGTGGGTTAACCGATCGCGTGCTCGACGATCCGCATCATCCGTATACCCAGTTGCTGGTGTCGTCGGTATTGCAGAACTGATTTTTTGTTGTGTCGGATGGCGGCTACGCCTTATCCGGCCTACGGAGCGGCATCGCTTGTGCCGGATGGCGGCTGCGCCTTATCCGGCCTACGGAGCAGCATCGCTTGTGCCGGATGGCGGCTGCGCCTTATCCGGCCTACGTAGCGGCATTGGTTGTAGGCCTGATAAGCGCAGCGCCATCAGGCAATTGAACGCACAAATGTTTAAAGAGGCTAAAAATGAACGCGATCCGCGTTGAAAATGTCAGTAAAACCTTCGTGCTCCACCAGCAAAACGGCGTGCGTCTGCCGGTGCTGCAAAACGCGACTCTGGACGTTAAAAACGGCGAATGCGTCGTGCTGCACGGCCATTCCGGCAGCGGTAAATCGACGCTGCTACGTTCGCTGTACGCCAACTACCTGCCAGATGAAGGGCATATCCATATTCGCCATAGCGGCGAATGGGTGGATCTGGTGCAGGCTCCGGCCCGTAAAGTGCTGGAGGTCCGTCGTTCAACTATCGGCTGGGTAAGTCAGTTCCTGCGCGTGATCCCTCGAATTTCCGCGCTGGATGTGGTGATGCAGCCACTGCTGGATCTGGGCGTATCTCGTGAGGAATGTGCCGCCAAAGCCGCAAGCCTGCTCACCCGCCTGAATGTTCCTGAGCGCTTATGGCATCTCGCGCCATCAACCTTTTCCGGCGGCGAACAGCAGCGCGTCAACATCGCCCGTGGGTTTATTGTCGATTACCCCATTCTGCTGCTCGATGAGCCTACCGCCTCGCTGGACGCCAAAAACAGCGCTGCCGTGGTGGCGCTGATTGAAGAAGCAAAAACCCGCGGCGCGGCAATTGTTGGCATTTTTCACGATCAAACCGTGCGCGACCGCGTCGCGGATCGTCTGCACCTGATGGGAATAACAGCATGATTATCAACAATGTAAAGCTGGTGCTGGAAGATGAAGTGGTGCAAGGATCGCTGGAGATTGAAGGCGGGGTTATTCGCACTTTTGCCGAAAGCCAGAGCAGCTTGCCTGAAGCGCTGGACGGTGAAGGCGGCTGGCTGCTGCCGGGGCTTATTGAACTGCATACCGATAACCTCGACAAGTTCTTTACCCCACGCCCAAAAGTAGACTGGCCTGCCCACTCAGCGATGAGCAGCCACGATGCTTTAATGGTTGCCAGCGGTATTACCACCGTACTGGACGCGGTGGCGATTGGCGATGTGCGAGACGGTGGAGACCGTCTGGAAAACCTGGAAAAAATGATCAATGCGGTGGAAGAGACGCAAAAGCGCGGTGTCAACCGTGCCGAACACCGTCTGCATCTGCGCTGTGAGCTGCCGCATCACACCACCCTGCCGCTGTTTGAAAAGCTGGTTGGTCGTGAGCCGGTGACGCTGGTGTCGCTGATGGACCACTCACCGGGCCAGCGTCAGTTCGCCAACCGTGAGAAGTACCGCGAGTACTATCAGGGCAAGTATTCGCTGACCGACGAGCAGATGGCCCGCTATGAAGAAGAGCAACTCGCCCTGGCGGCACGCTGGTCACAACCCAACCGCACCGCCATCGCACAGATGTGTCGTGAACGGCAGATTGCACTGGCGAGCCACGATGACGCCACCCACGATCATGTGCTGGAATCGCATCAACTTGGCAGCGTGATCGCCGAATTTCCCACGACGTTCGAAGCTGCCGAAGCCTCACGCCAGCATGGTATGAACGTGCTGATGGGCGCGCCGAATATCGTGCGAGGCGGTTCGCACTCCGGCAACGTAGCGGCCCATAAGCTGGCCGAACTGGGGCTACTGGATATCCTCTCTTCCGATTACTACCCCGCCAGTCTGCTCGACGCAGCATTTCGTGTCGCGGATGACGATACCAACCGTTTTACACTTCCACAGGCTATTCGTCTGGTGACCCGTAATCCCGCACGGGCGTTGAATCTTGACGACCGTGGCGTGGTTGCCGAAGGAAAACGTGCAGACCTGGTGCTGGCACACCGCAAAGGCGGCAACATCCATATCGACCACGTCTGGCGTCAGGGCAAAAGGGTATTCTGACTATGGGTAAACTGATCTGGCTGATGGGGCCATCCGGCTCCGGAAAGGACAGTCTGCTGGCGGAACTCCGCCTACAGGAACCGGCACAATTGCTGGTGGCACATCGTTACATCACCCGGGCGGCCAATGCCGGGAATGAAAACCACATCGCCCTCAGCGAACAAGAGTTTTTTACCCGTGCCGGGCAAAACCTGCTGGCGCTAAGCTGGCATGCCAACGGTTTGTACTACGGCGTCGGCGTGGAGATTGATCTCTGGCTGCATGCCGGTTTTGATGTGGTGGTCAACGGTTCACGCGCCCATCTGCCGCAGGCGCAATCACGCTATGGCACGGCTTTAACGCCTATCTGCTTACAGGTTTCTCCGGCGATTTTACGCCAACGTCTGCAGGCACGCGGGCGGGAAAGCGAAACGGAAATCGCTGCCCGCCTTGAACGCGCGGCCCGCTACGCGCCTTACGACTGCCACGTCCTCAATAACGATGGAAGTTTGCTACAGTCAGTCGATACACTGCTCACCCTGATGGGACGCAAGGAGAAGAAACATGTCTGTCTGTGAATTACGCCGCGCTACGCTGTACGACACCGATGCGGTTTACGCGCTGGTCTGCGAACTGAAGCAGGGTAAATTCGATCACCAGGCCTTTAGCACCGGGTATATAGCAAATCTGCAAGACCCCAATATGCACTACCAACTGGCGCTGCTTGACGGACAGGTCATCGGATTAATCGGTCTGCATTTGCAGTTTCATCTGCACCACGCTAACTGGATTGGTGAGATTCAGGAACTGGTGGTGATGCCACAGGCACGGGGGTTAAAGGTAGGCAGCCAGTTGCTGGCCTGGGCCGAAGCCACCGCGCGCGAAGCGGGGGCGGAAATGACCGAGCTTTCCACCAGCACGCAGCGCCTTGATGCGCATCGTTTTTACCGCCGCGAAGGCTATACGCAAAGCCATTTTCGCTTTACCAAGCCGTTGTAAGGGGATGCGATGAGTCTGACCATTACGCTTACAGGAACCGGCGGCGCACAGTTGGTACCGGCTTTTGGCTGCAACTGTGCCGCTTGCCAACGAGCACGTTTACAGGCGCAATACCGCCGACGCCCCTGCAGTGGCGTGGTCAAATTCAACGACGCGGTGACGCTCCTGGATGCAGGGATCCCCCATCTGATGGACGACTGGCCGGCAGGCAGTTTCCAGCAGTTCCTGCTCACTCACTATCATATGGATCATGTACAGGGACTGTTTCCGCTGCGCTGGGGAGTGGGAAAAACAATCCCGGTGTACGGCCCACCGGATGAACAGGGCTGCGACGATCTGTTTAAGCATCCCGGTATTCTGGATTTTAGCCAGACCGTCGCACCGTTTGTGGTGTTCGATTTACAGGGACTGCAGGTGACCCCTTTACCGCTCAACCACTCGAAGCTGACGTTCGGCTATCTGCTGGAAACCGCGCACAGCCGCGTGGCGTGGCTCTCCGATACCGCCGGGCTTCCCGACAAGACGCTGAAGTTTCTGCACAATAACCAGCCTCAAGTGATTATCATCGATTGCAGCCATGCCCCACGCGCCGAGCCGCCTCGCAATCACAGCGATGTAAATACCGTCATCGCCCTAAACGAGGTTATCCGCTGCCCACGGGTGATCCTGACGCACATCAGCCATCAGTTCGACCTGTGGATGATGGAAAATCCACTACCGGCAGGGTTTGAAGCCGGGTATGACGGAATGGAGATTGTGCTGGAGTAAGGAAATTTGCCGGATGCGATGAAAACATCTTATCCGGCCTACAAACAGATGGTTAAGCGGTTCCAGGTATTCATATTGCAGGATATCACCCACAGTCGTTGGTTTTCTGGATGCCTGTTTCATATCGTTACAGCTAACGATCGTAGTCCTCTTCCATTCTGCGTTCGTCGTCTTCTAACTGACGCCGTTCTTGATCGAGCTGCCGCTGACGGTCATCCAGTTGGCGACGGCGGTCTTCGAACTGGCGACGACGATTGTCGTACTGCCTGCGGCGATCGTCACTCATCTGACGCTGCCAGCCATCATCACGTGAGTCGTCATAATCCCGATTGTTATCCGGATTATAAGCATCGCTGACGGCGCGTTGAATATTGCCAATGGCGTCATCAATAATGTCTGCATGCGCCGAAATCGTCGTCAACATCAACAAACTGAATAAAAAGAGCGTCGGGGAGCGTTTCATAAAACCAGCCTCATAAAGAAACTGGCTCCACGGTAATCAAAGTGCTTTGACGCGAGTAGCGGAGGAATCTCAATTACGTGCGCGTCGCAGCGCCTGGGCCAGCTCCCCTCGGGTAAACGGTTTACGCAATAGCGCCACATCCGGCAGTGCCGGATTATGCGCCGGGCGTAAATCCTGGCCGCTAATCAGCAGAATATTCAGTTGGGGATAATGCTTCAGGGCATGATTGACCACATCCGCACCACTCAATCCGCCTGGCAACATTAAGTCACTGACAAGAATATCAATCTCTGCTGAAGCCGCCAGCATATGCATTGCCTGTTCGCCGTTAGCGGCTTCGAGCGTCAGGTAGCCCAAAAGGTGTAATTGTTCGCACAACGTCTGACGCACATCGGCCTCATCTTCAAGCACCAGAACCAGCTTCTCACCGCGGGTCGCAGGATGCTCTGCTATCGGTTCGACCGGAACTTGCACTGGCACAACGGCACGAGGAAGCTGTAGTCTGACGGTGGTTCCCTGCCCCGGCGCGCTCTCAATTTCCACCCGACCACCGGACTGGCGCACAAAGCCGTACACCATCGACAGCCCCAGCCCACTCCCACTACCGGTTTGTTTGGTCGTGAAGAACGGTTCGAAGACCTGTGCCTTAATTTCCTGTGACATGCCACTGCCCTGGTCAGCCACTTCCAGCATCACCATGTCCTGCTTGCGGCCATCGCTACGCGTAACGCGCTGATTCCACGAACGGATCTTAATTATACCGGCCTGCCCATCCATCGCATCGCGGGCGTTCATCACCAGATTGATAATGGCGTTTTCCAACTGGCTGACATCAATCCACGCCGGCCAGGCGGGCGATTGGGCCTCAATTTCCAGGGTCAATGTGGCAGGTAGCGAATGACGCATCAACTCTCCCAGGTTTTCCAGTAGCGTTTTCAGCTCTACCGCGTGAGGATGCAAAGACTGTTTGCGTGAAAAGGCCAGCAGCCGCTGGGTCAGCAGCGCCCCACGTTCAGCCGCTTTTAGCGCCCGATGAATCCGCGGTGCATCGGGCGAATCCGGATTCACCAGATCCAGACTGCCGATAATCACCGCCAGCAAGTTATTGAAATCATGCGCCAGCCCCCCCGTCAGTTGCCCTACCGCTTTCAGCTTTTGGCTGTGTAGCAGCGCTTCTTCCAGCCCCTGGCGCTCGGTGCGGTCGATTTCCATCTGGCTGGTTTTTTCTTTTAGCAAGCGGGTGGTGTGCTCCAGCGATGCCGTATTACGGGCAAATACACTAAAGGCACGCGCCAGTTCGCCCAGCTCATCGCGGCGTTGCAGAGCCGGGACGCTGACGTCCGATTCACCGTGCGCCAGTCGGGTCATCGCTCGCGAAATGGCGGTCAGGTTGGAGCCAAGATTGCGGTAGATATACCAGCCAGCAAAACCGGTGATCACCACCGCCAGCAGCGCAAAGACCAGAATAAACAACGCGCCGGATTGCAGCTCCTGGTGGCTTTGCGCCACCCGCTGTTCGGAGATTAACGCCACCTGCGAAGCATACTGGTTGATATCACTGTTGAGGATCGCGACCAGCGCTTTGATATGAAACATATACCAGTTGATCGCCAGATCGCTTTGTTCCAGGGCGGCAGAAAGCGGCTCCAGCTTATGCAGTTCCTGATTGAAATCATTGAGAATACGGCTAATCAGCAGGTTACTGGCTTGCAGAGGCAGCGCAGGCATCACGCCGTCCAGTTGTTTGACCACCGATCGCGGCGTAGGTGTTTCAATGGCGGCCATAATTAAGCGATCCATTTGATCCAGCAGCGCGTCATCCTGTGCGTCAGTCAACTTTTGCAGATGGCGTAAGTAGCTTTGATTCTGATACAGCGAACTGAGTAGCGCGTTACGCTCCAGATGCCGCCGCTGTCCACGCTGCAACATACCTTCCACACTGCTTTGCAGCTCATTGCTGCGTTGAATAATACGCTCAACCAACCCCGGCTCCTGCTGTGCCAGCGGCGCAGCGGCCAGTTGTTCCAGCGACTGCTTCAGCGCCCGCTGGGTCTCCTGTAGACGTTCCGCTTCGCCTTTGTATTCCAGCGCCCCCACCACCTGAGATAGCCGCACCGCCGCCGTTGCTACATTTGCCGTATCGCGCGCCAGATTCATGCTGCCGGTCATGTCATCAACCGTTTGTTGCTGCACCTGCTCCTGAATCTGACTGGCGTGCTGAAACCCCAGCACCGCCACGCCGCTGACCATCAACGTGACCGCCACCACCAGCAGGTTGAAAAACAGTAATCGCCCGCGCGCGCTGGCGAAAAAGTGACGTCCCGGTTGCGGCATATCACGCTCCATGAAGAAAAATCGCAATATGACAAATATGAACGGCTTCTGACATTTTGCATTTACATTCCTGTGATGGACTGCTGATATCGGCCACCCCGCAGGAGATCCGCGATGAGCAGGACACCGGTTCTGGAAATGCGCAACATTGCCAAAGCGTTTGGCAAATTTTACGCGCTGAAAGGGGTCGATTTAACGGTCTGGCCGGGTGAGATCCATGCCCTGATGGGCGAAAACGGCGCGGGGAAAAGCACCCTGATGAAGATCCTCGCGGGGGCGTATACCGCCACCAGCGGCGAGATCCTGATTGACGGACAGCCTTTTCATATTCGTGGACCCAAGGATGCGTTAAGTGCAGGCATTACCCTGATTTATCAGGAGATGCAGCTCGCGCCGAACCTGACGGTAGCGGAGAATATCTTCCTCGGCAGTGAATTGTCGCGCGGTGGTCTGGTCCAGCGCAAAGAGATGGTGATGCAGTCGCAGAAAGTTATCGACCGACTCGGAGCCCAGTTTAAGGCCAGCGACCGGGTAATGACGCTGACCATCGCCGAGCAGCAGCAGGTCGAAATCGCCCGCGCCCTACACCGTAACAGCCGTATCCTGGTCATGGATGAACCCACCGCCGCCCTCTCCTCACGTGAGACGCACCGCCTGTTTGAACTGATCATGCGCCTGCGCGATGAAGGAATGGCGATTATCTATATCAGTCACCGCATGGCGGAAGTCTATGAACTCTCGGATCGCGTCAGCGTCCTGCGCGATGGGCAGTATGTCGGTAGCCTGACCCGCGACAAGCTTAATGCTTCGGAACTGGTGCGCATGATGGTGGGCCGCCCATTGAGCGACCTGTTCAACAAGGAACGCGATATTCCCCTAGGCAAAGCGCGCCTGAACGTTCATCACCTGACTGATGGCAACAAAGTGCAACCGTGTAGTCTGCTGGTGCGCTCTGGGGAGATTGTCGGCCTTGCAGGTCTGGTGGGAGCCGGACGTTCCGAACTGGCGCAGCTGATTTTTGGCGTACGCAAAGCGATCGGCGGCATGATTGAAGTCGACGGCGAACCGGTAGTGATCCACTCCCCACGTGAAGCAATTGACCACGGCATCGGCTTTCTGACGGAGAACCGCAAGGAACAGGGGTTATTTTTAGAACTGGCGGCAGCGGAGAACATCACCATGGCGACGCTGGAACGTGATGCCAACTGGGGGCTGCTCGATCGCAAAAAAGCGCAGGCCATTTCCGATGACGCGATTCAATTACTCAACATCCGCGTGCCGCATGCTCAGGTACGGGCGGGTGGGCTGTCCGGCGGTAATCAACAAAAATTGCTGATCTCGCGTTGGGTGGCGATCGGCCCCCGCATTTTGATCCTCGATGAACCCACGCGCGGCGTAGACGTCGGTGCCAAAAGCGAGATCTACCGGATCATGAACGATATGGCGCGCAAAGGCGTAGCGATCCTGATGATCTCCAGTGAATTGCCGGAAGTGGTCGGCATGAGCGATCGGGTATATGTCATGCGGGAAGGCAGTATTGCCGGCGAACTGGACGGGAAAAGCATTACCCAGGAAAACATTATGACGCTGGCAACCGGCGTGAACGACTCCCATCATCAGGCGGTGCCCCATGAATAATCCAACCCCTCCCCAGCAAGTGGCGAAATCCGCCTCTGCGAAAAAGATGTTGATGAGCGATCTGATGCAAACGGTCGGCATCTTACCCATTCTGATCCTGATTGTGGCCGTGTTTGGCTTTATCGCGCCAAACTTTTTTACTGAGAGCAACCTGCTGAATATTACCCGCCAGGCGTCGATCAATATCGTCCTGGCGGCCGGCATGACTTTCATCATCCTGACCGGCGGGATCGATCTCTCCGTCGGTTCAATTCTCGGCACCACCGCCGTTGCGGCCATGGTCGTTTCTCTTATTCCTGAGTTTGCCATGCTGTCGATTCCGGCGGCGCTGATGCTCGGCCTGGTGCTGGGGCTGTTTAATGGCGCGCTGGTCGCCTTCGCCGGATTGCCGCCGTTTATCGTCACGCTTGGGACTTATACCGCGTTACGCGGCGCGGCGTACCTGCTGGCGGATGGCACGACGGTTATCAACTCCAACATCAGCTTTGAGTGGATCGGCAACAACTATCTCGGCCCGGTACCGTGGCTGGTGGTGATTGCACTGGCGGTGGTGGTGGTGTGCTGGTTCATTCTGCGCCGCACCACGCTGGGCGTCCATATCTACGCGGTTGGCGGCAATATGCAGGCCGCACGTTTAACCGGTATCAAAGTCTGGCTGGTGCTGCTGTTCGTCTATGGCATGAGCGGTCTGCTCTCGGGCCTTGGTGGGGTGATGAGCGCCTCGCGGCTGTACAGCGCCAACGGCAACTTAGGGATGGGTTATGAGCTGGACGCGATTGCCGCGGTGATCCTCGGCGGCACCAGCTTTGTCGGCGGTATTGGCACCATCACCGGCACGCTGGTAGGGGCGCTGATTATTGCCACGCTTAATAACGGCATGACGCTAATGGGCGTCTCCTATTTCTGGCAACTGGTGATCAAAGGGGCGGTGATCATCATAGCGGTGCTGATCGACAAATACCGTACCCGACACCATCAAAGTGCATAGACAAGCTTACTGGCCTACTCATTCGTAGGCCTGATAAGCGCAGCGCCATCAGGCGTATAACAACAATACCCTACGTGAGGAAACGAGTATGCGTTTGAAGCCATTAGTTACCGCGCTCTGTGCTGGCGCACTGTTTGCTGCAGCTCCGTTTGTGCAGGCAAAAGAACTGAAATCGATCGGCGTCACGGTGGGCGATCTTGCCAACCCGTTCTTCGTGCAAATCACCAAAGGTGCGGAGCTGGAAGCGCGTAAACTGGCCGGTGATAACGTCAAAGTAACGTTGGTATCCAGCGGCTACGACCTGGGGCAACAGGTATCGCAGATCGACAACTTTATTGCCGCCAAAGTCGACATGATCATTCTTAACGCAGCGGATTCCAAAGGCATCGGTCCGGCGGTTAAACGGGCGAAAGACGCGGGGATTGTAGTGGTCGCCGTTGACGTGGCGGCGGAAGGGGCTGATGCAACCATCACCTCCGATAACACCCAGGCAGGCGAAATGGCCTGTAAATACATCACCGACCGCCTGAAAGGTAAAGGCAACGTAGTGATCATCAACGGGCCGCCAGTTTCCGCCGTTCAGAACCGCGTGGAAGGCTGCCAGACTGAATTCAAACGCCATCCCGATATCAAGGTGCTATCACATAACCAAAACGCCAAAGGCAGTCGCGAAGGCGGCCTGGAGATTATGACCGCACTGCTGGCGGCTAATCCGAAGATCGACGGCGTATTCGCCATTAACGATCCGACTGCGATCGGTGCCGATCTGGCAGCGAAACAGGCACAGCGCAATGAATTCTTTATTGTCGGCGTAGATGGATCGCCGGACGGCGAAGAAGCGTTGAAGCGCGAAAACTCACTATTTGTGGCGACTCCGGCACAAGATCCGCAGGTAATGGCAGCCAAGGCAGTCGAAATCGGCTATGACATATTACAGGGGAAACCCGCGCCGAAAGAACCTGTGCTGATCCCAGTGACGATGATCGATAAAAACAACGTCGGTAGCTATAAGGGTTGGACGGTGAAATAACCCGCTACAACAACGCCGGATGGCGGCAAAAATGCCGTATCCCGCCTACAAGATCGATATGAATTTGTAGGTCGGATAAGCACAGCGCCATTCGGCATTATACTCAGGAGAATTCTGTCCATGAAACGCTCCGCAATAAACGAAATTCTTGGCCACACACGCCAGTTTTTTTCCCAGCACGACGTGCATCTCCCCGCTTTCGCCAGTTTCCCACCCACGCAATGGCGAAAACTTGATGCTTCCGCCTGGAGCGAAGTCTTTGACCTCAAATTGGGTTGGGATGTCACCGCATTTGGCGGCAACAATTTCGCCGCTCAGGGCTTAACGCTGTTCACCCTGCGAAATGGCTCGCCAAAAGGTATGCCATACGAGAAGTGCTACGCAGAGAAAATCATGCATGTTCGCGATGCCCAGGTTACGCCGATGCATTTTCACTGGCGCAAGCGTGAAGACATCATCAATCGCGGCGGCGGCAATCTGATTGTCGAACTGTGGAACGCCGGTATCAGAGAACAAACGGAGGACAGCGACGTCAATGTGGTCATTGATGGTTGCCGACAAACCCATGCTGCAGGTAGCCAGCTACGCCTGGCACCAGGGGAAAGCATCTGTCTGACGCCCGGTCTGTATCACAGCTTCTGGGCTGAGGAAGGGTTTGGTGACGTGCTGGTCGGTGAGGTTTCTTCCGTCAATGACGACGACCACGATAACCATTTTCTGCAACCGATAGCCCGCTATAACGACATTGAAGAAGACGAACCGGCGCATCTGGTGCTGTGTAACGAGTACCGCCTGTTCCGTTAACCAAGGAGCGTATTATGCCGTTAATTTCCCTCGCCGATGGGCTTGCCCATGCCCGCGAGCACCGCTATGCCTTAGGGGCATTTAACGTACTGGACTCACACTTCCTGCGCGCGCTGTTTGCCGCAGCAAAACAGGAACGTTCGCCTTTTATTATCAACATTGCCGAAGTGCATTTTAAATATATCTCGCTGGACTCCCTCGTCGAAGCGGTCAAATTTGAAGCCGCACGCCATGATATTCCGGTGGTACTAAACCTTGACCACGGCCTGCACTTTGAGTCAGTGGTTCGGGCACTGCGCTTAGGCTTCAGTTCGGTCATGTTTGATGGTTCCACGCTGGAATACGAAGACAATATCCGTCAAACCCGCGAAGTCGTGAAGATGTGTCATGCGGTGGGTGTGTCGGTGGAAGCAGAGCTCGGTGCGGTGGGCGGCGATGAAGGCGGAGCACTGTATGGTCATGCCGATGAATCATTGTTTACCGACCCCATGCTGGCACGGGATTTCGTCGATCGAACCGGTATTGATGCGCTGGCAGTTGCTATTGGCAATGCACACGGCAAGTACAAAGGCGTGCCACAACTCGATTTTCCCCGTCTGGACGCTATTCGCCAACAGGCGGCAATTCCGCTGGTACTACACGGCGGCTCCGGCATTAGCGACGACGATTTCCGTCGGGCAATCGAGCTTGGCATTCACAAAATCAACTTCTACACCGGTATGTCGCAGGCGGCACTGGCTGCGGTAGAGTCGCGTATGGCTAATCGCCAGCCGCTGTACGACGAATTCGCCGAACTGCTGCTGAGTATTGAGGAAGCCATTACCGATACCGTTTCTGAACAGATGCGTATTTTTGGTAGCGCGGGGCAGATCTGATGGAACGTAAAGGCATTATCGCCGCAGGTAACATGCTGGTCGATCATGTACATCAGATTGTGCAGTGGCCAGAACGCGGCTGGCTGGCGGAGATAACCCATAGCGAACGCGCAACGGGGGGGGCTCCGCTTAACGTATTGCTCACGCTGGCAAAAATGCACACCGGGCTACCGTTGCAGGCAGTGGGCTTAATTGGCAAGGACAGCGATGGCGACTATATCATGGCGATGCTGGAACAGTATCACGTTAATCGCCAGCATGTTCAGCGCACGACATCAGCCCCCACGTCAATGTCGCAGGTGATGACCGATCCCAGCGGCCAGCGCACCTTTTTTCACTCACCGGGCGCCAATCGGCTACTCGATCTGCCTGCGTTTGAGCTGCTGGATACCTCGATGAAAATTTTCCATCTGGGCTATCTGCTGCTGCTCGATAGTCTGGACATGCCTGACGATGAGTTCGGTACGCGAAGCGCACGACTACTGGCACAAATGCGTGAAAATGGCTTTGAAACGTCACTGGATCTGGTCTCACGCAAAGGCGATCCTCGCTACCAGCCACTGGTGATGCCAGCGCTTCGCCATCTTGACTATCTGGTGATCAATGAACTGGAGGCCGGGGAATTCAGCGGACTGGAGATCCGCCAGCCCAACGGCGAATTGCATATTCCGCACATCGCTACCGCCGCCCGTGAACTACTGGACGCGGGTGTACGCCAGCGGGTGGTGATCCACTGTCCGGAAGGCGCATGGGGTGAAGATCCTGATCAGGCTGGCACCTGGATACCCTCACAATTTCTGGCCCAGGAAGAGATCGTCGGCAGTGTCGGGGCAGGAGATGCATTTTGCGCTGGTTTTCTGTATGGCTGCCACGAGCGCTGGTCGTTAGCGGACAGTATCAGGCTGGCACACGCCTGCGCGCGGGCAAGCCTGCTGTGTGCCAATGCAATCGACGGCGCAAAAACGCTGGAGGAGTTAAAAGCCGGAATGGCTGATGCCTGATGCGCTACGCTTATCAGGCATACGGGGTCGTTATCGCTTTTGTAGGCCGGATAAGGCGTTTACGCCGCATCCGGCAACTGCGCAGATCACGCCGCCTTATCGTGATGCTGCACGTCGGCGGCAAAAACATAACCCAGACCGCGCAGGGTTTTAATCAACATTGGCTGATGCGGGTTAGTCTCTATCTTTCGCCGTAGTCGCATGATTAACACATCAATAGTGCGGTCAAACACCTCAACGCTGTCGCTGCGCGTCAACTCCAGCAATTGTTCGCGGCTAAGCACCCGGCGGGCGTTCTGTGCCAGCGCCAGCAGCAGACTGTATTCGCCCTGCGTCAGGTCCACCTTCAACTGCTGAGGATTACGTAACTGACAACCTGCGGTATCCAGATGCCAGCCATTAAAGGATAACCCCGTGGTTTGTGGACCGCTGCTTTCAGGTGTTAAAACACCGACACGCCTGAGCACGGCTTTTACCCGCGCCACCAGTACCCGCGCATTGAACGGTTTGCCGATATAATCGTCAGCCCCCATTTCCAGCCCCACAACCACATCCGATTCGCTACCTAACCCTGTCAGCATCACCACCGGTAATCCCGGCCTTATTTTTTGCACCTGCTGAAGCACCATCAGGCCATTAATATCGGGCAACATCATGTCCAGCAATACCAGCGCTATATCCGGCTGAGTATCAACGCAGCGCAGCGCATCCTGTCCGGTATGACAGGCGGTCACCGCAAAGACGTGTTCACTCAGCACATCCTGGAGCAGTGTGCAGATTGCCTCGTCATCATCCACAACCAGTATGGCTGGCTTCATTGTTCCTCCCCATTTCTGGCCAACTTAAATGAGTGTGATTGATTCTGCACAGAGTGACAGCGATAAGGCACAAGGACATGTGGGAAACATAACCTCGGTCACACTGCCGGGGCGTCACGTATTGAAGATTCGTCACGTCAAATATGACGACAGCCTGTTTTTCGTCAGGGTTTTGCGCAAAATTCGCCCGTATTATCGGCGAATGCCCCTGATAAAAACATGGCATAAAAGATGCATAACGAAAGCGACAAGCGCGTATGCGCGATTTGATTAACTGGAGCGAGACCGATGAAAAAAGTCGTCACGGTTTGCCCATATTGCGCATCAGGTTGCAAAATCAACCTGGTGGTCGATAACGGCAAAATCGTCCGGGCTGAAGCGGCGCAGGGGAAAACCAACCAGGGTACCCTGTGTCTGAAGGGCTACTATGGCTGGGATTTTATCAATGATACCCAGATCCTGACCCCTCGTCTGAAGACCCCAATGATCCGTCGCCAGCGTGGCGGCAAACTGGAATCCGTTTCCTGGGATGAAGCGCTTAATTACGTCGCCGATCGCCTGAGCGCCATCAAAGCGAAGTATGGCCCGGACGCCATTCAGACGACCGGTTCATCTCGCGGTACGGGTAACGAAACCAACTATGTAATGCAAAAATTCGCGCGCGCCGTTATTGGTACCAATAACGTTGACTGCTGCGCTCGCGTCTGACACGGCCCTTCGGTTGCAGGTCTGCACCAATCGGTCGGTAACGGCGCAATGAGTAATGCCATCAATGAAATTGATGACACCGATTTAGTGTTCATCTTCGGGTATAACCCGGCGGATTCCCACCCTATCGTGGCGAATCACGTGATCAACGCTAAACGTAAAGGGGCGAAAATTATCGTCTGCGATCCGCGCAAAATTGAAACTGCGCGTATTGCCGACATGCACATCGCGTTGAGAAACGGCTCGAATATCGCGCTGCTTAACGCTATGGGTCATGTCATCATCGAAGAAAAACTGTACGACCAGGCGTTCGTCGCCTCGCGTACGGAAGGATTCGAAGAGTACAGCAAGATTGTCGAAGGCTACACGCCGGAGTCTGTCGAAGATATTACTGGCGTTAGCGCTCAGGATATCCGTCAGGCTGCACGTATGTATGCTTCGGCGAAAAGCGCGGCCATCCTGTGGGGCATGGGTGTTACCCAGTTCTATCAGGGCGTGGAAACCGTGCGTTCTCTGACCAGCCTCGCAATGCTAACCGGCAACCTCGGTAAGCCGAGCGTGGGCGTTAACCCGGTTCGTGGCCAGAACAACGTTCAGGGCGCATGTGACATGGGCGCGCTGCCGGATACCTATCCGGGCTATCAGTATGTGAAAGATCCGGCTAACCGCGAGAAGTTCGCTAAAGCCTGGGGCGTGGAAAGTCTGCCTGCTCATACCGGCTATCGCATCAGCGAACTGCCGCATCGTGCAGCGCATGGCGAAGTTCGTGCGGCCTACATTATGGGTGAAGATCCATTACAGACCGATGCTGAGCTTTCCGCAGTGCGCAAAGGCTTCGAAGATCTGGAACTGGTTATCGTGCAGGATATCTTCATGACCAAAACCGCTGCTGCCGCAGACGTTATTTTACCGTCTACGTCATGGGGCGAACATGAAGGCGTATTCTCCGCGGCTGACCGTGGCTTCCAGCGCTTCTTTAAAGCCGTTGAGCCGAAGTGGGATCTGAAAACGGACTGGCAGATTATCAGTGAAATCGCCACCCGTATGGGTTACCCGATGCACTACAACAACACCCAGGAAATCTGGGACGAGTTGCGTCATCTGTGCCCGGATTTCTACGGTGCCACTTACGAGAAAATGGGCGAACTGGGTTATATCCAGTGGCCTTGCCGCGACACCTCAGAAGCCGACCAGGGTACGTCTTATCTTTTCAAAGAGAAGTTCGACACCCCGAACGGCCTGGCGCAGTTCTTCACCTGCGACTGGGTAGCGCCAATCGACAAACTCACCCCAGAGTACCCAATGGTACTGTCAACGGTGCGTGAAGTCGGCCACTACTCTTGCCGTTCGATGACCGGTAACTGTGCGGCGCTGGCCGCGCTGGCGGATGAACCGGGCTATGCCCAGATCAACACCGCCGACGCAGAACGCCTGGGCATCCAGGATGAAGAGCTGGTGTGGGTGAACTCGCGTAAAGGCCGGGTCATTACCCGTGCGGCAGTCAGCGATCGTCCAAACAAAGGCGCGATTTACATGACCTACCAGTGGTGGATTGGCGCATGTAATGAACTTGTAACCGAGAACTTAAGCCCGATTACCAAAACGCCGGAGTACAAGTACTGTGCTGTAAACGTTGAACGCATTGCCGATCAGCGCGCTGCCGAGCAGTATGTCATTGATGAGTACACCAAGCTGAAAGCCAGCCTGCGCGAAAGCGCGATGGGTTAAGCTTCCCCTGACGGCCTCCATTCGGAGGCCGTTTTTTTATGCACATAATCTCTCTATACTGTTCATTCCCTACACTAAATCTAAATATAAGATGAAACGACTTTTCGCCTTGATGGTGTTAATGACATGCTTTGTCCATGCCGAAGAGCCCGGTAGTCAGTTTTTGAAAGCCGCCGAGTCCGGAGACCGACGCGCACAATATTTCCTCGCTGATACCTGGTTTAGCTCAGGCGATTTGGGTAAAGCGGAATATTGGGCGCAAAAAGCCGCCGACAATGGTGATGCCGATGCTTACGCATTGCTGGCACAGATTAAGATTACCAATCCGGTCAGTCTGGATTACCCCGAGGCCAAAACGCTGGCCGAAAAAGCGACCCAGGCAGGTAGTAAGGCGGGGGAAATTACGCTGGCGAGAATTCTGGTGAACACGCAGGCCGGGCACACAGATTACCCCAAAGCGATTACATTGCTGCAAAACGCCTCGGAAAACCTGGAGAACGACTCCGCTGTCGATGCGCAAATGCTGCTCGGACTGATCTACGCCAATGGCGTGGGTATTCCTGCCGACGATGAGAAAGCCACCTGGTATTTCAAACGTAGCTCGGCCATTTCTCGCACCGGGTATTCCGAATACTGGGCCGGGATGATGTTCTTAAACGGCGAGCAGGGTTTTATCGAAAAGAATAAACAGAAGGCGCTGCACTGGCTGAATCTGAGCTGTACAGAAGGATTCGATACCGGCTGCGAAGAGTTTGATAAGTTAACCAACGGGTAATGGTTTGCATTGCCGGATGAACGTAGTCGTTGTAGGCCTGATAGCGTAGCGCCATCAGGCAACCCGGAGCAGGTTGCCGGATGGCGGCGTTGCCTTATCCGGCCTACAAAGCGGTCTTATCAAACTTACCTAATATTTCACGCTCATAGGCCAGCGCTTTCTTGCGGTCAAATTTGTGTTCCCACTTGGCGATTACCAGTACCGCCAGCGCGTTACCCACCACGTTCAGCGCAGTACGCGCCATATCGAGAATACGGTCAACACCGGCGATAAATGCCAGACCTTCCAACGGGATCCCCACACTGCCCAGCGTCGCCAACAGCACCACAAACGATACGCCCGGCACACCTGCAATCCCTTTCGAGGTTACCATCAGCGTCAGTACCAGCACGATTTCCTGCCACAGCGACAGGTCAATACCGTACAGCTGGGCAATAAAGATAGCGGCGATACTCTGGTACAACGTCGAACCATCCAGGTTGAATGAATAGCCGGTCGGCACCACGAAACTGGTGATTGATGCCGGTGCACCGTAGGCTTCCATTTTCTCAATAATACGCGGCAGTACGCTCTCAGAACTGGCGGTTGAATACGCCAGAATCAGCTCATCCTTCAGGATACGGATTAAGATCCAGATACTCAGACCACAGACACGCGCCACGATACCCAGCACCACCAGTGCAAAGAACAGGATGGCAAAATGCACCAACAGCACCAGCTTCGCCAGCGGCCACAAGGAGGCAAAGCCAAAGTTTGCGACCGTGACGGCGATCAGCGCAAAGACACCGACCGGCGCATAACGCATGACCATGTGGGTCACTTTAAACATGGTTTCGGAGATAGAGCGGAACACGGTAACCAGCGGTTCACGGTGCGTGGCAGGCAGAGAAGACAGACCTAAACCGAACAGCACTGAGAAGAAGATAATCGGCAGCATGTCACCTTTCGCCATCGACGCAACGATGTTGGTCGGCACCAGTGACAAAATTGTACCCATCAGGCCATGTGCATGACTCTGCACTTCTGCCGTTGTGCTTTGATATTTCGAAATATCCACAGTCGCCAGCTGCGACATATCAACGCCGGTACCTGGCTGGAATACGTTTGCCAGCGTAATACCGAGGATAATCGCCACGGTGGTGATCACTTCGAAATAGATAATGGTTTTCGCGCCAATACGGCCCAGCTGTTTTGCATCCCCCACCCCGGCGATACCCACAATCAGCGTGGAAATTACAATGGGCACGACGATCATTTTAATCAGGTGGATAAAGATATCACCCGCCGGTTGCAGCAGGTTTAATACCAGCCATTCGCGGCTGTCACTATGGTAGTGCAGGTAACTCCCTAGCAAAATGCCCAGCACCATGGCGATGAGGATCTGCCATGCCAGGCTGACTTTCAAATTTTTCATAACAACGGACTTCCTCGATGGAGCGCTATTCCGCATATAAAAATGCGAGAACAGTACATACTGAAAGGGTATGATTTGTGTTGCGTTCGTTTATAGAGTTTTTTAACGCTTATTATCATTATCATTTGCACGCTATCTCGCGCAAGCCTTTCAGAACAGGGGGTTTAGCTGAAATTATGCATAAAAACGCGAGTTTATATCGGTAATCATGAATAACTTTTTGTTATAAAAGAATTTTTATTTGATAAAAAATGAAGAAGTTCTTCCGTGAGTTTTTTTTACCCACTTGTTCGACTGCCTGTTTTTTAAACAGGCAAAATGATACAAATCACAAAAAAAACAAATTTATTTTTGCCGATTCTGCAACAATTTCGCCATATTAATGGAGTCGATCAACTGCGCACGATTCACCCTAGGCGAGTTTAAATCCATTACTTTTTGCCACATTGAAATCGCCTGTGCGTAATCAGCCTGCATAAACGCATCAGAAGCCAACAGCATCAGCGCGGTGACTTCATTGCCGTCCAGCGCCAGGGATTTATCTATCATTTCGCGCGTTTGCGGTGTCATATGCTGTCCGGCCTGGTAATACAATACCGTCGCCAACGCCGAGTAGATTTCGGCGTTTTCACCCCGAAAACGCAGCGCCTGTTCATAGGCCAGCAGTGCATTGTGATACGCATTTTGCCAAAGATAATATTCCCCCAGTTGCGCCCATAACACCCCGTCCTGTGGCGTGGCACGAATCTGCGACTGCAAAGAAAGCAGCTGTTTTTCCTGAATATTTTCATCAGAGAACGCGTGTAATGGATCGGCCAGTCGGGCTTGCTCCTGACGGACAGCCTGCCATTTTGGTGTTAACAGATAACCTCCGATGCAGGCAATAACCATCATCACAACCGCGACAACCAGCCGTTTCACCGGCATCGGACGAAACGGTGCCACGGCGCGTTCGGAGTGACTCATTGCTCGTCCTCCTCAGTACGCTGGCGCGATCTCACCCGCCAAATCACCACGCCCATCAGCAGCAATAACACGCACGGTAGCGCCCATAGCAGCAGTGTTTGCTCATTCAGAGGGGGGTTATAACGAACGAAATCACCATAACGCGCGGTCATCCAGGCAGTGATCTCTGCTTCGTTTTTGCCCTCTTCAACCATGCTGTAAACCTGATGACGCATACTGACCGCCACTGGCGCATTGGATTCCAGTAAGTTTTGGTTTTGGCACTGCGGACACCGCAGTTGGCTGGCAATAAACAGCGCCTTTTCCTGCTGTTGCGGGTTTGCAAAGCGCCAGGTATCCACAACCTGAGCATGCGTGATGAAAGGTAGAAAAATCAGCAAGAGCATAAGTAACATCGTTTTGCCGGATGGCGGCGTGAACGCCTTATCCGGCCTACCAGGCTTTTCACTCGTAGGCCTGATAAGCGCAGCGCCATCAGGCAATAACTCAGGGCATTTCCTTCCCCGCCAGCCGCTCAGCAGCGCACCAAATACCATCAGCAGTCCTCCCCCCCAAATCCAGCGCACGCCGCTTTGCACGTATAAGCGCATGGCATAACGATCCTGCCCTGTTTTTTCGCCCATCACCGCATACCAGTCATGCAGCAGGTTCCAGCGGATACCCGGCTCCATCATTTGCTGGCGACGCGCGGCATAGAAGCGCCGTTCGGGTTGAAGACTGCCGATACGTTTCTCATCCTGCCACAGCGTAATCAGCGCTTTTTCACTGGTGTAATTTCCTTTTGCTTCCAGACTGAGGCGCTCAAAACGGAAGAGATAACCTGCCAGCTCAACCTGCTGGCCCGGACTCAGATTCAGGCTAATCTCCTGGCGACTGCCGCTGGAAAAGACGATCCCCGCCGCGAAAACCAGTACCCCACTGTGCGCTAACAGGGCCGGAAGCTGGCTTCGCAGCGATCCTTTCCAGCTTCTGATGGTTGCGATAACGATGACCGCCAGCATCAATAACCCAAACGGCAACGTGGCGCGGTTAAAATACGGCGCCCCAACCGAGAGTCGCCCCCAGCCAAACAGACCGTAAATCATGGGATAGAGCGTGCCGATCAGCACAATCAGTAGCACCGCACAAAAAAGCAGTAACGCGACCAGAATTAACATCTCGCGCGACCAACCGCCGAAACGCGCAGTTTGGCGACCATCCTGTGCCCGCCAGGCGTACAGCCCGAGCGACGCCAGGCTTAAGACGGAAAATAGTGCAAACAGCGGCGCAGCGCGGACATTATCCAGCGCGAAAGCATGAACAGACACCAGGATGCCGGAACGCACAATCAACGTCCCCAGCAGCGATAAAATCAGTGTGACGATGGCCAGCAGCAGCGACCAGTGACGGAAGAGCCCGCGCTGGCGTGAGACATACAAACTATGCAGCAATGCGCTGGCAGAAAGCCAGGGTAATAAAGAGGCGTTTTCCACCGGGTCCCAGAACCACCAGCCGCCCCAACCCAGCTCGCAGTACGCCCACCAGGAGCCGAGGATGATGCCCAGCGTCAACGCACACCAGCCGGGTAAAGCCCAGCGCCAGCAGACCCATGCAGTTTCTGCGCTAAAGCCGCCACGCAGCAGCGAAGCCAGCGCAACCCCAGCCGCAACCATCAATCCACCGTAACCCAGATAGAGCAGCGGAGGGTGGAGGATGAGCCCAAGATGCTGCAACATCGGATTAAGATCGCGTCCTTCAATGGCTGGTGGGAAGATACGCACGAACGGATCGGACCACACCACGACAAACAACAGCAGTAAGGCCAACATCATTGACAGGACGCAGAGCGCCAGCGGAAAAAGCGCGTCGGTATCACGCCGATAGCGAAGAGCGAACAGCGCGCTCCAGCCGGAAAGAAACAGCACCCACAGCAGCAGCGATCCTTCATGACCGCCCCACACCGCCGCCAGTTTTAGTCCCCACGGCAGCAGGCTATAGCTATGCTGAGCAACATAGACAACCGAGAAGTCGCTGGTCATAAAACAGAAGACCAGAATGGCAAAAGCGATCAGCTGTAGCGTAAATTGCGTCCACGTCCCCACGCAGGCCAGTTGCATCACACCCTGCCAGCGCCGGCGGAGCCCCACCAGCGCGACAAGCGGGGTCAACACGTTGACCCCGAAACTTAACAACAGAGCCAGAAAACCGGCTTCAGGAAGGAAGACGTCCAGATATCACCTTACGCAACGGTTAGCTGTCCTGCATACAAAATAAAGAAACGCAGCAGTAAAACACCAGTCAGGCTGGCACCACATACCGCCAGTACGCCATGAAACGTTGAGCTACGATTCGCCCACGGTTTCAACAGCATCGGGAGGATCAGTCCAAGCCCTGCCACACCCAGCCAGAACCACCAGGTCCAGAACCCACCGCCCAAGGCAGCAGCCAGCGCGCGCATTTTGCCGTCATCACCCAGCGCCAGCCCGACAAAGAAAGCCGCCAGCAGGAAGATTTCCAGCCACACCACCGGCGTTTCCATACGGTGGACAAAGTGCGCTTCAGTGCTGTGTGGGTTACTACGATGGCGTAATGCCATGGCGATTAACGCCACTGCAGCACCGGAGGAGATCCCAGAAAACAGGAACAGTACCGGCAGGATCGGGTTATTCAGGAACGGGTAGGATTTCAACGCTGACAGCAAGAACCCGGTGTACGCCCCGAGCAGTACCGCCAGCACCAGCATCACCGTTTCAAGCATCCGGTGGAACGGTGCGATCAACGCCAGCAGTTTCGGCACAATACTCAGGCGTGGAATGAAGCGCTGTTGTAAGGCAATCACCTCTTTTTCAAAGATTTTTGCCAACCACAGCACCAACACCACCATGTACAATTGAAACAGCATGACCCCCATCGACATCACTGACGTGAAGCTGTAGTGGAACATCAGCTTCCAGAAAGTCCATGGACGCGTCAGGTGGAATACCAGGATCAGCAGTCCAAGAATAATGGCTCCCGGTCCCAGTACCAGCGTGGTGCGCAGCAACGTGCTGTCAGCACCACCCGCTTCCGGGTGCAGCCGTCGTAACAATACCGACAGCGTCACCAGCCCGGCAGATATGCCTATCAGAAACAAATAGATGGCAATGGGCCAGTCCCACACCAGTGATTCAAAATGAAATGCAGAAGCGGGTGTCATTGGCTCACCTCCCCATATTTAAAGGGAACGCGGTAGACCTTCGGTTTCGTGCCCAGCGCCAGCTTGTAACGGTAGGTATTTTTCTGGTGCAACAACCGCGAGATTTCGCTGTTGGGGTCGTCCAGATTACCAAACGTCAGCGCTTTCGTCGGACATGACTCCACGCAGGCGGGCTGCTTGCCCGCTTTCAGGTTGGTTTTGCGGCAAAAATCGCATTTATCCGCCGTCTTGCTGACCGGATGAATAAAGCGCACGCGATAAGGACAGGCGGCGATGCAATACTGGCAACCGACGCACAGATCCGGGTTCACATCCACAATGCCGCTGGCGGCATCGCGGTACGATGCCCCCGTCGGGCAGACGTCAACGCAGGGTGCGTGATCGCAGTGCTGGCACGAATGGCGGAAGAAACGATACTTCACATCGGGAAACGTCCCCAGCGGTTCACTGCGAATGATCGTCAGACGCGAGACGCCTTCCGGTACGCTGTTAACTTCCCGACAGGCATCCATGCACGCGGTACAGCCGATGCATAATGACTCATCATGTACCATGCCGTAACGCACACCATTAATGTTTAACGTCTTCGCTACGACGCGTCCCGCCGTCCCGCTAACAGCCACTAGCGCGCTGACGCCGGTGATAAACTGGCGACGAGAGCAACTCATGGATGCTCCTTAAGCAAGGGAATAGACGCCGGGTTAAAGTTTGGATTGTTACGCTGATCGCTGTGGCAATCGACGCAAATCTTGATCCGTCCTTTATCGCTTAGCGTCTGCATCGTGTCTTGCTTCGGATGCAGTGAGTGACAACTGGCGCACGCTACTTTCGTCACGTGAACATCGTGCGGCCAGAACGCTTTTTGCAACTGCTCAGGCAGGTGACAGGACATACAGACGCTGTTCTGCTGCTCCACGTTGTACATCGGCTCGTTAAAGCGCATCACATCCTTCACCCCTTCACGGTGGTTTGGCGATGGCTGACCGTGACAGTTGGTGCAGGTAACCGGCAGTTTATTATTTGGGTTGATGACTTCTGCATGTTTACCATGCATGCCTTCGGTATCCGGCTTGTGACAATCGAGGCACGCCGCATCCGGATTACGCTGTTGGGTGACCGTCCAGCGTTGATCTGACTCCTGCGGGGTTGGCGTGGCGGTTATCCCGCTCAGGCTCCAGAACAGACCTGACGCCAGCACCCCAGCAGTTAATAACGAACGTAATACGCTCATATTCACTCCGTTGAGTTATCCGCCCCTTGCGAGGCGGAATGGGGTTATTGGCTTAACAGACCGTTTTTACGCGCCTGATCTTCCCATTGCGGAATCACCGTTTTAATGAAGTCCTGCTTCTCAGCGTTGATTTGCTGCATGTTCAGACCAATCGCCTGCTGGGCTTTCTCTTTGGTAGAGATATCCGGCAGAGGGATTTCATGCATGATGCCTTTGGTCGCCAGCAGACGGACCAGTTTGGTACGCGCATCAGCGGCTTTATCCATCGCGCTACCCAGCATCCGCAGACCTTCTTCCGGTGCGTGCATATGGATACCGTGAGAAGCAATCGACAGATCCCAGCGCCATTGTGCGTGGCGAATGTCTTCCAGAATCGGCTTCATTTCCGCTTCCGTCGCCCCCGCATCCCACGCAGCCTTCGCTTCGAAGTGCGCATGGACCAGTTGATCTTCAACTTTGATTTTCAGGTCATGAATCGCTTGCTTACGCTCAGCAACCACTTTTTGCAGAGACGCTTTGTCCTGGGTGTGGCAGTTGGCGCAAGTCTGTGGGAAGTTGTCGAACGGGTTACCAATCTTATGGTCGGTGTAGATTTTACCTTCTGCGTTCTGCACTTTCGGCATGTGGCAGTCGATACAGGTCACGTTGTTCTTACCGTGAATGCCCGCACTCCAGGTTTCATACTCCGGGTGCTGCGCTTTCAGCATTGGGGTTTTAGACAGAGAGTTGGTCCAGTCAGAGAAAGCTATGTTGTCGTAGTATTTCTCCATGTTCTCGACTTTCATACCGTCATCCCATGGGAACTTAACGGCTTTGTTCTTACCGTCGAAGTAGTACTCCACGTGGCACTGACCGCAGACCATGGATTGCTGATCAAAGCGGCTGGCTTTTTCAAACGGTTTGCCAATGGTTTCCATCGCTCGCTCGGCATAAGGACGCGACAGCGTCAGTTCCGGTTTCCCTTTCGCGAAATCTGCTGATGCCGTGTTATGGCAGTCAGCACAGCCGAGGTTGTTAACAATTTCCGGGCCGCCACGCGCCCATTTACCGTGGAAGTACCCATCTTCACCGTCTTTCTGGATCAGACGTGCCACATCCGGGCTTTTACAGCTCCAGCAGGCCATCGGCAACGGACCATCTTCAGCCGTTTTTGGCGCACCGGTACGTAACGTTTCACGCACATCGGTAACCGCATACGCGTGTCCACGCGGTTTGTTGTAATCGCGGGAGAAAGGATATCCCGCCCACAGGATCACCAGGCGAGGGTCTTCTGCCAGCGCATCTTCACGGGCTGACTGTTCAGACGTGGCTTTCCAGGAGAGGTATTGATCAGGATGCTGAGGGGCGAAGGTTTCATTCTTCGCTTCAACGGTGACGGTCTTTGCGGGTACAGAGGTTTGCTCAGCGTGAACGGCAGTAATAAATAAAAACGGTAATATCAGGCTGAAGAAACGGCGTACGCGTGATTTTGTCCTTGCCATAGGGGTCTCATCCAGATGTCGCCATTATCTGCAATGGCGGTTCTTTTATTGTTTTCCATAACAGCAACCACACAATACTGTCATGACATTGCTCCACCCTATTTGTAACAAGAAACCCCACAAGAAATGTTGTTTTTAATCAATTGTAAGTGTATGTAAAATACCACTTTAGAGTTATTCACCCCCTCTAATCCCTCACTCTTTTGTCGATACCAGACACAGATCACCTTTTCAAAACCCTCTATATAACCGCATGTTATCGCGAGGTTTAATCAATTTTTGCTAGTTATCTTCAAAATTCAGTTTGCCGATAATTTGCACAATTCGGTTATTGCGTGATCTGTCGCCCAAATACTAAACAAAACTCGTAAAGCCCCTACATTTAACTTTTGTGCGACATATTATTAACATCCTACAAGGAGAACAAAAGCCATGAGCCAAATACACAAACACGCTATTCCCGCAAATATTGCGGACCGTTGCCTGATAAACCCGGAGCAGTACGAAGCGAAATACCAACAGTCCATTACCGATCCCGACACATTTTGGGGCGAGCAGGGAAAAATTCTTGATTGGATCACACCGTACAGCCAGGTAAAGAACACCTCTTTTGCCCCTGGTAACGTATCCATTAAATGGTACGAAGACGGCACGCTGAATCTGGCAGCGAACTGCCTTGATCGCCACCTACAGGAAAACGGCGATCGCACCGCCATTATCTGGGAGGGCGATGATGCTACCCAGAGTAAAAACATTACCTATCGCGAACTGCATCGCGATGTCTGCCGTTTTGCTAATACCCTTCTGGATTTGGGGATTAAAAAAGGCGATGTCGTGGCTATTTATATGCCAATGGTCCCAGAAGCTGCGGTTGCCATGCTGGCCTGCGCCCGTATTGGCGCGGTACATTCGGTCATCTTTGGTGGTTTCTCACCAGAAGCCGTTGCCGGACGTATTATCGATTCCAATTCACGTCTGGTGATCACCGCCGATGAAGGCGTACGTGCCGGACGCGGTATCCCGCTGAAAAAGAACGTTGATGATGCGCTGAAAAACCCGAATGTGAAGACGGTTGAGCATGTCATTGTCCTCAAACGTACCGGCGGAAAAACGGACTGGAAGGAAGGCCGCGATCTGTGGTGGTCCGATCTTATTGAAAAAGCGAGCCCTGAACATCAGCCGGCAGAGATGAACGCGGAAGATCCGCTGTTTATCCTGTATACCTCTGGTTCAACCGGTAAGCCAAAAGGCGTGCTGCACACCACGGGTGGATATCTGGTTTACGCGGCAACGACCTTTAAGTATGTGTTTGATTACCATCAGGACGATATCTACTGGTGTACCGCTGATGTGGGTTGGGTTACCGGCCACAGCTACCTGCTGTACGGCCCACTGGCCTGCGGTGCCACCACGCTGATGTTTGAAGGCGTACCTAACTGGCCGACCCCGGCGCGTATGTCACAGGTCGTGGACAAGCACCAGGTCACCATCCTCTATACTGCACCAACGGCTATCCGCGCCCTGATGGCAGAAGGTGATAAGGCGATAGAAGGCACTAACCGTTCATCACTGCGCATTTTAGGTTCCGTTGGCGAGCCGATTAACCCGGAAGCATGGGAGTGGTACTGGAAGAAGATCGGTAACGAAAAATGCCCGGTCGTCGATACCTGGTGGCAGACCGAAACCGGGGGGTTCATGATCACCCCACTGCCGGGCGCCACCGAGCTGAAAGCGGGTTCCGCAACGCGTCCATTCTTTGGCGTACAACCGGCCATCGTTGATAACGAGGGCAATCCGCAGGAAGGGGCGACCGAAGGCAACCTGGTGATCACCGACTCCTGGCCGGGTCAGGCGAGAACACTGTTTGGCGATCACGAACGCTTTGAGCAAACCTACTTCTCTACCTTCAAGAATATGTACTTCAGCGGCGACGGCGCACGCCGTGATGAAGATGGTTATTACTGGATAACCGGACGCGTGGATGACGTGCTGAACGTCTCGGGTCACCGCCTGGGTACAGCAGAAATCGAGTCGGCGCTGGTGTCGCATCCAAAGATTGCCGAGGCCGCCGTGGTCGGCATTCCACATAGTATTAAAGGCCAGGCCATTTACGCCTACGTCACGCTGAATCACGGCGAAGAGCCGTCACCTGAGTTGTACGCCGAGGTTCGCAACTGGGTACGAAAAGAAATTGGCCCGCTGGCAACGCCAGACGTGCTGCACTGGACCGACTCACTGCCGAAAACCCGCTCCGGCAAAATCATGCGCCGCATTCTGCGTAAAATTGCGGCGGGCGATACCAGCAATCTGGGCGATACCTCGACCCTCGCCGATCCTGGCGTGGTAGAGAAACTGCTCGAAGAGAAGCAGGCCATCGCGATGCCATCATAACAAAGTCCTGAAAATGCCGGATGGCGACGCGAAAGCGTCTTATCCGGCCTACAAATCTGACCCTACCCTCTCTTCACCGGGGGGGAAATATAAAAAACCTCCCCCAAAGGATTTCGTGTTACAGGAAGGCGGCAAGCGAGCACATCCCCAGGAGCATAGTTCACTATGTGACTGGGGTGGGCGAGTGCGGCCAACGAACCTGTAGCGCGAAAGACGCAGGGGGACCTCTGGAGAGCTCTGTGATGAATGACCAAATTTATCAGCGGATAGAAGACAGTGCGCGTTTCAGGGAGTTAGTTGAAAAACGGCAACGGTTTGCCACTATTCTGTCCATCATCATGCTGGCAGTTTATATCAGCTTTATTTTACTGATTGCTTTTGCACCTGGCTGGCTGGGCACCCCACTGCATGCGGGAACCAGCGTTACCCGAGGTATCCCTATTGGCGTCGGCGTGATCCTTATTTCCTTTATCCTGACCGGGATCTACATCTGGCGGGCAAACGGTGAATTCGACCGTCTTAACAACGCGGTTCTGCACGAGGTTAAAGCATCATGAAGAGAGTCCTGACGGCGCTTGCCGCCACGCTGCCCTTCGCTGCGAACGCGGCGGATGCTATTAGCGGTGCAGTCCAACGCCAGCCAACGAACTGGCAGGCGATTATCATGTTCCTGATTTTCGTCATCTTTACGCTCTGTATTACCTACTGGGCGTCTAAACGTGTGCGTTCGCGTAATGACTATTACACCGCAGGTGGCAACATTACCGGCTTCCAGAACGGGTTAGCAATTGCAGGCGACTATATGTCGGCGGCCTCGTTCCTCGGGATTTCCGCACTGGTCTTTACCTCAGGATATGACGGGCTGATTTACTCGCTCGGCTTCCTCGTCGGCTGGCCGATCATTCTGTTCCTGATTGCTGAACGCCTGCGTAACCTCGGTCGCTACACCTTTGCCGACGTGGCCTCTTATCGCCTGAAGCAAGGTCCCATCCGTATTCTGTCAGCATGTGGATCGCTGGTGGTGGTCGCGCTGTATCTGATCGCGCAGATGGTTGGCGCAGGCAAGCTGATTGAACTGCTGTTTGGTCTGAACTATCACATTGCCGTGGTGCTGGTTGGCGTACTGATGATGATGTACGTGCTGTTCGGCGGCATGTTGGCGACCACCTGGGTGCAAATCATCAAAGCGGTACTGCTGCTGTTCGGTGCCAGCTTTATGGCTTTCATGGTCATGAAACATGTCGGCTTCAGCTTCAACAATCTGTTCACTGAAGCAATGGCGGTACACCCGAAAGGCTCCGCAATCATGAGTCCAGGCGGGTTGGTTAAAGATCCGATATCCGCGCTGTCGTTAGGCCTCGGTCTGATGTTCGGTACGGCAGGCTTGCCGCATATTCTGATGCGCTTCTTCACGGTCAGCGATGCCCGCGAAGCGCGTAAGAGTGTGTTCTATGCGACCGGTTTTATGGGTTATTTCTACATCCTGACCTTTATCATCGGCTTTGGTGCCATCATGCTGGTCGGTGCAAATCCGGCGTATAAAGATGCTGCAGGTGCGTTGATCGGTGGTAACAACATGGCGGCAGTGCATCTGGCTAACGCGGTGGGCGGTAACCTGTTCCTCGGCTTTATCTCCGCCGTAGCATTTGCCACCATTCTGGCGGTGGTTGCCGGTCTGACGCTCGCGGGCGCATCGGCGGTGTCGCACGATCTGTACGCTAACGTGTTCCGCAAAGGCGCGACCGAACGTGAAGAACTGCGCGTCTCTAAAATTACCGTACTGGTATTGGGTGTCATTGCCATCGTGCTTGGCGTGCTGTTCGAAAATCAGAATATCGCCTTCATGGTAGGTCTGGCATTTGCCATCGCCGCAAGCTGTAACTTCCCCATCATTCTGCTTTCCATGTACTGGTCAAGACTGACCACGCGTGGTGCCATGATGGGCGGCTGGTTAGGTCTGCTAACAGCCGTTGTGCTGATGGTGCTTGGTCCAACAATTTGGGTACAAATCCTCGGTCACGAAAAAGCCATTTTCCCGTATGAATATCCGGCGCTGTTCTCGATAAGCGTTGCATTCCTCGGGATCTGGTTCTTCTCTGCCACGGATAACTCAGAAGAAGGTAACCGTGAGCGTGAGCAGTTCCGTGCGCAGTTCATCCGTTCCCAAACCGGGTACGGTGTGGAGCAAGGTCGCGCGCATTAATCTCACTTATCCTCCGGCTTTCGGGCCGGAGGATATCACCGAATCTCAGAACATCACCCTCGCAACCAGCGGGGCAACCAGAACCATCACCACACCGGACAGCATCATCACCAGACTTGCCACTACGCCTTCCTGTTGACCAAGCTCATAAGAGCGAGCCGTACCTGCACCGTGCGATGCTGCGCCAAACCCTGCCCCTTTGGCCATACCTTCGCGGATAGAGAGTCGTAAAAACAACACATCGCCGACCGCCATACCGAATACACCGGTCACCACCACAAACAACGCCACCAGATCTGGCTGCCCACCCAAGGGTTCTGCCGCTGCCAGCGCAAAAGGCGTAGTGACGGAACGTACCGCCAGGCTACGTTGGATCTCATCAGGCAGCATAAACAGACGCGCCAGCCACACGGAACTGGTGACAGCCACCAGCGTTGCCGTGATCACCCCCGCCGTCAACGACATCCAGTGACGCTTAATCACCGCGAGGTTATCGTAAACCGGAACAGCGAAGGCAATGGTCGCGGGACCTAATAGCCACAGCAGCCAGTGTGATTCACCGATATAGTTTTGCCAGGAGATATGGCCGAAGACCAGCATCAGCACCAGTAACGCTGGCGTGAGAACCAGCGGCATCAACGGCAATTTGCGAAAACGGCGATACAGACGCTTGTTGGCAAAATAGATACCCAGCGTAATCACCAGACACAGCACGCTTAGCTGGAAGTTACTCACGGTTTAGCCTGCTCATTTCATAGCGATACACTTTATCCACCACCCACGCGGTTGCGCCGAGAACCATCAGCGTGCTTATCGCAATGACAGCAAAAATACGCCAGCCATCGACCAACAGCAGCTGCGTATAGTTGACGACGGCAACCACCGCTGGAACAAAAAATAGTAGCATTTCAGCCAGTAACCAGCGGGCACCGGCGCGTATCCAACTCAGCGGGATGATCCGACAGACAATCAGCGCCAACATCAGCACCATCCCAACCAGATTGGCGGGAAGCGGTAAATGCAGCCAGGAGACAAGATACTGAGCAAATACAAATAAACCTGCGTACAACAGCACCTGGACAGGTATCTGAAGTCGGTGAATGACAGCAGGCGTCACGCGGCTTATCGCCACAGCCATGAGGGTATGTCCTTAAAAAATAGAGAGCGCCAGTATAGAGAGCACCCGTCCAGGACTGAAATGAATTAAACTCATTGCAGGCATAGTCTTAAGGAATAATCATGGATATCAGAACACTGCGATATTTTGTTGAGGTGGTGCGTCAGCAGAGCTTTACCCGCGCAGCGGAGAAGCTTTTTGTCACCCAACCCACCATCAGCAAAATGTTGAAGAACCTTGAAGACGAGCTGAACTGCACGCTGTTAATCCGCGACGGACGACGGCTGTTGCTGACTGATACCGGACAGGTTGTTTTTGAGCGCGGTCTGGCGATTTTGGCCGAGTTTCGCCAGCTTGAAGCCGAACTTAGCGACATTAACCACCTGAACAAAGGGCTATTACGCCTTGGTATCCCGCCAATGGTCGGTATGTTGATGGCAGGTCCCATCAGCCTGTTTCGCCAGCGTTATCCCGGCGTTGAACTTAAAGTATCAGAGTTTGGCGGCTTAACCGTCCAGCAGGCAGTAATGAACGGTGATTTGGATGTCGCCATGACGGCACTTCCGGTCGAAGAAGAGAGTGGACTGGCAACCTTGCCGCTTTTCAGTCATCCGCTCTGCGTGCTGGTCCCGCGCTCGGGCCAGTGGACAACCTGCGAATCCATTTCCCCCGAGGCACTGGCGGAACACCCGCTGCTTATCTACAACGAAGATTTCGCCCTCAGCCGTCAGTTACTGGAACTGTTTAACCAGCACGATGTAAAACCCCGCATCGCGGTACGTAGCGGGCAGTGGGATTTTCTGGCGGCCATGGTGCAAGCCGGGGTCGGTATCGCCATTTTACCGGAGCCAATTTGCCAACGGCTGGACAAACAGACGCTGCGCTGGATTCCGCTGGAGAGCGATTTACGCTGGCAACTCGGCATGATTTGGCGTGAAGGTGTGTATCTCTCGCACAGCGCTCAGGCGTGGCTGACATGCTGCGAAGGGTTTTGGCTAACGCAAGAATCGTAAGTGCCGGATGCGGCGTAAACGCCTTATCCGGCCTACATCGGTTTTGTAGGCCTGATAAGCACAGCGCCATCAGGCTCGTTCACCTGTACGGAGGTCCATCATATTCCCCGCCCAGTTTTCCGGATACAACCCCGATTTAACATCACGATGAAACGTTGAAAAAGGCCATGACTTCACCTGCTGCACCCAACCGTGTTTCACAGGATTGAGATAAATGTAATCCACATGCTGACAATAATCGCGCGCATCACGAATGGTATGTTCCCAAAAGCGGGGTTGCCAGATATGCCTGGCGGATAACGATCGGGTGAAATGCTTTTTAATTTCCCGCCAACGAGAGGAAAAATCAGCGTCGCTATCAGGTAACGTCCATATGCAATGCATATGCTCAGGTAAAACCACCCACGCATTGATTTGAAAAGGCATAACCTTCTTTACCGCCGAAATAGCACAGCGAAGCTGGTTAATGTTGGATGTCAAAAGATGGCTTCTACGGTCCTGTAAATTCACCGTAAAAAACCATGTTCCACCGCTGATGTAATGGCGCCGATAGTTAGACATGTTTCCCCCTTTTCTCAACCGTATGGAGAAAAGAGGGAATCGACAAGAGAGATGGATTCGTTCAGGAAAGCCGCTCGCAAATTACACGATGAATAATTTTTTGCAGACCTGAAGGCTGTGCACCATCAGGTACATTCTTCGCCGGATGCGGCTAACGCCTTATCCGGCCTACATCGCTATTGCCGGTTTTGTAGGCCTGATAAGCATAGCGCATCAGGCACACCTTTCGCCGGATGCGGCTACCGCCTTATCCGGCCTACATCGCTATTGCCGGTTTTGTAGGCCTGATAAGCATAGCGCATCAGGCACACCTCTCACCGGGTGCGGCTAACGCCTTATCCGGCCTACATCGCTATTGCCGGTTTTGTAGGCCTGATCAGCGTAGCGCATCAGGCACACCTTTCGCCGGGTGCGGCTAACGCCTTATCCGGCCTACATCACTATTGCCGGTTTTGTAGGCCTGATAAGCGTAGCGCATCAGGCACAACCTTCGCCGGATGCGGTTAACGCCTTATCCGGCCTACATCACTATTGCCGGTCTTGTAGGCCTGATAAGCGTAGCGCATCAGGCACTACCGTTTATTGATTCTCAATCAACAACGCTTCCAGCAAATCCAGGTCGTGCAGCAGTTTTTGCAGCGTTTCATTGCTGATTTCGCGCGTGGCGCGCAGGTGATACAGTTCTGCTCGTTCCGAACGCAATGCCGCCAGGCGGAAACGTCGCTCGAGGTTCTCTTCCTGTAATGAGCTTTCCACATCGTTACGTCCATCGACGCGACGACGCAGGTTACCGATTACACGAGAGCTCACTTCGGTCAGCAGTTGATTATCAATATTCTCTTCGCTGTCCGCCGCCAGACGTTCTTCCATTTTCTGGATAGCAACAATCGCGACTTCCGCCGTCGCAGCACGGGCTATCCGTTCTTCTTTCAGTTGCTGTGAGTGATCTGCCACTTCCAGGTGTTGCAGCAGAATCGGTAGCATCACCACACCGACAAACAGCGAGAACAGGATCACGCCCGCGGCAAGGAATACTAACTCGTAGCGCGCCGGGAAGCCGCTACCATCCGGCAACAGCAGCGGGATGGAGAGCACACCGGCAAGCGTAATCGCCCCGCGAACACCCGCAAAGGAGGCGATCAGGATTTCACGCGTTGTCCAGGAACCAAACTCCATGGGCTTTTTCTTCAGGAAGCGCAGACTGAATTTTTTCATCGTCCACAGCCAGCCAAAACGCACCAGCATCAGCGCCACGTAAATCAGCACGATATCGGTAAACAGCATCCAGGTTTCAACGTTCGGATCGGCTTCTGCCGCCACCAGCGAAGACTCCAGAATCCCCGGTAATTGCAGCCCTAACAGCAGGAAGACCATGCCGTTAAAGACGAACTCCAGCATTGCCCAGGTGCTGTTAGCACGTAAACGCATCGCCAATGGCGCACGACGCATTACGCCTGAACGGGTTATCGTCATCCCGGCTGCGACCGCCGCGAGGATCCCGGAAACACCGATGTGTTCGGCAATCAGATAAGAAGCAAACGGCAGCAGGAACAGCAGAACGATTTGCGTTGCTGGCTCATCACCACCCCAGCGGCTAAGAAAGCGCAGAGAGCGTCCATACAACCAGCTGACGACAAAACCCGCCAGGATGCCGCCAATCGCTACCTTGAAGAACTCAACCGTCGCTCCGCCGACGGTAAACACCATCGTCCCCATTGCCACGGCCACAGCAAATTTCAGCGATACCAGGCCAGACGCATCGTTCATCAACGCTTCGCCCTGCAGGATACCCATGATTTTCTTCGGTATACGCCCCTCGCCTACAATGCCAGAAAGGGCAACGGCATCGGTTGGCGACAGCACTGCGGCCAGCGCAAAAGCGGGGATCAGCGGAATCCCCGGGACCAGCCAATAAATCATAAAACCAATGCCGACCACCGTAACCAATACGAGCGCCAGTGCCAGACCGAAGATCTCTCGTCCATGCTCCAGAAACTCTCGCGTTGGCGTTTTCCAGCCATCGGCAAACAGCAACGGCGGGATGAACAGAACCAAAAACAGTTCAGGGTCAAATTCCACATGCAAACCAAACGTCGGCCACGCCAGCAACGCGCCAATGGCGATCTGCATAAGGGGTAAAGGGAGTTGGAAGGGTAATACGCGAGTAAATACCCCCGACAACGAGACCACAAGGGTCATGATGAGTATGGTAAAAAAGATTTCCATGCGTTCCCTGTTTGCGATGTTTCTTATGATTAGTGATGAGAGGCGTCGTGCCTCAATTCTATCTACTCGAGAGTAACGCAAAAGACAACGAGTGTGTTCTGAAAATAAAAACGGGCGGCAAAAGCCACCCGTTTTCAGGATCAAGAGCGTATCGGGATTAAATAGCCCAACCGCCCGCATAGAATGCAACCAGCGCCACGGCAATCACCACCGTTCCGATATTCAGTTTGCGCCATTCGCCGGAAACAATACGGCCAATAACCAGAGTGGCAAAACCGATCATAATACCGGTAACGATATTACAGGTCAGCACGATAAAGACGGCGGTAATCAGTCCCGCCATCGCATCGACGAAGTCGGTAAAGTCGATTTTCGCCACGTTGCTCAGCATCAGCAGACCAACATACATCAGGGCCGGCGCCGTTGCGTAAGCAGGAACAAGGTAAGAGAGCGGAGAAAGGAACAGGATCAGCAGGAACAGAACACCTACGGTGATCGCCGTCAGACCGGTTTTACCACCTGCCGCGGTACCCGCTGCAGATTCAATGTAAACCGCCGCCGGAGCTGCCCCTACCAGACCAGAGAACACGCTGCTCAGGGAGTCCGTCGTTAACGCTTTGCCGCCATCGATAATCTGACCGTCTTTATCCAGCAGATTCGCCTGACCCGCAACCGCGCGGATGGTTCCGGTCGCATCAAAGACCGCTGTCATAACCAGCGCCAGCACGCTCGGCAGGACGACAGGGTTCAGCGCCCCCATAATGTCCAGGCTGCCAATCAGAGAGTTACCTTCAGCATCACTCAAAGAAGGCATGGCGAAAATACCGGAAAAATGCACCGCGGGATCGAAAATCAGGCCAACAACGGAAATACCAATAATGGTCAACAGTATGCCACCCGGTACTTTCAGTTTTTCGAGGCCAATAATCACCGCCAGACCAATCAGCGACATAATGACCGGGAAGGTGTCGAAGTCACCCAGCGCAACCGGCAGGCCGTCCAGCGGGTTCTTAATGACCAGACCAACACCGTTTGCCGCAATCAGCAGCAGGAACAGGCCGATACCAATACCTGTACCATGCGCAACGCCCTGTGGCAGATTGCGCAGGATCCAGCTACGGATACCTGTCGCGGAAATGATGGTAAACAGAACACCCATCAGGAATACCGCGCCCAGCGCAACAGGTACGCTAATATGCTGCCCCAGCACCAGGCTGAACGCGGTAAACGCCGTCAACGAAATGGCACAACCAATCGCCAGCGGCAGGTTTGCCCACAACCCCATCACAATAGAGCCGACACCGGCGACCAGGCAGGTTGCCACAAATACAGCGGCAGGCGGGAAACCGGCTTTACCCAGCATTCCTGGAACCACGATAACAGAGTAGACCATTGCCAGAAACGTCGTTAATCCGGCAACGACTTCCTGTCGAACAGTACTGCCACGGTGCGAAATTTTAAACCAGGCGTCGAGTGAACCGCCGGTACGCGCTGAAGGCGTAGACATAGAAAACATCCCCTGAGAGTTTATTTTTCGTCATTATGCGTGCTGGACAATCCACTGCCTGCTTAACGTTTTCTCCCTGTGCCAGGTTTGCGTCAGTAGGGGTGTCGCAAAAAAGCAAACGTTTAGCTCCGCGCATAAAAAACGGGTGGTAAAAAAAAGCAAACGATTATCTAGCGATCATGTGCCGGTTTTCAACTGAACTTTGCCGCTTTTTACTCATTTCTTCTTATAACGCACAAGAAATAGCCAGTCGATGCGCAAACGTTATCGTCAATGCGCAATCTGGCAACAAATTTCGCGCAGTTATTACAACCTCGACAGTTACCTTTCACGTTCACTCGCGCAAAAAAATGGATGAAGATGCGGAAAATTTTTCGGCTAAAAAATCACCAATTGACTGGTAAATAGACGGGGGTGGCATACACTTACCTTATCAACACAAGCCGGAACCTCCCCTAATGTGCTCGACTGAGGGGTGTTGATGTCGGGGGAAACCCTCCCGTGAACCAGCGGGATAGAGTGAAAGACAAAGACCGGAACCAAACTAAAGCGCCCTCTGTGGCGCTTTAGTTTTATACCCGTCACATATTTCAAACCCATCAATCATCTTCCAGCAGGCGCGCCCCGGTTCCCTGCTCGCCAAGCTGGTCGCCTGGGTTACGCAACGGGCAATCGCTGCGCGATAAACAACCGCAACCAATACAACCATCCAGCTCATCGCGTAATGCCACCAGAGTATGAATACGTCGGTCCAGTTCTTCACGCCATTGCGACGAGAGCTGCTTCCACTCTTTGGCACTGAGTGAATGCCCTTCAGGTAATACCCCTAACGCATCGCCAATCGTTGCCAGTGGGATCCCGATGCGTTGAGCAATCTTGATAATCGCAACATAACGCAACACATCACGTTTGTATCGACGCTGATTGCCACTGTTGCGCATACTGCTGATTAACCCTTTGCTTTCATAGAAGTGCAAAGTTGATACCGCTACACCGCTACGTTTTGCGACTTCACCTGGCGTGAGCAGCGCTTTTATCCGGGGTAATTTCTTTTCCATAAATCGCTTTACCTCAAGTTAACTTGAGGAATTATACTCGCCCACAGACAAAACGACGAATCGAATACTGAGAAAGAGGCAGCCCTATGTCCCATCAGCAGATAATTCAGACCCTTATTGAATGGATTGATGAACATATCGATCAACCGCTGAACATTGAGGCGGTGGCGAAAAAATCAGGTTACTCGAAGTGGTATTTACAGAGGATGTTCCGCACGGTGATGCGTCAGACGTTGGGTGACTATATCCGCCAGCGCCGACTTTTGTTAGCCGCCGTGGAACTACGGACGACCGAACGACCTATTTTCGATATCGCGATGGATCTCGGCTATGTGTCGCAACAAACGTTCTCACGCGTGTTCCGCCGCGAGTTTGATCGTACTCCCAGCGACTACCGTCATCGCCTGTAAGATTATTGCCCGCTCTGCGTCAGTATGGCGGGCGAGCGCTGTAGCCAGTGCATAAACTCCTGCGGCGGTAACGCTTTTGCAAAGTACCACCCCTGACAATACTGAACACCACGTTCAAGCAGCCATTCAATTTGATCTGCCGTTTCCACCCCTTCAGCAATTGTCTTGAGATGTAAGCTTTGCGCCATCTCGATGATATGTTCAGCAATCAGGTGGCTGGTACTGTTGGTCGCCAGCGTACTAATAAAAGATTTATCAATCTTCAGGATATCCACGTTCAGTGCCGCCAGGTTGTGCAGATTGGAATATCCCGTCCCAAAATCATCAAATGCCACTTCATAACCTGCCTGACGGAATGCCTGGATTACCGGGGTCATTTTCTGCACATCAATAAATCCACGTTCCGTCACTTCGACTTTAATTTGCTGAGCAGCCACTGAGTAATCACGCGCTTTCTCAGCGATCAGGGCAATCAGTCGGGATGAATGGAAATCAGAAGCTGAGAGGTTAATTGAGATATAAATCTGGGGATGCGCAGAAAGAAAATACCCTAAATCATTGAACACTTCTTCGACCACGTAATCCGTGATCCTTTCAATCATGCCTTCTTTTTCAGCCAGCGGAATAAATTCCGTCGGGCTCATGACCTCACCTTTGCAACCTGGCCAACGCATCAGCGCTTCGGCCCCCACACATTGACCATTCTTGATATCGATGATCGGCTGGTAATGCAGGCGTAGCTGGCGCTTTTCCAGTGCACGTCTTAGCAAACGACGAGGGGAATGGTACTGCTGGCGCGTGCGCCACCACATCAACAGCATCAGAATGCTGCAGATCACTCCAAAGGGGACCGTTAGTGCGGCTTCGTGATAGAAATTTTGATGGACGCGATCGCTGGTAGTCGAAACAATAATCGCGATCGGGCGCTTCTCAGAACGAACGATGGTATAGAACCGATCGTCCAGTTGGAAGGTAGAGGCTTTACCGCGCACCAGTGGCAGAAATTGCTTAACATGCGCCTGATTGCTGGCGGAGAAGAAAGTATCCGTTATCGTGTCATAAACGCCCCACAATAGGCCAGGGTCATCTGACATGACTTCGCTGTAAGATAATGGGTTAATGACTACGACGTAGTTTCCTCTTTGCATATACGTCATGTTGTAGCCAGAGAAAAAAGGCGTATCGCGATAGTAATAGATCGAAACGTCCGGCGTACGTTTATAGTCAGCGGTTGGCATAATATAGGGAACTGACGGCGCCATCGACGTAGAGCACAAAAAATGATCAGCTTGTGCATAAATTAGCTCGCTGATATATAAACGCCCGCGAATAATATTCAGCATACTTTTCTGATGTGCAGGGGTACACATCTTGCCCTGATACAGTTGAGCCATATCACGCGCTAAATCGGCTTGCTGGATCACCAGTTCCGTTTTATTTAACACCAGTTGAGCAAAAGAGCGGAGTTGAGTGCGGGTTTCGGACATCGCCCGGATATGAGCAAACCATAGCGCCAGCACCACGGGGAGCAATACCACCGTGAGCGTGCCGAGGAGCTTCAGCATCTTGCTTTGCGCACTGAGATTCATGTCAGCCCTATTTCCCTGTTTCGTATATGCCAGTACCCATCAAGGCAGGATGCTATAAACACCAGCTGGTTAAGTTGCATGAATCTATCAACATTATCAACAGACGTCTCTATGTAAAAGTCTGATAATAGTGGATGATGATATTATTTTCCCGTAAGGCAAACTTAAAGTTACGCTTATTTTGCAACATCATTATCAAGAAGGAGTAATGTTTTACACGCGTTATACTGACGGCACGTATAAAACACATTAACTTTTTTAACGATTAATTTCGGATAAAGAAAACAAGCAACATGAATGCATCTTACATAACGCATAATTTATTATTCGTTTATGGGTAATGCTGCCAACTTACTGATTTAGTGTATGATGGTGATTTTAAGGTGCTTGCGTGGCTTCCATTTCCATCAGA
>NZ_JASEYC010000018.1:0-87064 GCF_035064245.1 Citrobacter sp. R-1.5.2 | reverse complement strand
TAGTTCAGTTGGTTAGAATACCTGCCTGTCACGCAGGGGGTCGCGGGTTCGAGTCCCGTCCGTTCCGCCACTTATTAGAAAATTAAGCCTGCTACTAAGCAGGCTTAATGATAAGAAAATTTAGGGGCGTAGCTCAGTTGGTAGAGCACCGGTCTCCAAAACCGGGTGTCGCGAGTTCGAGTCTCTCCGCCCCTGCCAGAAATAATCCTTAGCATTTTTGCTAAGGATTTTTTTTTACCTGAACATTTTGTTCGAGATCTTCCTGTTCATTGTTTCCCGGCATCCTTGCCAGCGTTTTCATTAATCTTCCAAAATATTTGTTTTCAGCAAATCACGAATTAGCGCATGTTTGTCGCTATTTTGCAGCCAAACCGCATATAACGGACGTGAAAGCGTCGTACTGTCAGTAACTGTGTGAAGATCGCTTTTGGTTCTGGCCCAGTTGACGGGAAGCCAACTAAACCCCTTAATTACAGAAAGTTGCTGTCTTGCCAGTTCTGCAGAACTGGTGGTAAGTACCGGTACTTCATCTCCTGCAATCAATCCCGCTTCGTGCTGCTGAAAATCCGGTCCCCATTCCAGACGCAGATAATTCAGTTCATCTTTGGTTTGCGAAGGGGAACTACAATAAAGCGCCAGCGTGAAATATCCCAACAGTTGGCTGCTAAATTCGTCCATTTTTGGGGTTTCTGTCGTAATTAGCAGATCCAGTTGTCTTTCATGGAGCTGCTTTACTAACGACTGACGCTGAGCTATTCGCGCTTCAAACTGCAGGCTGGATTGTGGCTCCTGAGATTGGTATAAACGCCGCAACCAGTCATTGAGCATGCATTCCCAAAGGGATGCACTGGCACCGATCGAAAACTCGTTGTGCCGCGAGGTATTTGCGACCTCCTTACGTGCTGCTTGCCACGTATTCATCAGCGTTTCTGCGTAAGGCAATAATTTCTCACCCGCAGCGGTCAAACGAATATTGTTTCTGTGTCGGGTGAACAGGTTCACACCCAGTTGATTTTCCAGTTGTCTGATCCGAAAACTTACTGCCGACTGGGTCAGGTAGAGCGCTTCAGCTGCCCGACCAAAGTGGCGTGTCCGGCTAACTTCCAGGAAAGTTTTTAACAATTCCGTATCCACAACGCGCTCCATAAAATTATTTGTCGTGATGATTTAAATCTTTTGTTTGACGCTCTGTCAAGCGTAACTAATACTCCGCGCCATAAATAGCTCGGCCAAAGAATTAGGAGCGTGCAGGATGGCGGAAAGCTTTACGACGACTAATCGATATTTCGACAATAAATATTACCCCCGCGGATTCTCCCGTCATGGTGATTTCACCATTAAAGAGGCACAGCTGCTCGAGCGTCATGGCTATGCCTTCAACGAGCTGGATCTGGGCAAACGTGAGCCAGTAACTGAAGAAGAAAAATTGTTTGTTGCGGTATGCCGCGGTGAACGTGAACCGGTTACTGAAGCTGAACGTGTGTGGTCCAAGTACATGACGCGTATTAAGCGTCCGAAACGCTTCCACACTCTGTCTGGCGGGAAACCTCAGGTAGAAGGTGCAGAAGATTACACCGAATCTGATGATTGATAAAAAAGGGCGTAAGCCCTTTTTTTATGCCTGTAATTTCTGCAGGTGAATTAATAACCGATCTATCGCCCGATAAGCAACGGCCTCCTGTAAGTGCAGGCGGGTGATATGGTCGCACTGTTCAATATCCGCAATTGTACGTGCGACTTTTATCAGACGTAGCCAGGCGCGGATGGACAATCCAAGACGAGCTAACGTGTCCTCAAGCCAGTGCGCATCATCTCTACGAAGCATGCAAAATTTATGTATATCCTGACTGTCCAGATACGCATTTAACTTATTTTGCCGCTGGTACTGACGTTCCCGTGCAGCCAGAACGCGTTGTTTTACCGTAGCGCTGTCTTCTCCTTTCACCGCGCACTGGCTGAGTATGCCTGGGGGTGGCAAGGGGATTTCGAGGGAGAGATCAAAGCGGTCAAGAAAAGGCCCTGATAGTCGATTGAGATAACGCAGCGTCTGTTCTGAACTGCTGCGGTTATGGTTCCCCTGATAATGGCCCGTTGGGCTGGGATTCATAGCAGCAATCAGTTGAAAACGCGCTGGGTAGGTTATTTTAGCCCGCGTGCGGGACAAATGGATCTGTCCAGACTCAATAGGCTCGCGTAGTGCATCCAGCGTGCGTCGCTCAAACTCAGGTAATTCATCCAGAAATAATATACCGTTATGCGCCAGGGAGATCTCTCCCGGGGCGGGAATAGAACCACCCCCCACCATTGCGGTTAATGAAGCACTGTGATGGGGAGAACGAAAAGGGCGTTGCTTCCACTGTTTTTGTATCGTATCGGAATTGACCAGACTGAGGATCGCTGCACTTTCCAGCGCCTCATCGTTGCTAAGTGGAGGAAGCAATCCTCTGAGGCGGCTGGCCAGCATGGTCTTTCCCGTACCCGGAGGGCCGATAAGCAGGAGGTTGTGACCACCTGCGGCGGTGATCTCCAGCCCCCGTTTGCCCTGTTCCTGACCGATGACATCACTGAGATCCTCTGGCGAAGGTTCGGCGGTAAAGTCTGCAGATTGCGGTTTATCTAAATCATGCTTTCCTTCCAGAAATGCGCATACCGCCTGCAGGTGATCGGCAATCAAGCACCCTTCACCGTGTATTAGGCCAACTTCTGCGGCATTCTCTTTAGCGACAATGATTCGCCGGCCTGCACGAATCGCTTCGGTTGCACTTGATATAGCGCCTGGAACGCCGCGTAAAGCGCCTGTAAGCGCTAATTCGCCTACCAGCTCATAGGTATCGAGATTATGGGTTGTAAGCTGCTCAGAGGCGACCAGAAGCGCAACGGCGATAGGTAAATCATATCGCCCCCCTTCTTTGGGGAGGTCAGCCGGAGCCAGGTTGATGGTTATCTTCCTGGCGGGGAATTCATACCCGCTATTAATAATTGCACTGCGTACCCGATCGCGAGCCTCTTTCACTGTCGTTTCAGGTAACCCCACCATGGTTAAACCAGGCAGGCCATTACTAATATGTACTTCGATGGTAATGGCTGGTGCATTCACGCCGAGGGCGGCGCGTGTGTGAACAATCGATAGTGACATAACCCCTCCTGATAGGAATATTATGTCTCAATAGATATTGGCAAGATTCTGCATAATTGGTGTTTTTAGATGCTTATTCCTGTGTTTTTGTGCACTCAGGTATTGTTTGCACTATGTCTGGAATCTCGCTCGCAAATGCGTATGAGTGTGCTGAGAGAAGGGATCGCAGATTGTGCTGATGCGCTGAAACGTGAAATATTTTCATTTTATATTTTTTGTATAAAAAACAACGGTATTTATCTAAACCGTTAACGGCGTCAGAAAAATGAAAACAAAAATATCTTGTGCTATTCGCAAATTCTATGGTAACTCTTTAGGCATTCCTTCGAACAAGATGCAAGAAAATACAAAAATGACAGCCCTTCTACGAGTGATTAGCCTGGTCGTGATTAGCGTGGTGGTGATTATTATCCCACCGTGCGGGGCTGCACTTGGACGAGGAAAGGCTTAGAAAACAAGCCTTAACGAACTAAGACCCCCGCACCGAAAGGTCCGGGGGTTTTTTTTGACCTTAAAAACAGATACGAGGAGCAGAAAGTGAACAGTAGCATAAAATTCTGTTTCTCAAGATTTACGGCGGGGATGTAACTATGAATGGGGCTCAGTGGGTGGTACATGCGTTGCGTGCACAAGGGGTTAAAACCGTTTTCGGTTATCCTGGTGGCGCAATTATGCCGGTTTACGATGCGTTGTATGACGGCGGCGTAGAACACCTGTTGTGCCGTCATGAGCAGGGCGCGGCGATGGCGGCTATTGGCTATGCCCGCTCTACAGGTAAAACCGGTGTATGCATCGCCACTTCCGGTCCAGGTGCTACCAACCTGATTACGGGTCTTGCTGATGCGCTGTTAGATTCCGTTCCTGTTGTGGCCATCACCGGCCAGGTTGCTGCACCATTCATCGGAACCGATGCGTTTCAGGAAGTGGACGTGCTGGGTATGTCGCTGTCCTGCACCAAACATAGCTTCCTGGTCCAGTCACTGGAGGAGTTGCCGCGCATTATGGCGGAAGCTTTCAACGTGGCGAATTCCGGTCGTCCGGGGCCTGTTCTGGTTGATATCCCGAAAGATATCCAGTTAGCCAGCGGTACGCTGGAACCGTATTTCACGACCGTAGAAGATGCGGCCGCATTCCCTCATGCTGACGTTGAGCAGGCGCGTAACATGCTGGCGCAGGCGCAAAAACCGATTCTGTACGTAGGTGGCGGCGTTGGTATGGCACAGGCGGTTCCTGCCCTGCGTGAATTTATCGCGCTGACCCAATTACCGGTCGCTTGTACGCTGAAAGGTCTGGGCGCAGTTGACGCTGATTATCCGTATTACCTGGGAATGCTGGGGATGCACGGAACCAAGGCCGCGAATTTTGCGGTGCAGGAATGCGACTTACTGATCGCTGTCGGGGCACGTTTTGATGACCGGGTGACTGGCAAGCTGAACACATTCGCTCCGAATGCCAGCGTGATCCACATGGATATCGATCCGGCTGAGATGAACAAACTGCGTCAGGCGCACGTAGCGTTACAGGGCGATTTAAATACGCTCCTACCGGCATTACAACAGCCTCTGAATGTTGACGCCTGGCGTCAACACAGTGCAGAACTGCGCGCAGAGCATACCTGGCGTTACGATCATCCGGGTGAGGCCATCTATGCGCCGTTGTTGTTAAAACAGCTGTCGGACCGTAAACCTGCGGATAGCGTTGTTACAACGGACGTTGGCCAGCATCAGATGTGGTCAGCACAGCATATGACCTACACCCGCCCGGAAAATTTCATCACCTCCAGCGGGCTGGGAACGATGGGCTTTGGTTTACCTGCCGCTGTTGGCGCACAGGTGGCTCGCCCGAATGATACGGTAATCTGTATCTCCGGTGACGGTTCCTTCATGATGAATGTACAGGAGCTGGGCACCGTAAAACGCAAGCAATTGCCGTTGAAGATCGTCTTACTCGACAACCAACGGTTAGGCATGGTTCGACAATGGCAGCAGCTGTTTTTCCAGGAACGTTATAGCGAAACCACGCTCACCGATAACCCCGATTTCCTCATGTTGGCCAGTGCCTTCGGCATCCCAGGTCAACACATCACCCGTAAAGACCAGGTTGAAGCGGCTCTCGACACTATGCTGAACAGTGAGGGGCCATACCTGCTTCATGTCTCAATCGACGAACTTGAGAATGTCTGGCCTCTGGTACCACCAGGTGCCAGCAACTCAGAAATGCTGGAGAAATTATCATGATGCAACATCAGGTCGCCGTTGAGGCTCGTTTCAATCCGGAAACGTTAGAACGTGTTTTACGCGTGGTACGCCATCGTGGTTTTCAGGTGTGCTCCATGAATATGGAAGCCGCCAGCGATGCGCAGAATATAAATATCGAATTGACCGTTGCCAGCCCCCGGTCGGTCGACTTACTGTTTAGTCAGTTAAGTAAACTGGTAGATGTTGCACACGTTGCTATCTGCCAGAGCACAACCACATCACAACAAATCCGCGCCTGAGCGCAAAAGGAAGAAAAATGACGACGAAAAAAGCTGATTACATTTGGTCTAATGGCGAGATGATTCGTTGGGAAGACGCGAAGGTTCACGTGATGTCCCACGCGCTGCATTACGGTACTTCGGTATTTGAAGGCATCCGTTGCTACGACTCTCACAAAGGGCCGGTGGTGTTCCGTCATCGCGAGCACATGCAGCGTCTGCGTGATTCAGCCAAGATCTATCGTTTTCCGGTCTCTCAGAGCGTTGATGAACTGATGGAAGCATGCCGCGCGGTGATCCGCAAAAACAATCTGACCAGCGCCTATATCCGTCCGCTGGTGTTTGTTGGCGATGTAGGTATGGGCGTTAACCCGCCTGCGGGATACACCACGGATGTGATTATTGCTGCGTTCCCGTGGGGCGCTTACCTTGGTGCAGATGCTCTGGATCAGGGGATTGATGCCATGGTTTCTTCCTGGAACCGTGTTGCACCAAACACTATCCCTACCGCGGCTAAAGCGGGCGGTAACTATCTGTCTTCGTTGCTGGTGGGTAGCGAAGCGCGTCGTCATGGTTATCAGGAAGGTATTGCGCTGGACGTGAATGGCTATATCTCCGAAGGTGCCGGTGAAAACCTGTTTGAAGTTAAAGACGGCATTCTGTTTACCCCACCATTTACCTCTTCTGCACTGCCAGGCATCACGCGTGACGCGATCATCAAGCTGGCAAAAGATCTCGATATCGAGGTGCGTGAGCAGGTACTTTCCCGTGAATCGCTGTACCTGGCTGACGAAGTGTTCATGTCCGGTACCGCGGCGGAAATCACTCCAGTACGCAGCGTCGATGGTATCCAGGTGGGCGAAGGCCGCTGCGGTCCGGTCACCAAACGCATCCAGCAAGCCTTCTTTGGCCTCTTCACCGGTGAAACAGAAGATAAATACGGCTGGTTGGATCAGGTTAATCAATAAACATAAATTTGGGACGGCACGCACCGTCCCAATTATTAGACAGACGGGAGTTAATCAAGCATGCCTAAGTATCGTTCTGCCACCACCACCCATGGCCGTAATATGGCGGGTGCCCGCGCATTGTGGCGCGCCACCGGGATGACCGATGACGACTTCGGTAAACCGATTATCGCTGTGGTGAACTCCTTTACCCAGTTCGTGCCAGGGCACGTGCATCTGCGCGATCTCGGTAAGCTGGTTGCCGAACAAATTGAAGCTTCAGGCGGCGTAGCAAAAGAGTTCAACACCATTGCTGTGGATGACGGAATTGCCATGGGCCACGGGGGCATGCTGTATTCACTGCCGTCGCGCGAGCTGATTGCCGATTCGGTCGAGTACATGGTTAACGCCCACTGTGCCGATGCGATGGTCTGCATCTCCAACTGCGACAAAATCACCCCCGGGATGTTAATGGCCTCTTTGCGCCTGAATATTCCGGTGATCTTTGTTTCCGGTGGCCCAATGGAAGCCGGGAAAACCAAGCTTTCTGACCAAATCATCAAGCTCGACCTGGTTGATGCGATGATTCAGGGCGCGGACCCGAAAGTCTCTGACTCACAAAGCGAACAGGTTGAGCGTTCCGCCTGTCCGACTTGCGGCTCCTGCTCGGGGATGTTCACCGCCAACTCGATGAACTGTCTGACCGAAGCGTTGGGTCTGTCGCAGCCGGGTAATGGTTCGCTGCTGGCGACTCACGCTGACCGTAAGCAACTGTTTCTCAATGCCGGTTCGCGTATCGTCGAGTTGACCAAACGCTACTATGAGCAGGATGACGCTTCCGCTCTGCCGCGCAACATTGCCAGCAAGGCGGCGTTTGAAAACGCTATGACCCTGGATATCGCAATGGGCGGCTCCACCAACACCGTTCTGCACCTGCTGGCGGCAGCGCAGGAAGCGGAAATCGACTTCACTATGAGTGACATCGACAAGCTGTCCCGCAAAGTCCCGCAACTGTGTAAAGTGGCACCGAGTACGCAGAAATACCATATGGAAGATGTGCACCGCGCGGGCGGCGTGCTGGGCATCTTAGGCGAACTGGATCGTGCCGGGCTGCTGAACCGTGATGTGAAAAACGTGCTGGGTCTGACGCTGCCGCAAACGCTCGATCGGTATGACGTGATGCTGACCAAAGATGACGCGGTGAAAAAGATGTTCCGCGCAGGCCCGGCCGGCATCCGTACCACCCAGGCATTCTCGCAGGATTGCCGTTGGGATACGCTGGATGACGATCGCGCCGAAGGTTGTATCCGCTCGCTGGAACACGCCTACAGCAAAGATGGTGGCCTGGCTGTGTTGTACGGTAACTTCGCGGAAAACGGCTGCATCGTGAAAACCGCAGGCGTGGATGACAGCATCCTGAAATTCACCGGCCCGGCAAAAGTGTATGAAAGCCAGGACGATGCGGTTGAAGCAATCCTTGGCGGCAAAGTGGTTGCCGGCGACGTGGTGGTGATTCGCTACGAAGGGCCGAAAGGCGGACCAGGGATGCAGGAAATGCTTTACCCAACCACCTTCCTGAAATCGATGGGTCTGGGCAAGGCCTGTGCCCTGATAACAGATGGCCGTTTCTCCGGCGGTACTTCGGGACTCTCTATCGGTCACGTTTCACCGGAAGCGGCCAGTGGCGGTAATATCGCGATTATCGAAGATGGCGACATGATTGCTATCGATATCCCGAATCGTGGCATTCAACTGCAACTGAGTGATGCGGAAATCGCTGCGCGCCGTGAAGCGCAGGAAGCACGCGGTGACAAAGCCTGGACACCAAAAGATCGTCAGCGTCAGGTTTCCTTTGCCCTGCGCGCCTATGCCAGCCTGGCAACCAGCGCCGACAAAGGTGCGGTGCGCGATAAATCGAAACTGGGGGGTTAAGACGATGGCGGATTCACAACCCCTGTCCGGCACACCGGAAGGTGCTGAATATCTCAGAGCGGTACTGCGTGCGCCGGTGTACGAAGCGGCGCAGGTCACACCGCTACAAAAAATGGACAAGCTCTCTTCGCGCCTCGATAACATAATTCTGGTGAAACGCGAAGACCGACAGCCCGTGCACAGTTTCAAGCTGCGCGGAGCCTATGCCATGATGGCGGGACTGACTGAAGCGCAGAAAGCGCATGGCGTGATCACTGCATCAGCAGGAAACCATGCCCAGGGCGTGGCGTTCTCCTCTGCGCGTTTAGGTGTGAAAGCGCTGATTGTCATGCCGACGGCTACCGCTGATATCAAAGTCGATGCCGTGCGCGGCTTCGGTGGCGAAGTATTGCTGCACGGGGCGAACTTTGATGAAGCCAAAGCCAAAGCGATTGAATTGTCGCAGCAGCAGGGCTTTACCTGGGTCCCGCCGTTCGATCACCCGATGGTGATTGCCGGGCAAGGTACGCTGGCGCTGGAGTTACTGCAGCAGGATGCCCATCTTGATCGCGTTTTTGTACCGGTCGGCGGCGGTGGTCTGGCCGCCGGTGTCGCAGTGCTGATCAAACAGCTGATGCCACAAATCAAAGTGATTGCCGTGGAAGCTGAAGATTCTGCCTGCCTGAAAGCGGCGCTGGAGGCCGGTCATCCGGTGGATCTCCCGCGCGTCGGTCTTTTTGCTGAAGGCGTAGCGGTCAAACGCATTGGTGATGAAACCTTCCGTCTGTGCCAGGAGTATCTCGATGACATTATCACCGTCGATAGTGATGCTATTTGCGCGGCGATGAAAGACCTGTTTGAAGATGTGCGAGCCGTGGCTGAGCCATCGGGTGCGCTGGCGCTGGCGGGAATGAAAAAATACATCGCCCAGCACAATATTCGCGGTGAACGGCTGGCGCATGTGCTTTCTGGTGCCAACGTTAATTTCCACGGCCTGCGCTACGTTTCTGAACGCTGCGAGCTCGGGGAGCAACGTGAAGCATTGCTGGCAGTGACCATCCCGGAAGAGAAGGGCAGTTTCCTGAAATTCTGCCAATTGCTGGGTGGGCGCTCGGTTACTGAGTTTAACTACCGTTTTGCTGATGCCAAAGACGCTTGTATTTTTGTCGGGGTACGTCTGAGTCGTGGGCTGGAGGAACGTAAGGAAATTCTTCAGTTGCTCAACGAGGGTGGCTACAGTGTGGTGGATCTTTCCGACGATGAAATGGCAAAACTGCACGTGCGCTATATGGTCGGTGGACGTCCGTCAAAACCCTTGCAGGAGCGACTGTACAGCTTCGAATTCCCGGAATCGCCGGGGGCGCTGCTGAAGTTTCTGCATACTCTGGGGACGCACTGGAATATTTCATTGTTCCACTATCGCAGTCATGGAACTGACTACGGCCGTGTTCTGGCGGCGTTTGAACTGGGTGAACATGAACCTGATTTCGAAACGCGACTAAATGAACTGGGCTACGACTGCCATGATGAGAGTCATAACCCTGCGTTCAGGTTCTTTCTGGCAGGGTAGGCCGGATAAGGCGCTTGTGCCGCCATCCGGCATTAGTGCCCAGGTAGCAAGCTCCAGAACGCATCAATAAGCGGCTCATGCAGCCGCTTTTTTTGTGCGCAAACGCCCAGCTCAAACGGCGTTTTTTCGTCGCTACGTTCTAAAATCATCACGCGGTTGCGCACCGGTTCAGGGCTATTTTCCAGCACCACTTCCGGCAGCAGCGCCACACCGCAGCCCAGTGCCACCATTGAGACCATCGCTTCATGACCGCCGACCGTGGCGTAAATTGAGGGATTGCTGATTTTATGACGGCGGAACCACAGCTCAATGCGGCGGCGAACCGGCCCCTGGTCGGCCATGATAAAGGGTACCGTTGACCAGTCGGGGTCATCAACGGAAACCTGATTGCGCACCGGGCAGGGTAACGCCGGGGCGATCAGTACCACAGCCAGATTCTCCAGCATGGAAAAGGCCACCGCGCCCGGCAGCGTTTCGGGTTTCCCGGCGATAGCCAGATCCGCTTCTCCCGTCACCACTTTTTCCATTGCATCGGCAGCATCGCCGGTAGTGAGTTTGATTTCCACCGACGGGTGTTCGGCACGGAAGCGATCAAGGATCGGTGGTAAATGGCTGTAGGCGGCAGTCACCGAGCAGAAGATATGCAGTTCACCGGACAACGACGGTCCTTGCTGATCAATGGTATGGCGTAATTGCTGATACTGCAGCAGCGTCTGTTGGGCAAAAACGCGCAGCTCTTCACCCGCTTCGGTGAGCGTGACCGTGCGGTTATCACGGACAAATAGCGCCTGACCAAGATCCTCTTCCAGGCGTTGAATCTGCCGGGAAAGCGTAGAAGGACTGACGTGCATGGCCCGTGCACTTCGGCCAAAGTGGCGACTTTCCGCCAGGTGCAGGAAGGTTTTTAGATCGCGTAAATCCACAGACGAGCCTCCGGGTTTCTACGTTGCATAAATTGCAATGTGATGTTGTGAATATATCAATTTCCGCAATAAATTTCCTGTTGTAATGTGGGTTCATTCTCGCTGAAACGCGAACCGAACAATAAGACACACAACATCACGGAGTACACCATCATGGCTAACTACTTTAATACACTGAATCTGCGTCAGCAGCTGGCTCAGTTGGGCAAATGTCGCTTCATGGGCCGCGAAGAATTCGCCGACGGCGCAAGCTACCTTCAGGGTAAAAAAGTGGTCATCGTCGGCTGTGGCGCGCAGGGTCTGAACCAGGGCCTGAACATGCGTGACTCCGGTCTGGATATCTCCTACGCCCTGCGTAAAGAAGCGATCGCTGAGAAACGTGCTTCCTGGCGTAAAGCGACTGAAAACGGCTTCAAAGTGGGTACCTACGAAGAGCTGATCCCGCAGGCGGATCTGGTGGTTAACCTGACGCCAGACAAACAGCACTCCGACGTTGTGCGTTCCGTACAGCCGCTGATGAAAGACGGCGCGGCGCTGGGTTACTCCCATGGCTTCAACATCGTTGAAGTGGGCGAGCAGATCCGTAAAGACATCACCGTAGTGATGGTGGCACCGAAGTGTCCGGGTACCGAAGTGCGTGAAGAGTACAAACGTGGTTTCGGTGTACCAACGCTGATCGCGGTTCACCCGGAAAACGATCCGAAAGGCGAGGGCATGGCCATCGCTAAAGCCTGGGCTGCGGCGACCGGTGGTCATCGTGCGGGCGTGCTGGAATCGTCCTTCGTTGCAGAAGTGAAATCTGACCTGATGGGCGAGCAGACTATCCTGTGCGGTATGCTGCAGGCGGGCTCTCTGCTGTGCTTCGACAAGCTGGTGGAAGAAGGTACCGACCCGGCATACGCAGAAAAACTGATTCAGTTCGGTTGGGAAACCATCACCGAAGCGCTGAAGCAGGGCGGCATCACTTTGATGATGGACCGTCTGTCTAACCCGGCGAAACTGCGTGCTTATGCGCTGTCCGAGCAGCTGAAAGCGATCATGGCGCCGCTGTTCCAGAAACACATGGATGACATCATCTCCGGTGAATTCTCGTCCGGCATGATGGCTGACTGGGCTAACGACGATAAGAAACTGCTGACCTGGCGTGAAGAGACCGGTAAAACCGCGTTTGAAACCGCACCGCAGTTTGAAGGTAAAATCGGCGAGCAGGAATACTTCGATAAAGGCGTTCTGATGATTGCGATGGTGAAAGCGGGCGTTGAGCTGGCGTTCGAAACCATGGTTGATTCCGGCATCATCGAAGAGTCTGCTTACTACGAATCACTGCACGAACTGCCGCTGATCGCGAACACCATCGCCCGTAAGCGTCTGTACGAAATGAACGTGGTTATCTCCGATACCGCAGAATACGGTAACTACCTGTTCTCTTACGCTTGCGTACCGCTGCTGAAAGAGTTTATGACTACCCTGCAGACCGGCGACCTGGGCAAAGCGATTGCTGAAGGCGCGGTAGACAACGCCCAGCTGCGCGACGTGAACGAAGCGGTTCGCGGCCACGCTATCGAGCAGGTTGGTAAGAAACTGCGCGGCTACATGACCGATATGAAGCGTATCGCAGTAGCAGGCTAATAAAACCTCGTTATCATCCGGCCCGGTCAGCGCCTCGCTACCGGGCCGTTTTTTTATCTGCGTTTGACGGGATCGCTCGCTCCACTCTCTTATCATCTAAATTCATCTTTTTATCATGTAGATAGCTTTTATTTGTACAGATGATCATTTCTGGGATTGCTCATACCTATCTTATGTAATATTGTAAGTTACATGAAAACAAACAACTCATTCTCAGCAACGCTGCACATCCTGCTTCACCTGGAGCAGATGGACAAACCTCTGACATCCGAACAGATGGCTGCCTTTATCGACGGCAATCCGGCATTCATCCGCAAGCTGCTTGCCGGGCTCAGGGAAAACAACATTGTCTGTGCCACTAAGGGGCACCACGGCGGCTGGCGGCTGTGTCGGCCGGTTAGCGACATCACGCTTTACGATATCTACATGGCGCTCGGCGAACCGGCGCTGTTTGCGTTGGGCAACCGCAGCGAAAACCCGCAGTGCCTGGTAGAACAGGGGGTAAACCGGGTGATGTCAGAGACGCTCGCCGATGCGCAGACGCTGATCCTCGATCGTTTTAAACGCCTGACGCTACAGGATATCGGCAGCGAATTTATTAGCTACTTCAACGACAAAGGCCACGACCATGATTGAAAATTTAACCACCTGCCTGATGATTGCGATGGCGGCGAGCAGTATTTCGATGACGGTGACGCAGACGGAGCTGTTTGCCGCGTTTCGCGAATGGACGACGGAAAAGAACGCGCTGATGGGGCACTTATTCCACTGCTTCTATTGCTTAAGCCACTGGGTGGTATTTGGCGGGATGGCGGTATATCGCCCGGCGCTGTTGAACAGCGGGTTTGCGCTGATTGACTGGGTGATGACGGCGTTTATCGTGATTACTATCACCACGCTGATTAACGGCCTGATGTTTAAGGTGTTCCAGGCGGCGGTTAGCACCCACGTGATGAAGCATAACGCCCAGCAGACGCTGCAATCGCAGAAATAAAAATCCGGCGTTGCCTCGTCCGGGCTACGAACGACCGGTAGCCCGGACGAGGCAACGCCGACGCCGGGGATACACCTTAGTTACGGTACAACACCTTAATGATGTGGTAACCGAACTGAGTGTGCAGCGGGCCGGTTGGCTCCAGCACTGGGCAGGAGAAGACCACTTTATCAAACGCTGGAACCATCTGGCCCTGGCGGAATTCACCTAAGTCACCGCCGCGTTTGCCCGATGGGCAGATGGAGTGCTTCTTCGCCAGCTTGCCGAAATCTGCGCCGTTTTTAATCTGTTCCAGAAGATCCAGTGCCAGTTTCTCTTCTTTCACCAGGATATGCACTGCTGCTGCTGTTTTTGCCATGATCGAGCCTTTCTATAAGCGAGTCTGTAAGGCAGGCGATTTTAGCATGGCTTATCGCCGATACAGCACCTTGATGATGTGATAGCCAAATTTGGTTTTGACCGGCCCGAAAGGCTTAAGTAGCGGGCAGCTAAAAACGGCGGCGTCGAATGGCCCCACCATCATTCCCTGCTTGAACTCGCCAAGATCGCCGCCGTTGCGCCCGGAAGGGCAGCGGGAATAGCGTTTTGCCAGATGATCGAAGCTGATTCCTCGCTCCAGTTTGCTGAGGATCTCCAGCGCCAGTTTTTCTTCTTTTACCAGGATGTGCAGGGCTGCCGCGCTCTTTGCCATAAGGTCACTCTTATCGTTGATTTGCTACCCAACACTTTACCATTCGGCGGGTAAATCTCAGCCTGACTTTCTGCTACAATCCACACCCCCGTGTTTACAGATTGAGCAATGCCCCTATGCGTTTAAACCCCGGACAACAACAAGCCGTCGAATTCGTCACTGGCCCTTGCCTGGTGCTGGCGGGAGCGGGTTCCGGTAAGACGCGCGTTATCACCAATAAAATTGCGCACCTGATTCGCGTTTGTGGCTATCAGGCGCGGCATATCGCGGCGGTGACGTTTACCAATAAGGCCGCCCGTGAAATGAAAGAGCGTGTAGCGCAGACGCTCGGTCGTAAAGAGGCACGTGGATTGATGATCTCCACCTTCCACACTCTGGGGCTGGATATCATCAAGCGTGAATTTGCGGCGTTGGGGATGAAGTCGAACTTCTCGCTGTTTGACGATACCGATCAGGTCGCCCTGCTTAAGGAACTGACCGAAGGGTTAATTGAGGACGATAAACTAATCCTCCAACAGCTGATCTCCACGATCTCCAACTGGAAAAACGATCTGATGACCCCGGCGCAGGCAGCGGCCAGCGCTAAAGGCGAACGCGATCGTATTTTTGCGCACTGCTATGGTCTGTACGACGCGCATATGAAGGCGTGTAACGTTCTTGACTTTGACGATCTGATCTTACTCCCGACGCTTCTGCTTCAACGTAATGAAGAGGTTCGTGAGCGCTGGCAAAACAAGATTCGCTACCTGCTGGTGGATGAATATCAGGATACCAACACCAGCCAGTACGAGTTGGTGAAGTTATTGGTGGGCAGCCGTGCACGCTTCACCGTCGTGGGTGATGACGATCAGTCGATTTACTCGTGGCGTGGTGCGCGTCCACAAAACCTGGTGCTGCTGAGCAAAGATTTTCCGGCGCTGCAGGTGGTTAAGCTGGAGCAGAACTATCGTTCTTCCGGGCGTATCCTGAAGGCCGCGAACATCCTCATTGCCAATAACCCGCATGTATTTGAAAAGCGGTTGTTCTCTGAGCTGGGCTACGGACCTGAGCTGAAAGTACTGAGTGCCAACAACGAAGAGCATGAAGCGGAACGTGTGACCGGGGAGTTGATTGCTCATCACTTCGTGAATAAGACGCAGTATAAGGACTATGCGATCCTGTATCGTGGCAACCACCAGTCACGAGTGTTCGAAAAATTCCTGATGCAGAACCGTATCCCGTACAAAATTTCCGGGGGCACATCGTTTTTCTCGCGTCCGGAAATCAAAGATCTGCTCGCCTATCTGCGCGTGCTGAGCAACCCGGATGACGACAGCGCGTTTCTGCGTATTGTTAATACACCGAAGCGTGAGATCGGCCCGGCGACACTGCAAAAGTTGGGTGAGTGGGCCATGACGCGTAATAAAAGCCTGTTTACCGCCAGTTTTGATATGGGGCTCAGTCAGACGCTGACCGGCCGCGGTTATGATTCTCTGACCCGCTTTACGCACTGGCTAGGGGAAATCCAGCGCCTCGCGGAGCGTGAACCGATTGCCGCCGTGCGTGACCTGATCCATGGCATTGATTACGAATCCTGGCTGTATGAGACTTCGCCGAGCCCAAAAGCGGCGGAAATGCGTATGAAGAACGTCAACACGCTGTTCAGTTGGATGACGGAGATGCTGGAAGGCAGCGATCTGGAAGAGCCGATGACCCTGACTCAGGTTGTTACCCGTTTTACCCTGCGCGATATGATGGAGCGTGGAGAAAGCGAAGAAGAGTTGGATCAGGTGCAGCTGATGACGCTACATGCTTCAAAAGGGCTGGAGTTCCCCTATGTGTTTATGGTGGGAATGGAAGAGGGCTTTTTACCTCATCAGAGCAGCATTGATGAAGACAACATTGATGAAGAGCGTCGTCTGGCCTACGTCGGCATTACCCGTGCACAGAAAGAGCTTATCTTCACGTTGTGCAAAGAACGCCGTCAATACGGGGAGCTGGTGCGTCCGGAGCCGAGCCGCTTCCTGCTGGAACTGCCACAGGATGACGTAATCTGGGAACAGGAGCGTAAAGTGGTGAGCGCTGAGGAGCGGATGCAAAAGGGGCAAGCCAGCATCGCGAATATTCGGGCTATGATGGCCAAAGCAAAAGAGAAGTAGGTTTTTGTAGGCCGGATAAGCGTAGCGCCATCCGGCAATACTTGAAGTTTAGTGCACTTCTAAAGGCCAGTGAACATAGCTTTGCCACTGGCTTTCTTGATCGATGAGCTCTTTACCCAGTGGGTGATGCGCCAGCCATCCAGCAGGTAGCGTTACCGTAAGGTGTTCATCTCTTGCATCTAAATGAACTTCGGGCACTAAATCGTCACGGCGACGACTTGCGAAGATGATCGCAAGCCGTAACAAGCGACAAAGATGCTCAGCGATACGCGGAGGCACGGCGTTTTGCTGGTGGAGCGAAGAGAGATCGACTGGGTTGGTCTGATTTAATAACAGCGTGGCTAACAGTTTTTTTTGCGCGGGGGTAAATCCCGGGAGATCGAGGTTGCGTACCAGATACGCCGCATGCTGTGGTGCCTGCTTAAAATCGACGCTCAGCCCAATTTCATGTAACTGGCAGGCGCTAATCAGTAGTTCACGACTTATCGCTTCAAGATGCCACTTTTTTTCTACCTGATCGAGGAATTTAGTCGCCAGATTGGCAACCCGATGCGCTTGCTCAGTATCGACCATAAATCGACGCTGAATATTACGCAACGTACGGCTGCGAATATCCTGATCCACTGCCAGATGTAACATGCCGTAGACCAGACCTTCGCGTAATGCGCCACCTGAGAGGGTCATGCACTGAATGTTCAGTTCCGTGAAAATAGCGATCAGAATGGCCAGTCCGCTGGGGAACACCAATGCGCGTTCCAGCGTTAGGCCCTCTATTTCCAGCTCTTCCAGGCGTCCACAATGAATGGCGCGCTGTTTTAACTGCTGGAGTTTTGCCAGCGTAATACGCTCATCCATTCCCTGCGCCATCATGATTTCCTGTAGTGCCTGCACGGTACCAGAGGCACCAACACAGACTTTCCAGCCATGAAAGCGCAGTTTATCTGCTACCGGGCGTAGAACCTCACGCGCCGCCTTCTCTGCTTCGTCAAAATTTTCCTGCGCCAGATTACGATCGGTGAAGTACCGTTCGAGCCAGGTAACGCAGCCCATTGACAGACTAAACAAGGAGGTGGTTTGTGCGCCGGAACCGGTGACCAGTTCAGTACTGGCACCACCAATATCAACGACCAGGCGCTGATCGGCTCCGCCGGTAGTATGGGCGACACCCTGATAAATCAGTCGGGCTTCTTCTTCGCCGCTAATCACCTGGACAGGACAGCCGAGGATCTCTTGTGCTTTAGCGATAAACGCGTTGGCGTTTACGGCAATACGTAGTGTCGCGGTGGCGACGACGCGGATTTGCGGGTGTGGGATATCCTGCAGACGTTCTGCAAACAGGCGCAGACATTGCCAGCCGCGTTCCATGGCTTCAGCGGAGAGAACGTTGTCGTTGTTCAGGCCGGCAGCCAGACGCACCTTGCGTTTGATACGCGTGAGCGTCTGGATGCTTCCCGCCACCTCGCGTACAACCAGCATATGAAAACTATTAGAGCCGAGATCTATTGCCGCATACAGCGAAGTAGAATTCATACACTTCATCCTTCAACCTGTATCTGTGTTGGCTGCGTTCTCTCACCCGAATCACTGACTAAAGTAAGCTCATCGGGATTCGTTTTCTTGCCGCCTTGATACAGGCTGAATGATTTTGTGTATGGCATAACTTTTCTTAACCTGAACGACGACGATTACGTGGGGCACCGCCGGTACGACGCGGGCCATTGCCTGGGCGTGGGCGCGTCAGGCGCAGCGGTTTCGGCAGGTCAGTCATCAGCGCGTCCGGGTTGTACTTGCTGACCGGAATCGAGTGGCCAATGTAGGTCTCGATTGCAGGTAAATTCAGCGCGTACTCTTCACAAGCCAGGCTAATAGAATGACCACTTGCGCCTGCACGACCTGTACGACCAATGCGGTGGACGTAATCTTCACAATCATCCGGCAGGTCATAGTTAAACACGTGCGTTACGGCTGGAATGTGCAGGCCACGCGCCGCGACATCGGTCGCGACGAGAATATCGAGATCGCCACGGGTGAACTCATCAAGGATACGCAGGCGTTTTTTCTGCGCCACATCACCGGTAAGCAGGCCTACGCGATGTCCGTCAGCAGCAAGACTGCCCCAGATCTCTTCACAGCGATGTTTGGTGTTCGCAAAAACAATGGCACGATCTGGCCACTCTTCTTCAATCAGCGTTTGCAGCAAACGCATTTTCTCTTCGTTTGAAGGATAGAAGAGTTCTTCTTTAATACGGTGGCCCGTCTTCTGTTCCGGTTCAACTTCAACGTACTCGGCGTTGTTCATCTGTTCAAACGCCAGTTCACGGACGCGGTAAGAGAGGGTTGCGGAAAACAGCATGTTCAGGCGTTGAGTGGTTGGCGGCATACGGCGGAACAGCCAACGAATATCTTTAATAAAGCCAAGATCGTACATACGATCGGCTTCATCCAGTACCACGACCTGAATCGCGCCCAGGTTGATATGGTTCTGCTTTGCGTAGTCAATGAGACGACCGGTAGTGCCGATAAGAATATCGACGCCGCTTTCCAGCACTTTCAGCTGTTTGTCATAGCCATCACCGCCATAAGCCAGGCCTAATTTCAGACCAGTAGTCTGTGCCAGCGGCTCAGCGTCGGCGTGGATCTGCACGGCTAACTCACGCGTTGGCGCCATAATTAACGCACGCGGTTGGTTCACCTTACGATCGGCAATCGCGGGATGAGAGAGAAGATAATGAAACGTTGACGTCAGGAACGCCATCGTTTTTCCGGTACCGGTTTGCGCCTGCCCTGCAACATCACGGCCTGCCAGCGTTAGCGGCAGCGCGAGGGCCTGAATGGGCGTGCAGTTATGAAACCCTTTATTTTCAAGGGCTTCTATCACCTTTGGGTGCAGGGCGAAGTCGGAAAACTTCTGTTCTGTTAAATGTGTTTTGCTCATAGTGTGGTAGAATATCAGCTTACTATTGCTTTACGAAAGCGTATCCGGTGAAATAAAGTCAACCTTTAGTTGGTTAATACTGTACACAATTCATTCATGATGCGTCGAGATGGCAAGTGAATGGGTCCACAGAAGCGTACTGAGTACGTAACTGGGACACAGCGCACAGCCAACAAAAAGGCGGCTTGAAGGATGATGTGTAAACACCAACACACCAGGCTTATTCCTGTGGAGTTATTATGAGCGATAAAATTATTCACCTGACTGACGACAGTTTTGACACGGATGTACTCAAAGCGGACGGAGCGATCCTCGTTGATTTCTGGGCAGAGTGGTGCGGTCCGTGCAAAATGATCGCTCCGATTCTGGATGAAATCGCTGACGAATATCAGGGCAAATTGACGGTTGCTAAACTGAACATTGACCAAAACCCAGGCACCGCGCCGAAGTATGGTATTCGTGGCATCCCGACCCTTCTGCTGTTTAAAAACGGTGAAGTTGCGGCGACTAAAGTTGGCGCACTGTCCAAAGGTCAGTTGAAAGAGTTCCTCGACGCTAACTTAGCGTAAGGAAGTATCATGATCGGGCGGCCATACTTCGAAATGATTCGGATGACTGGACGCCCGACTTGAGTCGTGCTAAGTTAGTGTTGACTTCGTATTAAACATACCTTATTAAGTTTGAATCTAGCTTTATCCAATACTTCCCGTTGTTTCTCGTGCGAGAAGTTGACAGATTCAGGGCCTTGTCACTCAATCCGTCTTGTCGTTTCAGTTCTGCGTACTTTCCTGTGACCAGACAGCGAACAGACATGAGTCGATGGCCGTAAACAGGCATGGATGACCCTGCCATACCATTCACAACATTAAGTTCGAGATTTACCCCAAGTTTAAGAACTCACACCATTATGAATCTTACCGAATTAAAGAATACGCCGGTTTCTGAGCTGATCACTCTCGGCGAAAATATGGGCCTTGAAAACCTGGCTCGTATGCGCAAGCAGGACATTATTTTTGCCATCCTGAAGCAGCACGCAAAGAGTGGCGAAGATATCTTTGGTGACGGTGTGCTGGAGATATTGCAGGATGGATTTGGTTTCCTCCGCTCTGCAGACAGCTCCTACCTCGCCGGTCCTGATGACATCTACGTTTCCCCAAGCCAAATCCGCCGTTTCAACCTCCGCACTGGTGATACCATTTCTGGTAAGATTCGCCCGCCGAAAGAAGGTGAACGCTATTTTGCGCTGTTGAAAGTTAACGAAGTTAACTACGACAAACCGGAAAACGCCCGTAACAAAATCCTCTTCGAAAACTTAACGCCGCTGCACGCAAACTCCCGTCTGCGTATGGAGCGTGGTAATGGTTCTACCGAGGACTTAACGGCGCGCGTACTGGATCTGGCATCGCCGATCGGTCGTGGTCAACGTGGTCTGATTGTAGCACCGCCGAAAGCGGGTAAAACAATGCTGCTGCAGAACATTGCGCAGAGCATTGCCTACAACCACCCGGACTGCGTGCTGATGGTTCTGCTGATTGACGAACGTCCGGAAGAAGTGACCGAGATGCAGCGTCTGGTTAAAGGTGAAGTTGTGGCTTCTACCTTTGACGAACCCGCATCTCGCCACGTTCAGGTTGCGGAAATGGTAATCGAGAAGGCGAAACGTCTGGTTGAACATAAGAAAGACGTTATCATCCTGCTCGACTCCATCACGCGTCTGGCGCGTGCTTACAACACCGTGGTCCCGGCTTCCGGTAAAGTACTGACCGGTGGTGTGGACGCTAACGCCCTGCACCGTCCGAAGCGTTTCTTCGGTGCGGCACGTAACGTGGAAGAGGGTGGCAGCCTGACCATCATCGCAACTGCGCTTATCGATACCGGCTCTAAAATGGATGAAGTTATCTACGAAGAGTTTAAAGGTACCGGCAACATGGAACTGCATCTCTCTCGTAAGATTGCTGAAAAACGCGTCTTCCCGGCTATCGACTACAATCGTTCCGGTACCCGTAAAGAAGAGCTGCTTACCACCCAGGAAGAGCTGCAGAAAATGTGGATCCTGCGCAAAATCATCCATCCGATGGGTGAAATTGATGCAATGGAGTTCCTCATTAACAAGCTGGCGATGACCAAGACCAATGATGACTTCTTCGATATGATGAAGCGCTCATAATTCAGGCATCATCCGAAAACGCCACGTTTTTACGTGGCGTTTTGCTTTTATGCCTGTAATCTTAACGACACAATAACAATAATACGGTATGACATACCGCCAGGTTGAAAAAGATTCGTAATTTGTATCTTGTGGTTGATAATTATACAGAACCATCGGATATGGAGACGGGTTTCCCTTCTGAATAAAGGTCTTCGTGGTTATACTTCTGCTATTAATTTTCTCTGAGAGCATGCATTGTGAATTTACTGACAGTAAGCACTGATCTCATCAGTATTTTTTTATTCACAACACTGTTTCTTTTCTTTGCGCGTAAGGTCGCAAAAAAGATTGGTTTAGTGGATAAACCCAACTTTCGCAAACGGCATCAAGGATTGATCCCGTTGGTTGGGGGGATTTCGGCTTACGCAGGTATTTGCTTTACGTTTGTGATTGCTGATTATTACATCCCGCATGCATCTCTCTATCTGGCCTGTGCCGGCGTGCTGGTTTTGGTTGGCGCGCTGGACGATCGTTTTGATATCAGTGTAAAAATTCGCGCAACTATCCAGGCCGCGATCGGCATCATCATGATGTCGGTTGGCAAACTCTATCTTCTTAGCCTTGGGTATATTTTTGGCCCCTGGGAGATGATTCTTGGTCCGTTTGGCTATTTACTGACGCTGTTTGCCGTCTGGGCGGCAATTAATGCTTTCAATATGGTGGACGGCATTGACGGCCTGCTAGGTGGGCTGTCCAGCGTTTCATTCGCGGCGATGGGGTTTATCCTGTGGTTCGATGGGCAGACGAGTCTGGCCGTATGGTGTTTTGCGATGATCGCCGCCATTCTGCCTTATATTCTGCTGAACCTGGGCGTTCTTGGGCGCCGTTATAAAGTCTTCATGGGTGATGCCGGCAGTACGCTGATTGGTTTTACCATCATCTGGATCCTGCTGGAAACCACGCAGGGCAAAACGCATCCTATAAGCCCAGTTACCGCACTGTGGATTATCGCCATCCCATTGATGGATATGGTGGCAATCATGTACCGGCGTTTGCGTAAGGGCATGAGCCCGTTCTCAGCCGATCGCCAGCACATTCATCATTTGGTGATGCGAGCTGGGTTTACTTCCCGCCAGGCATTTGTTCTGATTACGCTGGCTGCGGCCGTGTTGGCATCGATCGGTGTGCTGGCTGAATATTTCCGTTTGGTTCCGGAATGGGCCATGCTGGTGCTGTTTTTAATGGCATTTGGCCTCTACGGATACTGTATCAAGCGTGCCTGGAAAGTGGCGAGATTTATCAAGCGAGTGAAGCGCAGACTGCGAAGAATTCGTGAAGGCAAACCAAACTTAACCAAGTGAATTGAGGATGCGATGACACAACCATTACCGGGGGAAGACGCCGTGAGCGCTGAAAATGAACTGGATATCCGTGGGTTGTTTCGTACCTTATGGGCAGGGAAGGTGTGGATTGTCGGTATGGCGCTCGCATTTGCACTTGTTGCTCTCGCCTATACTTTTTTCGCCCGTCAGGAGTGGAGCGCAACGGCTATTTCAGACAAGCCTACGGTCAATATGTTGGGGGGGTATTATTCTCAACAACAGTTCCTGCGCAACCTGGATATTAAGGCCAGCCTCGCGTCAACGGACCAGCCGTCGGTGATGGATGAAGCCTATAAAGAATTTATCATGCAGCTTGCCTCCTGGGACACGCGTCGTGAATTCTGGCAGCAGACTGATTACTATAAGCAGCGTATGGTCGGAAACAGTAAAGCCGATGCCGCGCTGCTGGATGAACTGATCAATAACATTCAGTTTATGCCTGGTGATGCGTTGCGGAACACCAATGACAGCGTAAAGCTGATTGCGGAAACGGCACCTGATGCCAACAATCTGCTGCGCCAGTACGTGGCCTTTGCCAGTCAGCGTGCAGCACGTCATCTGAACGATGAGCTGAAAGGCGCGTGGGCTGCGCGGACGGTGCAAATGAAAGCGCAGGTCAAACGGCAGGAAGAGGTAGCAAAATCGATTTTCTCTCGCCGTGTTCATAACATTGAACAAGCGCTCAAAATTGCTGAGCAGCATAATATTTCGCGTACTTCTACTGATGTCCCTGCTGAAGAGTTACCTGATTCTGAGTTGTTTTTACTCGGACGTCCTATGCTACAGGCGCGACTCGAAAACCTGCAGTCTGTTGGCCCAGATTTTGATATGGACTATTTTCAAAACAGGGCCATGCTGAACACGCTGAACGTAGGCCCGACCCTGGATCCGCGTTTTCAGACCTATCGTTATTTGCGGACGCCGGAAGAACCGGTAAAACGTGATAGCCCACGTCGTGCCTTCCTGATGATTATGTGGGGCATCGTTGGGGCCCTGATCGGTGCCGGTGTCGCGTTAACCCGTCGCCGTTCGATTTAGCAATACCGTTGCAGTGAGGGGCTGGGCTCTCACTGCCAATCCGAAGAGAATCGATGTGAAAGTACTGACTGTATTTGGTACGCGACCGGAGGCCATTAAGATGGCTCCTCTGGTTCATGCGCTGGCTAAAGATCCTGATTTCGACGCGAAAGTTTGCGTCACTGCACAGCATCGGGAGATGCTCGATCAGGTATTGCACCTCTTTTCCATCGTACCTGACTACGATCTCAATATTATGCAGCCAGGTCAGGGGCTGACAGAAATTACCTGTCGAATTCTGGAAGGATTAAAGCCAATCCTCGCTGAGTTCAAACCTGATGTGGTGCTAGTCCACGGTGATACAACAACAACCCTTGCTACCAGTCTGGCCGCGTTTTATCAGCGTATTCCGGTGGGACATGTTGAGGCTGGGTTGCGAACGGGCGATCTCTATTCTCCCTGGCCGGAAGAGGCAAACCGTACACTGACCGGGCGCCTGGCAATGTATCACTTTTCCCCAACTGAAAATTCACGCCAAAACCTGCTGCGTGAAACCATTCCGGATGATCGTATTTTTGTCACGGGGAACACGGTTATTGATGCGTTGATCTGGGTTCGCGATCGTGTACTGGGAAATGAAGCGCTGCGTGCTGAACTGGCTGAGCGCTATCCTTTCCTGGATGCTGATAAAAAGATGATCCTGGTGACTGGTCATCGTCGGGAAAGCTTTGGTCGCGGTTTTGAGCAAATCTGCCATGCTCTGGCGGAAATTGCCGCGGCTAATCAGGATGTACAGATTGTCTATCCGGTACACCTGAACCCCAACGTTAGCGAGCCGGTAAATCGTATTTTGGGTCACGTTGATAACGTGATGCTAATTGAACCGCAGGACTATCTGCCATTCGTCTGGCTGATGAATCATGCCTGGCTTATCCTTACCGATTCTGGCGGGATTCAGGAGGAAGCCCCTTCTCTGGGCAAACCTGTGTTGGTGATGCGCGAAACAACGGAACGGCCAGAAGCTATTACCGCAGGCACAGTACGTCTGGTTGGGACTGACCCTCAGCGGATTGTGGCAGAAGTCACGCGCTTGCTGCATGACGAAAATGAATATCAGACCATGAGCCGCGCCCATAATCCGTATGGTGATGGGCAGGCGTGTGGCCGAATTTTACACGCGTTAAAAAATAATCGGATATCGCTATGAGTTTTACGACCATTTCTGTCATTGGGCTGGGTTATATCGGACTGCCAACGGCGGCCGCTTTTGCTTCCCGTCAAAAACATGTTATTGGCGTAGATGTAAATCAACATGCGGTGGATACCATTAACCGCGGTGAAATCCACATCGTCGAACCCGATTTGGGTGCTGTGGTGAAAACGGCTGTCGAAAATGGCTTTCTGCGTGCGGTTACGGCACCCGTCGAAGCAGACGCTTATCTGATTGCTGTGCCGACCCCCTTCAAGGGGGAGCATGAACCCGATATGGTCTATGTTGAAGCCGCAGCGAAGTCGCTTGCACCGGTGTTGAAAAAAGGGGCGTTGGTGATCCTTGAATCGACGTCACCCGTCGGGGCAACGGAACAGATGGCAGCATGGCTTGCAGAAATGCGCCCTGACCTGACTTTCCCGCAGCAGGCGGGGGAACAGGCTGACGTGAACATTGCTTATTGTCCGGAGCGCGTGCTGCCAGGCCAGGTGATGGTTGAACTGATTAAAAATGACCGTGTGATTGGCGGAATGACCCCCGTCTGTTCTACGCGTGCCAGCGAACTGTACAACATCTTCCTCGAAGGTGAATGCGTGGTGACTAACGCCCGCACCGCAGAAATGTGTAAGTTGACCGAAAACAGCTTCCGTGACGTCAATATCGCCTTTGCTAATGAACTGTCGCTGATTTGCGCCGATCAGGGGATTAACGTTTGGGAACTGATCCGTCTGGCAAACCGCCACCCGCGGGTTAATATTTTGCAGCCTGGACCTGGCGTTGGCGGACACTGTATCGCGGTCGATCCGTGGTTTATTGTGGCGCAGAACCCGCAGCAGGCGAGATTGATCCGCACCGCGCGCGAGGTAAATGATAGTAAGCCTCATTGGGTTGTCGATCGGGTAAAAGCCGCTGTAGCAGATTGTCTGGCGGAGACCAATAAACGTGCCAGCGAAGTAAAAATTGCCTGTTTTGGTCTGGCGTTCAAACCGAATATTGATGATTTACGTGAAAGCCCGGCAATGGGGGTGGCGCAAAGTATCGCACGCTGGCACAGCGGCGAGACGTGGGTGGTTGAACCGAATATCCATCAGTTGCCGAAAAAACTGGATGGCCTGTGTCAACTGGCGAAACTGGATGCTGCGTTGGCAAGTGCCGATGTGCTGGTGATGCTGGTTGACCATAATGAATTTAAAGCGATTAAAGGCGATGCGGTTCACCAGCAATATGTGGTTGATACCAAAGGAGTCTGGCGCTAATGAAACGAATTCTGGTTACCGGTGGTGCAGGATTTATTGGCTCAGCGGTTGTGCGTCACATCATTAATGAGACTCGGGATGCCGTGGTAGTGGTTGATAAGTTAACCTATGCCGGAAACCTGATGTCGCTGACGCCGGTTGCACAGAATGCCCGTTTTGCCTTTGAACACGTGGATATCTGCGATCGCGTAGCGCTCGACAACGTGTTTCAACAGTATCAGCCGGATTGCGTGATGCATCTGGCGGCAGAAAGTCATGTAGATCGTTCTATCGATGGCCCCGCCGCATTTATTGAAACCAATATTGTCGGGACCTACACGTTGCTGGAAGCCGCTCGCGCATACTGGAATGAGTTAACCGATGATAAAAAGCAGGCGTTTCGTTTCCACCATATATCAACCGACGAGGTGTATGGCGACCTGCATTCTACGGATGATTTCTTTACCGAAACGACGCCGTATGCACCGAGTAGTCCTTATTCCGCGTCAAAGGCCAGTAGCGATCATCTGGTGCGTGCCTGGTTGCGCACCTACGGGCTGCCAACGTTAATAACTAACTGCTCCAACAATTATGGCCCCTACCATTTCCCGGAAAAATTGATCCCGCTGATGATACTCAATGCACTGGCGGGAAAACCTCTACCGGTGTACGGCAACGGACAGCAGATTCGTGACTGGCTGTATGTGGAAGATCATGCCCGGGCGCTCTATTGCGTCGCGACAACAGGTGCAGTTGGCGAGACCTATAATATTGGTGGTCATAATGAGCGTAAAAACCTGGATGTGGTCGAAACGATTTGCAGCTTGTTGGAAGAACTGGCGCCGCAAAAACCACGAGGTGTCATGCGGTATCGTGAATTGATCACCTATGTTGACGATCGCCCAGGTCATGATTTGCGCTATGCCATTGATGCGTCAAAAATTGCGCGTGAACTTGGCTGGGTGCCGCAGGAAACGTTTGAAAGTGGGATGCGCAAAACCGTGCAATGGTATCTGGCAAATGAGGCCTGGTGGAAACCCGTGCAGGATGGCAGTTACCAGGGTGAGCGTTTGGGTCTGAAGGGCTAACAGCCTGGTTTTGGCGCCCGGAGGAGGGATCATATGAAAGGTATCATTCTGGCTGGTGGCTCAGGTACTCGCCTGTACCCCATTACGCGCGGCGTATCGAAGCAGTTATTGCCTATTTACGATAAGCCCATGATCTATTACCCGCTATCGGTACTGATGCTGGCGGGAATTCGCGAGATCCTAATTATTACGACACCGGAAGATAAAGGGTATTTCCAGCGTTTGCTGGGGGATGGCTCTGAGTTCGGTATTGAATTGCACTATGCGGAGCAGCCCAGTCCGGATGGTTTAGCACAGGCGTTCATTATTGGTGAAACGTTCCTTAACGGCGAACCGTCATGTCTGGTGCTTGGGGACAATATCTTCTTTGGCCAGGGATTTAGTCCAAAATTACGCCACGTTGCCGCCCGCACGGCAGGTGCGACAGTATTTGGCTATCAGGTGATGGATCCTGAGCGTTTCGGTGTGGTGGAGTTCGATGACAATTTTCGGGCAGTCTCGCTGGAAGAGAAGCCGAAAGAACCAAAATCAAACTGGGCGGTGACAGGACTCTATTTCTACGACAGCAAGGTAGTGGAATACGCAAAGCGTGTGAAACCTTCTGAGCGTGGGGAACTGGAAATTACCTCCATTAACCAGATGTACCTTGACGATGGCAATCTGACCGTTGAATTGCTTGGCCGTGGCTTTGCCTGGCTGGATACCGGTACGCACGACAGTCTGATTGAAGCGAGCACTTTTGTGCAGACGGTAGAGAAACGTCAGGGCTTTAAAATCGCCTGTCTGGAAGAGATCGCATGGCGTAATGGCTGGCTGGATGATGAAGGCGTAAGACGTGCCGCCAGCTCGCTGGCTAAAACAGGCTACGGCCAATATTTGCTGGAGCTTCTCCGTGCCCGTCCGCGCCAGTATTGAGTCTCTGGATTGGGAAAATACGTTCTTTGGTGTGAATAGCGCCATCGTACGGTTTGACCCGCATGCACCGATCCTGACCGCAGAAGTCTTACAGCGCTGGGACCGGGTGCAGGCAAAAATTCATGCTGCAAATACGAATGAAATAGATGCTTTACAGCAGCTGGGTTTTTCACTGGTAGAAGGTGAAATGGACTTTGTTCTGCCGGTTACGTGTGCCCGTGAAAATCCCGGTGCTCAGGTGGCACAAGCTGCGGATATTCCGCTACTGCGTCAACTGGCTGGAGAGGCGTTCGCCCAAAGTCGTTTCCGCGCACCGTGGTATCCCGTGGAGGCCAGTGCGCGTTTTTATGCACAGTGGATAGAAAACGCTGTGCTGGGTACGTTCGATCATCAGTGCCTCATTTTTCGCACACAGACTGGTGGGATTCGCGGTTATGTCTCACTACGTGACGTCAATGATACTGATGCACGTATTGGCCTGCTGGCTGGTCGTGGTGCGGGTGCAGAACTCATGCAGGCTGCGCTTTGCTGGGCGCAGGCTCGCGGTAAAACAACATTGCGGGTGGCGACCCAGATGGGCAACACCGCCGCGCTTAAACGTTATATACAGAGTGGTGCAAATGTGGAAAGCACCGCGTACTGGTTATACAGGTGACAAAATGATTCCATTTAATGCGCCGCCGGTGGTGGGAACCGAGCTTGAATACATGCAGTCAGCGATGAGCAGCGGTAAGCTGTGTGGCGATGGCGGTTTTACCCGTCGTTGCCAGCAATGGCTGGAGCAGCATTTTGGCAGTGAGAAAGTGCTGCTGACGCCATCCTGTACCGCGTCACTGGAGATGGCGGCATTATTGCTGGACATCCAGCCCGGCGATGAAGTCATCATGCCCAGCTACACATTTGTATCTACCGCGAATGCATTCGTGCTGCGTGGCGCAAAAATCGTCTTTGTCGATATCCACCCGGATACCATGAACATTGATGAAACGCTGATTGAAGCGGCGATTACTGAGAAAACCCGCGCTATTGTGCCGGTGCACTACGCCGGGGTTGCCTGTGAAATGGATACCATTATGGCGTTGGCGTCACAGTACAACCTGTTCGTGGTGGAAGATGCTGCTCAGGGCGTAATGTCGACCTACAAAGGCCGTGCGCTGGGGACCATTGGGCATATTGGCTGCTTTAGCTTCCATGAGACCAAAAACTATACCGCAGGCGGTGAAGGCGGGGCGACGCTGATCAACGACCGTAAATTAGTTGAACGTGCAGAAATCATCCGTGAAAAGGGGACGAATCGCAGTCAATTTTTCCGCGGTCAGGTTGATAAATATACCTGGCGTGATATTGGCTCCAGTTATTTGATGTCCGATCTCCAGGCTGCCTATCTGTGGGCGCAACTGGAAGCGGCAGAGCGTATTAATCATCAGCGACTGGTACTGTGGCAGAATTATTATGATGCCCTCGAACCGCTGGCGCGCGCCGGGCGCATTGATTTACCCGTCATCCCGGAAGGTTGTGCGCAGAATGCCCATATGTTTTATATCAAGCTGCGTGATATTGATGATCGCACGGCGTTGATTAACTTCCTGAAAGAAGCCGAAATTATGGCGGTATTCCATTATATTCCGCTGCATGATTGTCCGGCTGGCGATAAATTTGGTGTGTTTTCCGGAGTCGATCGTTATACCACCAAAGAAAGTGAACGTCTGTTGCGTCTGCCGCTGTTTTACAACCTGTCGCCGGTTAACCAGCGCACAGTGATTACGACCTTACTCAACTACTTTTCCTGATATGTCGCTGGCTAAAGCGTCCTTGTGGACGGCTACCAGTACGCTGGTAAAAATTGGTGCGGGTTTGTTGGTGGTAAAACTGCTGGCGGTCTCTTTCGGCCCTGCGGGTGTGGGCCAGGCGGGAAACTTCCGCCAGATGGTCACCGTGCTTGGCGTGTTGGCGGGCGCTGGGATTTTCAACGGCGTCACGAAATACGTTGCTCAGCACCATGATGATCCGGCGCGGTTGCGTAAGGTGGTGGGGACATCATCCGCAATGGTGCTGGGATTCTCTACGCTGATGGCGGCGATTTTCTTGCTGGCAGCCGCGCCAATCAGTCAGGGATTGTTTGGGCATACGCATTTTCAGGGGTTGGTACGCCTGGTTGCGCTGGTACAGATGGGGATTGCCTGGGCAAACCTGTTGCTGGCGTTGATGAAAGGATTCCGTGATGCAGCAGGTAATGCGCTATCGCTGATTATTGGCAGCCTGGTCGGCGTCGTGGCCTACTACGGCTGCTATCGGTTGGGCGGATACGAAGGTGCCTTGTTGGGGCTGGCGCTGGTGCCAGCGCTGGTGGTGGTGCCCGCCATGCTTATGCTGATCAAGCGTGGAACCCTCCCTGTGCAATATCTGAAACCTTCCTGGGACAACGGCCTGGCAGGGCAACTCAGCAAGTTTACGTTGATGGCGCTCATTACCTCTGTGACGCTACCAGTGGCGTATGTGATGATGCGAAACCTATTGGCGGCGCAATACAGCTGGGATGACGTGGGGATCTGGCAGGGGGTGAGCAGTATCTCTGATGCGTACCTGCAATTTATTACTGCTTCATTCAGTGTGTATCTACTGCCAACACTGTCTCGCCTGACTGAAAAGCGCGACATCGCGCGTGAAGTTATCAAGTCGCTGAAATTTGTATTGCCGGCAGTTGCCGCCGCGAGTTTTACCGTCTGGCTGTTACGTGATTTTGCTATCTGGCTGCTTTTCTCCGCTAAATTCACCGCCATGCGTGATTTATTTGCCTGGCAATTGGTGGGGGATGTTCTGAAAGTAGGTGCCTACGTATTTGGCTATCTGGTGATCGCGAAGGCCTCGCTGCGGTTTTATATTCTGGCCGAGATTAGCCAGTTCATTTTGTTGACGGCATTTGCCCACTGGTTGATCCCCGCGCACGGTGCTCTCGGCGCGGCACAGGCCTATATGGCAACGTACATCGTCTATTTTTCTCTTTGTTGTGGCGTGTTTTTACTCTGGCGTAGGCGGGTATGACTGTACTGATTCACGTTCTGGGATCGGATATCCCTCACCATAACCAAACCGTGCTGCGGTTCTTCAACGACGCGTTGGCCGTAACAAGTGAGCACGCGCGCGTGTTTATGGTTGCTGGTCAGGATACGGGATTAAGCGAGAGCTACCCGGCGTTATCACTGAGTTTCTACGGCGGAAAAAAGGCGCTGGCAGAGGCCGTTATCGCCAAAGCTAAGACGGATCGCCAGCAGCATTTCTTCTTTCACGGGCAGTTCAATACTAGCCTGTGGCTGGCATTGCTGAGCGGGGGGATTAAACCTGAGCAGTTTTACTGGCATATTTGGGGGGCCGATCTGTATGAAGTCTCCAGTGGGCTGAAATTCCGTCTGTTTTACCCAATTCGTCGAATAGCGCAAAACCGCGTGGGATGTGTCTTTGCCACGCGAGGCGATCTGAGCTATTTCGCTGAGCAGCATCCGCGTGTCCGTGGGGAATTGCTCTATTTCCCAACGCGTATGGATCCGTCGCTGAACAATATGAGCAACGAGCGTCTGCCACGCGGGAAAATGACGATCCTGGTCGGAAACTCTGGCGATCGCAGTAATGAGCATGTAGCCGCGCTACGCGCTGTTCATCAGCAGTTTGGTGATACGGTGAATGTGATTGTGCCAATGGGTTACCCGGCAAATAATGCTGGCTATATTGATGAAGTACGCCAGGCGGGTTTGGCGTTATTTAGCGCCGATAATCTGCAAATTCTCAGCGAAAAGCTGGAATTTGATGACTATCTGGCGCTACTGCGTCAGTGCGATCTGGGTTACTTTATTTTTGCCCGTCAACAGGGGATTGGTACATTGTGTCTGCTGATTCAGGCGGGGATTCCGTGCGTGCTCAACCGTGAAAACCCATTCTGGCAGGATATGGCAGAGCAAAATATCCCGGTTCTGTTTACGACAGATGTACTCAATGAAGGTATTGTACGCGAAGCGCAGCGCCAGCTGGCATCGGTTGATAAAAGTGCAATTACTTTCTTTAGCCCGAATTATCTGCAACCGTGGCATAACGCGCTGCGCATTGCCTCAGGAGAAACCGTATGAGTCTGATGCAATTCAGCGGTCTGCTGGTGGTGTGGCTACTCTCTACTTTGTTTATCGCCACGCTGACCTGGTTTGAATTCCGACGCGTGCGGTTTAACTTCAATGTCTTCTTTTCATTGCTGTTTTTATTGACGTTTTTCTTTGGTTTCCCGTTGACCAGCGTGCTGGTCTTTCGCTTTGATGTGGCGGTGGCCCCGCCGGAAATTCTGCTGCAGGCGTTGCTGTCTGCTGCCTGTTTCTACGCAGTGTACTATGTGACCTATAAAACACGTCTGCGGAAACGGAGCCCGGAGAGAACGCGCAGACCGCTGTTTACGATCAATCGCGTTGAAGCACATTTGACCTGGATTATCCTGATGGCGATTGCGTTGGTGAGCGTGGGCATTTTCTTTATGCACAACGGTTTCCTGCTATTCAGGCTGCAATCCTATAGCCAGATTTTCTCCAGTGAAGTATCCGGAGTGGCTCTGAAACGCTTCTTCTACTTCTTCATTCCGGCGATGCTGGTGGTCTACTTCCTGCGTCAGGACAGCAAAGCGTGGTTGTTCTTCCTGGTAAGTACCGTTGCATTTGGTTTGCTGACGTACATGATTGTTGGCGGAACCCGCGCCAATATTATTATCGCGTTTGCCATTTTCCTGTTTATCGGCATTATTCGTGGCTGGATTTCACTATGGATGCTGGCCGCCGCGGGTGTACTGGGTATTGTCGGGATGTTCTGGCTGGCGCTGAAGCGCTACGGGATGAACGTCAGCGGTGATGAGGCGTTCTATACTTTCCTGTACCTCACGCGCGATACCTTCTCGCCGTGGGAGAATTTGGCGCTATTGCTGCAAAATTACCACAATATTGAGTTTCAGGGGCTGGCGCCTATCGTCCGTGATTTCTACGTCTTTATACCGTCCTGGCTGTGGCCGGGCCGACCGAGCATTGTGCTCAATTCCGCGAACTATTTTACCTGGGAAGTGCTGAACAACCACTCGGGCCTGGCTATCTCCCCGACGCTGATTGGTTCGCTGGTGGTGATGGGCGGTGCCTTGTTTATACCGTTAGGTGCGATTGTGGTCGGCCTAATTATTAAATGGTTCGACTGGTTGTATGAATTAGGTAACCGGGAGACTAATCGCTATAAGTCAGCGATTTTGCACAGTTTCTGTTTCGGCGCCATTTTTAATATGATCGTTTTGGCACGTGAAGGGTTAGATTCGTTTGTCTCGCGAGTTGTCTTTTTCCTCGTGATTTTCGGCGTCTGTCTGTTGGTGGCAAAATTGTTGTACTGGCTGTTTGATAGTGCGGGACTCATCCATAAACGAATAAAGTCGGTGCCCCGGACACAGGTTGAAGGATCGTAATGACAGATAACACAACTGCGCCGCTGTATTCACTGCGCGGATTAGAACTGATTGGCTGGCGCGATATGCAGCATGCGCTGAATTACCTGTTTGCTGAGGGACGCCTCAGGCAGGGGACGCTGGTAGCGATTAACGCCGAGAAAATGCTGACAGCGGAAGATAACCCAGAGGTTCGGACGTTGATCGAGGCCGCTGAGTTTAAATATGCGGATGGGATCAGCGTGGTGCGTTCCGTGTGTAAAAAATTCCCGCAGGCTCAGGTATCACGTGTGGCGGGGGCCGATCTCTGGGAAGCGCTGATGGCACGCGCAGGGAAGGAAGGAACGCCCGTATTCCTGGTTGGCGGTAAGCCTGATGTTCTGACACAAACAGAGGCAAAACTGCGTGCACAATGGCACGTCAATATTGTTGGCAGTCAGGACGGCTATTTTACCGCCGATCAGCGTCAGGCGCTGTTTGAGCGTATTCATGCCAGCGGCGCACAGCTTGTTACCGTGGCGATGGGATCGCCGAAACAAGAAATTTTTATGCGTGATTGCCGCCAGGTCCATCCGCATGCGCTGTATATGGGCGTGGGCGGCACCTACGATGTGTTTACCGGGCATGTAAAGCGCGCGCCCAAATTCTGGCAGAGCCTGGGATTGGAGTGGCTGTATCGCTTGCTGCTGCAACCGAGTCGTATCACCCGCCAACTTCGTTTATTACGTTATCTCCGCTGGCACTATACCGGCAATCTCTGACATCACCTCTGCGTTGTTCAGTAGCGCGTTATGCTAAACGCGCTACTTATTCACAACATAATCGCTGCTTTCTCGCACAATCTATTCATTTTTTGAATGCTTTAATTGCCATTTAGACGATTTTAAGAAACCATTCGCAACAATCATTGCAGTGCCGTGGTGTTTTTGGTGCCAACCGTAAGCGGTCGGTGCTGAATGGCCTGTTATGGCAAAAAAACGATGTACCCATAACGATAACCGGAAATACCGGAAACAATGCAATCACAACAAGAGGATCTATGGCAGAGAATAAATCTGAGCTACAGCGTGGGCTGGAGGCTCGTCATATCGAATTGATAGCCCTTGGGGGGACCATTGGTGTCGGACTGTTTATGGGGGCTGCCAGTACCCTGAAATGGGCTGGACCATCGGTTCTGCTGGCGTATATCGTCGCTGGGCTGTTCGTCTTCTTCATCATGCGTTCCATGGGGGAGATGTTGTTCCTGGAGCCGGTCACTGGCTCATTCGCCGTTTACGCTCACCGTTATATGAGTCCCTTCTTTGGCTATCTTACCGCATGGTCATATTGGTTTATGTGGATGGCGGTGGGGATCTCGGAGATTACCGCCATTGGGGTCTACGTGCAGTTCTGGTTCCCGGAAATGGCGCAATGGATACCCGCGTTGATTGCGGTGGGTCTGGTAGCGCTGGCAAACCTGGCAGCAGTTCGCTTGTATGGTGAAATCGAATTCTGGTTTGCTATGATTAAAGTGACCACCATCATTGTGATGATTGTCATTGGCGTAGGGGTTATTTTCTTCGGTTTTGGTAATGGTGGTCAGGCGATTGGCTTTGGCAATTTGACCGAGCATGGCGGCTTCTTCGCGGGGGGCTGGAAAGGGTTCCTGACAGCACTGTGTATTGTTGTTGCTTCCTATCAGGGCGTGGAGCTTATCGGCATCACGGCAGGTGAGGCTAAAAACCCGCAGGTCACGCTACGTAGCGCCGTGGGTAAGGTTCTGTGGCGTATTCTGATTTTCTACGTAGGTGCGATTTTTGTTATCGTCACTATCTTCCCGTGGAATGAGATTGGTAGTAACGGCAGCCCGTTCGTTCTCACTTTTGCCAAGATTGGTATTACGGCAGCCGCTGGGATTATCAACTTTGTGGTCCTGACGGCCGCGCTATCTGGCTGTAACAGCGGGATGTACAGCTGTGGCCGTATGCTCTATGCGCTGGCAAAGAACCGCCAATTACCTGCCGCCGTCGGAAAAGTCTCTCGTCACGGAGTGCCAGTCGCTGGTGTGGCGATTTCTATCGTGATCCTGCTGATTGGCTCGTGCCTGAACTACATCATTCCCAATCCGCAGCGGGTGTTCGTTTATGTCTATAGCGCCAGCGTGTTGCCGGGCATGGTTCCGTGGTTTGTGATCCTGATAAGCCAGTTGCGTTTCCGTCAGGCTCATAAGGAAGCGATAGCCAGCCATCCGTTCCGTTCCATTCTGTTCCCGTGGGCGAATTATTTGACGATGGCATTCCTGATTTGCGTATTAATTGGGATGTACTTTAATGAAGATACCCGAATGTCGCTTTTTGTTGGCATTGGCTTCCTGTTGGCAGTAACGCTCATTTATAAGGTTTTTGGCCTGAATCGCCATGGTGTAGCCCAAAAACTGGAGGAATAAGCGACAAAACGCACAAAGCGTGACCAAACGATAATTTATTTTAAAAAAGCACTAGACAGCAGACCGAGACCTCCGTAATATCCAGCCCCGCAACGGCGCTAAGCGCCCGTAGCTCAGCTGGATAGAGCGCTGCCCTCCGGAGGCAGAGGTCTCAGGTTCGAATCCTGTCGGGCGCACCATTTAGTAGGGTGCCAGAGCTGCGGTGGTTTTAATACCGCGTAAAAGATTTGCAGTGGTGGCTATAGCTCAGTTGGTAGAGCCCTGGATTGTGATTCCAGTTGTCGTGGGTTCGAATCCCATTAGCCACCCCATTAATTTAAAGTTGTGAAATGCGAAGGTGGCGGAATTGGTAGACGCGCTAGCTTCAGGTGTTAGTGTTCTTACGGACGTGGGGGTTCAAGTCCCCCCCCTCGCACCACGACTTAAAGAATTGAACTAAAAATTCAAAAAGCAGTAAAACGGCGAGTAGCGCAGCTTGGTAGCGCAACTGGTTTGGGACCAGTGGGTCGGAGGTTCGAATCCTCTCTCGCCGACCAATTTTGAACCCCGCTTCGGCGGGGTTTTTTGTTTTCTGTTCCTCACTTTTGTACCTCTTCTCCCCCAAATGTCATGAAGTCTTAAAAAGCCGCAATCCCTGGTTTTTACAGTGCAATCACCACATACGCTGTGTAATAATATGCGTGTAGATGCTCATTCCATCTCTTATGTTCGCCATCAGGCCTCATAAACTCAGGAATGATGCAGAGCCGTTTACGGTGCTTATCGTCCACTGACAGATGTCGCTTTAGCTTCATCAAACACCATGGACATAACGTTGAGTGAAGCACCCATTTATGTTGTCATACAGACCTGTTTAGCGCCTGCTCCAAAAGAGCGGGCGTTTTTTTATGCATATCCGTCCGGAATGATTTTGTGTATGCGGTAGGCCCGGTAGGCGAAGCGCCACCGGGCAAGGGGGAATTACTGCGGGGGATTGTTGTTCTGCAGCGTCAACATCAGGCCATCACGACGCATTGTTGCGGCCTCTTCTGGCTGATGTAGTCTGTCCAGCGCGTCAGCAAGCCAGGCGTAGTCGTATGCATCCGGGCGTTGTTTAAGCGCGGCACGGAAGGCGAGCGTAGCTTCCTGCCATTCACCGTGCTTCATCAATGACTGACCAAGCGTACTCCACAGCAGTGGGCGGTCGCCCACCACTTTAATTTGCTGGCGCAGCACTTTTTCTATCTGTTCCGGGTTGTTGGTTTTCAGACGTGGGATCGGCAGCACCAGGCGGTCGTCATACTGACGTTTCAGACCATCGATGATGATTTGCTGTGCCGTATCGTGATCGTCACACTCAATCAGATGTTCTGCCATCGCCACCTGTAGGGCAACCTGCTGACGAGTCTTACGGCTCTGATTTTTCCACCATGCGCGTAATCCCTCGCTGCCCTGATCGGCGCGAACCTGATCCATCAGACCCACCCATGCCTGCTGTTCCAGCATCGCACGGTGTTCTTCATCACCCACATGCGCTTTCGCCATTGATGGAATGATATCCAGCAAAGAACTCCACGCACCGGTGCGAATGTAAGCCTGTTCAGCCAGGCGCAAGACTTCCGGATGGCGTGGCGTCACTTCCAGCAGTTTGTCTACACTGTGGCGTGCGGCATGGTTTTCATTACGGGCCAGCTGCAAACGAACACGGGCGATTTCGACCGGGATCGTATCATTTCCGGCGAGTTCGGCTGCGCGTTCAAGGTGTTGATTAGCGCGAGCTTCATCACCACGCTGCTGAGCCGCTTCTGCCGCCAGAAGGTAATTCACCACCGGTTGTTCTGCGTGATCGGCATTTTTTGACATCAGCTTTTCAACCTGCTGATAGTCGCCTTCTGCCAGTTTAAGCAGCGCCTGCTCGGTCTGCTTGCGCGCACGACGGCGTTTACGCCCCACAAACCAGCCGCGGGTATGCGCACCCGTACGGAATATACGGCGCAGCAGCCACTCAATCGCAAAAAGAATAACCATTGCGACGATCAGAATGATCACCAGACCTGTCACGCTGGTTTCGATGTTGTAGTTATCCGTCTGGATCAGAACATAACCCTGATGACCAGCAATCATCGGACCAACGACGATCCCGGCGATCAACAGCACAAAGAGTAATAATACTTTTAGCATCATTATTCTCCCTGCGGCGCGGTTGCCGGAGCATCTGCCTGAGGTACTGGTGCAGGTGCGGCTTCAGCCGGTGATGTGGATGGCTGGGCCAGCAAATTACGCACGCGAGTCTGCATTAGCTTCTCAAGAACAGCCTGGCTCTGAAGTGTTTCCGGTACGTCCATGCTGATGCTTTGCTGGCTCAGTTGATCGACCTCTTCAAGGAACGCTTTTGTCGCTGCATCGTCAGTGTCGTAATAGGCGCGAACCCACGTGGAGACATTTTCCAGCGCCTGGCGGTATGTTTCTTCCTGATGGCGAGGTACGGCTTGCGCCGCTACGAGCAGGCGTGAGCGGATGTTCTCACGTAAGTAAACATCCTGGTTTGGCGCCAGTAGCGGGACGGCGGTTTCATCACGACGGCGAATGGTGATAAAGCTGTCCATAAAGTTCTGCCAGCTTTTTTGTAGATTGACGCGCCATTCGCTAATGGAGCTGGAAAGCTCGCTGCTGTCCGAATCCATCGGTGAATCATCGGTATCGTTATCAGCCAGACGCAGGTTATCAATTTGGTTAGCGAGCTGGTTTACCTTGAGGATAATGCCGTCATAGTCGACCTGAGTGACCGCAGAGAGGCTGGCGATATCGTCGGTAATCGCGCGACGAGCGGCAATTAAACTGGGGTCATTCATGTCAGCCAGGCTGGCGTCGGCGCTTTTCAGCAACGCTGCGGCGGTGGTAACGTCCTGATCGCTCCATAATTTACGCCCCGCCAGTTTCACCAGAAAATCGGCCTGCGCCAGCAGCCAGGTTTTGGCATCGCTTCCGGATATAGTGGCGATTTTTTGCTGAACCTCATCAAGCTGTTTGGCCAGCGCAGTCTGCTGGCGATTGGCTTCATCCAGCTGTGTTGCCTGCTGCTTAATAATTCCTTCCAGCTCAGTCTTTTGGGTTTCTTGCGCTTTTTGCAGCGCCATGAGCTGGTTTGCCAGCGCATCACTGGTTGCTGTCTGCGTAGTGGCCTGCTGCTTCCCCCAGCCATACAGCCCCACGCCTGCCGCCAGCGCAATAGCAATCGCCACAGCGCTCAGAATCAGTGCGGTACTGTTCTTACTCTTTTTTTCAGTGTTGTTGACTGGCTGTGATGTGGTGTCCACGGCCTCCCTGGTCTCTTCAACCACGGCGGAGGTTTTTTCTTGTTCCGTCATTATGGCATCCCATTATGAGAGTTATTGTAATGCGCGTAGTAGCGCATCGTTGTCGGCGTTATCAGCGACCTTAATATCTTGCCAGCCCAGTTCCCGGGCGAGGTTCGCCAGACGCTCACTGACGACCAGCAGCCGACAGCGTAGTAACCAGTGCTCACGATACCACTGCGGAATAAGCGCCCAGAGCTGCTGTAGCATCTCTCCGCTGGTGACAACCACTGTTTTCACACCGCGTGATTGCCAGCGCATCGCTTCCTCTGCGCCATCGTAATGTTTTGCACTGCGTTGATAACATTCACAAAAATCAACATCGGCTCCGCGCGTTATCAGGGTTTCACCGATCAACTCCCGACCGCCGTTGCCACGTAAAATCAGCGCGCGTTTTCCCGCAATATTTTGTAATTCAGGTAATTGTAGCAAGACTTCGCTAATTTCCCGATCCAACGGATAGTGAATATTGCATCCGCTCACGGTGTGCAACGCCAGCGCCGTTGTACGGCCGATGGCAAAATAGCGCGGGAGAGTGGACCAACTTACCCCTTGCCGCTGAAGTTGAGCATCGGCAAAGGTCACGGCGTGCTGTGAGAGAGCAAAAACCAGATCGTTTTCGGTGAGCGCCGAAAGACGGGGAGCCAGCGTTGGCAGTTCCCGGCCCGGCGCGAACTCAATAAGCGGAAAACTCCAGGCCACCTGCCCCAGTGTGCGCAGACGGCTCACTAACTCTTCCCCAGCGGGAGATGGGCGGGTGACCAGAATACTCATGCGGGGGCATCTCCGTTATAAACTTCCGCCAGAATGGCGCGTGCACCGTTTTCCAGCAGCTCTTCTGCCAGAGATATACCCATTTTTTCCGCATCCTGCGCAGCGCCACGACGTTCTCCACATACCATCTGTGAACCATCTGGCGCACCGACTAACGCGCGTAGCCAAATCTCACCGTTGATGAGTTCCGCATAGCTGCCGATAGGAACCTGGCATCCCCCTTCGAGGCGGGTGTTCATGGCACGTTCTGCTTTTACGCGCAGGACTGTTTCTTCATGGTTGAGTGGCGCTAACAGTGCCTGAGTGCGCTGATCGTCGAGTCGACATTCGATACCCACAGCGCCTTGTCCGACCGCAGGCAGAGAAACTTCTGGTGCCAGTGCTGCGCGGATTCGCGACTCCAGCCCTAAGCGTTTTAATCCAGCGACGGCCAGAATAATGGCGTCGTAGTCACCGTTGTCCAGTTTGCTCAGGCGAGTACCTACGTTGCCGCGCAGCGAGCGGATGATGAGATCCGGGCGCTGTTTTGCCAATTGGCACTGGCGACGTAAGCTGGACGTTCCAACGATGCTCCCTGCTGGCAGCTCATCCAGCGTGTTGTATTTATTTGAGACGAAAGCATCACGCGGATCTTCACGCTCGCAAATAGTGACCAGCCCAAGACCTTCAGGAAATTCGACCGGCACATCCTTCATGGAATGCACGGCGATATCTGCGCGTTTTTCCAGTAGCGCGACTTCCAACTCTTTAACAAACAAGCCCTTACCCCCGACTTTTGCCAGTGGGGTATCCAGAATCACGTCGCCACGGGTCACCATGGGAACCAGTTCAACGACCAGACCGGGGTGGTTTGCCATTAAGGCGTCTTTGACATAATGTGCCTGCCAGAGCGCAAGGGGGCTTTGGCGTGTGGCAATTCTCAAAACATTGTCTAACATGCTTGTTACCGTCATTATCAATCATTGACCATCCTAACATCCTTATCAAAGGGATGTCAGCGTTACGCTCAAACGTAAGTGAGAGGAAAAGGCGCTGCATCATCACTGGCAGTGATTAATGACGAGAAACCTCCCGACCGTATGAAGGAATTTACACGTAACGAACGGTGCTACACTTGTATGTAGCGCATCTTTCTTTACGGTCAATGAGCAAGGTGTTAAATTGATCACGTTTTAGACCATTTTTTCGGCTGTACTCCCTAAAAAAATAGGGGTGAAAAAACGGTAACGGTTATTTTTGACATACGGTTTATCCGAATTGCTGAAGATTGTTGATGAGCGCTTGCGCCGCAGCAATCGACAACATGATGGATAGCAACATCAGGCGATACGTCTTGTACCTCTATATTGAGACTCTGAAACAGAGACTGGATGCCATAAATCAACTGCGTGTGGATCGCGCGCTTGCTGCCATGGGACCTGCCTTCCAGCAGGTATACAGTCTGCTGCCGACATTATTGCACTACCACCACCCACTGATGCCGGGTTACCTCGATGGTAACGTTCCCAAAGGCATATGCTTTTACACGCCTGATGAAACCCAACGCCACTACCTGAATGAGCTGGAACTGTACCGCGGTATGTCACCGCAGGACCCTCCAAAGGGCGAACTGCCGATCACCGGCGTTTACTCTATGGGCAGCACCTCTTCCGTAGGGCAAAGCTGTTCCTCTGACCTCGATATTTGGGTCTGCCATCAATCCTGGCTGGATAGCGAAGAGCGGCAGTTGCTGCAACGTAAATGCAGCCTGCTGGAAAGTTGGGCCGCCTCGCTGGGCGTGGAAGTCAGTTTCTTCCTGATTGATGAAAACCGTTTCCGCCATAATGAAAGCGGCAGTCTGGGTGGTGAAGACTGTGGCTCGACGCAGCATATCCTGCTGCTTGATGAATTCTATCGCACCGCTGTGCGCCTCGCAGGTAAACGTATTCTGTGGAATATGGTGCCTGGCGATGAAGAAGAGCATTACGACGATTACGTCATGACGCTCTACGCGCAGGGGGTGTTAACGCCAAACGAATGGCTGGATTTGGGTGGACTCAGTTCGCTTTCCGCCGAAGAGTACTTTGGTGCCAGCCTCTGGCAGTTGTACAAGAGTATCGATTCCCCGTACAAAGCGGTGCTGAAAACGCTGCTGCTGGAAGCCTATTCCTGGGAATACCCCAATCCACGCCTGTTGGCGAAAGACATTAAACAGCGCCTGCACGACGGCGAGATTGTCTCTTTTGGTCTCGACCCATACTGCATGATGTTGGAACGTGTAACCGAGTACCTCACTGCGATTGAGGACCCAACACGTCTTGATTTAGTGCGTCGATGTTTCTACTTAAAAGTCTGTGAGAAACTGAGCCGTGAACGCGCCTGCGTGGGCTGGCGTCGTGAAGTGTTAAGTCAGTTAGTACAAGAGTGGGGTTGGGATGAAGCCCGCCTGACAATGCTGGATAACCGCGCTAACTGGAAAATTGACCAGGTACGCGAAGCGCACAACGAACTGCTCGATGCAATGATGCAGAGCTATCGTAATTTGATTCGTTTTGCGCGCCGCAACAATCTTAGCGTCAGCGCCAGTCCGCAGGATATTGGCGTGCTGACCCGTAAGCTGTATGCCGCATTTGAAGCCTTGCCCGGCAAAGTGACGCTGGTGAACCCGCAGATCTCACCGGATCTCTCAGAACCCAATCTGACCTTTATCCACGTGCCGCCAGGTCGCGCCAACCGTTCGGGTTGGTATCTCTACAACCGCGCGCCTAACATGGATTCGATCATCAGCCATCAGCCGCTGGAATATAACCGCTATCTCAATAAGCTGGTGGCGTGGGCATGGTTTAACGGCCTGCTGACATCGCGTACGCATTTGTTTATTAAGGGTAACGGTATTGTCGACTTGCCGAAGCTGCAGGAGATGGTCGCCGATGTCTCGCACCACTTCCCGCTGCGTCTGCCGGCACCAACGCCGAAAGCGCTGTACAGCCCGTGCGAAATTCGCCATCTGGCAATTATCGTCAACCTCGAATATGACCCGACGGCGGCGTTCCGCAATCAGGTCGTGCATTTTGATTTCCGTAAGCTGGATGTCTTTAGCTTTGGCGAAGAGCAAAATTGTCTGGTGGGTAGCGTAGATCTGCTGTATCGCAACTCGTGGAATGAAGTGCGAACCCTGCACTTCAACGGCGAGCAGGCGATGATTGAAGCGTTAAAAACGATTCTGGGCAAAATGCATCAGGATGCCGCGCCACCGGATAGCGTTGACGTGTTCTGTTACAGCCAGCATTTGCGTGGTTTAATCCGCACGCGTGTCCAGCAACTGGTGTCTGAGTGCATCGAACTGCGCCTGTCCAGTACGCGCCAGGAAACTGGGCGCTTCAAAGCGCTGCGTGTTTCCGGTCAGACGTGGGGCCTGTTCTTCGAACGTCTGAACGTCTCGGTGCAGAAACTGGAAAACGCCATTGAATTCTATGGCGCGATTTCGCACAACAAATTGCACGGTCTTTCCGTTCAGGTTGAGACCAACCATGTGAAATTGCCGTCGGTGGTGGACGGTTTTGCCAGCGAAGGGATCATTCAGTTCTTTTTTGAAGAGACGGGTGATGAGCAGGGCTTTAACATCTACATTCTGGACGAGAGTAACCGTGTCGAGGTGTATCACCACTGTGAAGGCAGTAAAGAAGAGCTGGTGCGGGATGTCAGCCGCTTCTATTCATCGTCGCACGATCGCTTCACTTACGGCTCCAGTTTTATCAACTTTAACCTGCCGCAGTTTTATCAGATTGTGAAAACTGACGGGCGCGCGCAGGTGATCCCCTTCCGCACCCAGCCGATTAGTCCAGTCCCACAAACCAGTCAGGATAACGACACGCCGCTGTTGCAGCAGTATTTCTCGTGAGTTAACTTTCCCGGATGCATGACGCTTATCGGGCCAGAGTAGGCCGGATAAGCGAGGCGCATCCGGCACTAAAACTTAACGGAAGCTCACCTCTTCACCCGCCTGCAGCGTAGCAGCCTGTTCCAGCAGATCCCAGAACGTTTCGCCGCTGCGGTCGCAAATCCACTCGTCGCCTTTCAGGTCAAAATGGTAACCGCCCTGTTTAGTGGCCAACCATACCTGGTGCAGCGGTTCCTGACGGTTAATGATAATTTTGCTGCCATTTTCGAAGCTGATAGTCAGTACGCCACCGTTGATCTCACAATCGATATCGCTGTCGCCGTCCCAGTCGTCCAGACGCTCTTCAATGGCCATCCACAGGGTGTCGGCAAGGCGATGAAATTCACTGTCGTTCATTTTTTTATCCTGTTTTTCGTGATGGTCGCAGTATAACGCGGAATAAATCACGTTGCAGTTTTTAGCCAAACTCTTGCTTTTACGCCTTCTCCTGCGATGATAGAAAACAGAAAGCATGAACTTACAGGCAATCCATAATGAAAAACGTGTTTCAGGCACTCGCTGTACTTTTTACACTGTTCAGCCTGACGGGCTGTGGTCTGAAGGGACCTCTCTATTTCCCGCCAGCAGACAAAAACGCGCCGCCTCCGACGAAGAGCATTCAGTCGCCAGCACAATCTACGACGCCGGATAAAAACGATCGTGGAATCAGTGATGGACCTTCTCAGGTGAATTACTGACGGTAAGTTTCTGTACCCGCGTGAACGGAGTAAACAATGCAATTCTCTAAAATGCATGGCCTTGGCAACGATTTTATGGTCGTCGACGCGGTAACGCAGAATGTCTTTTTCTCACCCGAGCTGATCCGTCGTTTGTCTGACAGGCATCTGGGTGTTGGGTTCGATCAATTACTGGTCGTCGAGCCGCCTTACGATCCGGAGCTGGATTTCCATTACCGCATTTTCAATGCTGATGGCAGTGAAGTCTCGCAGTGTGGAAATGGCGCTCGTTGCTTTGCCCGTTTTGTGCGCCTGAAAGGGTTGACGAATAAGCGTGATATTCGTGTCAGTACCGCGAATGGCCGCATGGTATTAAGCGTAACGGACGATGAGCTGGTGCGGGTCAACATGGGAGAACCCAACTTTGAACCCTCGCAGGTCCCTTTTCGTGCCAATAAAGCAGAGAAGACCTATATTATGCGAGTGGCCGAGCAGACAGTATTGTGCGGCGTGGTTTCAATGGGGAATCCGCATTGCGTGATTCAGGTTGATGATGTTGATACGGCCACGGTGGAAACTCTGGGACCGGTTCTGGAAAGCCATGAACGCTTCCCTGAGCGCGCCAATATCGGCTTTATGCAAGTGGTCAAACGTGAGCATATCCGACTGCGTGTTTATGAGCGTGGCGCAGGTGAAACACAGGCTTGTGGCAGCGGCGCGTGTGCGGCTGTCGCTGTCGGTATTCAGCAGGGCCTGCTGGCAGATGAAGTGAGGGTGGAATTACCGGGCGGTCGACTTGATATCGCCTGGAAAGGTCCGGGTCATCCGTTATATATGACTGGCCCGGCGGCACATGTCTACGACGGATTTATTCACTTATGAAGCAACCAGGGGAAGAACTACAGGAAACGCTCATGGAACTGGACGACCGGGCGGTCGTCGATTATCTGCAACGTAATCCTGAGTTTTTTATCCGTAATGCTCAAGCGGTTGAAGCGATGCGCGTCCCGCACCCGGTGCGGGGCACGGTCTCTTTAGTTGAATGGCATATGGCTCGGGCACGTAATCATATCAACGTGCTGGAAGAGAACATGGCGTTGTTGATGGAACAAGCGAATGCCAACGAAAGCCTGTTCTATCGACTGTTAAATCTGCAAGGACGACTGGTGTCCGCGAACAGTCTCGATGACATGCTGATGCGACTTCATCGCTGGGCGCGTGAGTTAGGGCTGGCGGGAGCGACGGTTCGTCTGTTTCCGGATCGCTGGCGACTTGGTGCTCCCTCGAAATTTACCCATCTGGCATTAAGCCGTCAGGCTTTCGAACCGCTGCGCATTCAGCGTCTTGGTCAGTCACAGCACTACCTTGGACCACTCCACGGCCCGGAACTGTTAATCATGATGCCGGAAGCGAAAGCCATCGGCTCGGTGGCAATGTCGATGTTGGGGCAAGATGGCTCACTTGGTGTCATGTTGTTCAGTAGCCGTGATGCCAATCATTACCAGCAGGGGCAGGGCACGCAGTTATTGCAGGAAATTTCGCTGATGTTGCCGGAACTGCTGGAGCGTTGGATTGAACGCGTATGACCGATTCACCTCTTTCTCAGGATGTGACGCGCTTTTTACGTTATCTGGGCGTTGAGCGCCAGCTTAGCCCGATCACATTGCTAAATTATCAGCGTCAGCTTGATGCCATCATTGCGTTAGCCGGAGAAACCGGTCTGCAAAGCTGGCAGCAGTGTGATGCGCTCATGGTTCGTAGTTTTGCCGTACGTAGTCGCCGTAAAGGGCTGGGACCTGCCAGTCTGGCGTTGCGCCTGTCTGCACTGCGCAGTTTCTTCGACTGGATGGTTAATCAGGGCGAGCTGAACGCTAATCCGGCAAAAAGTGTTTCCGCGCCGAAAGCGCCGCGCCATTTACCTAAAAATATTGATGTTGATGATGTTAATCGCCTGCTGGATATCGATCTCAACGATCCCCTCGCCGTGCGCGACCGGGCAATGTTAGAAGTGATGTACGGCGCAGGGCTGCGTCTGTCTGAACTGGTTGGGCTGGATATTAAACATCTCGATCTTGATACTGGCGAAGTGTGGGTGATGGGCAAGGGCAGTAAAGAACGCCGTCTGCCGATTGGCCGCAATGCGGTGACGTGGATTGAGCACTGGTTGGATCTGCGCGGACTGTTTGGCAGCGATGAAGATGCGCTGTTCCTGTCAAAACTGGGCAAACGCATCTCTGCGCGGAACGTGCAGAAACGCTTTGCTGAATGGGGTATCAAGCAGGGGCTGAACAGCCACGTACATCCCCACAAATTGCGCCACTCTTTTGCGACACATATGCTGGAGTCGAGCGGCGATCTTCGCGGTGTGCAGGAGTTATTGGGACATGCCAACCTCTCAACGACCCAAATCTATACCCATCTTGATTTTCAACACCTGGCTTCAGTGTACGATGCGGCGCATCCACGCGCCAAACGGGGGAAATAATGCGTTTTTACCGGCCTTTGGGGCACATTTCTGCGCTCACCTTTGACCTTGATGACACCCTTTACGATAACCGTCCCGTTATCACACGCACCGAGCAGGAAGCGCTCGCTTTTGTCCAAAATTACCATCCCGCGCTGCGCGCGTTACAAAATAGCGACCTCCAGCGCTTACGCCAGGTTGTGCGCGACGCTGAGCCGGAAATCTACCACGATGTTACCCAATGGCGTCATCGTGCCGTCGAGCGCGCTATGCTGGAAGCTGGGCTGTCGACAGCAGAGGCGCTGATGGGGGCGAACGCGGCGATGATGAATTTCGCCAAATGGCGTAGCCGTATTGACGTCCCGCAGACAACGCATGACACGTTAAAGGCCCTGGCTCGCAAATGGCCGCTGGTGGCGATCACCAACGGTAATGCGCAACCAGAGCTGTTTGGTCTGGGGGATTACTTTGAGTTTGTGCTGCGTGCGGGCCCGGATGGGCGATCAAAACCGTTCAGCGATATGTACTCGCTGGCCGCGGAAAAACTGAATCTGCCTGTGGGGGAAATCCTGCATGTTGGTGATGACCTGACGACAGACGTCGCCGGTGCCATTCGTTGCGGTATGCAGGCTTGCTGGATCAAACCGGAAAATGCCGACCTGATGCAGACTGCAGATAGCCGTTTGCTGCCGCATATCGAAATTTCACAGTTGGCATCTCTGACCTCGCTGATATAATCACCAACAGAACTCTGTATATATACCCAGCTTTTTGGCGGATGGCGCTACGCTTATCCGCCCTACCTACTTTTACGTGGCGGTGCCAATGGACGTTTCTTACCTGCTCGACAGCCTTAATGACAAACAGCGTGAAGCGGTGGCCGCGCCACGCAGCAACATGCTGGTTCTGGCGGGCGCGGGGAGTGGTAAAACGCGTGTGCTGGTGCACCGTATTGCCTGGTTACTGACGGTTGAGAACAACTCGCCGTACTCCATTATGGCGGTGACGTTTACCAACAAAGCGGCGGCAGAAATGCGTCACCGTATTGGCCAGATCATGGGCACCAGCCAGGGCGGTATGTGGGTGGGGACCTTCCACGGTCTGGCACACCGTCTGCTGCGCGCACACCATATGGATGCCAACCTGCCGCAGGATTTCCAGATCCTCGACAGCGAAGACCAGTTGCGTCTGCTTAAGCGCCTGATCAAAGCAATGAATCTGGATGAGAAGCAGTGGCCGCCGCGTCAGGCGATGTGGTTCATCAACAGCCAGAAAGACGAAGGGCTGCGCCCGCACCATTTACAGAGCTATGGCAACCCGGTTGAGCAAACCTGGCAGAAAGTCTATCAGGCCTACCAGGAAGCGTGTGACCGCGCGGGGCTGGTGGATTTCGCCGAGCTGCTGCTGCGCGCCCATGAACTGTGGCTCAACAAGCCGCATATCCTGCAGCACTACCGCGAACGCTTTACCAATATCCTGGTGGACGAATTCCAGGATACCAACAACATTCAGTACGCGTGGATCCGCCTGCTGGCGGGCGACAGCGGCAAAGTGATGATCGTGGGTGATGACGACCAGTCAATTTACGGCTGGCGCGGCGCGCAGGTGGAAAACATCCAGCGCTTCCTCACTGACTTCCCCGGCGCAGAAACCATTCGTCTGGAGCAGAACTACCGTTCGACCAACAACATCCTCAGCGCGGCCAACGCCCTGATTGAAAACAACAACGGGCGTCTGGGTAAAAAGCTGTGGACCGACGGCGTCGACGGCGAACCGATCTCTCTGTATTGCGCATTCAACGAACTCGATGAAGCGCGCTTTGTGGTCAACCGTATCAAGACCTGGCAGGACAACGGCGGAGCGCTGGAACAATGCGCCATTCTGTATCGTAGCAACGCCCAGTCGCGCGTACTGGAAGAGGCGTTGTTACAGGCCAGCATGCCGTACCGTATTTACGGCGGTATGCGCTTCTTTGAACGCCAGGAAATCAAAGATGCGCTCTCTTACCTGCGTTTGATCGCTAATCGCAACGATGATGCCGCGTTTGAACGCGTGGTGAATACGCCAACCCGCGGGATTGGCGATCGTACTTTAGATGTGGTGCGTCAGACCTCGCGTGACCGCCAGTTGACGCTGTGGCAGGCATGTCGCGAGTTGCTACAGGAAAAAGCCCTTGCCGGTCGTGCTGCCAGCGCGCTACAGCGTTTTATGGAGCTTATTGATGCCCTGGCGCAGGAAACGGCCGATATGCCACTGCATGTGCAAACAGACCGGGTGGTGAAAGACTCCGGCCTGCGCATGATGTACGAGCAGGAGAAAGGCGAGAAAGGCCAGACACGTATCGAAAACTTAGACGAACTGGTCACAGCAACACGCCAGTTCAGCTACAACGAAGAAGATGAAGATTTAATGCCGCTGCAGGCATTTCTCTCCCACGCCGCGCTGGAAGCGGGCGAAGGGCAGGCGGATACCTGGCAGGACGCGGTACAGCTGATGACCCTGCACTCGGCGAAAGGTCTGGAGTTCCCGCAGGTCTTTATTGTCGGGATGGAAGAAGGCATGTTCCCCAGCCAGATGTCGCTGGACGAAGGCGGTCGTCTGGAAGAAGAACGTCGTCTGGCCTATGTCGGCGTCACCCGTGCTATGCAGAAGCTGACACTAACCTATGCCGAAACGCGCCGTCTGTACGGCAAAGAGGTTTACCATCGCCCATCGCGCTTTATCGGCGAACTGCCGGAAGCGTGCGTGGAAGAGGTTCGCCTGCGTGCCACCGTCAGCCGCCCGGTCAGCCATCAACGGATGGGAACGCCAATGGCGGAGAACGACACCGGTTATAAGCTCGGCCAGCGCGTGCGCCACGCCAAGTTTGGTGAAGGCACCATCGTCAACCTCGAAGGCAGCGGCGAGCACAGTCGCCTGCAGGTGGCGTTCCAGGGGCAGGGCATTAAATGGTTGGTGGCGGCCTACGCCAGACTGGAAACGGTGTGATCGGTTCTGCTTTGCCGGATGGCGACGCTGTAGCGCCTTATCCGGCCTACAGACCGGGTACATTTTTATTCGTAGGCCGGATAAGGCGAAGCCGCCATCCGGCTATCTGTCGGTTAATATTCTGAAATCATAGATAAATAATTCCCCTCTGCTAACCTTTCTGTATAAGGGGAAATTATTACTTTTTCGCCATCCGTTGCGTGTTGACGTCAAAATTTTGCTGGCGTAACATGCGCGCACGATTACGCTAAGAGGACATTCGCCTTGGACACACCCAGTAGATACTGGCTCATTATCCTGTCATCCAGGATCAACTCCTAAGGCTATCCCTTTTTGCTGATAGCCTTCGCGGTTGTCAGCGACCTTCTGTTTTTTCCCGTCGCGCTGAGTCAGGCTGTTTAATGGTCTGAAACCCAATTTGTTTCTGTGTGCCCACCGAACTGTCCGATAATTTTTTGCATTGGGAGTCCCGGTCATGCTGAGCGCATTTCAACTGGAAAACAATCGTTTAACTCGCCTTGAGGCAGACGAGATCGAACACCTGGCCAGTTCGGTTTGGGTCGATTTAGTCGAGCCGGATGACGAAGAACGAAACCGTGTGCAAAAGGACTTGGGCCAGAATCTGGCTACGCGCCCTGAACTGGAAGACATCGAAGCATCCGCACGTTTTTTTGAAGACGAAGACGGTCTGCACATTCACTCCTTCTTCTTTTATGAAGATGCCGACGATCATGCGGGTAACTCAACCGTCGCATTTACCATTCGCGAAGGTCGCCTGTTTACTCTGCGCGAGCGCGAACTGCCGGCTTTCCGCCTGTACCGCATGCGTGCGCGTAATCAGGCGATGGTGGATGGCAACGCCTATGAGCTGCTGCTCGATCTGTTCGAAACCAAAATCGAACAGTTGGCAGATGAGATAGAAAACATCTATAGCGATCTGGAAAAACTCAGTCGCGTGATTATGGAAGGGCGTCAGGGAGATGAGTACGACGAAGCGCTTTCCACGCTGGCAGAGCTGGAAGATATCGGCTGGAAGGTACGTCTGTGTCTGATGGATACCCAGCGCGCACTGAACTTCCTGGTGCGCAAAGCGCGTCTGCCGGGTAGTCAGCTGGAGCAGGCGCGTGAGATCCTGCGCGATATCGAGTCCCTGTTGCCGCACAACGAATCACTGTTCCAGAAAGTTAACTTCCTGATGCAGGCGGCGATGGGCTTTATCAACATCGAGCAGAACCGCATCATCAAGATCTTCTCGGTGGTTTCTGTCGTGTTCCTGCCGCCGACGCTGGTCGCTTCCAGCTACGGGATGAACTTTGAGTTTATGCCAGAGCTGCACTGGAGCTTCGGTTATCCTGGCGCGATTGTCTTTATGATGCTCGCAGGTCTGGCGCCGTATCTGTACTTTAAGCGCAAGAACTGGCTGTAATGATATGCCGGATGGCGCTTCGCTTATCCGGCCTACAAAAGCACATCTCCGTAGGCCGGATAAGGCGTAGCCTCCATCCGGCACTTCTTCAGTTCCGACGTACCCGTCTTTGCGTATAAATTGCATCCATCACGAAAATTGCCAGCGCTACCCAGATAAAGGCGAAGGTGACCATTTTATCCGCTCCCGGCACTTCACCGTAGAACGTTACCGCCAGCAGGAACATCAGCGTTGGCCCGATATACTGGAAAAAGCCCAGCGTGGACAGACGTAAACGGGTTGCCGCTCCGGTAAAGCACAGCAGTGGGATAGTGGTCACGACACCCGCAGCAATCAGTAGCAGATTGAGTGACAAGGGGTTCTGACCCATATGGCTGGTCGGGCTGTCTGCGATACCAAACAGATAGATAGCTGCAATGGGTAAGAGCCACAGAGTTTCGATCAGCATGCCGGTTTGTGCTTCGACAGCGATTTTCTTGCGTACCAGACCATAAAAAGCAAAGCTGAATGCCAGCCCCAGCGCGATTATTGGCAGCGATCCAAAGGTCCACAGCTGTACCAGTACGCCACAGGCGGCTAACAGTACTGCCAGCCACTGCATACGGCGGAAGCGTTCTCCGAGGAAAATCATCCCCAACACGATATTTACCAGTGGGTTAATAAAGTAACCGAGGCTGGCTTCCAGCATATGGTGGTTATTGACCGCCCAGATAAAGAGCAGCCAGTTTCCGCCGATTAGGACCGCCGAGAGCGCCAGCAGAAAAATCTTCTTTGGCGTTTGCAGCAGCGTTTTGACACCTGACCATTGGCGACTAACGCTCATCAGCGCCACCATAAAGAAAAATGACCAGATGACGCGGTGCGTCAGGATCTCATCCGCCGGGACGTAGTAAATCAGTTTGAAGTAGGCGGGAGCGATACCCCAAATAAAATAGGCAGCAAGAGCGAGTAACACGCCCTGCCGCGTTTGTTTAGCATCCATTGGGAGAACTCATTGCAGAAAAGTAACCGTAGTTTACCTTTTTTCAGGCGCTTACCCCACCATATAAGTGGCAGTTGCACTGGCGATATAAAGCTGTTCTTCGTTGTGCAGTTCCACCCGCGCGACTGCCACTTTATTGCCTGCTCGCAGCAGACTGCTGGTGGCCGTAAAGCGATTTCCTCTGCCTGGTCGCAGGTAATCAACGCGCAGATCGATGGTGCCCATTCGTGACATTCGCTGGCGTAGCTCGTCCTCGCTGATGGTTTCGTGGCGGGTTAGCGTACTGCCAACGCACACCAGCCCGGCGGCAACGTCCAGCGCTGAGGCGATCACCCCGCCGTGCAGGATGCTTTGTGCCCAGTTACCCACCATCATCGGTTGGTTATTAAACGCTAATTGCGCAAATTCTTTTTCATAACGTTCCAGTTCCAGCCCCAATGCCCGATTAAACGGCATATGATAGACAAACATTTCACCCACTAATTTAAGGGCTTGCTCAGCAGTAAGAACAGCAGACATACGATCCCGATACCTTATTGGTTAATGAAATGTTGATATTATGCTTATTATTTGTTGTTTTCTACTTTAGGACGGGATAACTAACGAGGAACTAGCTAAGTATGTAGAATACTTGGCAGATAATTATACAATTCATCAATATTTTGGTTCAGGAGAACACTACCGATGCGGGCGATTCTGGGTTGGTTACTACCAGCAGTCATGCTGCCGTTGACCGCGTATGCGCAGGAAGCGACAGTGAAAGAGATTCATGATGCACCAGCAGTGAGAGGCAGTATTATCGCCAATATGCTGCAAGAACACGATAATCCTTTCACGCTGTACCCCTATGACACCAACTATCTCATCTACACCAATACCAGCGACATGAACAAAGAGGCGATCAGCAGCTATAACTGGTCGGATAATGCGCGCAAAGATGAGGTTAAGTTTCAGCTAAGCCTGGCATTTCCGCTTTGGCGCGGGATTTTGGGCCCGAATTCAGTGCTCGGTGGTTCATATACTCAGAAATCCTGGTGGCAGCTTTCTAATAGTGAAGAGTCTTCACCGTTTCGTGAAACTAACTACGAGCCGCAGCTATTTCTAGGATTCGCCACGGATTATCGCTTTGCTGGCTGGACGCTACGTGATGTCGAAATGGGCTATAACCATGATTCAAATGGGCGATCCGATCCCACCTCGCGTAGCTGGAACCGTCTGTACACTCGTCTGATGGCTGAAAATGGCAACTGGCTGGTGGAGGTTAAACCGTGGTACGTCATCGGTAGCACCGACGATAACCCCGACATCACCAAATACATGGGCTACTACCAGCTTAAAATGGGTTATCACCTCGGTGATGCCGTCATCAGCGTGAAAGGCCAGTACAACTGGAATACCGGTTACGGTGGTGCTGAAATCGGCGCGAGTTACCCAATCACTAAGCATGTTCGCTTTTACACCCAGGTCTATAGCGGCTACGGCGAATCGCTGATCGACTACAATTTCAATCAGACGCGTGTGGGTGTGGGTGTGATGCTTAACGATATCTTCTGATAGGTTTGATAGCATTTTAATCATTGCAGTTTCTCTCTCAGGCGCTGAAAATAGCGCCTGTTTTTCTTTAAGGCTAATGGGGTTAATGTGGCGCAGGCGGAAGTGTTGAATCTGGAAATGGGCGCTAAACAGGTTTTGCAGGAAACCTTTGGCTACCAACAGTTTCGCCCTGGTCAGGAAGAAATCATCGATACTGTGCTCTCTGGTCGCGACTGCCTGGTCGTCATGCCGACCGGTGGTGGTAAATCCCTGTGCTATCAAATCCCCGCATTATTGCTGAACGGACTCACCGTAGTTGTCTCGCCGCTTATTTCCCTGATGAAAGATCAGGTCGACCAATTATTAGCAAACGGTGTGGCGGCGGCGTGTCTGAACTCTACCCAAAGTCGTGAACAGCAGCTTGAGGTCATGGCTGGCTGTCGCAGCGGGCAAATTCGGTTGCTGTACATTGCGCCCGAACGTTTGATGCTGGATAACTTCCTCGAACATCTGGCGCACTGGAATCCGGTATTGCTGGCCGTTGATGAAGCACACTGCATCTCACAATGGGGGCACGATTTCCGCCCTGAATACGCCGCGTTGGGTCAATTGCGTCAGCGTTTCCCGACGCTGCCGTTCGTGGCGCTGACCGCGACTGCTGATGACACCACTCGCCTGGATATTGTGCGTCTGCTGGGGTTGAACGATCCGCTCATTCAGATCAGCAGTTTTGACCGGCCGAACATCCGCTACATGTTGATGGAGAAGTTTAAGCCGCTCGATCAGCTGATGCGCTATGTACAAGAACAGCGCGGCAAGTCCGGCATTATTTACTGTAACAGCCGCGCGAAGGTCGAAGACACCGCAGCGCGTCTGCAAAGTCGTGGCATCAGCGCGGGGGCCTATCATGCTGGACTGGAAAACAGTGTACGTGCCGAGGTGCAGGAAAAATTCCAACGCGATGACCTGCAAATTGTGGTGGCGACCGTAGCGTTCGGGATGGGAATCAACAAACCTAACGTACGCTTTGTGGTGCATTTTGATATCCCGCGTAACATCGAATCCTATTACCAGGAAACCGGTCGTGCCGGGCGCGATGGCCTGCCTGCGGAAGCGATGCTGTTTTACGATCCCGCTGATATGGCATGGTTACGGCGTTGCCTGGAAGAGAAACCAGCCGGGCAGTTACTGGATATTGAACGGCATAAACTCAATGCGATGGGAGCGTTTGCCGAGGCGCAAACCTGTCGTCGTCTGGTATTGCTGAATTATTTTGGTGAAGGGCGTCAGGAGCCGTGCGGCAACTGCGATATTTGTCTCGATCCGCCAAAACAGTACGATGGTTTAATGGATGCGCGTAAGGCGCTGTCGACAATCTACCGCGTCAACCAACGCTTTGGTATGGGGTATGTCGTGGAAGTCTTACGCGGAGCCAATAACCAACGTATTCGCGAGCTGGCTCATGACAAGCTGCCGGTCTATGGCATTGGTCGTGAACAGAGCCATGAACATTGGGTGAGTGTGATCCGCCAATTGATTCACCTTGGTCTGGTGACGCAGAATATTGCCCATCACTCTGCGTTACAGTTAACCGAAGCCGCACGACCGGTTCTGCGTGGCGAAATCTCGTTACAACTTGCCGTGCCGCGTATTGTGGCGCTGAAACCGCGTGCGATGCAGAAATCCTTCGGTGGCAACTACGACCGCAAGCTCTTCGCCAAATTGCGTAAGCAGCGTAAGGCGATTGCCGATGAAGAAAATATCCCGCCGTATGTGGTTTTCAACGATGCGACGCTGATAGAAATGGCCGAGCAGATGCCGGTTTCTCCGAGCGAAATGTTAAGCGTCAACGGCGTGGGCATGCGTAAACTTGAGCGTTTCGGCAAAGAGTTTATGGCGCTTATTCGTGCGCACGTTGATGGCGACGACGAAGAGTAGTCAGCCGGGCAAAAAAGTGCCAGGATGGTGACTCACTGAACTATTCCCCCGCGAGTCATTTTTATGTTAACGCTATTTTTCACCGTTGCGTTGGTGCATATCGTTGCACTGATGAGTCCCGGTCCCGATTTTTTCTTTGTCTCTCAAACGGCTGTGAGCCGTTCGCGTAAAGAAGCGATGATGGGTGTGCTGGGTATTACCTGTGGCGTCATGGTATGGGCTGGCGTGGCACTGCTCGGTTTACACCTGATTATCGAAAAAATGGCCTGGCTGCATACCATTATTATGGTCGGCGGGGGGCTGTATCTGTGTTGGATGGGCTACCAGATGCTGCGCGGCGCGTTTAAAAAGCAGAATGTTGCGACTCCAACACCACAGGTTGAACTGGCACAGAGCGGGCGCAGCTTTTTAAAAGGTCTGCTCACCAACCTGGCGAACCCTAAAGCCATTATCTACTTTGGCTCCGTGTTCTCATTGTTCGTTGGCGATAACGTAGGAACGGGCGCGCGCTGGGGGATCTTTGCCCTGATCATCGTGGAAACGCTGGCGTGGTTTACCGTCGTCGCCAGCCTGTTTGCGCTACCAAAAATGCGCCGCGGTTATCAGCGTCTGGCGAAGTGGATCGATGGATTCGCTGGCGCACTGTTTGCAGGTTTCGGCATTCACCTGATTATTTCGCGCTAAGTCGGTTATCCGCCTGGGGGACCCAGGCGGAATGCGATTTATTGCGCAAGTTTCTGTAACTCGTCCTTCGAAAGGCCGGTCATTTCCATAATTGCGTCGGTATCAAGACCTCGCTTGAGCATTGCTTTTGCTACATCAGTAAGGGCAAGGCGCCTCCCTTCTTCACGGCCTATCTGTTTTAGCTGATCCGCCATTGTCATCAGTTTGTCTCCATGCTGCGGCACACGCTGTGCCAGCTTATACAATAATGTCTGAACATCTTGTGTATTCCCTGCTTGCACCATGTAGTTTACCAGCACGGTTATTTGTTGTCCGCTCATCTTATTCAGCATAAACAGGCGGGTAAGTTTATCCAGCAGCTGCGCCATATCGCGCTGGCGAATATGTTTTTGTACTAATGTCAGCGCCGCCATACTGCGATGCTGCATAATCTCATCATCTGGAATAACCGTCACATCCACCAACGGAAACGGTGTGCTGTAAAGTTGAAGGGCGGTCGCTGAATCCTCAAAGTGATCCAACCAGTTCATTGAGCCTTGCCATGGACTTTGCTTGCCATGGTAAAAGAGCACTGGAATAACCAGCGGTAACGTGTCGTTTCCCGCCTCAAGATGACGTTGCATCGCTGCGATAGCGTAGCGCATCAGGCGAAATGACATGTGCTTGTCCGGTGAGCTTTGATGCTCAATGAGCACATGTACATAGCCATGCCCACTGGTGGTCTCCAGTGAGTAGAGAATATCGCTGAAATAGGGGCGCAGATCGTCCTCCACAAAGCTGCCTGATTCCAGACGGAGCGTTTCCAGCTTGCAGATTTTGATTAACGAGGGAGGAAGATGAAGTTCGATAAAGTCCCGCGCGGTTTCCACGCGGGAGAGGAAGGTCTTAAAGACTGCGTCATGTGGTGTTGTTGCTTCCGCCATCGTGCATCATCCGTGAGAAGTGAATATGGCGGCATTCTGGCATTAGCAATCAACGTCTAACAGTACAAAATTAAAGGCTTTTCTACCTTTGCGGCGAAGTACGAGAACTCATGTCCAAACGCTCTTACTGTTAGCATTTCATTGCGAGCGTCGTTCCATTTGCTAGGCATGCCTTGCTGACGCCAGCAGGGCACCTATCAGCATAAACAGTGAACCAAACACTTTGTTCAGCGCCTTCATTTGCTTTGGCCCCTTAATCCAGCCTGCAATGCGGGTGGCCAGCGTCGCGTAACCGATCATCACAATGATATCGACAACAATGGTGGTGATACCAAGCACCACATACTGCATGACCTGAGGTTCTTGCGGCATGATGAACTGTGGGAACAGGGCGGCAAGAAAAACAATGCTTTTAGGGTTGGTCAGGTTAACGAAAACCGCCCTTTTGAACAGGCGGCTGCGTGTTTGCGTGTTCGCCATGGTGTTCAGATCGATAGCGCCCGCTGCCCGCCATTGCTGAATACCCAACCAAATCAAATAGGCAGCTCCCGCCCACTTCAGTACTTCAAACGCGATGACTGAACGTGAGAACAGTGTCCCCAGCCCAACGCCAACCAGTACGATATGAATGGCAAGCCCGGTCTGCAAACCGGCAATAGAGGCGCTGGCGCCACGATAGCCATGGCTGATGGCGGTTGTCATGGTATTGATTGCGCCAGAGCCCGGAGACAAGCTCAAAATAATAGAGGTCAGCAGGTAGGCGAACCACCATTCAAAGGTCATGAGAAACTCCCGGATTGTCTATTTTTATGCCACAATACGCTACTGCCGTTGCGTTGTATCAGGCGCGGCGAAAAAAACGATTTTACTTGGTCAGCGAGGCTGGATACCCGATGTTTCAGCAGCAAAAAGACTGGGAAACAAGAGAAAACGCGTTTGCCGCTTTTTCCATGGGTCCACTGACAGATTTCTGGCAGCAACGGGAGGAAGCGGAGTTTACGGGTGTAGATGATGTACCCGTACATTTTGTTCGCTTTCGTGCCGAAAAAAACGATCGCGTCATCGTTGTCTGTCCTGGGCGCATTGAAAGCTATGTGAAATACGCTGAGCTGGCGTATGACCTGTTTCATTCTGGTTTTGACGTACTCATTATCGATCACCGTGGTCAGGGGCGTTCCGGGCGGATGTTATCGGACCCGCATCGTGGTCATGTCGATAACTTTAATGACTACGTCGATGATTTAGCCGCCTTCTGGCAGCAGGAAGTACAGCCTGGCCCGTGGCGAAAACGCTATATACTGGCGCATTCCATGGGCGGCGCGATTGCCACCTTGTTCCTGCAGCGCCATCCCAATCAATGTGATGCCATTGCGCTTTGTGCGCCCATGTTTGGTATCGTGATGCGTTTTCCCGACTGGATGGTGCGCCACATTCTTGACTGGGCTGAAGGGCATCCACGCATCCGTGAAGGCTATGCGATGGGGACCGGCCGCTGGCGGGCGCTGCCATTCGGTATGAATGCACTCACCCATAGTCGACAGCGCTATCGGCGTAACCTACGCTTTTACGCAGATGATCCGCGGTTACGTGTGGGTGGCCCTACCTATCACTGGGTGCGTGAAGGTATTCAGGCGGGCGAACAGGTTCTGGCCGGAGCGGGTGATGACGCAACGCCAGCGCTGCTTATTCAGGCCGAAGAAGAGCGTGTGGTGGATAACCGCATGCACGATCGTTTTTGTGAACTCCGCGCTGCAGCAGGCCATCCGGTAGAAGGAGGTCAGCCGCTTGTCATAAAAGGCGCGTACCATGAGATCCTTTTCGAAAAGGACGCAATGCGCTCAGTCGCGCTTAACGCCATTGTTGATTTTTTCAACAGGCATAACTCATCCAGCGGAACTCGCTTTTCCTAGAGGTTTAATTTTCTTATGTATCAGGTTGTTGCGTCTGATTTAGACGGTACGCTGCTTTCTCCCGACCATACTTTGTCCCCTTATGCCAAAGAGACGCTGAAACTTCTGACGGCTCGCGGTGTTCACTTCGTGTTTGCCACCGGTCGTCATCATGTTGATGTGGGGCAAATTCGCGATAACCTCGGCATTAAAACCTACATGATCACGTCCAACGGTGCCCGCGTGCACGATCCTGACGGAAATCTGGTGTTTTCCCACAACCTGGATCGCGACATTGCCAGCGATCTGTTTGGCGTTGTGAACGCCAACCCGGATATCGTGACGAATGTTTACCGCGATGATGAGTGGTTCATGAACCGCCACCGCCCGGAAGAAATGCGTTTCTTTAAAGAGGCGGTATTCAATTATTCACTGTTTGAACCTGCACTGCTGGAGCCGGAAGGCGTTAGCAAAGTGTTTTTCACCACCGATTCTCACGAAAGGTTGCTGCCGCTGGAACAGGCGATTAACGCCCGCTGGGGCGATCGCGTGAACGTCAGTTTCTCCACACTGACGTGCCTGGAAGTGATGGCAGGTGGCGTGTCGAAAGGCCATGCGCTGGAAGCTGTGGCGAAAGCGATGGGCTATAGCCTGAAGGACTGTATCGCCTTCGGCGACGGTATGAACGATGCGGAGATGCTCTCCATGGCAGGCAAAGGCTGTATCATGGGCAACGCGCATCAACGCCTGAAGGATCTGCATCCGGAACTGGACGTGATTGGCCTCAATGCCGATGATGCCGTGCCGCATTATCTGCGAGAGCTTTTTCTGCAGTAACGTTGTTGGTCGTTAGTTGACCAGTTGTCAACCTTGTTCTTCGCTACAATGGGTGTACCTTTTGTTAAGAGACATCCATTGTGGCGTTACTCATCATTACCACAATTCTGTGGGCCTTTTCCTTCAGCCTGTTTGGCGAGTACCTTGCCGGTCATGTCGATAGCTATTTTGCGGTGCTGGTGCGCGTTGGGCTGGCGGCTCTGGTGTTTTTACCGTTTTTGCGTACCCGTGGGCACAGCGTAAAAACAATCGCGCTGTATATGCTGGTGGGAGCCATGCAGCTTGGCATTATGTATATGCTGAGTTTTCACGCCTATCTGTATCTGACGGTTTCAGAGTTGCTGCTCTTTACCGTTCTGACACCATTGTACATTACGCTAATTTATGACCTGATGAGCGGGCGCCGTTTACGTTGGAGCTATGCGTTCAGCGCACTACTGGCGGTAATTGGCGCAGGGATTATCCGTTACGATCAGGTGACCAGCCACTTCTGGACCGGCCTGCTGCTGGTACAGCTTTCTAACATTAGCTTTGCCATCGGTATGGTGGGTTACAAACGCCTGATGGAAACGCGCCCGATGCCACAACACAACGCCTTTGCCTGGTTTTACATGGGCGCCTTTATGGTGGCGGTCGTGGCCTGGTTCATGCTGGGCAATGCGCAGAAAATGCCTGCAACCCCGCTACAGTGGGGAATTCTGGTGTTTCTTGGCGTGGCGGCGTCCGGCATTGGTTACTTTATGTGGAACTACGGCGCGACCCAGGTGGATGCCGGTACGTTGGGCATTATGAACAATATGCATGTGCCGGCGGGGCTGCTGGTCAATCTGGCTATCTGGCACCAACAACCGCACTGGCCAAGCTTTATCATTGGCGCGGCTGTGATAGTGGCTTCACTGTGGGTACATCGTAAGTGGGTCGTTCCGCACTCCGCACAAACGGCAGGTGGTCACAGGCGTGATTCCGCGCTGAACGAATAAACGCTTCTGTTACCGGCTGGCGCTGTTCTCCGTCGCGAACGGCGGCGTACAGTCGGCTCCACAACCCATCGCCCAGGGTTTTGGTTACCACCAGACCCTGGCGTTCAAAACTCTCTACTACCCAGTGCGGCAAAGCCGCGATACCCATTTTTGCGGCAACCATCTGAATCAGCAGCAGTGTGTTATCCACGCTCTTCAGCGATGGGCTAACGCCTGCGGGCTGCAGGAAATGCCGCCAGACATCCAACCGACTACGCTGCACCGGATAAATAAGCAGGGTTTCGCTGGCCAAATCTTCCGGCGTGATTTGCGTTTTGCTGGCCAGTGGATGGTCGGGGGCCAGGATCAGGCGTACTTCAAAATCGAACATCGGTGAGTAGTGCAATCCGCTGCGCGGCAGAATGTCGGATGTCATCACCAGATCCAGCTCATCCTGCTGTAGCGCCGGTTGCGGATCGAAGGTCACACCGGATTTAAAATCCATCTCCACCTGCGGCCAGTTGGCACGAAAATTCTCCAACGCGGGCGTCAGCCACTGAATGCAACTATGGCATTCGATAGCGATACGTAATCGGGTTTGCTGCGGTTCGTTGCATGCCTGCAGCGCGCGACCTATTTGCGGCAATACCTGGTTTGCCAACTGGAGCAGAATTTCACCCTGTGGCGTAAAACGCAAAGGCTGGCTCTTGCGGACAAAAAGCCGAAAGCCAAGGCGCTGCTCCAGATCGCTGAACTGGTGAGAAAGGGCGGATTGCGTCTGATGCAACGTGGCCGCTGCTGCTGCCAGAGAGCCACTGTTCCGCAACGCCTGGAGCGTTTTCAGGTGTTTAATCTCGATCATGAAAGTCCTTCACTTCGGCATGAACAAATTGCGCTTGAGGAATATACAGTAACTGGCAAATATGGATGTGTAAACATCTGGACGGCTAAAATCCTTCGTCTTTTAAATTTATGGTGCGTTGGCTGCGTTTCTCCACCCCGGTCTCTTACTTCAGTAAGCTCCCGGGGATGAACAAACTTGCCGCCTTCCCTAAATTCAAAATCCATAGGATTTACATATAATTAGAGGAAGAAAAATGACAATATTGAATCACACCCTCGGTTTTCCTCGCGTTGGCCTGCGTCGCGAGTTGAAAAAAGCGCAAGAAAGTTACTGGGCGGGTAATTCTTCCCGTGAAGATTTGCTGACCGTTGGCCGCGAGCTGCGTGCCCGCCACTGGGATCAGCAGAAACAGGCGGGTATAGACCTGCTGCCGGTGGGTGATTTTGCCTGGTACGATCACGTCCTGACCACCAGCCTGCTGCTCGGCAACGTCCCGGTTCGCCATCAAAATAAAGATGGCTCCGTCGATATCGATACCTTATTCCGTATTGGCCGTGGCCGTGCACCGACGGGTGAACCGGCGGCGGCGGCAGAAATGACCAAATGGTTTAATACCAACTATCACTACATGGTGCCGGAGTTCACCAAAGGTCAGCAGTTCAAACTGACCTGGACCCAACTGCTGGATGAAGTGGACGAAGCGCTGGCGCTCGGTCACAAGGTAAAACCCGTACTGCTTGGCCCGGTAACTTACCTCTGGCTGGGGAAAGTGAAGGGCGAACAGTTTGACCGCCTGAGCCTGCTCAACGACATTCTGCCGGTTTACCAGCAGGTGCTGGCTGAGCTGGCGAAACGCGGTATTGAGTGGGTGCAGATTGATGAACCTGCTCTGGTACTGGAACTGCCGCAAGTGTGGCTGAATGCCTTTAAACCGGCTTATGACGCCCTGCAGGGCCAGGTGAAGCTACTGCTGACCACTTATTTTGAGGGCGTGACCCCGAATCTGGACACCATTACCGTGCTGCCGGTGCAGGGTCTGCATGTTGACCTGGTCCATGGCAAAGATGATGTCGCCGAGCTGCACAAACGTCTGCCTGCCGACTGGCTGCTGTCAGCGGGTCTGGTAAATGGTCGTAACGTCTGGCGCGCCGATCTCAGCGAAAAATACGCGCAAATTAAAGATATCGTCGGGAAACGCTCGCTGTGGGTGGCTTCTTCATGTTCTCTGCTGCACAGCCCAATTGACCTGAGTGTTGAAACCCGCCTGGATGCCGAAGTGAAGAGTTGGTTTGCCTTCGCGCTGCAAAAATGCGGTGAGCTGGCGCTACTGCGTGATGCGCTGAACAGCGGCGATACCACGGCGCTGGTTGAATGGAGCGCACCGATTCAGGCGCGTCGCCACTCCACCCGTGTACACAACGCCGCTGTGGAAAAACGTCTGGCGGCGATCACCGCCCAGGACAGCCAACGCGCCAACGCTTACCCGGTTCGCGCCGAGGCGCAACGTGCCCGCTTTAATCTGCCAGCATGGCCGACCACCACTATCGGCTCATTCCCGCAAACCACGGAGATTCGCGGTCTGCGCCTGGACTTCAAAAAGGGCAACCTGGATGCAGGCAACTACCGTACAGGGATCGCAGAACATATCAAACAGGCGATTGTTGAGCAGGAACGTCTGGGCCTCGACGTACTGGTACACGGTGAAGCTGAACGTAACGACATGGTCGAATACTTTGGCGAACATCTGGACGGCTTCGTCTTTACCCAGAATGGTTGGGTGCAGAGCTACGGCTCTCGCTGCGTGAAACCGCCGGTGGTGATTGGCGACGTCAGCCGCCCGGAAGCGATTACCGTTGAGTGGGCTAAATACGCGCAGTCGCTGACTGACAAACCGGTTAAAGGCATGCTGACGGGTCCGGTGACCATTCTTTGCTGGTCGTTCCCGCGTGAAGATGTGACCCGTGAAACGATCGCGAAACAGATTGCGTTGGCGCTGCGTGATGAAGTGGCAGATCTGGAAGCGGCGGGTATCGGTATTATTCAGATTGATGAACCTGCACTGCGTGAAGGCCTGCCGCTGCGTCGCAGTGACTGGGCGGCATATCTGGAATGGGGCGTTGAAGCCTTCCGCATCAACGCTGCGGTGGCGAGGGATGAAACTCAGATCCACACCCATATGTGTTACTGCGAGTTTAACGACATCATGGATTCCATTGCTGCGCTGGATGCGGACGTGATCACCATTGAAACCTCGCGTTCCGACATGGAGTTACTGGAGTCGTTTGAAGAGTTTGATTACCCGAACGAAATCGGGCCGGGCGTCTATGATATTCACTCACCCAACGTCCCGAGCGTGGAGTGGATTGAGGCCCTGCTGAAGAAAGCGGAACAGCGTATTCCGGCTGAGCGTCTGTGGGTGAACCCGGACTGTGGCCTGAAAACGCGCGGTTGGCCGGAAACTCGGGCAGCGCTGGCTAACATGGTCAAAGCTGCGCAGAATCTGCGTCAGGCTTAACGCAACGTAGGCCCGGTCAGCGAAGCCGCTCCGGGCAATAGGTCGGGTAGCGGCTTTGCCTTACCCGACCGACTCGATTATCTCTTCTCACCGTATTGCGCAAACCACTCCAGCATTCTCTGCCAGCCATCCTTCGCGGACTCTTCGTGATAGCTCGGGCGATAATCGGCATTAAACGCATGGCCAGCATCGGGATAGACGACGATTTCCGCTTTAGCATTGGCGGCACGCAGTGCCTGACGCATGGTTTCCACGCTGTCCTGTGGAATACTGGTATCCTGGCCGCCATACAGTCCCAACACGGGAGCGTTCAGATCGGTGGCAATATCGACAGGGTGTTTGGGGGAGTTCAGCGTTTTATCGCCAACCAATTTGCCATACCACGCCACCGCCGCTTTTAGCTGTGGATTGTGTGCGGCATACAGCCAGGTAATACGTCCACCCCAGCAAAAACCCGTCATCATTAATTGATGCACATCGCCGCCGTTGCGGGAGGCCCAACTGGCAACATGATCCAGATCCGCCAGGACCTGTGAGTCGGGAACTTTTGCCACCAGGCCGCTTAGAAGCGTCGGGATATCGGCAAAGTCACTGGGATCGCCCTCGCGAAAATAGAGCTCGGGTGCGATAGCCAGATAACCTTCCAGCGCCAGTCGACGGCAAACATCACGAATGTGCTCATGAAGACCAAAAATTTCCTGCACGACAATGACGACGGGCAGCGGGCCATCGGTCTGTTGCGGTCGTGCGTGATACGCAGGCATATCATCGCCTTGTGATGGAATTGATGTCACTCCGGCGATAATCGCGTTATCCGGGGTGTGAACCGTCGTGGACGACGGTGGGGATACAGCAGGTGCAAAACCAGATTGTCGTGTTGTCATGGTATTCTCCGTACCCTTAAATATTGTACAAAATAGCGCATTGTTAACTATAGACACATGCAACGAACCACATTGCCTCAAACGGTCTATCTTTTGTGCAAGGCTTCCTTACATTGCGCCATTAATGTGATGGTCATCACCATTTCACGGTAAATCAATGCAATTGATTTGCGTCATAGTGATGGCTGTCACGAAAAGATGTTTATGCCTTCGGTAAAGTGTGTTTTTGCTTCTTCTGACAAAACCGATTCACAGAGGAGTTTTTATGTCTAAGTCTGATGTTTTTCATCTCGGCCTCACTAAGAACGATTTACAAGGGGCCCAGCTCGCTATCGTCCCTGGCGACCCGGAGCGTGTGGAAAAGATCGCCGCGCTGATGGATAAGCCGGTCAAGCTGGCATCTCATCGCGAGTTCACTACCTGGCGTGCTGAACTGGATGGTAAAGCCGTGATCGTTTGCTCTACCGGTATCGGCGGCCCGTCCACCTCCATCGCCGTAGAAGAACTGGCGCAATTGGGCATCCGTACCTTCCTGCGTATCGGTACGACTGGCGCTATTCAGCCGCATATCAACGTGGGTGATGTACTGGTAACTACCGCATCTGTCCGTCTGGACGGTGCGAGCCTGCACTTTGCACCAATGGAATTCCCGGCTGTTGCAGACTTCGAGTGCACCACCGCGTTGGTGGAAGCGGCAAAATCTATCGGTGCGACCACCCACGTAGGCGTTACCGCGTCTTCAGACACCTTCTACCCGGGCCAGGAGCGTTATGACACCTTCTCTGGCCGCGTAGTGAGCCGTTTCAAAGGCTCTATGGAAGAGTGGCAGTCGATGGGCGTCATGAACTATGAAATGGAATCTGCGACGCTGCTGACCATGTGCGCAAGCCAGGGTCTGCGTGCAGGTATGGTTGCTGGCGTTATCGTCAACCGTACTCAGCAAGAGATCCCGAATGCAGAAACGATGAAGCAAACGGAAAGCCACGCGGTGAAAATCGTGGTAGAAGCCGCACGCCGTTTACTGTAATTCTCCCTTCTTTGCTAAAAGGCCGACGTGTTCGGCCTTTTTATTTTGCGTAGCACCTCGCAGGAAATTCCTTTTAAACTGGACGTTTATACAGCACAATTCTATTTTGTGCGGGTAAGTCGTTGCTGTAAGGGGGCGTTGTGGATATTTCAATTTTGATGAGTGCCGTGCTGGCATTAGCTGCAGGGCTGCTGGTGGGCTGGCTGGCGACAAAGGCGCGCGCCGATCAGATCCGCGCAGACCTCATCGAAGAACGACGAGAACTGGATATTGCCCTCAGTGCAGCCCGGCAACAGCTCTCGCAGGAAGCCCACTGGCGCGACGAATGCGAACTGCTGAATAACGAACTCCGCAGCCTGCAGAGTATCAATACCTCACTGGAGGCCGATCTCCGGGAAGTCACCACCCGTCTGGAAGCAACGCAGCAGCATGCGGAAGATAAAATTCGCCAGATGATCAACAGCGAACAGCGCCTGAGCGAACAGTTTGAGAATCTGGCGAACCGCATTTTTGAGCACAGTAACCGTCGGGTAGATGAGCAAAATCGCCAAAGCCTGAACAGCCTGCTTACACCATTACGCGAACAGTTGGACGGTTTTCGCCGCCAGGTTCAGGATAGCTTTGGTAAAGAGGCGCAAGAACGCCATACCCTGGCACACGAAATCCGTAATCTCCAGCAACTGAACGCGCAGATGGCGCAGGAAGCCGTTAACCTGACACGTGCGTTGAAAGGTGATAACAAAACACAGGGAAACTGGGGAGAGGTGGTACTTACGCGGGTACTTGAAGCTTCTGGCCTGCGGGAAGGCTATGAATACGAAACCCAGGTTAGCATCGAGAATGATACGCGCTCACGGATGCAACCGGACGTTATTGTCCGGCTACCGCAAGGTAAAGACGTGGTGATTGACGCTAAAATGACGCTGGTTGCCTATGAGCGCTATTTTAATGCAGAAGATGAATACACCCGGGAGGGGGCGCTGCAGGAGCATATCGCCTCCGTGCGAAATCATATTCGTCTGCTGGGTCGTAAAGATTATCAACAGCTTCCAGGGCTGCGTACGCTGGACTATGTGCTGATGTTTATCCCCGTCGAACCTGCTTTCCTGCTGGCGCTGGACAGACAGCCCGAACTGATTACCGAAGCGCTTAAAAATAACATTATGCTGGTCAGCCCCACGACGTTGTTGGTGGCATTACGTACGATCGCTAACCTGTGGCGCTATGAGCATCAAAGCCGCAACGCGCAACAAATTGCGGATCGGGCCAGTAAACTTTATGACAAGATGCGCCTGTTTGTGGATGATATGTCGGCAATCGGCCAAAGCCTGGACAAAGCCCAGGATAACTACCGACAGGCAATGAAGAAGCTCTCTTCGGGGCGTGGAAATGTCTTATCACAGGCGGAAGCCTTCCGCGGCTTAGGCGTGGAAATTAAGCGTGAGATTAATCCTGAGTTGGCTGAACATGCCACGAGTCAGGATGAAGAGTACCGTTTGCGCTCGGTCTCCGAGGCGCAACAAGAAGAGACATACGCCGATAATGCGGCGGTAAATCAGCAATCGAGCTAGCCCATTTGGGGTAGTTGAACCCGGCAGAAGGGTAGGGCAAATTGGCCCAATCTGTTACACTTCTCGAACATTTTTTGGATGAGCAGGCACTGAGATGGTGGATAATTCACAAGAAACGACGCACTTTGGCTTTCAGACCGTCGCTAAAGAGCAGAAAGCTGACATGGTGGCCCACGTTTTTCATTCTGTGGCGTCTAAATATGACGTTATGAATGACTTAATGTCATTTGGCATTCATCGTTTGTGGAAGCGCTTCACCATTGACTGTAGTGGCGTGCGTCGTGGACAAACCGTTCTGGATTTAGCGGGCGGCACGGGCGATCTGACGGCGAAATTTTCTCGCATGGTTGGTGAAACCGGTAAGGTTATTCTGGCAGATATCAATGACTCAATGCTCAAAATGGGTCGCGAAAAGCTACGCAATATTGGCGTGATTGGTAACGTTGAATATGTCCAGGCAAATGCTGAGGCACTGCCGTTCCCTGACAATACCTTTGATTGCATCACCATTTCTTTCGGCCTGCGTAACGTTACGGATAAAGAGAAAGCGCTACGCTCGATGTATCGTGTGTTGAAACCTGGTGGGCGCTTACTGGTGCTGGAATTCTCCAAACCGATCATCGAACCGCTGAGCAAAGCGTATGATGCGTACTCTTTCCATATCTTGCCACGTATTGGTTCGATGGTTGCGAGCGACGCAGATAGCTACCGCTATTTGGCTGAGTCTATCCGTATGCATCCCGATCAGGACACGTTAAAAGCAATGATGCAAGATGCCGGGTTTGAAAGTGTTGATTACTACAACCTGACGGCAGGTGTTGTTGCGCTGCATCGTGGTTACAAGTTCTGACAGGAGGACCGGGGATGCCTTTAAAACCCTTAGTGACCGCTGGCGCTGAAAATCTGCTCAACACCTTTCTGTATCGTTCACCTGCGCTAAAATCAGCCCGAACGCGTTTGCAGAGCAAGGTACTGCGTGTTGATCTCAAAGGATTTTCTACGCCGTTAGTCCTGGTGTTCAGTGAGCGCCAGGTCGATGTGCTGGGGGCATGGGAAGGCGAAGCAGATTGCACCGTGATCACTCATGCCAGCGTGTTACCAAAATTACGCGACCGGCAGCAGCTCACCACGCTTATTCGTAGCGGCGAACTGGAAGTGCAGGGCGATATTCAGGTGGTGCAGAACTTTGTGGCTCTGGCTGACCTGGCGGAATTTGACCCTGCAGAGCTATTAGCACCTTATACCGGTGATATTGTCGCGGAAGGTGTTAGCAAAGTCCTGCGCGGTGGCGCGAAGTTCCTGCGTCGTGGCATTCAACGTCAGCAACGTTATGTTGCCGAAGCGATCACTGAAGAGTGGCGTATGGCCCCTGGCCCGCTTGAAGTTGCATGGTTTGCGGAAGAAACGGCAGCGGTTGAGCGCGCGGTTGAATCTCTGGCCAGACGGCTGGAAAAACTGGAGGCCAAATGACGCCAGGAGAAGTACGGCGCCTTTATTTCATCATTCGCACTTTTTTAAGCTACGGTCTTGATGAACTCATCCCCAAAATGCGTATTACGCTGCCGCTCCGTTTGTGGCGTTACACATTGTTTTGGATGCCAAACCGACATAAAGATAAGCCGCTGGGTGAAAGGCTGAGACTGGCTTTGCAGGAATTGGGGCCGGTGTGGATCAAATTTGGTCAAATGCTCTCCACCCGTCGTGATCTGTTTCCGCCGCATATTGCTGATCAGCTAGCTCTGTTGCAGGATCGGGTTGCTCCATTCGATGGACAACGAGCAAAAGAACAAATTGAAGAAGCAATGGGTGGGCTACCTGTTGAAGAGTGGTTTGATGATTTTGAGATCACACCACTGGCATCTGCGTCTATTGCTCAGGTGCATACCGCGCGACTGAAGTCGAATGGCAAAGAGGTGGTGATCAAGGTTATTCGTCCGGATATCCTGCCGGTAATCAAAGCCGATTTAAAACTGATCTATCGCCTTGCTCGCTGGGTTCCTCGCCTGTTGCCGGACGGCCGTCGTCTGCGGCCAACAGAAGTGGTCCGTGAATATGAAAAAACATTGATCGACGAGTTGAACCTGCTGCGTGAGTCGGCAAACGCCATTCAACTGCGACGCAATTTTGAAGACAGCCCGATGCTGTACATCCCGGAAGTGTATTCCGACTATTGCAGTCAGAACATGATGGTGATGGAGCGTATTTACGGTATCCCTGTTTCGGATGTTGCAACGCTAGAGAAGAACGGCACCAACATGAAGCTGTTGGCCGAGCGTGGTGTTCAGGTCTTCTTTACCCAGGTATTCCGCGACAGTTTTTTCCATGCCGATATGCACCCGGGTAACATTTTCGTCAGCTATGAGCACCCTGAAAACCCGAAATACATCGGTATTGATTGCGGGATCGTGGGCTCATTAAATAAAGAAGATAAGCGCTATCTGGCTGAAAACTTTATTGCGTTTTTTAATCGCGATTACCGTAAGGTTGCCGAGCTACATGTCGATTCTGGTTGGGTACCCCCCGATACCAATGTTGAAGAATTTGAATTTGCCATTCGTACCGTGTGTGAGCCTATCTTCGAAAAGCCGCTGGCAGAGATCTCCTTTGGTCACGTGCTGTTGAATCTGTTCAATACGGCGCGTCGGTTTAATATGGAAGTCCAACCTCAACTGGTGTTGTTACAGAAGACGCTGTTGTACGTTGAGGGTGTTGGTCGACAGCTCTATCCTCAGTTGGATTTGTGGAAAACGGCCAAGCCTTTCCTTGAATCCTGGATTAAAGATCAGGTAGGTATTCCGGCGCTTGTTAGGGCATTTAAAGAAAAAGCACCGTTCTGGGTCGAAAAAATGCCAGAAATACCTGAACTTGTGTATGACAGTTTGCGCCAGGGCAAATATTTACAGCACAGTGTTGATAAGATTGCGCGCGAGCTTCATGCGAATCACGTACGTCAGGGACAATCCCGTTATTTATTGGGTATTGGCGCAACGTTGCTGTTAAGTGGGACATTCCTGCTGGTAAGCCGTCCTGAGTGGGGGCTTATGCCTGGCTGGTTAATCGCGGGTGGTGTTCTCGCCTGGCTGATCGGCTGGCGCAAAATGCGCTGATTTTTTCATCGCCCAAGGCAGGTCGTGTAACGTATACTACGGCCTAATTAATTCATCATCTATGACAGAGGAACATGTATGGGTGGTATCAGTATTTGGCAGTTGTTGATCATTGCCGTCATCGTTGTACTGCTATTTGGCACCAAGAAACTCGGCTCCATCGGTTCCGACCTTGGCGCGTCTATTAAAGGCTTCAAGAAAGCGATGGGTGATGATGAACCTAAGCAGGATAAAACCAGCCAGGACGCTGATTTTACCGCTAAATCCATCACCGATAAGCAGGGTGAAGTGAAGAAAGAAGACGCCAAAAGCCAAGATAAAGAGCAGGTATAATCCGTGTTTGATATCGGTTTTAGCGAACTGTTACTGGTGTTCGTTATCGGCCTCATCGTACTGGGGCCACAACGATTGCCCGTAGCGGTAAAAACGGTCGCGGGCTGGGTCCGTGCGCTGCGCTCTCTTGCAACTACTGTGCAGAATGAACTGACCCAGGAGCTTAAGCTTCAGGAGTTTCAGGACAGCCTGAAGAAAGTAGAAAAAGCGAGCCTGACAAATTTGACGCCGGAGCTGAAAGCATCGATGGATGAGCTGCGCGAAGCGGCTGAGTCGATGAAGCGTTCTTACAGCGTGCACGATCCTGAGAAAGCGAGCGATGAAGCGCACACTATCCATAACCCTGTGGTGAAAGGAAGTGAAGCGCAGCACGAGGGGGTTACCCCTGCTACTGCTGAAGGACAGGCCAGTTCGCCGGAGCAAAAACCGGAATCCACGGGTGCTGACGCGCCGGAGTTGAAGGAAACTGCTTCCGTTACGTCGATGGACGCGGAAAAGAAACCTGCTGCACCTGCTGTCGAATCCTCACCTTCGTCGAGTGATAAACCGTAAACATGTCTGTAGAAGATACTCAACCGCTCATCACGCACCTTATTGAGCTGCGTAAGCGACTCCTGAACTGCATTATTGCGGTTATGGTGATCTTTCTGGCGTTGGTTTATTTTGCCAACGACATTTACCATATGGTTGCGGCACCGCTGATTAAGCAGATGCCTCAGGGTGCAACGATGATCGCCACCGATGTGGCTTCACCGTTCTTTACCCCGATAAAGCTAACCTTTATGGTGTCGCTGATCCTGTCGGCACCTGTGATCCTGTACCAGGTATGGGCATTTATCGCGCCTGCTTTGTATAAGCATGAACGCCGCCTTGTCGTGCCGCTGCTGGTCTCAAGTTCGCTGTTGTTCTATATCGGGATGGCATTCGCCTATTTTGTCGTCTTCCCGCTGGCGTTTGGCTTCCTTGCCAACACAGCTCCGCAAGGCGTGCAGGTTTCGACAGACATTGCCAGTTATCTCAGCTTTGTCATGGCACTGTTTATGGCGTTTGGTGTCTCTTTTGAGGTTCCTGTCGCCATTGTATTGCTGTGCTGGATGGGCATTACGACACCTGATGATTTACGTAAGAAACGTCCTTACGTAGTTGTCGGGGCATTTGTCGTGGGGATGTTACTGACTCCACCAGATGTCTTCTCGCAAACGCTGTTGGCTATACCGATGTACTGCCTGTTTGAAGTGGGTGTTTTCTTCTCTCGTTTCTATGTCGGTAAGCGACGTACGCGAGATGAGGACAACGAGGCTGAAGAAGCAAAAGAAGCCGACGCCACCGAGAAAACCGAAGAGTAAATTCAGCCGCCCGTAAGGGCGGTTGTCATATGGGAGGAAGCATGTTTGATATTGGCGTTAATCTAACCAGTTCACAATTTGCGAAAGACAGGGATGAGGTTGTAGCACGCGCTTTTGCTGCCGGTGTAAACGGCATGCTTCTGACCGGAACAAACCTGCATGAAAGCCAGCAGGCGCTAAAGCTGGCACAGCATTATCCACATTGCTGGTCCACTGCAGGCGTCCATCCGCATGACAGTAGCCAATGGCAATCCTCAACAGAGGCGGAAATTATTGCACTGGCGAACCAGTCCGAAGTGGTCGCCATTGGTGAATGCGGCCTGGATTTTAATCGTAATTACTCCACTCCACAGGAACAGGAACGGGCTTTTGAGGCGCAATTGCGTATTGCCGCCGAATTGCAGATGCCTGTTTTCATGCATTGTCGGGATGCCCACGAACGTTTTCTGACGCTGCTGGAACCCTGGCTGGACAGCCTCCCTGGTGCAGTGCTGCACTGTTTCACTGGCTCGCGCCAGGAGATGCAGGACTGCGTGGACAGAGGGCTTTATATCGGGATTACCGGATGGGTCTGCGATGAGCGTCGGGGTATGGAACTACGGGAGCTACTGCCTTTTATCCCGGTGGAAAGGCTGCTGATAGAAACAGATGCTCCCTATTTACTCCCACGCGATCTGGCCGTGAAGCCGACTTCCCGGCGCAATGAACCTGCGCACCTGCCGCATATTCTTGAGCGTATTGCGCACTGGCGCGGGGAAGACCCTCAGTGGCTATCAACGGCGATTGATGCCAACGTCAGAACGTTATTCGAAGTGACTTTCTGAGTCTGTTTATATCTTTCGAAAGCCGGTATTTTTCACGCTCTGCTTAATCTCTTTATTCAACAGGTTAAGCAGGAGCATGGAACGCGCTTCGCCGTCGGGTTCGGTGAAAATCGCCTTCAACCCTTCAAATGCCCCTTCAGTGATAATGACACTGTCGCCAGGATGTGGCGTTTCCGGGTCTACAATCCCCTCGGGCTTGTAGATAGAAAGCTGGTGAATGACGGGAGAGGGGACGGTGGCTGGCGTTGCCCCAAAACGTACAAAATGGCTGACGCCACGCGTCGCATTGATGGTCGTGGTGTGGATCACTTCCGGATCGAATTCGACAAACATGTAATTAGGGAAAAGTGGCTCACTGACTGTGGTACGTTTACCACGCACCATTTTTTCCAGGGTGATCATTGGCGTCAGACAGTTTACTGCTTGTCTTTCCAGGTGTTCCTGGGCACGCTGAAGTTGCCCGCGTTTGCAGTACAGTAAATACCAGGCTTGCATAATAACTCTTATCCGCTTGTTCTGAGCGCAAGCATAGCAAAAGTCATTATACACTTCATCTTTCAAGCCTCATCGGTGTTGGTTGCCAGAGTTCACGCTAATTTAACAAAAATACAGCATCACAATGATGAACGCCGTATAATGAGGCGCTTACAAAGAGGCCAAAATGGACGCCATGAAATATCACGATTTACGCGACTTCCTGACGCAGCTTGAACAGCAGGGCGAGCTCAAACGCATTACGCTTCCAGTGGATCCCCATCTGGAGATCACTGAAATTGCCGATCGCACCTTGCGTGCTGGTGGGCCTGCGCTGTTGTTTGAGAATCCAAAAGGCTATTCAATGCCGGTACTGTGCAATTTGTTTGGCACTCCGAAGCGTGTCGCCATGGGGATGGGGCAAGAAGATGTCTCAGCACTACGGGAAGTTGGTAAGCTGTTGGCGTTTTTGAAAGAGCCGGAGCCGCCGAAAGGATTCCGCGATCTGTTTGATAAGCTGCCGCAGTTCAAGCAGGTGCTTAACATGCCGACCAAACGGCTACGCGGTGCGCCTTGTCAGCAAAAAATATCCTCAGGCGATGACGTTGATTTAAACCGTATACCGATCATGACCTGCTGGCCGGAAGATGCAGCGCCGCTAATTACATGGGGACTCACCGTCACGCGTGGACCGCATAAAGAGCGACAGAATCTGGGTATTTATCGCCAACAGTTGATTGGCAAAAATAAGCTCATTATGCGTTGGCTTTCACATCGTGGCGGCGCGCTGGATTATCAGGAGTGGTGCGCTGCACACCCTGGTGAGCGTTTCCCTGTCTCCGTTGCGTTAGGGGCAGACCCAGCGACCATCCTGGGTGCTGTGACCCCTGTGCCTGATACATTATCAGAGTACGCCTTTGCTGGGCTGCTGCGTGGCACTAAGACCGAAGTTGTCAAATGTATCTCCAACGATCTCGAAGTACCCGCCAGCGCTGAAATTGTTCTGGAAGGCTATATCGAGCCGGGTGAACTGGCACCGGAAGGACCGTATGGCGATCATACGGGTTATTACAATGAAGTGGATAGCTTCCCGGTTTTCACCGTCACCCACATTACCCAGCGTGAAGATGCGATTTATCACTCCACCTACACCGGACGTCCACCAGATGAGCCAGCGGTGCTCGGTGTGGCGCTGAATGAAGTCTTTGTCCCTATTCTGCAAAAGCAGTTCCCGGAAATCGTCGACTTTTATCTGCCGCCGGAAGGTTGTTCTTATCGGCTGGCCGTGGTGACGATGAAAAAACAGTACGCAGGCCATGCCAAACGCGTCATGATGGGCGTTTGGTCATTTTTGCGTCAGTTTATGTACACCAAATTTGTTATTGTCTGCGATGATGATGTCAACGCACGTGACTGGAACGATGTGATTTGGGCAATTACTACCCGTATGGACCCGGCCAGGGATACGGTACTGGTAGAGAATACGCCGATTGATTACCTGGACTTTGCCTCGCCGGTTTCCGGCCTTGGTTCAAAAATGGGGCTGGATGCCACAAATAAATGGCCGGGTGAAACCCAACGAGAGTGGGGACGCCCGATTAAAAAAGATCCTGAAGTGACTGCGCGTATTGACGCAATTTGGGATGAATTAGCCATCTTTAATGACGGCAAAAGCGCCTGAGGCGCGATCGTTTTGCCTATTGATCCGACAGAGAGAGCGCATGACAACCTTAAGCTGTAAAGTGACCTCGGTAGAAGCTATCACTGACACCGTATATCGCGTACGTTTAGTGCCGGACGCGGCGTTTTCCTTTCGTGCTGGTCAGTATTTAATGGTCGTGATGGACGAACGTGATAAACGCCCGTTCTCCATGGCATCTACGCCGGATGAGCACGGGTTCATTGAGCTGCACGTGGGTGCTTCTGAGCTAAATCTTTATGCCATGGCTGTTATGGACCGAATTCTGAAAGATCGGGAAATTAAGGTCGATATCCCGCACGGTGAAGCCTGGCTGCGTGATGATGAGAATCGTCCGCTGATCCTGATTGCTGGCGGCACAGGGTTTTCATACGTACGTTCGATTTTGCTGACAGCACTGACGCGCAATCCAGACCGGGATATCACTATTTACTGGGGCGGACGAGAAGAGAAACATCTCTACGATCTCTCTGAACTGGAGGCACTGTCAGTTAATCATCCGAACCTGCGTGTTGAGCCGGTAGTGGAACAGCCTGAAACGGGCTGGCGTGGTCGTACGGGAACCGTATTAACGGCGGTGTTACAGGATTACGGCACTCTGGCGGAACATGATATTTATATCGCCGGGCGTTTCGAGATGGCTAAAATCGCGCGCGACCTGTTCTGCAATGAACGTCAGGCACGTGAAGATCGTCTGTTTGGCGACGCGTTCGCGTTTATTTAAGCGATATGCGCCGGAACCCCGCCGGCGCATTGATAAATTCCCCACCTTCCACATAACGGTTGCTGGCCCAGCATCTTTGCATATCTCCTGCTTTACAAAACCGTATTATTTTTAGTAAACAAAACTATTTTTCTGTTTATCTGCAGACATCACAGCATTTTGTGACATCTCACTATTTGTTTAGTAAACAAATTGGGCACTCTATGCAGCATCATAACTGCGAGATGCCAATGAGAGGAGAGGTCACCATGAGGCTCGGACTGGATATAGGCGGGACTAAAATTGAAGCGGTGGTAATTGATAAAACGGGTGAGATTATTTACCGCGAACGATGCGCTACACCCAGGCAAAGCTACGGCGATTTTTTCCAGGCCGTGACGGATATGATCGCTAAGGCTATGCAGGCCGTTAACCAACCTTTGTCGGTCGGTATCGGAGTTCCTGGAGCAGTAGACAGCAAGGGATTAATTAAAAATTCCAACATTCTGGTGCTAAATCAGCAGGCTTTTACCCGTGACCTTGAACACGCATTAGGGATGCCTGTGCCCGTCACTAACGATGCTAACTGTTTTACACTGTCAGAGGCTATGGACGGCAGTGGACGCGGACACAGTGTGGTATTTGGCGTAATTCTCGGTACTGGCTGCGGAGGCGGATTGTGTATTGATAACCGTTTGATCTCCGGTCCTAATGCCTGTGCAGGGGAGTGGGGGCATAATGCATTGCCACGTTACCATGAGTCCCGGGATGGTGAGGTGGTTACCTGTTATTGCGGACAACAGAACTGTATTGAAAGTTTTATCTCTGGCAGTGGTCTGGAACGCCAGTACATGAATCACACTCATCAACATGTCAGCGTTCCTCACATCATGCAGCAGGTAGAATTGGGTGATGCAGACGCTTGCCTGTTATGGGAGCGTTACTGTGATCAACTGGCGCGCGCGTTGGCAGGCATTGTGAATACACTCGACCCTGATGTCATTGTGCTGGGAGGGGGGGTCTCTAATATCACATTACTGTATTCGGGTTTGCAGGCACGCGTGGCACAGTACGTGTTCGGTAAACAGTGCCATACACCGATTATTCAGGCCCGACACGGTGACAGCAGCGGTGTGCGTGGTGCAGCATGGCTGGGGGCACAACGGGCCACCGTGTAGAGTTAATGAGAGAGAAATGACGAAACCTGTACGAATCAGAGATATCGCCGAAGCCTGCGGCGTCTCAGTTGGGGCTGTATCCCGCGCACTAAAAGGTCAACCCGGATTGCGTGAAGATACCCGATTGCGCATTATTTCTGTGGCGCAACAGCAAGGTTATGATTTTTCCCGCCTGCGCAGTGACAAGCTCAAGCGAGTCCTGTTTTTGTTGCATCGACAGCACAATATTAGCCGGGCATTGCCGTTTTACTCGCAGCTGTTACTGGGTATTGATGATGCCTGCCGTGATCAGGGTATTGCGCTGAGCTTTCTCTCTATCGGTCCGGGCGATGCGGTAAGTGAGCAGGTGATGCTGCACCAGCCGGATGCGCTGATCTGCGCCGGATTTTTTGAGCCTGAATTGCTTGGGTTGCTGCAACAGATGAAATTGCCGCTGGTGCTGGTGGATCTGTGGGCTCCAGGTTTGCCATGCGTCAATCCGGACAATACCCAGGGCGGCTATCTGGCGACAAAACACTTGATCGAGCAGGGGCGTAGCCGTATCGCTTTTCTTGCCAGTACTCTCTCTCACTACAGTATTCGTCAGCGTGAAAAGGGTTATCGCCGGGCACTGTATGAAGCCCGTCTGCTGATGCCTCCAGAGTACGAAGCCATCGCACCGCCGCTGCTGGATACCGAACAATCATTGGTCGAGGCGGTTAATGAACTGCTCAGACTGCCGGAACCGCCCGATGCCATTTTTGCTTATAACGATGCGGCGGCGATGGTTGTTCAACGGGTTTGCGCGCAGCAGGGGATTCGTATTCCGGAAGATCTTGCGCTGGTAGGATTTGATGATATTGATGCTGCGGCCTGGTCACATCCGCCGCTGACTACAATCGCGGTTGATAAGCAGCAACTGGGGCGCGAAGCACTGCGTTTACTGCTGGAAGGCAAGCCGGAAGAGAATCTGTTGTTGCCGGTGCAGTTGGTGGTACGTGGTAGTTCAGGGAAATAAAAAACCCGCCCCTGACAGGCGGGAAGAACGGCAACTAAACTTTCTCTCTTCGCCACTGGCACCATAACTGTGTTGGCTGCGCTCATTCACCCGAATCACTTACTACACGTAAGCTCATCGGGGTTCATTCACTTGCCGCCTTGTTCTGGCACCAATGGCTTTGAGATAACTTTTCGTAGGCCGGGCAAGCGAAGCGCCCCCGGCATGCTTTGATTACACTCGCTCAAATACTGTCGCGATACCCTGACCTAACCCGATACACATCGTCGCCAGACCGAACTGCACGTCTTTGCGTTCCATCAGGTTGAGCAGGGTGGTACTGATACGCGCCCCAGAGCATCCCAGTGGGTGACCCAGTGCGATCGCCCCGCCATTGAGGTTGATCTTCTCGTCGATCTGCTCCATCAGCCCCAGATCTTTAATGCACGGCAGGATCTGGGCGGCAAAGGCTTCGTTCATCTCAAACAAGCCGATGTCGCTGGTGGAGAGTCCTGTTTTTTTCAGCGCCAGCTTTGAGGCAGGAACCGGACCATAACCCATGATTGAGGGGTCACAGCCGACTACGGCCATTGAGCGGATACGCGCACGCGGCGTCAGACCCAGTTCACGAGCACGGCTCTCACTCATTACCAGCATCGCGGCAGCACCATCGGAGAGCGCGGAAGAGGTACCCGCGGTGACGGTACCGCTGACCGGATCGAATGCCGGGCGAAGGGTGGACAGCGTGTCGACAGTGGTTTCCGGACGGATAACCTCATCATAGTTAAACTGTTTCAACACGCCATCGGCATCGTGACCGCCAGTCGGGATGATCTCGTTTTTAAAGGCACCGGACTGAGTAGCAGCCCAGGCACGAGCATGTGAGCGTGCGGCGAAGGCATCCTGCATTTCACGGCTGATACCGTGCATACGAGAGAGCATTTCTGCCGTCAGCCCCATCATTCCCGCGGCTTTTGCTACGTTACGGCTCATACCCGGGTGGAAATCAACGCCGTGGCTCATCGGCACATGGCCCATATGTTCCACGCCGCCCACCAGGCACGCCTGTGCATCGCCAGTCATAATCATGCGTGCCGCATCGTGCAGCGCCTGCATCGACGAACCACACAGACGGTTGACCGTAACCGCAGGAACGGAGTGTGGGACTTCTGCCAGCAGTGCGGCGTTACGGGCGATATTGAAACCCTGCTCCAGCGTCTGCTGCACACAACCCCAGTAAATATCATCGAGCGCGGTGGGTTCCAACGCGGGATTACGCGCCAGCAGACTACGCATCAAGTGTGCGGAGAGATCTTCTGCCCGCACGTTGCGAAACGCGCCCCCTTTCGAACGGCCCATCGGGGTACGGATCGCATCAACAATTACAACCTGTTCCATTGTGACTCCTTAAGCCGTTTTCAGGTCGCCAACCGGGCGGGCAGGCTCAACCGGGGGATAATACGGTTCGTTATGGCGTGCTTTATCACGCAGACCGGCTGGTACTTCGTACAGCGGACCCAGGTGCTGATACTGCTGCGCCATATCGAGATACTTCGCACTGCCAAGTGTATCCAGCCAGCGGAACGCACCACCGTGGAACGGAGGGAAGCCCAGACCATAAACCAGTGCCATATCGGCTTCTGCCGGGCTGGCAATGATGCCTTCTTCCAGGCAACGCACCACTTCGTTGACCATTGGGATCATCATACGAGCGATAATCTCTTCGTCGCTGAAGTCGCGTTTCGGCTGGCTGACGTCTGCCAGTAAGCCATCAACGGCGGCGTCTTCTTCTTTCTTCGGCTTGCCCTTGTTGTCTTCTTTATAACGCCAGAATCCAAGACCGTTTTTCTGTCCGAAACGGCTGGCATCAAACAGCGCATCAATCGCGTCGCGATAATCTTTCTGCATACGCTGCGGGAAGCCCGCGGACATCACCGCCTGAGCGTGATGCGCGGTATCAATACCCACCACGTCCAGCAGATAAGCCGGGCCCATTGGCCAGCCAAACTGTTTCTCCATCACTTTGTCGACTTTGCGGAAATCCGCACCGTCGCGCAGTAACTGGCTGAAACCGGCAAAGTAAGGGAACAGCACGCGGTTGACAAAGAAGCCTGGGCAGTCGTTAACCACAATCGGCGTTTTGCCCATCTGACTTGCCCACGCGACAACCTTCGCGATGGTTTCATCCGAGCTTTTCTCTCCGCGAATGATCTCAACCAGCGGCATACGGTGCACCGGGTTAAAGAAGTGCATACCGCAGAAGTTTTCCGGGCGTTTGAGAACGCTGGCCAGCTCGTTAATTGGGATCGTGGACGTATTCGATGCCAGTACCGTATCCGGGCGCACCTTTTCTTCGGTTTCTGCCAGCACTGCTTTTTTCACTTTCGGGTTTTCGACGACCGCTTCAACTACCACATCTACACGCTCGAAACCGCTATAGTCGAGAGTTGGCTGAATGGTTGAAATGACGCCAGCCATTTTCAGACCGTCTATCTTGCCGCGCTCAAGCTGTTTGTTCAGCAGCTTGGCCGCTTCGGTCATACCCAGCGTCAGTGATTTGTCATTGATGTCTTTCATCACTACTGGCACGCCTTTCCAGGCAGACTGGTAAGCAATACCGCCGCCCATAATGCCTGCGCCCAGCACCGCCGCTTGCTTTGGTGCCTCAATATTTTTGGTGAGCTTTTTGGCTTTGGCTTTCACGAACTGATCGTTAAGGAAGATCCCAACCAGCGCGCGGGCTTCACTGGTGTGCGCCAGTGGAACAAAGCTTTTATTTTCCAGATTCAGCGCTTCTTCACGGCCAAAACGGGCCGCTGCTTCAATGGTTTTTACCGCGGTAATCGGTGCGGGGTAATGCTTACCGGCCGTCTGCGCCACCATGCCTTTGGCGATGGTAAAGCTCATGGCTGCTTCAATTTTGCTGAGTTTCAGTGGTTCCAGCTTCGGCTGGCGTTTGGCTTTCCAGTCGAGGTCGCCGTTAATCGCCTGACGTAATACCGCGATCGCGCCATCAAGCAGTTTGTCTTGTTTCACTACGCCATCGACCAGGCCGATTTTTAGCGCCTGCTCAGCACCAACATCTTTACCCGCAGCAATGATTTCCAGCGCACTGTCCGCACCCAACATGCGCGGCATACGCACGGAACCGCCAAAGCCCGGCATAATGCCCAGTTTGGTTTCCGGCAGACCAATGCGCAGATCCGGTGTTGCCAGACGATAATCAGTTGCCAGCACACACTCGCAGCCGCCGCCCAGCGCGTAACCGTTTACCGCAGAGATAGTTGGAACAGGCAGATCTTCCAGGCGATTAAAGACGCTATTGGCAAAGTGCAGCCACTGGCTCAACTGCTCTTCGGGAACGAGGAACAGTGAAAGAAATTCGGTGATATCGGCACCGACAATAAAAGCCGCTTTATTAGAGCGCAGGAGCAGCCCGTTTAAATTTGGTTGTTTTTCCAGCACGTCAAGCGCATGGCCCAGGCTGGCAACGGTGGCCGTGTCGAGTTTATTGACCGAACCAGGGGCATCGAACACCAGTTCGGCGATGCCATCTTCCAGCCAGTCAAGGTACAGGGTGTCGCCTTTGTAAAGCATGTCAGTCTCCTGAATCCGCAAGGTGATCTGGTCATACCAGATGAATCGAAGTGTGTGTTTTATGTTAAAAAAATGCAAATAAATGATTAAAGAAATGACGATTCGATCACGCTCGGCAGAAATCACGCAGTCATAAAGCGATGTGCTAAGATGCGGAGACTTGAGGTCAAAAAAACAGAAGGATAGAAAATGGAATCACTGGCCGCACTCTATAAGAATCATATTGTTACCTTACAAGAACGTACGCGTGATGCACTGGCTCGCTTCAAGCTGGATGCGTTACTTATTCATTCTGGCGAGCTTGTTAACGTTTTTCTCGACGACCATCCGTATCCGTTTAAGGTCAACCCGCAGTTTAAAGCCTGGGTTCCCGTAACGCAGGTTCCCAACTGCTGGTTGCTGGTGGATGGTGTGAATAAGCCAAAACTGTGGTTCTATTTGCCGGTTGATTACTGGCACAACGTAGAGCCGCTGCCGACCTCCTTCTGGACGGAAGAAGTCGAGATTATTGCGCTGCCTAAAGCGGAGGGTATCGGTAGCCAACTGCCTGCTGCACGCGGCAATATCGGTTATATCGGTCCGGTTCCGGAACGTGCGCTGCAACTGGACATCGCGGCCAGCAACATCAACCCGAAAGGGGTAATCGACTACCTGCACTATTACCGCGCCTATAAAACAGATTACGAACTGGCCTGTATGCGTGAAGCGCAGAAAATGGCGGTGAGTGGGCACCGTGCCGCGGAAGAAGCGTTCCGTTCTGGGATGAGCGAGTTTGATATCAACCTCGCCTACCTGACCGCGACCGGTCACCGCGATACCGACGTACCGTACAGCAATATCGTCGCGCTCAATGAACACGCCTCTGTGCTGCATTATACCAAACTGGATCATCAGGCTCCGTCCGAAATCCGCAGCTTCCTGCTGGATGCGGGGGCGGAATATAACGGTTATGCAGCAGACCTGACGCGTACCTGGTCGGCGAAAAGCGACAACGACTATGCACAGCTGGTGAAAGACGTTAACGACGAAGAGCTGGCGCTCATCGCGACGATGAAAGCGGGTGTCAGCTATGTGGACTATCACATTCAGTTCCATCAGCGTATTGCGAAGCTGCTGCGTAAACATCAAATCATCACCGACATGAGTGAAGAGGCGATGGTGGAAAATGATCTCACTGGACCGTTTATGCCGCACGGTATCGGTCACCCGCTGGGTCTGCAGGTGCATGATGTTGCCGGTTTCATGCAGGATGACACGGGCACACACCTTGCCGCGCCGTCGAAGTACCCTTACTTGCGTTGCACCCGTGTGCTGCAGCCGGGCATGGTTCTGACCATCGAACCGGGTATCTACTTCATTGAATCGCTGCTCGCCCCGTGGCGTGAAGGGAAATTCAGCAAGCACTTCAACTGGCAGAAAATTGAAGCGCTGAAGCCCTTCGGCGGGATTCGTATTGAAGATAACGTGGTTGTCCACGAGAGCAATATTGAAAACATGACGCGGGATTTGAAACTGGCGTAATGGACAGTTGGTTAATCCCTGCGGCGCCGGTTAGCGTCGTTGAAGAAATCAAAAAAAGCCGCTTCATTACGTTACTTGCCCATACGGACGGTGTAGAAGCGGCGAAAGCGTTTGTTGAGTCAGTCAGAGCGGAACACCCGGATGCCCGTCATCATTGTGTTGCGTGGGTGGCGGGTGCGCCGAATGACTCGCAGCAGCTGGGGTTTTCAGACGATGGTGAACCGGCGGGTACGGCAGGAAAGCCGATGCTCGCACAACTGATGGGGAGCGGCGTTGGTGAAATTACCGCTGTGGTCGTGCGCTACTATGGCGGTATCCTTCTTGGCACCGGCGGGCTGGTGAAAGCCTATGGTGGTGGTGTAAATCAGGCGCTGCGTCAGTTGACGACACAGCGCAAGACGCCATTAACCGAATATACTTTGCAGTGTGAGTACGGCCAATTGGCAGGTATTGAAGCCTTGCTGGGGCAGTTTGACGGTAAAGTCGTCGCCAGTGATTACCAGGCTTTTGTTCGGCTCAGGGTGGCGCTTCCTTTTGCGAAAGTGGATGAATTTTCAGCAAAGCTGGCGGATTTTAGTCGTGGTTCATTGCAATTGTTAGCGATTGAAGAATAATCCCCACCTCATTTTAAAGAACTAAGGAAGCGGCAGAGATGCATTTTCGCGCCATCACCCGAATCGTTGGACTACTGGTCATCTTATTTTCGGGGACGATGATCATCCCCGGACTGGTAGCACTTATCTACCGTGATGGTGCGGGTCGTGCATTTACGCAAACTTTCTTTGTTGCCCTGGCGATTGGCTCCATGTTGTGGTGGCCGAACCGTAAGGAGAAGGGCGAGCTGAAATCCCGTGAAGGGTTTCTGATAGTCGTCTTATTCTGGACTGTGCTGGGCAGCGTGGGTGCGCTACCGTTTATTTTCGCAGAGAGCCCGAACCTCACGATCACCGATGCTTTTTTTGAATCCTTCTCCGGGTTAACCACCACGGGGGCGACGACGCTGGTGGGGTTGGATTCACTGCCGCATGCCATTCTCTTTTATCGTCAGATGCTGCAATGGTTTGGTGGTATGGGGATCATCGTCCTGGCGGTAGCTATCCTGCCTATCCTTGGCGTGGGTGGGATGCAGCTCTATCGTGCAGAAATGCCGGGGCCGCTGAAAGATAACAAAATGCGCCCACGTATTGCCGAAACTGCGAAAACCTTGTGGCTCATCTATGTGCTATTGACGGTTGCGTGTGCGCTGGCGCTGTGGTTTGCCGGGATGCCTGCCTTTGACGCTATTGGCCATAGCTTTGCCACCATTGCCATCGGCGGCTTTTCAACACACGATGCCAGTGTGGGCTATTTCGACAGCCCTACCATCAACACCATTATCGCTATCTTCTTGCTGATCTCCGGTTGTAACTACGGTTTGCACTTCTCTTTACTAAGTGGACGCAGCCTGAAGGTTTATTGGCGCGACCCTGAATTCCGCATGTTTATCGGAGTGCAGTTAACACTGGTGGCCGTTTGTACGCTGGTGCTGTGGATACACAATACATACGGTTCGGCGCTTACGACAATCAACCAGGCATTTTTCCAGGTTGTATCGATGGCGACCACTGCCGGATTTACCACAGACAGTATTGCTCGCTGGCCGTTGTTCCTGCCGGTGTTGCTACTGTGTTCTGCGTTTATTGGTGGCTGTGCCGGGTCAACGGGCGGTGGTTTGAAGGTGATTCGTATCCTATTACTGTTTAAACAGGGTAACCGCGAACTGAAGCGACTGGTTCACCCTAATGCGGTCTATAGCATTAAGTTAGGCAACCGTGCGTTGCCGGAACGAATCCTTGAAGCGGTATGGGGCTTCTTTTCTGCCTATGCGCTGGTCTTTATTATCAGTATGCTGGCAATTATTGCGACTGGTGTGGATGACTTCTCTGCGTTTGCCTCCGTAGTGGCGACGTTGAATAACCTCGGGCCTGGGCTCGGGGTTGTTGCCGACAATTTTGCCAGCATGAACCCGGTGGCGAAATGGATCCTGATTGCCAACATGCTGTTTGGTCGTCTGGAAGTCTTTACTCTGCTGGTGCTCTTTACCCCTACTTTCTGGCGTGAATAATGGAGTAACACGTGAAAACACTGATTCTTTTTTCTTCCCGGGACGGACAAACGCGCGAAATCGCTGAGTATCTGGCTTCTGAACTTAAAGAGCTGGGTGTCTGGGCAGATGTCATGAATTTGCATCGTACCGAAGAGCCTGAGTGGAAAAATTATGACAGCGTGGTGATTGGCGCATCAATTCGCTATGGCCATTACCATTCTGCATTTCAGGAGTTTGTGAAAAAGCATGCCACGCAACTGAATACAATGCCGAGTGCGTTTTACTCTGTTAACCTGGTTGCCCGCAAACCGGAAAAACGCACACCGCAAACTAATAGTTATGCGCGTAAGTTTCTGATGAGCTCTCCGTGGCGACCAGATCGCAGTGCGGTGATCGCGGGTGCTTTGCTTTATCCTCGTTATCGTTGGTATGACCGTGTCATGATCCAACTGATTATGAAGATGTCAGGTGGTGAAACGGATACGAAGAAAGAAGTGATCTATACCGACTGGGAACAGGTAGCGGGTTTTGCGCGGGAAATAGCCCAACTAACCAACAAAACGTTGCCAAAATAAACGGAAAGAATAAAAAATACGCACTCAGTAAATAATTTCAAATTTCCCCTTGTCAGCCTGAAATAACTCCCTATAATGCGCCTCCACTGACACGGAACAACGGATTACAAGCCGCCGGGTCAGCGGGGTTCCACTGAGAACTCCGGCGAAGAAAGCGAAATTAAATGCTTGACTTCGTAGCGGGATGGCGTAATATGCACACCCCGCGCCGCTGAGAAAAAGCGAAGCGGCACTGCTCTTTAACAATTTATCAGAC
>NZ_JASEYC010000017.1:97167-110797 GCF_035064245.1 Citrobacter sp. R-1.5.2 | reverse complement strand
AATCGGTGGAGCTGCATGACAAAGTCATCGGGCATTATCTGAACATAAAACACTATCAGTAAGTTGGAGTCATTACCGATTTATTGCATGGAAATAGACAGGCTGATAGACCTTTTTCACTTCCGCCATATGAGGATGTGGAACCCGGTCAGCGGCGACCAGGCCATCGTTCATGAAATTGCCGTCACTGGGTTTATCCGGGTGATAATCTTTACCGTATCCCCAATATTTTTGGCCACGCTCGTTGGTTAATGCCAGCGCGTGATCCATCCACTCCCAAATAAAGCCCCCCTGCAGATTGTCGTGGCTGTCGATTATGTTCCAGTAATCGCGCAGAATTCCGACGGAATTCCCCATGGCGTGGGCATACTCAATCATAATCATCGGACGATCGTTACCTTGCTGGGCAAACTGTTCCAGGCGTTCAAGGGTCGGGTACATCGGGCACACAATATCGCTATAGTGTGCTTCACCGGCAGGTTCGTACTGGACTGGGCGGCTATCGTCCTTTTCTTTTATCCATTGATAAAGCGTTTCAAAGACACGTCCGGTTCCGGCCTCGTTGCCCATCGACCAAACGATAACGCAGGCATGGTTTTTGTCGCGTTCAACCATTGCCTGTACACGATCTAAGTGTGCGGGTATCCAGGATTCGGTATCGCCAATTTGCGTTTCTGGCTTTAGCGCCAACGGGTGCGATTCGATATTCGCTTCATCAACAATGTAGATGCCATATTCATCACATAGCTGATACCAGCGTGAGTGGCAGGGGAAATGGCTGGTGCGTACCGCATTGATATTGTGCTCTTTCATGAGCCGAATATCGGTCAGCATGTTTTCTTCCGTAGGCACATGCCCTAGCGTCGGGTGCAGCTCGTGGCGGTTTACCCCTTTTATTTTGATCGCTTTACCGTTTACCGTAAGCTGGCTGTTGATGATTTGTACTTTGCGAAAACCTATTTTATGGCTGGTCGCTTCGATGGTTTCACCGTACTGATCGGTGAGTGTCATTAATAATGTATAGAGGTTAGGTGTTTCCGCGCTCCACAGACGAGGGTTCTGCAGTCGATCGCTAAAGCTAAACTGTTGTGTTGTTCCGCTACGTGTAAATGGCTGATTGTGCTCTATTAATACAGACAGATTATTTGCGTCGTCCAGCAGTTTGATATTCAGTGACAGATTCTCTGGATGGCTATCGTAGTGAGACAGGCTCACGCTAACGTTAACTATTCCCTGGGTAAAATCATCGTTCAATTCTGGCTTGCAATACACATCATAAATACGTGTTTTCGCCGTCGAATAGATAAAAACTTCCCGTTCAAGGCCAGACATATCCAGCATGTCTTGTTTTTCTACATAACTGGCATTAGACCAACGATAAATTTGCAGCGAAATCGTGTTTTCACCTTCCCGAATATAGGGGGTGATATTAAATTCAGCCGGGTTTTTCGCGTTCTGGGTATAGCCTACGCGCTGGCCGTTAATCCAGATAAACGATGCAGTTCTGGCTCCTGCCAGTTGCAGGAAAATTTCACGACCAGTCCAGCTTTGGTCGAGGTAAAATGTACGGCGGTAAGACCCCACCGGGTTGTAGTCGCGCGGTATCTCTGGCCAGTTGGTGGTGAATGGAAAACGCTCGTCAATATAGATTGCTTTATCAAACCCCTGTGCTTCCCAATTGCCTGGAACCTGAATGGTATCCCAGGTCGAAACATCATAGTCTTCTTCATAAAACGTTTTGGGTCTGGACTGTGGATTGCTCGCGCAGTTAAATTTCCAGATCCCATTCAGAGACAGAAAATTACTGGCCTCGGCGGGAATATTCTTGATTGCCAGATATTGGCTGGTAAAGGGGAACAGATATGGCCGTGGCAGCTCTTTGTTAATTCCATTGATACGATGGTCTTCCAATACAGCTGGAACATGATCGTGTTCTGTATATAAAGAAATAATCTGTTGCTTGTCAGAGACAACGACGCTCATAATAAATCTCCAGATATTATTTATGGCATTTTTAATTTGAAACTATCAATGATATGAATTAGTTATGTGATTTATCTATGTGATTCAGATAAAATATAAATAAATGCTATTGCCATGCACTGGCGTAATAATCTGTTTATACCAGCCTGGTGTTCTCTTCCGTGATGATTTTAATAACCAATTTTTTCACGATAGCGTGGGTAATGAATCGATATGCCTCGTCAGTATCAAATATGAATACTTGTCCAGCACTGACCTGTACGGTTTGCCCCAAACCTTTCAGGTATTCACGGTCGGTGTCTTGCCGGTAGTAGTCAATTTCCTGTAGCTGGGTTTTCGGCGCGTATTCGATTTTTTGTGTGCCCTGTAAAAAGTAATGCACTTCAATGCAACGGCGATGGCCGATAAACAGGGCATCCGTTGTGCTGTCGATTCTGACGTCGTAGTTCAGCGTCTCTCCCTGCGAGTAAACCACACCGGGAGAGAGGCTATCGAGCTTTCCTATCACCTCTGCGCAACGCTGCCAGTGATTTTTCGTATGCGTATGTTGTTGCAACTGTTCTACGTTATCGATAATCCTCATTTTCTTTCCTTACGCATGAATCGACCGTTAACAGCCTGTGCTCAACGACATCATAGGTAATTATTTTAGTAAACTTTTTACTAAATAAAATAGAGGAATTCGATTTACTTTAACTCGATCACGAAATAGAGAAAATTGACGGGCTGTGAGGAAGGGAGGATTTGCCCGACGACACTATCGGGCAAAGCGAACACTAGCGGGTTGTACCGCGCAGTTTCAGCTGGCTCGGGACATAGACCTGAAGCGGCAACACACGGCCATCGCGCGCTTTTTCAATCAGCAGGTTAACACCCTGAATGCCCATCATCTCAGAGTGGATACGCACAGTGGATAGTGGGGGAAAGGTGAAACGCGCGGTAGGGATATCGTTGACGCTGATGAGCGAAATTTGCTCCGGAATCCGGACCCCATTTTCATGAATTGCCCGTAATACGCCGATAGCGATAGAGTCAGAAGCAACAAACAAGGCTGATGGATAATCTTGTTTTGCCAGCATTTTTTTGGCTAGCTCATAGCCAGATGCGCTGGAGAAACCGCCCCGGTAGATATCCATTTCTGAAACGACACCTTTCTGCTGCCCGTATTTCACAAAGGCAACTTCGCGGATATCCGCTTCTCCTGGCACGTCCTGACCACCAATGAAACCGATGCGTGTCGCACCCTGTTTGATGAAAAAATCGACGATCTCCTGGCTAATGCGTACCAGATCGGTATCAACGAAATCGTAACCGCCGCCTGGAGGTTGAAAATCAATAAAACAGATATTGTCCGTTAGCGCTGTGGCGGTCTGGCGTATTGCATCGCTGGCCTTCCCAACCACAAGGACACCCGTCAGCTTTTTGATACTGGGTGGCACATGATGTTCATAGCAGCTGGTAAGCTCAATACCCAACTTTTCACACTGTGTTTCAATACCGTGGCGGATAGACAGATAGTAGGGATCGTTGATCTCCAGCTTCTGCTGGTAACTGTAAAGTGCGAGAATGTGGTGCTGACTGGCAACACTCACCTGCATTTTGTGGGAAGAACTGCTCCTGTACTCCAGTTTTTCTGCAATCTCCAGAATACGATGCCGGGTTTCCTCTTTCACATTCAGGTTTGGATCGTCATTCAGAACGCGGGATACCGTTGCCAGAGAAACGCCAGCTTCCGCTGCTATATCTTTAAGAGTTGCCATATTTGCCTTTCATTCCACCATTCGACCGCATGGGCTGTTTATTGTAAATGAAGCCCCATGAGATGCATCTGTTTTTAGTAAATTCTTCGCGCTTTATCTTCCACGAAAATTCGGTTATTTTTTAGTAAAAGTTTACTTCGGAGAGAGAAATGGATACCGTCGCATTTGCCGATTTTGCCCGGATGGAAATACGTGTTGGAAAAGTAGCGCAAGTGAAGCGCCACGAGAATGCCGATAAGCTCTATATCGTGCAGGTTGATGTCGGCGATAGAACGCTGCAAACGGTAACCAGTCTGGTGCCGTATTACCGCGAAGAGGAGTTGATGGGGAAAACGGTGGTGGTGTTGTGCAATCTGCAAAAGGCCAAAATGCGCGGTGAAACCTCAGAATGCATGTTGCTGTGTGCCGAAACTGATGATGGCAGTGAAAGCGTGCTGTTGGCGCCTGAACGCGTCATGCCGGCGGGGGTAAGGATTGTTTAAGTTAGGCTAATTGCCGGATGGCGGCTACGCCTTATCCGGCCTACAAAAGGGTGTCTTTTATAGGCCGGGTAAGGTTGTTACACCTGCTCCACGCTAACCCGTAATGCGGCCAGGGCTTTGCGGGTTGATCGCAATACCAGTTCGCATTGTTCGATCGTTAACGTCAACGGCGGTTCGATACGGATCGTCTTCGCGTTATTCAGTGTTCCGGCGACCAGCACTCGCTGACGGAACATTTCACTGGCAAAGCTGTAGCCAATCTCATTGTCGACAAACTCAATCGCCATCAGCATGCCTTTACCGCGAACGTCGTGTACCAGATCCGGATATTCCCGCGCCAGATGACGGAAACCATCCAGCAACATATCGCCTTTCTGCTCTGCCTGAGCGGGTAAATTTTGCTCCAGCAGGACGTTAATGGTCGCCAGCGCTGCCGCGCATGAGAGCGGGTTGCCACCGAACGTGGTGGTATGCAGGAAAGGGTTGTCGAACAGGACGGAGAACACTTCTTCGGTGGCAATGGTCGCGCCAATTGGCATCACGCCACCTCCGAGCGCCTTGGCCAGACACAGAATGTCAGGTTGCACGTTTTCATGTTCGCAGGCGAACATCTTGCCGGTGCGCCCCATGCCAGTTTGCACTTCGTCGAGGATCATCAGCGCGCCAAACTCATCGCAAAGTTTACGTACCGCAGTTAAATACCCTTGCGGCGGCAGGATCACGCCTCCTTCCCCCTGGATTGGCTCCAGAATCACGGCAGCAACATCGTCGCCGGTCTTTTTACATTCGCTCAGGACGGTGCGCATGGCATCAATATCGCCAAAAGGAACGTGGCGGAAGCCCGGCAGCAGCGGCATAAACGGTTTGCGGAAGGTTGATTTAGCGGTAGCGGATAGCGACCCCAGCGATTTACCGTGGAAGGCTCCGCTGGTGGCAATAAATGTAAATTTACCGCGCGGCGATTGATACGCTTTCGCCAGTTTTAGCGCCGCTTCAACCGACTCGGTCCCGCTGTTACTGAAGAAACTGTATTTCAGCTTTCCGGGAGCCAGTGCAGCAAGCGTTTTTGCCAGCATGGCCCGTAATGGGTCAAGTAATTCCTGGCTGTGCAGAGGTTGTTTCGCGAGTTGATTCTGTACGGCGGAGACCACTACTGGATTACGGTGCCCCACGTTGAAAATTCCAAAACCTCCCAGGCAATCGACAAACTCCTGTCCCTGGGTGTCGACAAGCGTATTCAGGCTTCCCGCTTGCCACTCTACGGCTCCGTAATCCCCGCCGGCAGTTACAGATTTTCGATACTCTAAGAACCCCGGATTAACATGCTCTTTGAAGTAATCAATCACCTCTCGGTTTAGTGCTTTCATTTCCTCATGATCAAGCGTTCGCTTCTCGATGAGATTCAGTGCGTGTGCGCTGCAGGCCAGAGCCGATGCGCTGGAAGGTAACCTGTTCAAAATATGCTCCCGGAGCTCGCGTATCACATGATACTGAATTAAGTATTGCAGGGATTGCGCCATCCCGACGCGCTTAACGAAAATCGGGATAAACACCAGGGAAGATCTTGCTTGTGCAACATTTAATCTCAAACATTAACATTTGCTGGCATTTTGCCCAGGTTTACGCGCGTAAAACCGACGGGAAAAACGCGTCATTGCGCTAAAAGTGGGCGAAAATTGCACTGTTGCGGTGCGCAGGGTGAAGGTGTGCTGAATAGTTACGTAATGAAAGTATTTTAAATCAATGAATTAGAAAACATACAAATTTTGAGGTTTAATCGCAAATTGCGATCTAAATCAAATTTAACAACTAAAGTTAAAAAGATTAGCGCCGAAATAACATAAGCCGAAAGAGTTAACAACCAGATAACCTGCACAGGACGCAACCATGTCTTCTCATCCCTACGTTAGTCAGCAAAATACACCGCTGGATGATGATATCACCCTCATGTCGACCACCGATTTACAAAGCTATATCACCCATGCGAACGATACCTTTGTCCAGGTCAGCGGCTATCAGCTGAATGAATTGCTTGCTCAGCCGCACAACCTGGTTCGTCACCCGGACATGCCGAAAGCGGCGTTTGCGGATATGTGGTACACCCTGAAACAGGGGGAACCGTGGAGCGGTATTGTGAAAAACCGGCGGAAGAATGGCGATCACTACTGGGTGAGGGCCAATGCGGTGCCGATGGTGCGGGAAGGGCGCGTAACCGGGTATATGTCGATCCGTACCCGGGCGACGGAAGCGGAAATTGCGGCGGTCGAACCTTTATATAAAGCACTCAATGAAGGCCGCTGTCATCGGCGCGTCCATAAGGGGCTGGTGGTACGTAAAGGCTGGTTGGGTAAACTCCCGTCGCTTCCGGTTCGCTGGCGGGTGCGCAGTGTCATGGCTTTCATGTTTGTCATCCTGGCAACTGCGCTACAGCAGATGGGTGCTGAATGGCCGCAACTGTTGGTGAGCGCGCTGGTGATGATGCTGGCGACGGTTATTTTCGAATGGCAGATTGTGCGCCCAATCGAGAATGTTGCCCAGCAGGCACTGAAAGTAGCGACTGGCGAGCGCAACAGCGTGACCCATCTTAACCGTAGCGATGAACTGGGTCTGATGCTACGGGCGGTGGGGCAGTTAGGGTTAATGTGCCGCTGGCTTATTCATGACGTGTCGAGTCAGGTCAGCTGTGTGCGTAACGACAGTGAAACGCTGGCGAAAGGCAGTGATGATTTAAACAAGCATACGCAGCAGACGGTAGAGAATGTGCAGGAAACGGTCACCACCATGAATCAGATGGCGGCATCGGTGAAGCAAAACTCTGCGACGGCAGCGGCGGCTGACAAGCTGTCTATTGCCGCCAGCAGCGCGGCGACACAGGGCGGTGAGGCGATGGATACGGTCATTAAAACAATGGACGATATTGCCAACAGCACCCAACGGATCGGCACTATCACGACCCTGATTAACGATATCGCTTTCCAGACAAATATTCTGGCGCTGAATGCGGCGGTTGAAGCGGCCAGGGCGGGCGAACAAGGAAAAGGATTTGCGGTAGTGGCTGGAGAGGTACGTCATCTTGCCAGTCGTAGTGCAAGCGCAGCAAATGACATCCGTAAACTGATTGATGCCAGCGCCGACAAGGTGCAGTCCGGCTCCGATCAGGTTCATGCCGCAGGGCGGACAATGGATGATATTGTGGCGCAGGTCCAGAATGTGACGCAGTTGATTGCTCAAATCAGCCATTCAACGCTGGAGCAGTCAGATGGACTTTCCAGCCTGACCCGTGCCGTAAATGAGTTGAGCAATATTACGCAGAAAAATGCCGAACTGGTTGAAGAGAGCGCGCAGATTTCAGCAATGGTAAAACATCGTGCCGGTCGCCTGGAAGATGCGGTAACCGTGCTGCATTAATTCTCACCCCTCCCCATTTTCCCGCCAAACGCTTATCGTCCCCGGTAGGCGTTTTTTGTAATAAACTTGTTAACTATATATTAAATGATACCACTTTGGTATTACGATTCTATTTTCATTATTCCGTTATGACGGCGAGCGCCCTGTTTTTAAATATTGTTAAATATCGCTTATATAACGATCGGTCTTGCTTGATTCATCGTCAAAAGCTATTTAGTAACATTGATGTAAATTAAAAAACGATCAATATCATAAAGTTAGGTGATTGCTGACCGATAAGGATATCTGTCTGAAGAAAACTGTCTCCAGGGAGAAAATATGTTCTTGCATAACGTAAAGATTCGCTCGAAGTTATTTATCGCGTTTGGTTTGTTTATTGTACTGATGATGGTGAGTTCGGGCCTTTCGCTGTTGAGTCTGGATCGTAGTAACAGTGGGATGCAGAACATCATTACCAATGACTATCCGATTACGGTAAAAGCCAATCTGCTCATTGATAATTTTCAGGAGTTTGTCAGTACTCAACAATTGATGTTATTGGATGAGGAAGGTAAATGGACCCAGGCGTCCCAGAAAAAGCTCGATACCATCAGCCAGCAAATTTCTGCTCTGCTGGATGCGCTGAGTGCAGCGCCTCTCAATGATGCATCCAAAAAAATTATTGCGGATATCCGCGATGTGCGTGAACAGTATCTGGCTTCCCGATTCCGCATTCTGCAGGCGCTGCAGAATCACGATCGCTCCGGTGCAATGCACGAGATGATGACCAGCACGGTGAATGTGCAGCAGGCGTATAAAGCAAAAGTGCAGGAGTTGATCGCCATTGAAGATGCCCAGATGCAGAAGGCGGGCGCTCAGGTGGAATATGATTTCCACACCAATCGCGCACTGTTGATTACTCTGGCGCTGATCAGCATTGCTGCCGGTTGTGTGATGGGTTGGTATATTGTGCGCTCAATTACCCGACCCCTTAATGAAGCCGTGCAGTTTGCCGAGGCGATTGCGCAGGGCGACCTTACTCGCAGCATCAGTATGGAACAGAAGGATGAGACCGGTGTGCTGCTGCAAGCGCTGATGGCAATGAAAACCCGACTGTTAGAGATTGTCGAGGAAGTGCAAAACGGCTCCGAGAATATCTCTGCGGCGGCGGCGCAGATTGTCGCGGGTAATCAGGATTTGGCTGCGCGTACCGAAGAACAGGCAAGCTCGGTAGAACAGACCGCGGCGTCGATGGAACAAATTACCGCGACGGTCAAAACGACGGCAGACCATACCCATGAAGCGACGAAGCTGTCTACGGGAGCGGCGACGGTCGTGAAAAACAACGGTGAGATGATGAATCAGGTGACGCAGAAAATACGCGTGATTAATGAAACCTCTAACCGTATGTCAGAAATTATCAACCTGATCGATTCGATTGCTTTTCAAACCAATATTTTGGCGCTGAATGCGGCTGTCGAAGCCGCGCGCGCCGGTGAGCACGGGCGTGGTTTTGCGGTAGTTGCCGGAGAAGTGCGTCAACTGGCGCAAAAAAGCGCATCGTCTGCCAGTGAGATCCGCAATCTGATTGAAGACTCCACCAGTCAAACCCGGGAAGGGCTGGCGCTGGTTGAAAAAGCCAACGCGTTGATCAATGGAATGGTCACTAACGTTGAAGAAATGGATGTGATATTACGGGAAATCGGTCAGGCCAGCCGCGAGCAGACGGACGGTATTTCGCAGATTAACAGTGCGATTGGCCTGATCGACACCACCACGCAACAGAACTCCTGTCTGGTAGAAGAGTCCGTTGCGGCAGCGGCGTCATTAAATGAACAGGCATTACACTTAAAAGAGATGATCAAAGTGTTCCGCGTGCGTAAAGAGGACGCGCAGCCTGCTTAATCAAGCTGGGTGATGTCCAGCGATGCGCGATCGATAATTCCGATGATCTTCTTGATTTGCGCTTCGCTGGTGTCACCGTGATTGACCCGCAGATCCAGCACGGCTTTAAAATTCTCCAGTGCTCTTTTCATCTGTGGATTCTTGCGTAATTCAAAGCCGACACAGCGTGCTTTAATACGTTCGTGGATATGTTCCAGATGTTCCCGGTTCTCTTCCAGCCATTGCAGGCCTTGCTCTGTGATTGTTATCTGCTTACGTCCTCCTTCCTCGTCACGGATGGCGATAAGCGACTGATCCTGCAAGAAATCCAGTGTCGGGTAAATAACACCCGGGCTTGGGGTGTAATTACCCTGAGTCAATGTTTCAATGGCTTTGATTAGCTCATAACCGTGACTGGCATCGCGGGTCAAAATATCCAGAATCACCAGACGTAATTCGCCGTGGCCGAAGAAACGCTGACGTCGACCGCCACCACCGCCGCGCCCGTGGCGGTGTCCGCAGCCATGCTCATGGTGGTGTTCTTTGTTACAGCCTTCCTGATGACGTTCTCCACCTTTGCAGCAACCTTCGTGGTGTTCGCTGTGGTGACCTTCGTGGCGATGTCCTTCGCCTTTACAGCAGCCTTCGTGCTGGTGTTCTGCATGTTTGCAGCACCCTTCATGATGATCTTGCATCATTCATCTCCTGATGTTGTTTCGATATATCTAATTTATATCTAAACTTTTTCTGTTTGCAAGTCTGTGCAGAAATATTAATTTAATTTATTGATTTATATGTATTTATTTTTTTATTGCGGCGTTTTGGAGGCTCTGTCCAGACCCTATCAAAAAAGTTCTTGCAATATTCTCAATTAGCAATCATTATCATTTGAAATTTATTTAGATATATCTAATCTCTGTCACTAAGGCGAAAAAATGATAAATAACACTTCACGCTATCCACAGCGCGTTCGCAATGAGCTGCGCTTCCGTGAACTGACCGTCCTGCGGGTTGAACGTATCAGCGCGGGTTTCCAGCGCATTGTACTGGGCGGTGACGCTCTGGATGGTTTTAGCTCACAGGGTTTTGACGACCACACCAAGGTCTTTTTCCCTGAGCCGGGCAGTCACTTTGTGCCACCCGTCGTGACGGATGAGGGGATTGTCTGGTCAGAGGGTGTACGCCCGGTATCCCGTGATTACACGCCGTTGTATGACCCGGCACGCCATGAACTGGCGCTGGATTTTTATATCCACGATGGCGGCGTGGCGAGTACATGGGCGATGAATGCGCGTGAAGGTGACAAATTGACGATTGGCGGACCGCGTGGCTCGCTGGTGATACCAGAAGACTATGCGTACCAGGTTTACGTGTGTGATGAATCTGGAATGCCAGCGCTACGTCGCCGGCTGGAGGCGATCGGTCGTTTAGCGGTACGTCCAAATGTGACGGCGCTGGTCAGCGTACGCGATGCAGCGTATCAGGATTATTTCGCTCATCTCGACGGTTTTACAATTCAGTGGTTTGTCGGCCATGACGAACAGGCAGTGAATGAGCAGCTTTCACAGTTGACCGTGCCTGCACAGGATTATTTCATCTGGATAACTGGCGAAGGAAAAGTGGTGAAAAACCTGAGCGCACGCTTTGCTACTGAGGCTTTCGATCAGCAGTTGGTACGCGCCGCGGCTTACTGGCATCAACGTCGGAACGTTAATTAATAATGTGACGGTGAAACGCCAAACGCCTGGCGGAATGCATAACTAAACGCTGCGGTGCTTGAATATCCTACATCGAGCGCCACGGCGGTTACGCTTTTATTTTTCTTCAGCATGAGTACTGACTCCAGAATTCGCATTTTTTGCTTCCAGACGCTGAAGGGTAATCCGGTTTCTTTTTTGAAATGACGCGAAAAGGTACGGGCAGACATACCCAAATGTTGTGCCCAATACTCTACTGAATGTTCCAGCGCCGGAGACGCTTGTATTGTTCGGCACACTTTGGTTAATTCGCGATCCTGCGGCCAGGGCAATACAAAGGCGACTTCTGGTAATTGCAGAATAATGTCCACCAGCACACTGACCAGTTTGCCTTCTTTTGACTGGCTATCATAATGGCCTGAAATTGAATTCGTAGCGTAGTGAATAAACTCTCTGGCGAAATCACTGATCGCCACGACTTTACACTCATGGATACTTTCTTCGAGAAAGCCCGGTTTAATATCCAGATTCTCTAAATGCACATCATCCAGCGCCCAAACGGCATGCTCAGTATTATTGGGGATCCAGATGCCGTAATGCGCGGGGATTATCCAGCACTTGCCGGCGACATCAATACGCATACTGCCTTTGCGGGCAAAATGAAACTGCATAAAAGCATGTGAGTGCTGCGGAACATGGTGGTTGGCTTCAAGGACATAAGAGCGAAAGTAAACGTCCTGCGGCAACTCGGTCATGGAGTCGTCGGGGAAGGAGTTCCACTGTTTTGGGGGGAAAGTATCCATACTCAAAGAAGTGATTCTCCCGGTTAGGTGGCCGCTGCTCGATAGATCTTGTCCGCAAATCATAATACATACATTCTTTTTTCCATAATAATCTTGCGTAAGAATTAATAGCCCACCTTTGGTAAATACCATGAACACGCTTTGTTCAGACGCTGTCATCGTCAATGAAACAAATGATAACTGGACCCGAATGGGAAAAGAGCTGCTCCAGCAAGCAGATATTCAGATTAATGGTTCCCGCCCCTGGGATATTCAACTTCATCATGCCGGTTTCTTTAAACGGGTGCTGCAACAAGGCTCCTTAGGGCTTGGCGAAAGCTATATGGAAGGCTGGTGGGACTGCGAACGCCTCGATGTTCTGTTCTGTAAAATCCTGAAAGCAAAACTCGACCAGCAAATGCCGGGAAATCTGAAGGATATATTGCGTATTGCCAGCGCCCGTCTGTTTAATTTGCAGTCTCGCAGTCGTGCGTGGATTGTCGGTAAAGAACACTACGATATTGGCAACGATCTCTTTGCGCTCATGTTGGATCCCCACATGCAATATTCCTGTGGCTACTGGAAAGAGGCTACCACCTTAGACGACGCGCAAAACGCCAAATTAAAAATGATTTGCGAGAAGCTGCAACTGAAACCGGGCATGCGTTTACTGGACATTGGTTGCGGTTGGGGCGGACTGGCCGAATATGCGGCGCGCCATTATGGCGTGGCGGTAGAAGGCGTCACTATCTCGAAAGAGCAGCAAAAAATGGCGCAGCAGCGCTGTGAAGGCCTGGATGTGACCATCCTGCTTCAGGATTATCGTGACCTCGACAAGCACTACGATCGTATTGTCTCCGTGGGGATGTTCGAGCATGTGGGGCCAAAAAATTACGATACCTATTTCAGTATTGCTGACCGCTGTTTGAAGTCGGACGGATTGTTCCTGCTGCATACCATTGGCAGCAATAAAAAAGGGATGAGCGTTGATCCGTGGATCAATAAATATATTTTCCCGAATGGCTGCTTACCGGCGATTTCGCATATTGCTGAAGCGAGCGAGTCGCGATTCGTGATGGAAGACTGGCATAACTTTGGCAGTGACTATGATAAAACGCTGATGGCCTGGCATGCACGGTTTAATCAGGCGTGGCCAGAGCTGTCATCGCGTTATTCCGCGACCTTCAGAAGGATGTTCAATTATTACCTGTGCGCTTGTGCCGGTGCGTTCCGCGCCAGAGATATTGAGCTGTGGCAAGTATTGTTTAGCCGGGGCGTAGAAGGCGGTATTCGCGTCTATCGCTAATATGCAGCCGGATGGCGGCGCAAACGCCTTATCCGGCCTACAAAGGTTTGCACTCGTAGGCCTGATAAACGCAGTGCATCAGGCATTGCTTTGCCGGATGGCGGTGCAAACGCCTTATCCGGCCTACAAAGGTTTGCACTCGTAGGCCTGATAAGCGCAGCGCATCAGGCATTGCTTTGCCGGATGGCGGCGCACACGCCTTATCCGGCCTACAAAGGTTTGCACTCGTAGGCCTGATAAGCGCAGTGCATCAGACATTTCTTTGTCGGATAGCGGCGTAAACGCCTTATCCGGCCTACAAAGGTTTGCATTCGTAGGCCTGATAAGCGCAGTGCATCAGGCATTTCTT
>NZ_JASEYC010000017.1:0-97067 GCF_035064245.1 Citrobacter sp. R-1.5.2 | reverse complement strand
CTGATAAGCGCAGTGCATCAGGCATTTCTTCGCCGGATGGCGGCGTAAACGCCTTATCCGGCCTACAAAGGTTTGCACTCGTAGGCCTGATAAGCGCAGCGCATCAGGCATTTCTTCGCCGGATGGCGGCCTACAAAGGTTTGCACTCGTAGGCCTGATAAGCGAAGCGCATCAGGCACTTATGGCTAATCCCAACTCACTCTCTGCCAGTGCTTTAAATACCATTGCGACGGCGTGTGCACCGGGGTCCATATTGCCCAGCAGGCTTTCACCGCTGAGATACGATGCGCGACCCGCGTTGGCTTTGCTCGACAGACAGGTACGCTCTGCGCCTGCCTGTGCGGCGTCAAAAGCGGCTTGCAGGTTTTGCGGTTGTGCCAGCAGAGATGTCAGCGCGGGTTGCAGCGCATCAATCATCGTACGGTCACCCTCGTCTGCACCGCCGTAGAACTTCATCTGCGCCAGCCCTGTGTTCAGGGCTTCGGCAACATCAGCCCCTTGCTCCAGCTTCTGCCCGGCGGCGGTAAAGAAGATGGACATCAGTACGCCGCTGGACCCGCCCATCACCACGGTCAGGCGTTCGCCGATCAGGGCGAACAGCGTGGCGAGGTTATTCAGTGGAAGCTGCTCACGATGCAGCAGGTCAGCGATTTCACGTGCACCAGCGGCAAAAGTTGAACCTGTATCACCATCACCTACTTTGGCATCCAGCGCGTTGAGGTGTGCTTCCAGATCGGAAAGCGTTCCGGTGACCTGCTCAATAATCCCGGCGACCAGCGTGTTGGCTGAAGGCTGGAATTCGACACGCGCGCTGCGCTGCGATGATGGCACACAGTTGATTTCGCGTGGTGGGACAGGCGTCGGCCAGCTGCTGGTTTCGACTTCGGTTAACAGCGCTTTTTCGATGCTCTCTTCCAGTACGATGGCGGTCAGCGAGAAACCTTTCATATCCAGGGCGGTGACCAGCGAGGCCGGGCCAATCAGCCAGTCGATACGCGGATGCAGTGGGCTGTTTGCCAGTTCCCGAGTGATGATAGCCATTTCAGCAACGGACACGCCGCCCAGATTATTAATCATCACCGCCAGACGGCCAGTTTCAGGCAGTGCCGCCATGAGTTTATCGACCATCAGAGTCACCACCTGCGCACTGTTTTGGGTAGCAATAACCGAGGCACCAGGCTCGCCGTGAATGCCCATGCCCAGTTCGGCATGGCCCGCATGATGGCGTGGTGCGGTGTCGGTTTCCTGCGGCAAATGGCAACTGGAAATGGCGACGCCCAGGCTGAAGGTGTTACTTGCTGCATACTGCGCTTCACGCAGGACGGTCGCGAGGTTGTAGCCGCGTTCAGCGAAATAGCCTGCCACTTTATGAACCAGGATAGTGCCCGCAATCCCGCGAGGATGCTTGTTATCTGGCAGGGAGATATCGTCGCCAACAATCAGCATTTCGACGTTATAGCCAAGGCGGCGTGCTTTTTCGGCGGCGAGGCCGAAGTTAAGACGATCACCGGTGTAATTTTTAACGATCAACAGACAGCCTGCATCGCCAGTTACCGCCTGGATTGCGGTCAGCACTGCATCTACGCTCGGGGACGCAAACACGTCGCCACAGACTGCCGCGGTCAACATTCCTTTGCCGATAAAGCCAACGTGGGCGGGTTCGTGTCCTGAGCCACCACCGGAGATCACTGCCACGTTATCTTTGTTGAGATCGCGACGAACCACGATGCGAATAGCCGGATCGCTTTCCAGACGCGCCAGATTGTTCCACGGACTGGTGATAATCGTACCGTCGATGACGTCGTTAACAAGTTGGGTACGCTGATTAAAAAAGAATTGAGACATAACGGCTCCTCGAGGTTGAGTGTAAAACAAACCCCCGAATGCATTGTCATGGTGCGGAGGCGATGGGGGAGATTCTGGCGGAGTCAGCGTGGAAAAAAACAGCGGCAAAATGAGTTTCATTACGGAACGTAATTGTTATTTTTTGTTCCGTAATGGAACGTATTTGTGAGAGGAATGATCACAATGCGAGCCCGCTCGACTTTTTTATCGCCTTTTCAATGTTGGCCACACGGCACAGTAAACGTTTTTTTACTGCTTTTAATGGTGTCAGAGAGAGGCAAAGGGAATTCGATTTTCGCGTTCTGCAAGGATTTGCCGGCAAATGAACGGATCGGGATCGCAAACCTTAGTATTTTTATGGTTAATCGTTTCAATATGGAACGCATGTCATTTTTATCTGTTTCATATCAGAACAAAAAGACGAATGATTTTTTTGTTCCCGCCTCGCCATACAGTTATTGCATCGCTCCGGTACCTCCCGTTTTTGCCGTTCGCAACAGGCTAAACAGGTTAACGCCAGGGCTCACCATGTAAAAACATGTACTTATTTGAGGATGAAAGGAATGCTAAAAGTTATTCAATCTCCAGCCAAATATCTCCAGGGTCCTGACGCTTCTACCTTATTTGGTCAATACGCTAAAAATCTGGCAGACAGCTTTTTCGTGATTGCAGATGACTTCGTCATGAAACTGGCGGGAGACAAAGTACTCAATGGCCTGCACAGCCACGGTATTAGCTGCCACGCGGAACGCTTCAATGGCGAATGCAGCCATGTTGAAATTAATCGCCTGATTGCCATTCTGAAGCAGCACGGTTGCCGTGGTGTGGTTGGGATTGGCGGTGGGAAAACGCTGGATACAGCCAAAGCGATTGGCTACTACCAGAAACTGCCGGTGGTGGTGATTCCAACTATCGCCTCAACGGATGCGCCAACCAGTGCGCTGTCTGTTATCTACACCGAAGCCGGTGAGTTCGAAGAATATCTGATCTACCCGAAAAACCCGGATATGGTTGTCATGGATACGGCAATTATCGCCAAAGCGCCGGTACGTCTGCTGGTGGCTGGGATGGGCGATGCGCTCTCGACCTGGTTTGAAGCAAAAGCGTGTTTTGATGCCAGAGCGACCAGTATGGCGGGGGGACAGTCCACGGCGGCGGCCCTGAGCCTGGCACGCTTGTGCTATGATACGCTGCTGGCAGAAGGTGAAAAGGCTCGTCTGGCTGCACAGGCTGGCGTGGTGACCGATGCTCTGGAACGTATCGTGGAAGCGAACACCTATCTCAGCGGCATTGGCTTTGAAAGCAGTGGCCTCGCGGGGGCACACGCCATCCATAACGGCTTCACCATTCTGGAAGAGTGTCACCATTTGTACCACGGTGAAAAAGTGGCGTTTGGTACGCTGGCGCAACTGGTGCTACAGAACAGCCCGATGGAAGAGATCGAAACAGTGCTGAATTTCTGCCAGAAAGTGGATCTGCCGGTAACGCTGGCGCAAATGAGCGTGAAAGACGGCATCGACGCTAAGATTATGGCTGTTGCGAAAGCCACCTGCGCGGAAGGTGAAACCATTCACAATATGCCGTTCCCGGTGACGCCTGAAAGCGTCCATGCCGCGATTCTGACGGCAGACCTGCTGGGACAGCAGTGGCTGGCGCGTTAATCAGACGTCGGTAAGCCTTTTATTCAGTATCTTCTCCCCCTCTGACAGTCTCTGCCGGAGGGGTTGTCTATGGTAAAACAGCGGAAATGGATATGACGGCGCACACTCATGGCATCGGGAAGGAAGTTTCTTCGGTCATTGCTCAGTCATGGCATCGTTGCAGCAAGTTTATGCAGCGGGAAACCTGGCAGGCACCGCATCAGGCGCAGGGACTGACTTTTGCGTCGATTTGCCGCCGCAAGACTGCACTGCTGACGATTGGACAGGCCGCACTGGAAGATGCCTGGGAGTTTATGGATGGACGTCCCTGTGCGCTGCTGATTCTGGATGAATCGGCTTGTATTCTCAGCCGGTGCGGCGATCCGCAGACGGTGGAACAACTGGCGGAACTTGGCTTTCGTGACGGTAGCTACTGCGCGGAAAGCATTATCGGCAGTTGTGCGCTATCGCTGGCGACGATGCCAGGGCAGCCAACAAAAACCTCAGGCGATCAGCATTTTAAGCAGGCGCTGCATCCGTGGTCGTTCTGCTCTACCCCGGTCTTTGATAACCATGGGCGGCTGTTTGGCTCCATTTCCCTGTGCTGCCTGGTGGAGCATGAGTCCGTTTCCGATCTCTCCCTGACGCTGGCGATTGCCAGAGAAGTCGGCAACTCTTTGCTGACCGACAGCCTGTTGGCCGAATCTAACCGCCATCTTAATCAGATGTATGGGCTGTTAGAGAGCATGGATGATGGCGTAATGGCATGGAACGAGCAGGGCGTTCTGCAGTTTCTTAATGCCCGTGCCGCTTTGCTTTTACATCTGGATGCACAGGCCAGCCAGGGTAAAAACATTAATGACCTGGTTAATCTGCCCACCTTGCTGCGCCGGGCGATCAAACATGCTCGTGGCCTGAATCACGTCGAAGTGACTTTCGAAAGCCAGCACCAGTTTGTTGATGCTGTTATTACTCTGAAACCTATCGTTGAAGAACAGGGCAACAGCTTTATTCTGCTGCTTCATCCCGTTGAACAAATGCGTCAGTTGATGACCAGCCAGCTCGGGAAAGTCAGCCACACCTTTGAACAGATGTCGACGGATGACCCGGAAACCCGTCGACTGATCCATTTTGGTCGCCAGGCGGCGAGAGGGAGTTTCCCTATTCTGTTGTGCGGTGAAGAGGGGGTGGGTAAAGAGCTATTGAGCCAGGCTATTCACAATGAAAGTGAACATGCCAGCGGGCCTTATATCGCCGTTAACTGCCAACTGTATGCCAACAGCGTGCTGGGGCAGGATTTTATGGGCAGTGCGCCAACCGATGATGAAAACGGTCGGCTGAGCCGCCTTGAGCTGGCGAACGGCGGTACGCTGTTTCTGGAAAAAATTGAGTATCTGGCACCCGAGTTGCAATCCGCGTTGTTGCAGGTTATCAAGCAGGGCGTATTGACTCGCCTTGATGCCCGCCGCCTGATCCCGGTTGATGTGAAAGTGATTGCCACTACTACGGTTGATCTCGCCAACCTGGTGGAGCAAAACCGCTTTAGCCGCCAACTGTATTACGCATTACACTCCTTTGAAATTGTTATTCCACCGCTGCGGGCACGGCGTAACAGCATTCCGGCGCTGATTCATACACGCTTAAATAGCCTGAAAAAACGCTTTTCATCCAGTCTGAAGCTGGACGATGACGCGCTGGCACAACTGGTTGCCTATTCGTGGCCGGGCAATGATTTTGAGCTCAACAGCATTATCGAAAATATCGCTATCAGTAGCGACAATGGCCATATTCGCCTGAGTAATCTGCCGGATTATCTGTTTGCGGAACGCCCAGGCCTGGAGACTGCATCATCGCTGCTGCCAGCCAGCCTGACGTTTACCGCCATCGAAAAAGAAGCGATTATCCATGCCGCCCGCGTCACCAGCGGACGTGTGCAGGAAATGTCGCAACTGCTGAATATTGGCCGCACCACCTTGTGGCGCAAGATGAAACAGTACGACATCGATGCCAGCCAGTTTAAGCGCAAACATCTGGAGTAGTTTCTTCGATCCTCGCCATCGAGAAGAGGGCGTCGGACAGACGATTGATGTAACGCTTAAGCTCATCACGCAGCGTCAACGTTCTGTCCATGGCGATGAGGAGTCGCTCCAGCCGACGCGCCAGCGTGCGCGCAACATGCAACTGTGCCGATGCGAGGTTTTTCCCCGGAACAACAAACTCTTTTAGCGGACCGCTTTGCGTCATATTGCGATCAATAAGCTGCTCCAACGCCTGAATATCCTCGGGGCTAATCGTCTGTGTTAAGCGAGCAAGTCCCTTCTCATCACTGGCAAGTTCCGCGCCAAGCACAAACAGCGTCTTCTGGATGGTATGTAAATCCTGGCGAAGCGCTGTCAGGCGCGTGCTGGCGTAGCAGACGCCAAGCTGGGAAATCAGTTCGTCCACGGTGCCATAGGCATTCACGCGGATATCGTCTTTGTCGATACGGCTGCCGCCAAACAGCGCGGTCGTGCCCTTATCACCAGTACGGGTATAGATACGGTACATTTATTTTATCTCGCTGAAAGGAAGCACTTTGACCAGTTGACCGGCATTGGCGCCAAGCGTGCGGATCTGCGCCATTCCGGCGGTGATATGACCACGAACCAGCGCCCGATCCTCGGGCAACTGGGCGTGGGTTAACGCAATATCACCCGTGGCGTTGAGACCAAGACCGACACGCAGCGTTGAGCTTTTGGCCGCAAGTTTGCTCAAGGCCAGCGCACAGTCATTCTCGTCGCAACAGACAGTCCGGCATGGGACGCCTTGCTCTTCCAGCCCCCAGCACAGCTCATCAAGCGCGCGGGTATCCTGCCAGCGTGGGTGATAAAACAGATGTACGCTCGGTGATGAAAGTGACATTGCGCCCCCTTTGGATTAGAAAGCCTGACGAAAGATTTCAGCGATCTCTTTCTCGTTCCCTTTACGCGGGTTCGAGAACGCGTTGCCATCTTTCAGCGCCATTTCCGCCATGTAAGGGAAATCGGCTTCTTTGACGCCCAGCTCCTGCAAATGCTGTGGAATACCAATATCGGCGGAAAGACGGGCGATGGCGCGAATGGCCAGCTCAGCGGCATCCATGGTTGACAACCCGTCGGTGTTCTCGCCCATAAACTCAGCGATATCAGCAAATTTCTCCGGGTTGGCGATGAGGTTATAACGGGCGACGTGTGGCAGCAGTACCGCATTGGCCACGCCGTGCGGCATGTCGTACAGACCACCGAGCTGGTGTGCCATCGCATGAACATAGCCGAGGTTGGCGTTGTTGAAAGCCATACCGGCCAGCAGAGAGGCATAGGCCATATTTTCACGGGCTTTCAGGTTGCTGCCCAGCGCGACGGCCTGGCGCAAGTTACGGGCAATTAGACGGATCGCCTGGATAGCGGCGGCATCGGTGACCGGGTTAGCATCTTTGGAAATGTAAGCTTCCACGGCGTGGGTCAGGGCGTCCATCCCGGTCGCGGCGGTAAGTGGTGCTGGTTTACCGAGCATCAGCAGCGGGTCATTAATGGAAACCGACGGCAGGTTACGCCAACTGACAATCACAAACTTCACTTTGGTTTTGGTATTGGTCAGCACGCAGTGGCGGGTGACTTCGCTGGCGGTACCCGCGGTGGTATTGACCGCAACGATTGGCGGCAGCGGATTGGTCAGCGTTTCAATTCCGGCGTAACTGTAGAGATCGCCTTCGTGCGTGGCCGCGATACCGATACCTTTACCGCAGTCATGCGGGCTACCGCCGCCAACGGTAACGATGATATCGCACTGCTCTTTACGAAATACCTCCAGACCGTCGCGCACGTTGGTGTCTTTAGGGTTTGGCTCTACGCCGTCAAATACGACCACCTCAATCCCGGCTTCACGCAGATGTGCCAGCGTTTTATCTACCGCACCGTCTTTTATCGCCCGCAGACCTTTATCGGTGACCAGCAGCGCTTTTTTACCGCCTAACAGTTTGCAACGTTCGCCGACAACGGAAATAGCATTTGGGCCAAAAAAGTTAACATTCGGCACAAGGTAATCAAACATACGATAGCTCATAATATACCTTCTTAGATTTAAATTATAATTCAGAGAAACAATTCAGTGCGGTCTCGGCCAATAATCTATCTTGTTCTACAGTGCCGCCACTAACACCTACGGCACCGATTAATTGTCCGTCGAATATAACAGGTAAACCGCCACCGAAAATAACGATTCGCTGCTGATTGGTGAGCTGTAAACCATATAGAGAAGCACCAGGTTGTACTGCATCGGTAATTTCATGTGTGCCCTGCCGCAGACAGCAGGCGGTCCAGGCTTTATTGAGAGAAATATCACAACTGGTGACAAACGCCTCGTCCATACGCTGCATCAGTAGCGTGTTTCCGCCGCGGTCAACCACGGAAAAGACTACTGGAACGTTGATTTTAAGCGCTTTTGCCTCGACGGCAGTCGCCATTTTCTTTGCGGCCGCCAGCGTAATGGTGGCGATTTGTTGGCTCTTATTCACAGTATCTCCTGACAAGGTTGTAGGGCTGAGGTCGCAAAAAATATCGCGCTACAGCTATTTTTTCTCATTGGGTTTTCTGTATTTTCTCGCGGCGCGTTATTAAGTCAATAGTGTGGATTTTTCTAAAATATTAATTTTATTTCCTGTGTTTGGCATTTATTGATAATGATCATTTAAGCGCGTCACAATTCTTCGTGGATATTCCCGTGGACCGTTTCAATATGAAACGCTGACATTTAAATATGTATCAAATTGGAACGCAATTAATTTTATTTTTTTATCGGCCTGCTCATTTAAAGTTCGGCTATTGCTGATAAAGGCGATTGCTGGGGTGATAGAGCACCAGCGATACAGCCTGGCGTCCCTATTCTTTATCTTTTGAGTCCATAAACTATGAGAAGATCAAAACGATTCGAAGTCCTTGCAAAGCGTCCTGTAAATCAGGATGGGCTTATTGGCGAATGGCCGGAAGAAGGGCTGATCGCCATGGAAAGTCCCTACGATCCGGCCTCTTCTGTGAAGGTGGAGAAGGGTCGTATTGTTGAACTGGACGGCAAGAGCCGCGCACAGTTCGACATGATTGACCGCTTTATTGCCGACTACGCGATAAACGTGGCTGAAACCGAGCGCGCCATGCAGCTCGACGCTTTGGCGATCGCCAGAATGCTGGTAGATATCCACGTCAGTCGCGAAGAGATCATTGCCATTACCACCGCTATCACCCCGGCGAAAGCAGTGGAGGTGATGGCGAAAATGAACGTGGTAGAGATGATGATGGCGCTGCAAAAAATGCGCGCCCGACGCACGCCCTCCAACCAGTGTCACGTGACCAACCTGAAAGATAATCCGGTGCAGATTGCCGCCGATGCCGCTGAAGCGGGGATTCGTGGTTTTTCAGAACAGGAAACGACGGTCGGGATTGCCCGCTATGCGCCGTTTAACGCCCTGGCGCTGTTGGTCGGTTCTCAGTGCGGTCGTCCTGGCGTGCTGACACAATGTTCCGTTGAAGAGGCTACTGAGCTGGAGCTGGGAATGCGCGGGTTAACCAGCTACGCCGAAACGGTGTCGGTCTACGGAACGGAATCGGTATTCACTGACGGCGACGATACGCCGTGGTCAAAAGCGTTTCTCGCCTCGGCCTATGCGTCCCGCGGGCTGAAGATGCGCTATACCTCCGGTACCGGTTCGGAAGCCTTGATGGGCTATTCCGAGAGTAAATCGATGTTGTACCTGGAATCCCGCTGCATTTTCATTACCAAGGGCGCGGGTGTGCAGGGGCTGCAAAACGGGGCGGTCAGTTGTATCGGGATGACGGGTGCAGTGCCGTCGGGTATTCGCGCGGTGCTGGCGGAAAACCTGATTGCGTCGATGCTCGACCTTGAAGTGGCCTCGGCCAATGACCAGACCTTCTCACACTCCGATATTCGCCGTACCGCCCGCACCCTGATGCAGATGCTGCCCGGCACCGACTTTATCTTCTCTGGCTATAGCGCCGTCCCCAACTACGACAACATGTTTGCCGGTTCTAACTTCGATGCTGAAGACTTCGATGATTACAACATACTGCAACGTGACCTGATGGTTGACGGTGGCCTGCGCCCGGTAACCGAAGAAGAAACCATCGCCATCCGTAACAAAGCGGCGCGGGCTATTCAGGCGGTATTCCGCGAACTGGGGCTGCCGACAATCAGTGATGAGGAAGTGGAGGCTGCCACCTATGCTCACGGCAGCAAAGACATGCCTGCGCGCAATGTGGTGGAAGATCTGGCGGCAGTGGAAGAGATGATGAAGCGCAACATTACCGGGCTGGATATCGTCGGGGCGCTAAGCGGTAGCGGATTCGAAGATATCGCCAGCAATATTCTCAATATGTTGAGACAGCGTGTGACCGGTGATTACCTGCAAACATCGGCCATTCTGGATCGCCAGTTCGACGTGGTCAGCGCCGTGAACGACATCAATGATTATCAGGGACCCGGCACCGGCTATCGCATCAGTGCCGAACGCTGGGCGGAAATTAAAAATATTGCGGGCGTGGTTCAGCCCAGCTCGATTGAATAAGGCGGTACACCGTGGAATGCACAACTGAACGTAAGCCCGTTTTTACCTTGCAGGTCAGTGAAGGCGAGGCGGCAAAAGCAGACGATCGCGCTGACGAAGTGGTGATTGGCGTCGGACCGGCCTTTGGCAAGCACCAGCATAAAACCCTGATTGATATGCCGCACAACGCGATTCTGAAAGAGTTGGTGGCGGGGATTGAAGAAGAGGGACTGCATGCGCGAGTGGTGAGAATTCTGCGCACCTCGGATGTCTCTTTTATGGCGTGGGATGCGGCGAACCTCAGTGGCTCCGGCATCGGGATTGGTATTCAGTCAAAGGGAACCACGGTTATCCATCAGCGTGATTTGCTGCCCCTGAGTAACCTTGAACTCTTCTCTCAGGCCCCGCTGCTGACGCTGGAAACGTATCGTCAGATTGGAAAGAACGCTGCGCGCTATGCACGCAAAGAGTCGCCCTCGCCGGTTCCGGTGGTCAATGACCAGATGGTGCGCCCCAAATTTATGGCCAAAGCCGCGTTGTTTCACATTAAAGAAACCAAGCATGTGGTGCAGGATGCTGCGCCTGTCACGCTGCATATTGCATTAGTAAGGGAATGACCATGAACGACAACATCATGACCGCGCAGGATTATCCTTTAGCTACCCGCTGCCCGGAGAAAATCCTGACCCCCACCGGGAAACCATTAACCGATATCACCCTTGAGAATGTGCTGGCGGGACATGTAGGGCCGCAGGATGTGCGTATTTCCCAGCAAACGCTGGAGTATCAGGCGCAGATTGCCGAACAGATGCACCGTCATGCCGTGGCGCGCAACTTCCGTCGGGCGGCGGAACTGATTGCCATCCCGGATACCCGCATTCTGGAAATCTACAACGCACTACGTCCGTTTCGCTCTTCATTCGCGGAGCTACAGGCGATCGCTGATGAGCTGGAACATACCTGGCACGCGACGGTAAACGCCGGATTTGTGCGCGAGTCGGCAGAGGTGTATCAGCAGAGAAACAAGCTGCGTAAAGGCAGCCAGTGACGGAGGGAATATGCCGTTAATTGCAGGGATTGATATCGGCAATGCCACCACGGAAGTGGCGTTGGCGCAGCATGGCCGGTTTATCGCCAGCGGGATTGTCGCGACCACGGGCATGAAAGGAACGCGGGACAATATTGCCGGGGTGGTCGCTTCCCTGCAGCAGGCGCTGGAAAAAACGCCATGGTCGCTTAAAGATGTGGCGAAAATCTGTATCAATGAGGCCGCACCGGTCATTGGTGATGTGGCGATGGAAACGATCACCGAAACCATCATTACTGAATCGACGATGATTGGTCATAACCCACAAACGCCCGGCGGCGTTGGCGTGGGAATGGGAACCACCATTGCAGTGGAGAAGCTGGCGGCATTGAGCGAGGATCGGTTTGCCCAGGGCTGGATCCCATTGGTGGGTGAGGAAATGGATTTCCTCGAAGCCGTTTGGCTCATCAACGACGCGTTGGATCGCGGCGTGAACGTGGTGGCGGCGATCCTGAAAAAAGATGATGGCGTGCTGGTGAACAATCGTCTGCAGCGAACTATGCCGGTGGTTGATGAAGTCACGTTGCTGGAAAAAGTGCCGGAGGGGGTGTTGGCGGCGGTCGAAGTCGCGGCCGCGGGCCAGGTTGTTCGGGCGCTGTCTAACCCCTACGGCATTGCCACGTTCTTTGCCCTGACGCCGGAGGAAACGCAAACCATCGTCCCTATTGCCAGGGCGCTGATTGGTAACCGCTCCGCCGTGGTGCTGAAAACACCGCAGGGTGATGTGCGCTCAAGGGTGATCCCGGCGGGTAAGATTTTTATCCGCGGAGAAAGGCGCGGCGGCGAGGCTGACGTGGCGCAAGGGGCGCAGGCTATTATGCAGGCGATGAGCGCCTGTGCGCCTGTATGTGACATTCGCGGTGAAGCGGGAACGCATGCAGGCGGTATGCTGGAACGCGTGCGTAAGGTGATGGCTTCGCTGTCCGGGCATGATATGAACGCGGTGCATATTCAGGATTTGCTGGCAGTTGATACGTTTATTCCTCGTAAGGTGCAGGGCGGCATCGCCGGGGAGTGTTCGATGGAAAATGCTGTCGGCATTGCGGCGATGGTGAAATCCGATCGTTTACAAATGCAGGTCATTGCCAGCGAGCTGAGCGCGCGATTAAACACCTCTGTTGAAGTGGGGGGTGTAGAGGCCAATATGGCCGTGACTGGCGCGTTAACGACGCCTGGATGTGCTGCGCCGCTGGCGATCCTCGATTTAGGCGCTGGTTCCACTGATGCAGCCATCATCAATAGCGAAGGTGCAGTAAAGGCGGTACATCTGGCCGGCGCGGGGAATATGGTCAGCCTGTTGATTCAGACGGAACTGGGTCTGAGCGATCCGTTTCTGGCCGAGGAAATAAAAAAATACCCGCTGGCGAAAGTAGAGAGCCTGTTCAGTATTCGTCATGAGAACGGTGCGGTGGAGTTTTTCCGCGAACCACTCAGCCCGTCGGTGTTTGCCAAAGTGGTGTATCTGAAAGACGGCGAGCTGATCCCCGTGGATAACCAGACTTCGCTGGAAAAAATTCGTCTGGTGCGACGTCAAGCTAAGGAGAAGGTCTTCGTGACCAACTGCCTGCGTGCATTGCGCCAGGTGTCACCTGGTGGTTCCATCCGTGATATCACTTTTGTCGTGCTGGTGGGGGGGTCATCGCTGGATTTTGAAATTCCGCAGATGATCACCGACGCGTTGGCGCATTACGGTGTCGTCGCGGGACAGGGCAATATCCGGGGGACCGAAGGGCCGCGTAATGCGGTGGCTACTGGCCTGGTTTTAGCCGGGGAAGCAAAAAAATAGCGCAGAAAACAGCCGCCGCAAGCGTTTAGCTGAGGGGTAAATCAAATAAAGGCAACGTTCTCTTTGATATCCCGACTGAGTTGGGTACATAGTATAAATGTGTCTCTCACGTGGTTAATTTTAAGGATAAGAGCATGCCAACAGCAATTGAGAAAGCATTGGATTTTATTGGTGGTATGAACACCTCAGTGTCAGTACCCCATTCAATGGACGAAAGTACCGCTAAGGGAATCTTAAAGTATTTGCATGACTTAGGTGTGCCAGCGAGTCCGGAAGTTGTGATGGCACGGGGTGAGCAGGAGGGATGGAATCCCGAGTTCACGAAAAAAGTGGCCGGATGGGCAGAAAAAGTTGCCTCCGGTAACCGTATCCTTATCAAGAATCCAGAGTATTTTTCGACCTATATGCAGGAGCAGCTCAAAGAACTCGTGTGAGCTGACTATCGAATAAAACGCTAACGGACGTTTCCATCTTCGGGATGGCAGCGTCCAAAAGCGCTGCCCCGACTCTGATTAATCCCGATAGCCAACCTGGTGCGTTTAAAACGCGTGGCTAACTCTATATCTTAAGAATAACCACGTTTTTATTATCTGGTTCACCTCTGACGATCTCCATTTCATTAAATACGCCATTTCGTTTTGTCTTTCTGGGCAAAATAAAAATATGAACATAATCAGATCAGCGGTGCCTGCGAAATCATTGTGATCGCAGCGCAACCTACTCTGGGCGGCGTCTGCTCACCAACACGAAGTGTGTTTTTATACTTTCCCGACTGGAATCATCGTTTTTTTATGAATGTGTCACTATAGCTAAAAGCCTCAATGACGAATCTCTCATTATTCAGCCATTCGTTACCCCAGGAATATATCTATGTCTGCTAAAACGCTGTATGAAAAATTAGTTGAATCGCATACCGTTCGGGAACTTGATAACGAAGGGCATGTTTTACTTTATATCGATCGTTCGATACTCAATGAATATACCAGTCCACAAGCATTTAGCGGGTTAAGGGAACAGGGACGGCCGGTGCGGCATCCGGAAGCCTTTCTGCTGAATGTTGATCATGTTAATCCCACCCGACCTCAGCGCGATATGCTGATGACGGATCCCGGCGGTCAGTTACAGGTTGATTATTTTCGGGAAAATGCCGCTGATTTTGGTATCACGTTATTTGATGTGCTGGACCCACGACAAGGGATAGAACATGTCGTTGCCCACGAGCAAGGGCTGGTCATGCCCGGAATGGTGATTGCGGCTGGCGACAGCCATACCACCACTTACGGTGCGTTCGGCGCTCTGGGATTTGGTATCGGTACGTCGGAAATCGAACACCTGCTGGCTACTCAGACGCTGGTGTATCGTAAGCTGAAAACCTTGCGTGTCAGCGTTAAGGGTGAATTACCTTTTGGTTGTTCTGCAAAAGATATCGTTCTTGCATTACTCGAACGTACTGGCGCAGATGGTGCGACAGGATATGCCATCGAATTCGACGGTGAAACAATCAGTGCCCTGAGTGTTGAGGGGCGAATGACGCTTTGCAATATGGCTGTGGAGGCAGGGGCTCGCGGTGCGATTATTGCGCCGGATGCAAAGGTTTTTGACTATATCTACGGGAAGCCGCAAATGCCCGCAGGTGAACTCTGGCAACTGGCATTGCAGGAGTGGTCGCAGTTGTGTAGTGATGCAGATGCGGTTTTTGATAAGACCGTGACGATCGACTGTCTCGATCTTGAGCCTAAAGTGACCTGGGGGATCAGCCCGGATCAAACCTGTGCGATCACCGGCTATGTTCCATCCCCGGAACATGAAACGCATCCACTTAAACGTCTCGCGCTTGAGAAAGCTCTCCAGTATATGGATCTGCTGCCCGGTACGCCGGTGAGTGACATTCGTATTTCGCACGCTTTTATTGGCTCATGCACGAATGGCCGCATTGAAGATCTGCGGGCCGTCGCGAAAGTCGTGGCAGGACGCAAAATTGCCAGCCATGTGCGCGGGATTATTGTGCCCGGTTCAACGCAGGTCCGGTGTCAGGCGGAAGAAGAGGGGCTGGCGAAAATCTTCATTGACGCTGGTTTTGAATGGCGTCAGTCGGGTTGCTCAATGTGCCTTGCGATGAACGAGGACGTGCTGGCAACAGGCGATCGCTGCGCATCGGGTACGAACCGTAATTTCCCTGGGCGACAGGGCGCAGGGGCAAGAACGCATTTAATGAGCCCGGCGATGGTCGCGGCAGCAGCGGTAGCAGGGCATCTGGTCGATGTTCGGACATTACTTCAGGCGGGGGAATGAGATGGATACGTTTAAGCAAATTAGCGGGCGAATTGCGCCAATGCTGGAACCGAACATCGACACCGATGTGATTATGCCGAAACAGTTCCTGAAAGGGATCGATCGTCAGGGGTTGAATAAAGGGGTGTTTTTCGATCGTCGTTTCCTGGGCAATGGTCAGCCTAATCCTGATTTTATTCTCAATATGCCTGGCTGGCAGGACGCGACATTTTTGCTGGTCGGCCCCAACTTTGGCTGCGGATCGAGCCGCGAACATGCCGTTTGGGGATTAAAACAGTTGGGCATCCGGGCGCTGTTAGGTTCCACTTTCGCCGGGATTTTTGATGACAACTGCCAGCGCAACGGGATCCTGACAATCTCTTTGGATGACGCGTCTCTGGCTCGTCTGGCACAGTTGGCCACGAAGGCTGACAGCAATCTGATTACGGTTTCTCTTGAACGCTGCGAGATTGTGACAGCAGATGAAACACTTCCTTTTGTTATTAGTGAACTCAAACGAGAGATGTTGGCCGCTGGCGAAGATGCGATTACCTGGACGCTGCAATATCTGCCAGAGATTGAAAATTTTGAGACGCAGCATTACGCGCGTCGCCCATGGTTAAAGCGTCCGGTATCCGCACGTGGCTAAGAAAAGAGATGGCGATGAGACGGGGCAAAGTCGGGCAAGCAAAGAACGCAGGAGACAGTGATGAGTACAGTTATTGAATGCGGCGCTTCTCCGTTCATTCCTGGGTTTGCATTAAAGGATGTACGGCTGCCAAATGGTTTAACCATCCGGGTCGCCATCGGAGGAAACGGTTCACCGTTGGTGCTCTTACATGGCCATCCGCAGAACCACATCACATGGCGTAAAGTCGCGCCGGAATTGGCGAAAAGCCACACGGTGATTTTGCCGGATTTGCGGGGCTATGGAGACAGCGACAAACCAGTGAGTGATCCGGCGCATCGTACTTATTCAAAGCGTATGATGGCGCAGGATATTGTCATGCTGATGGAGATTCTGGGTTATCCGCGGTTCGCTTTTGTCGGGCATGATCGTGGAGGACGGGTTGGACATCGGCTGGCCCTTGATTATCCTGACAGTGTGACGTGTTGCACGTTCATCGACATAGCCCCGACAGCTACAATGTACGCATTAACCAATAAGGCGTTTGCCACGCGCTATTTTTGGTGGTTTTTCCTGATCCAACCTTTTCCATTACCGGAAACAATGATCGCGCACGATCCGGCATTTTTTCTGCGTAAGCATATTGCAGGTCAGTTGAAAACTGCGGGGGCGACATCAGAAGATGCGTTCAATGAATACCTGCGCTGTTACCAAAATCCAGAGATGATCCATGCGGTCTGCGAAGATTATCGTGCCGCGGCATCGATTGATCTTGAAGACGATGCTGTGGATGCGTCTGCGCGTATTGAGTGTCCGCTACTGTTGCTATGGGGGGCTCAGGGTACGGTAGGGCAGTTGTATGATGTGGTGGACACCTGGAGAGAAAAAGCGATGCGCGTGCAGGGAGAAGCATTGCCTTGCGGGCATTCTCCGCAAGAGGAGATCCCAGAGATCTTCATGCAGAAACTGCAGTCATTTTTGCGATCGGTGTTATAACATTGTCATTTTCCGTCATCTCGCTGCGATGTTATGAAAACGACGCCTGTAGGTAAAAAGCATCGCCAGCCCCTTGAGGGCTGGCCTTCTGTTGAAGATCTTTTCGTTTTTGTCACCGTTGCCCGCAACGGTGGATTTGCCCGGGCTGCGCTGGAGCTGGGGCTATCCCCCTCCTATATCAGCAAACGCATCGCTATCCTTGAAAAATGCCTCAACGTCCGGCTTTTTTTCCGTAATAACAGAGTGATGCGTCTCACACCGGAAGGCGAAAATGCGCTGGATGGGGCGATGCAGGTCGTCAGTGAAATGGATGGCTTTGTCAGTCGTCTGGATAATCAACGTGGCGTGCTGGCAGGTAATATCACCCTCAACTGCTCATTTGGTTTTGGGCATAAATATGTCGCAGAGGCGCTGTCGTCATTTATGATCGCCTACCCTGATATCACGGTAAAACTCACGCTAACGGATCGTGAAGTGGATCTTGTGGAGGAGGGCGTCGATATTGAGATTCGTGTTGGGGATGACATCAATGAATTGTATATCGCACGGCAGTTGGCCACTAATCGCCGGATCCTTTGTGCTTCCCCTGAGTATCTCGAACGCCACGGTAACCCGGAGTCTGTGAGTGCGCTTGTGCAACATGATTGCCTGATGATTCAGGAAAAAAACTCGGCATTTGGCAACTGGATATTAACGGATGGCGGGCAGCAGACACATTGCCGGCTAAACGGTTTTCATTCTTCCAACAGTGGCAGCGTGGTGCTCATTTGGGCACTGAAAGGTCATGGCATTACATTGCGGTCGGAATGGGATGTTGCGCAGTATCTTGAACGCGGTGAACTGGTTCACGTGTTGCCCCAGTGGTATCAGGAAGCGAATATCTGGGCTGTATATACCCGGCGTTCATCAAGCTCTGATCGTATCAAAACCTGCATCGATTTCCTCACTGAACATCTTGCGCAATGCTTGCCAGGCGGCAAAGCACCGGACGTGTTGTGAGCAGTTGAGGGGAAGGTTAATATCGGCCAGATGGCATTAGCTGAAATGCATAAACACTGGGGGTAACTTATGGGAGGCATAATCGGTACTAAAAAGGACCTGCGATTTCTCGCAAGTCCTTGAAATTTGGTGGCCCCTGCTGGACTTGAACCAGCGACCAAGCGATTATGAGTCGCCTGCTCTAACCACTGAGCTAAGGGGCCGTGGCGGTGGATTATAAAGTAACTCCGCGTTGCAATCCAGACATAAGCGTACGGATGCTGTTTTTATAAACAATGTATTTTCAGTCCGTTATACTTGTTCCCTGATGTATTGTGTGGAGTGAATATGGTTAAGGACATACTGGCGCCGGGGCTGCGGGTGGTTTTTTGCGGCATCAATCCGGGGCTGTCTTCTGCGGGAACCGGCTTCCCATTCGCGCATCCGGCTAACCGCTTCTGGAAGGTTATCCATCAGGCGGGATTTACTGAACGCCAGCTAAAGCCGGAAGAGGCGCAACACCTACTGGATTTCCGCTGTGGCGTCACCAAATTCGTCGACAGGCCAACGGTGCAAGCCAATGAGGTAAAGCTACAGGAGATGCGTAGCGGTGGCCGTAAGCTCATTGAGAAGATAGAAGAGTTCCAACCCGCAGCGCTCGCAATCCTCGGGAAACAGGCATTTGAGCAGGGGTTCAGTCAACGTGGCGCGCAGTGGGGGAAACAGACACTGACGATTGGTGCGACGCAGATTTGGGTATTGCCGAACCCCAGTGGGTTAAGCCGTATTACGCTGGATAAGTTAGTGGAGGCGTATCGGGAAGTGGATGTGGCGTTAAAGGCGCGCGGCTTGTAGGGTGGATAAGTGAAGCTGCCATCCGGAAGAACCCGCGCAAATTGCCGGATGGCGGCGTAAACGCCTTATCCGGCCTACGGGTAGCCCGGCCAAGCGTAGCGCCGCCGGGAATGCTTAGATTGACAGGCGAAAAAAAAGCTCCCATGAGGGAGCTTTTTCACGTTTTAAACCTTGAGATTAATCGTCGAGGAAGCTGCGCAGTACTTCAGAACGGCTCGGGTGACGCAGTTTACGCAACGCCTTCGCTTCGATCTGACGGATACGTTCGCGGGTAACGTCGAACTGTTTACCGACTTCTTCCAGCGTGTGGTCGGTGTTCATATCGATACCGAAACGCATACGCAGAACTTTCGCTTCACGCGCTGTAAGCCCAGCCAGAACGTCGTGCGTTGCAGCACGCAGGCTCTCGGTGGTGGCAGAGTCCAGCGGCAGCTCGAGGGTGGTATCCTCGATGAAATCACCCAGATGCGAATCTTCATCGTCGCCGATCGGCGTTTCCATGGAGATAGGCTCTTTCGCGATCTTCAGCACTTTACGGATCTTGTCTTCCGGCATCAGCATACGTTCAGCCAGTTCTTCCGGCGTTGGTTCGCGACCCATCTCTTGCAGCATCTGGCGGGAGATACGGTTGAGCTTGTTGATGGTCTCAATCATATGTACCGGGATACGGATGGTACGCGCCTGATCCGCGATCGAACGGGTGATCGCCTGACGGATCCACCAGGTTGCATAGGTGGAGAACTTGTAACCACGACGGTATTCAAACTTATCAACCGCTTTCATCAGACCGATGTTGCCTTCCTGAATCAGATCCAGGAACTGCAGACCACGGTTGGTGTATTTCTTCGCGATGGAGATAACCAGACGTAAGTTTGCTTCAACCATCTCTTTTTTCGCACGGCGGGCTTTCGCTTCACCGATGGACATACGACGGTTGATGTCTTTAACCTGCTCGATGGTCAGGCCGGTTTCTTCTTCAATTTGCTGCAGTTTCTGCAGGCCGCGGTGAACATCATCTGCCACATCGTGCAGTTTTTCAGACCACGGTTTGTTCATCGCGATTGCCGCGTTGAACCAGGTTTCGCTGGTTTCGTTGCCGGTGAACAGAGTGATGAAGTTCTTCTTCGGCATTTTGCACTGCTCAACGCAGAGCTTCATGATCAGACGTTCCTGAGTACGCACGCGGTCCATCATGACGCGCATGCTGTTGACCAGGTAGTCGAACTGTTTTGGCACCAGGCGGAACTGCTTGAATACTTCAGACAGCTTCTGAATTTCTTCCTGCGCGGCTGCATGGCTGCGGCCTTTCGCTTTGATCGTGTCGCGGGTGATTTCGTACTGAGTACGCAGTTCACCGAATTTCTCGCGCGCTAATTCAGGGTCGATGCTGTTGTCGTCGTCGCTGCTGTCGTCGTCGCCGTCTTCTTCATCTTCGTCTTCGTCATCATCCATCTCTTCCTGAGAAAGTTCAGAGCCGACGTGGGTCGCGGTTGGCGCCATGTCTTCTTCTGCGTTCGGATCGACAAAGCCGGTTATCAGATCGGAAAGACGTGCTTCTTCAGCTTCTACGCGATCGTATTGCTCAAGCAGATAGGTGATGGCTTCCGGGTATTCGGCAACGGAGCATTGAACCTGGTTAATCCCGTCTTCGATGCGCTTAGCGATGTCAATTTCGCCTTCACGGGTTAACAGTTCAACGGTACCCATTTCACGCATGTACATGCGGACCGGGTCAGTTGTACGGCCGATTTCGGACTCAACGCTGGACAGAACCTGGGCAGCCGCTTCTTCCGCGTCTTCATCGGTGCTGTTGGAGGTTTCAGCAAGCAGCAGATCATCGGCATCCGGTGCTTCTTCCATCACCTGAATACCCATGTCATTGATCATTTGGATGATGTCTTCGATTTGATCTGAATCGACGATATCTTCCGGCAGATGGTCATTGACCTCGGCATAGGTCAGATAGCCTTGCTCCTTACCACGTTGGACAAGAAGCTTCAGCTGTGACTGCGGGTTTTGCTCCATAAGACGGTATCCACACTTAATTCGTTTGATTGGTGTTGGGCGGTAAAACCGCCAACGGCAAAACGAGGGCATACTTATATTTTGCCGCTGCCTCTCCGTGCGGCTGTCGGGGGCTTCCCGATCGATATTCGGCAGTTAAGCCGTTAAATACTTCATCTTTCACGTTGTCTCTGCGTTAGCTGCGTTCGTTACTCGGCTCATCCTGAGCCTCGCCCCTTACGGGGCCGCCGCAAGCAGCGTTCAAATCCGCTCCCGGCGGATTTGTCATCCTGGTCATGTACTTATGTACACTCCCAGGCGTTCGTTCACTTGCTGCCTTGATACAACGCGAATGATTTTGTCTTTGTTTTGTCTTTCTCTTATTTCTTGGCCAGTTCCTGGTTCAGCGTCCAGAGCTCCCGGCGTTCTTCGCTGCTTAAACCGTGTGTGCGCTCACGAGCTATCAACTCTTCCTGGCGCAGTTCAAGCATCGAATCAAACATATGGTTGAGTGAGTCGGTGAAGGTTTTTTCTGCGATATCTTTATCTGCTATATCGTCCCACATCGACAGTTTTTCAAGGGTCGCCGCATCATTTGTACCGCGATAGTGCTCTAAAAGTTGTCCGGTGGTCAGACCTGGCTGAGACAGACAAGTGTTGACCAGTTCTCTGAATAAGCCAAGTCCAGGTAGCTTATTTTGATCCAGAGCGCCTAACGACGGAACCAGCGGGGCCAAATCCGGGTTTTGCACCAGTAACCCTATAAGTATACGCATGGTCGTACGTTTTAGCTGTGGAACAGGGCGGGAAGCCCCATTTTCTGCCAGTTTTGGCATTAAACGTTCAAGCTGGCTGTCATCCAGGATGCCGAGCTTGTTCCCTAACTCCTGTCGCAGATAAATGCGCAACGTTTCGCCCGGTACCTGAGTAATCAGCGGCAATGCCAGCGTGCTGAGCTGTGCGCGTCCGTCCGGGGTACTCAAATCGACCTGCGGTAACAGGCTGTTAAATAAAAACGCGGAGAGCGGCAGCGCCTGCTCCATCCGGGCTTCAAAGGCCTCTTTCCCTTCTTTACGCACCAGCGTATCGGGGTCTTCGCCGTCAGGTAAAAACATAAAACGTAGCTGGCGGCCGTCTGTCATATAAGGCAGTGCGGTTTCCAGCGCGCGCCATGCTGCGTCGCGCCCGGCGCGGTCGCCGTCGTAGCAGCAGATGACGTTGTTCGTTGCACGGAACAACAGCTGAATGTGATCGGCGGTGGTTGACGTCCCAAGGGATGCCACGGCGTAGTTAATGCCGTACTGTGCCAGGGCGACCACATCCATATAGCCTTCGACCACTAACAGACGCTGCGGATCGGCGTTATCCTGTTGGGCTTCATAAAGGCCATACAACTGACGGCCTTTATGGAAAATATCGGTTTCCGGGGAGTTCAGGTACTTCGGCAGGGCATCGCCCAGCACACGTCCACCAAAACCAATGACCCGACCACGTTTATCACGAATGGGGAACATCACCCGTTCGCGGAAGCGATCGTAACTGCGTCCTTGATCGTTGGTGACCAACATTCCCGCGTCGATCAGCGATTTGCGATTCTCGGGATTGCCGCCAAACCGCTTCAGGACGTTGTCCCAACCAGGGGGCGCAAAACCAATGGCAAAACGGGTGATAACGTCGCTACTTAATCCTCGCTTTTCCAGGTACTGGCGCGCAGGGGTAGCGGCGGGTTGCATCAAAGACTGTTGATAAAAAGTGTTCAGGCCGTCCATCAATTGATAAAGACTTTGCCGTTGATGGCGCTCTATCTGACTGGGGCCACTGCCTGCTTCATAGGGCACTTCTAAGTTGTGCATTGCGGCCAGTTCTTCGACGGTTTCCACGAACTCGAGCTTGTCGTAGTTCATGAGAAAGTCGACGGCGTTGCCGTGTGCACCACACCCAAAGCAGTGATAAAACTGTTTTTCACCGTTTACGGTGAAAGAGGGGGTTTTTTCGTTATGGAACGGACAGCACGCGTGATAATTTTTGCCCTGCTTTTTCAGCTTTACCCGCGCGTCGATGAGATCGACGATGTCGGTTCTTGCCAGCAGGTCATTGATAAAAACGCGAGGAATTCGTCCAGCCATAAGCCCCTGTTTTTTGATGACTCATATACACAAAATCATTCAGGATGCATCAAGGCGGCAAGGAAGCGAATCCTCAGGAGCGTACAGCAGTACGTGACTGGGGTGAGCGACTGCAGCCAACACTGAGGCAGCTTGAATGATGACGTGTATAAACGAAAATAAGCCGCGCATTCCTTCCGGAAGCACGGCCTTACAACTACAACTCAGTCTGAATTGAGAGCGTTGGCTCTCAATGGATTAGTACAGACGAGTACGGCGTGCGTTTTCGCGAGCCAGTTTCTTCGCGTGACGTTTCACAGCAGAAGCTTTAGCGCGCTTACGTTCGGTAGTCGGTTTTTCATAGAACTCACGACGACGAACTTCCGCCAGAACACCTGCTTTTTCGCATGAACGCTTGAAGCGACGCAGTGCTACGTCGAACGGCTCGTTTTCACGTACTTTAATTACCGGCATGTAACTCTCACCTTTAATAAATTCGGTTTGCCGCTGGCATCAACGCCAGCTTATTTCAAAATGGTGCGGAATTTTACTGCAATTGCTGCTGCTTTGTAAAGCACCGACGCGATTTTGAAAGGGACTTTTATAAGGACAAGGAGTATACACGAGCGGAACTCCTGGGGCGAACAAAGTTTTACATCAACCCGCATTGGTCCTACACTGCGCGGTAATAGAGCGAGGTAAAACAAGTCATGCGTGTATTGGGCATTGAAACATCCTGCGATGAAACCGGCATCGCCATTTACGACGATGAAAAAGGTCTTTTAGCCAACCAATTGTATAGTCAGGTGAAATTACATGCTGACTACGGCGGCGTGGTGCCAGAACTGGCTTCGCGCGATCATGTGCGTAAGACCGTACCGCTGATCCAGGCCGCGCTGAAAGAGGCGGGACTGACGGCCAAAGAGATTGACGCGGTAGCCTATACCGCAGGTCCTGGTCTGGTTGGTGCGCTGTTGGTCGGCGCAACTGTGGGGCGTTCGCTGGCATTTGCCTGGGGCGTTCCAGCAATTCCAGTACACCACATGGAAGGCCATCTGTTAGCCCCAATGCTGGAAGAGAATCCGCCTGCATTCCCGTTTGTCGCGCTGCTGGTCTCCGGCGGTCATACACAGCTGATTAGCGTCACCGGAATTGGCCAGTATGAACTGCTGGGCGAATCGATTGATGATGCGGCAGGTGAAGCATTCGATAAAACAGCCAAGCTGCTGGGGCTGGATTATCCTGGCGGTCCAATGCTGTCAAAATTGGCATCACAGGGCGTCGAAAAGCGTTTTGTCTTCCCGCGCCCGATGACCGACCGTCCAGGGCTGGATTTCAGCTTCTCTGGTCTGAAAACGTTTGCTGCAAATACCATTCGTAATAACGAAAATGACGATCAGACCCGCGCAGATATCGCCCGAGCCTTTGAAGATGCGGTGGTCGATACGCTGATGATCAAGTGCAAGCGCGCACTGGATCAAACCGGTTTTAAACGTCTGGTGATGGCGGGGGGCGTCAGTGCGAACCGTACGCTGCGTGCAAAACTGGCCGAGATGATGCAAAAACGCCGTGGCGAAGTGTTCTACGCGCGTCCGGAATTTTGCACCGACAACGGGGCAATGATCGCCTATGCCGGCATGGTGCGTTTTAAAGCGGGCGCGACAGCCGATCTTGGCGTGACGGTGCGTCCACGCTGGCCGCTGGCGGAATTACCAGCAGCATAAGCACACAATAATCGTAGGCCCGGTAAGCGTAGCGCCACCGGGCAATACGCTACATCCGCAGCATTCCCTTCTCTTCCAGAAACGCGATAATTGTTTCCAGACCCTCTCCGGATTTTAAGTTGCTGAACGTCCATGGCCGCTCGCCGCGCATGCGCAGGGTATCGCGTTCCATAACCTCCAGCGAGGCACCGACGTAGGGCGCCAGATCGGTTTTGTTGATCACCAGAAAATCAGACTTTGTGATCCCCGGCCCACCTTTGCGCGGGATCTTTTCGCCCTCGGCAACGTCGATCACGTAGATCGTCAGGTCGGCCAGTTCCGGACTAAAGGTGGCGCTCAGGTTATCGCCGCCGCTTTCCACGAAGATCAGATCCAGATTACCGAATTTGTCGCTCAGTGCTTCTACGGCCGCCAGGTTCATTGACGCATCTTCACGGATTGCGGTATGTGGACAGCCGCCGGTTTCCACGCCGACAATCCGTTCAGGCTCCAGTGCGCCAGCCTCGGTGAGAATGCGCTGATCTTCTTTGGTGTAGATATCGTTGGTCACGACGGCAAGTTGCCAGGTGTTGCGCATGGCTTTGCATAATGCCTCCAATAGCGCGGTTTTTCCGGAACCTACTGGGCCGCCTACGCCCACGCGCAGGGGATGTTTGTGTGTATTCATGTTTTCTCCTCAGGAGCGGAATAGTCGGGAATATTGCGTTTCGTGCCGGGCAGAGGCGATGGCGGCCAGTGGCGTAGAGGAGCCGAGACCAATGTCAGGGCAAGCCAGTGCCTGTGCCAGACCCTGCGCATAGCGATCGCAAAGCGAGATAATCAAGCGCTGCGCCGCCTGCTGACCAAAGGGAACCAGTTTGACGCCGGCCATCACCGCACTTTCAATCCAGCTGTAGCCGAAGCTTAACGCCAGCTCTGTCAGCGGGATTTTCCAGCGTACGCCCAGCCAGGCCATGCCGCAGAGCTGGCTTTCACTAAAGAGCGCACGCCATTGCGGGGAACAATCGGGCTCCCAGTCGGTGACCAGGCGCGTAAAAGCGGCGCCCCGACTGCGTTCTTCATCCCGCAGTTCGCGGGTTTCCCGGCAGGCCAATAACCAGGCCGTCCAGCGATGTGCCGCCGTAAGATCGTCCTGTTCGCAGGCACGATAAAGTCTTGCCAGTAGCGGCAGGTCGACGGTAAAAAAGTTCTGTTCCATCTGCTGGATTTGCCAGTCAGAGAAGTCATCGACGTTTGTCACCCAGCCGATCTCGACCGCCCACTCCAGGCCCTGGGACCAGGTAAACGCCCCGACCGGTAAACTGCCGCTGGCGAGTTGCATCAGGCGCAGCTGTTGGGTGTTATGCATCAGTGCGCATGACCGTGATGATGGCCGTGTGACTCGCTGGCATAAGCGCCTGCTTCCGGTTCAAACGGCAATTGGGCGAACGTGACCTCAAGGTTGAATTGGCGCAGCATATCGTCCAGCACATGATCGTGGTGGTAGCGCAATTCAGTGGGCAGGATTTGCAGAGGAACGTGGCGGTTGCCGAGGTGATAACAGGCTTTAGCGAGCAGGAAAGGATCGGCGCAGCGCACGACAGAAACCGACTCCGGCGCGGCGATGACTTCGATGACTTCGCTGCCTTCGTCGTTGGTCAGCAGATCGCCACCGCGCAACAGTAAGCCTCGCGGTAGCATCAGCCCGGCTTCGCGGCCGTCGTTCAACGCGACTCTGGCGCGACTTTTTACCCGAACATCAATGGGTAGCGTGACGCTTGCAGTGACAGGATGGGCGTGGTTAAGGCGTTGGGTCAGGTAGATCATCATCACTCCTTAAAACAGGAAATAGCGTTGCGCCATCGGCAACACATCTGCCGGTTCGCTGGTGATAAGTTCGCCATCAATACGCACCTCGTAGGTTTGGGCATCGACGGTGATATTGGGCTGTAGGCTGTTGTGGAGCATGTCGGCTTTTTTCACCGTCCGGCACCCCTTAACGACAGCGATGGCACTTTGCAGATTGAGCTGTAGCGGGAGGCTTAGCGCATCAGCAGCCTGAGAGATAAATGTCAGACGACTGTGATGCCGCGCCGCGCCAAGCGCGCCAAACATCATGCGGTAATGCACCGGCTGCGGGGTCGGGATCGAGGCGTTGATATCGCCCATCGGCGCGCAGGCAATCATCCCGCCCTTAACGATCGTTGCCGGTTTTACGCCAAAGAATGCCGGTGACCACAGCACCAGGTCAGCCAGTTTGCCAGGCTCAATGGAACCAACTTCGTGGGCGATACCGTGGGTCAGCGCCGGGTTGATGGTGTATTTGGCGATATAGCGTTTAACGCGTTGGTTATCGTTATCGCCGGTTTCTTCCGCCAGCGGACCGCGCTGGACCTTCATGCGGTGCGCCACTTGCCAGGTACGCAGGATCACTTCACCCACACGCCCCATGGCCTGAGAATCAGATGAGGTCAGGGAAAATGCGCCAATATCGTGCAGCACATCTTCGGCGGCGATTGTTTCCCGACGAATACGCGATTCGGCAAAAGCCACGTCCTCGGCGATATCCGGGTCGAGGTGGTGGCAGACCATTAACATATCGAGGTGCTCGTCGATGGTGTTGACGGTGTAAGGCAGCGTTGGGTTGGTAGAAGAGGGCAGTATATTAGCGTGTGCGCAGGCGGTGATGATGTCCGGCGCATGTCCACCACCCGCCCCTTCGGTGTGGAAGGTATGAATAGTGCGATCGCCAATTGCCGCCAGCGTATCTTCGACGAAGCCAGACTCATTCAACGTGTCGCTGTGCAACGCGACCTGAATGTCCATTTCATCGGCGACGGTCAGTGCGCAGTCGATAGCCGCCGGGGTGGCACCCCAGTCTTCGTGGATCTTCAGGCCAATTGCCCCCGCAGCGACTTGTTCGCGTAACGTGTCGGGATTCGATCCATTGCCCTTGCCCAACAGACCGATATTGACCGGCAGCGCATCAGCCGCCTGGAGCATACGGGCGATATACCATGGACCTGGCGTACAGGTGGTGGCATGGGTTCCTGCTGCCGGTCCCGTGCCGCCGCCGATCATTGTCGTCACGCCGGATACCAGTGCTTCTTGCGCCTGCTGCGGGCAGATCCAGTGAATATGGGTGTCCACACCGCCGGCGGTGACGATCTTACCTTCTCCGGCGATCGCTTCCGTGCCAACGCCGACAGGGATCGTGACGTCAGGTTGAATGTCCGGGTTACCTGCTTTACCAATGGCGAAGATCCTGCCGTTCTTGATGCCAATATCCGCTTTAACGATCCCCCAGTGATCGACGATCAGCGCGTTGGTTATCACCAGATCCACACACGCTTGCGCGCGCATTTGACCCTGTCCCATACCGTCGCGGATCACTTTTCCGCCGCCGAATTTGACCTCTTCGCCGTAGGTGGTGAAGTCTTTTTCTACTTCGATCCACAGTTCCGTATCTGCCAGCCGTACTTTATCGCCGGTTGTCGGGCCAAACATGTCAACGTAAGCCTGCCGGGACAGTTCATTCATTGTCTGCCTCCAGTGCACCCATAACTTCACCGCGAAAACCCACGATCCGTTGTGCACCGGCCACACGCACCAGTTCGACTTCCCGTTTTTGTCCGGGTTCGAAACGTACTGCGGTACCCGCAGCAATATTCAGGCGAAAACCACGTGCGGACTGACGGTTAAAATGTAGCGCCGGATTGACTTCGTAAAAGTGATAGTGCGATCCCACCTGGATGGGGCGGTCGCCATGGTTTTCCACTACGATCGTGCGGGTTGTCCGGCCCGGATTGATCGCGATAGTTCCCGTTGAGATCTGATATTCACCAGGGATCATTGCTGCTCCTTAAACGATCGGGGTATGGACGGTGACCAGTTTAGAACCGTCCGGAAACGTGGCTTCTACCTGAATATCCGGGATCATCTCCGGAACGCCTTCCATCACTTGATCGCGGGTGAGAACGTGGCGACCGTCTTCCATCAGCGAGGCAACAGTTTTGCCATCGCGCGCCCCTTCCATGATGAAAGCGCTAATCAGCGCCACAGATTCCGGGTAGTTCAGCTTTAGCCCGCGGGCCAGGCGACGCTCCGCCACCAACGCAGCGGTAAACAGCAACAGCTTGTCTTTTTCTCGGGGGGTCAGTTCCATAAGGGTTCTCTTAGGTTTGCCAGATTCGCGGGAGTACGGGAGATTTCTGCGTAAGCAGTGGGCGTAGGAATTGCCAGATATCGCGCATCACGCGCTGAACGACCAGGTTGTCATCTGCCAGAAAACGTAGCGTAAGCAACGCGTCGTTAAGCGTGGCACCGGCGTAATTTCCCAATGGTGTGAGCCGTTCGCGTACACCTTCCAGCATATTTTCGTTCGCCGGGTAGCACAGCAGCGTGCCGACCCAGGGAAGCTGAGCAATGCTGCTCAAGTCTCCACCCTGCAACTTCAGGCGTTCTATCAGGAGCGGTTGTCCGTCCCGCCATACTTCCAGACGGTTCTGTAGCGTGCCGTGACTGAACGTTTCCTGCAGTACCGGTCGTCCGAGACACAAGAGATCCCAGGCAAACAGATGACTTTCATGTGTCAGGTGAAAGACTGACTGGAGAGTGGCATTGGCGCCGGGAAAAAGGATTGTGTCCTGCGGTAGCCACTCCAGCGTGGCGTGTGGGGCAAGGGTAAAATGCTGGCGTAGCTGGGCCTGCGGTCCACGGCTACGATAGAACTTGCCCGCACCGGGCATGGTTATTAAGGCATGGCTGTGTTCGCTGAGTGAAACGGAAATATGCAACTCGTCACCGCCGACAATGCCGCCGGGAGGATGAAGTAAATAGAGATGACAGACGTCGTTTTCCGGGTAAAACGGGCGCTGGACCGTTAACGGGCCGTGATGACGCGACGAGGCAAGCACCGTTTTGTGTGTGGTGCGGGTAAACTGCAGATCCAGTTCGGCCTGCCAGCCTCGTGTATGTGTCTCGTGCGCAACCGTATCCAGAGCGTTTCCCTTATCGGCATGAGGGTATTTGCATACAAAAAAGTATGCCTCAGCGCAGTGGGAAAAGGGTCATATGAGAAGCTTATGGAAAAAAGGGGCGACAATACGCCGCCCCAATGGGGTTTACAGTAAAACGAGGGGCATCCAGACCAGACCGGTTATCACCAGCAGCACGAGGAAGATCAGGCCGAAAATGGCACCTAATCGCCAGTAATCTACCGTCGGTAAATAGCCGCTACCGTAGTAGATAGGGCTTGGGCCGGTTGCATAGGGGGTCAGAATGCTGCCCAGACCAATCGCCGCCCCCACCATCAGGCAAAAGACTGGTAATGGGATAGCGGGCATCGCCAGCGCGGCGGCAATCATCATCGGCGCCAGTGCCGAGGTGTATGCCGTGGCGCTGGCAAAGAAGTAGCGCAGCAGATAAAACACCACGATCAGTGCCACCATCACCATCATTGGCGAGTAACCGCTTAGCCCGTTTGCCAGCAGCTTGCCGAACCAGGTAATAAAACCGGTGTTATTGAGCCCGGTGGCGAGCGTTATCAGCGAGGCCAGCCAGAAAAAGACGTTCCACGCGGCTTTATTACTGACGATGTCATCCCAACTGATGATGCGCAGCACCAGCATGAGTGCCACCACGCTGTAACCGACCATTGCAGCATCGATATAGTCACCGCCGAAGATCCACAGCACCAGCGCGCCAACCATCAGCACCAGCATCTTTTTCTCACGTGCGCACAGCGGTCCCATTGTTTTTAGCTCGGTGTCTGCCCAGCGCGGTACCTGGTCGCCGGATTTCAGCACCGGTGGGTACAACACGTACGCCAGCCAGGGCACGATCAATACCAGCAAAATGCTCAGCGGCAGCATCCCTAAGAACCAGTCGCCCCAGCTTAGCGCCGTGTGAGATGCACCTTTCATCAGACCGATTAGCAGCAGGTTTGGTGCCATCGCCGTTAAGAAAATAGCGCTGGTAACGCAATCAGCGACAATCCCCATCCACATAATGTAAGAGCCGATGGAGCGGGCGCTGGGATCATTGGGCTGTGAGTTATACAGCGGCGGCAGGTTGCGGATGATCGGATAGATAATCCCGGCACCACGCGCAGAGTTAGAGGGCGTGACAGGAGCAAGGATCAGCTCAGAGAACATCACCGCGTAGCCGAGAAACAACGTACGGTGCCCCATCTTTTTCACTAACATCAACGCGATACGTCGACCCAGTCCGGTTTTCTCATAGCCGGTGCCAAACATAAAGGCCGCGAAAATCAGCCAGATAACCGAGTTAGAAAAACCCGATACTGCCCATGACAGCGATTTGGCAGTAAATTTAAAACCGTCCTGCGCGAGTTGTTCAGGGCTGAACAGGATCCACGGCGACAGTACCGCGATAATCGAAATACCTATCATCGCGACTACCGCACCCGGTACAGGTTCCAGAATGAGCCCGACAATCACACCGGTAAAGACGGCAAAATAGAGCCAGGTGTGGCTCTCAAGACCGGTGGGAACGGGCAGAACAGCAATAATGGCGATAACCACCAGCGGAGCCAGGTATCGCCACCAACCAGCTAAAGGTGCCATTGTTGTATCCCTGCGAAAGGGGGAGGGGCGCAGCGCCCCTCCGGAAGGGTTATTTGATGTAGTGCACGTGCTCGCAGATTTCTTCCACGATCGGGTCGCGGCGTTCAGCGAACAACTTTTTGTTTTCAGCGATCAGGTTATTGCCGTGGGTGTCGATGGAAACAATCAGCGGGCCGAACTCTTTTACCCGGCATACCCACAGGGATTCCGGCATGCCTAACTCCGTCCAGTGCACTTCTTCGATCTCTTCAACCTGGGTTGCCGCGACGACTGCGCAGCCAGCCGGGAAGATCACGTGCAGCGCTTTGAACTGCTTGCAGCCTTCTTCCGTCAACGGCCCCATACCGCCCTTACCGACCACCAGCTTCACACCTGTTTGCTCAATGAACTCTTTCTCAAAGGCTTCCATACGCATGCTGGTGGTTGGGCCAACGGAAACCATCTCCCATTTTTCACCGTTCTTACGTACGATTGGACCTGCGTGGAAAATGGCTTTGCCGCTCAGGTCATACGGTATCGGGCGCTTAAGTTCGATCAGGCGGCGGTGGCACACGTCGCGACAAGTCACCAGCGTACCGGTCAGGTAAATCACATCGCCAACGCGGATGTCTGCCAGATCTTCGGCTTTGATCGGGGTTGTCAGGATCTTTTTCATAACGCGCTCCGGGTGTGAGACAGATTTTCGAAGGAGAGGTCAGCATGAACCAGCAGCGTGCCGCGACGGTGCGCCCAGCAGCCAGTGGAGACGGCAACGCCGATAGTGGAGGGATGGCGCGCGGCAGATTCGATATGCACGCCCATCACCGAGCTGTTACCGGTCAACCCTTGCGGACCAATGCCCAGACGGTTAAGTCCCTCTTCCAGACGCAGTTCCAGTTCGGCCGCTTTCGGGTTCGGATGACGTGACCCGATAGGACGCAGTACCGCTTTTCGTGACAGCACGGCCGCGGTTTCTACAGAGGTAGCAATACCGACACCGACCAGAACCGGCGGGCAGGCGTTGACCGCCAGCGTTGAGATATTTTCGAAGACAAATTTCACTACGCCTTCGTAGCCTTCAGAAGGCATTAACACTTTGGAGCGTCCCGGTAGCGTGCAGCCGCCGCCCGCCATGTAGACTTCGATTTCTGCATCGTCGCCGTCAGGGATGATATCCCAGGTGACCCACGGCACACCGGTACCGGTATTTTTACCGGTATTCACTTCGTCAAAAATCTCGACCGCGTTATGACGCAGCGGCGCTTTGACGGTCGCGTCTTCAACGGCTTGTTTCAAAATGCTTTGCAGTTCGCCCAGCAGCGGAAAGCGGGAGCCGACCTTTACAAAGAACATGATTTCGCCGGTGTCCTGACAGGCCGGGCGATTCAGGTCGATAGCCTTCTGCATGTTGTCAAACATGGTGTGGTAAATGATTTTACCCATTGGTGAAGTTTCACCTTCGCGTAGCTGTTTTAATTTATCTACGACGTCGTCGGGCATGCGGGTAGAAATCATGGCGGTAAAGTTCGCGACAATGTTAGTCAGCGTGTTTATCGCATTTTGGTTATTTTGCTTGCTCATTATGCTAACTCCAGTTCTTTTATTTATCTGGAAATAAATTCTCCGGCACAAACTACCACTAAAAATGTGGTTTTATATTATTTGCCACTGTGAATATCCAATTAACAGTTCGTGAATGATGTCCCGATAAGGCAATAAAAATTGCGCAAAGGCAGGGTTTAATTCGCATCAGAGAATTACACTGCGGTTAACAACATCACGGATATACTGAACATGCTGAACACTTATCCCCTGGCGAAAGACCTGCAGGTGCTGGTTGAGATTGTTCATAGTGGCAGCTTTAGCGCAGCAGCCGCGACGCTTGGACAAACGCCTGCGTTTGTGACAAAACGCATTCAGATCCTCGAATCTACGCTGAACACGACACTGCTTAGCCGCTCTGCGCGCGGCGTGGCACTCACGGAAAGCGGGCAACGCTGTTATGAACATGCGCTGGAGATCCTTGCCCGTTATCAGCATCTGGTGGATGACGTCACACAAATCAAAACGCGTCCGGAAGGGATGATTCGTATCGGCTGTAGCTTTGGATTTGGGCGTAGTTATATTGCTCCTGCTATTACCGAATTGATGCACAGCTATCCTGAATTACAGGTGCATTTTGAGCTTTACGATCGGCAAATTGATTTAGCTCAGGATAATATCGATCTGGATATTCGGATTAATGATGATATTCCTGATTATTATATTGCGCATTTGTTAACGAAAAATAAAAGAATATTGTGTGCCGCGCCGATATATTTACAAAAATATGGCCAGCCGATGACGTTACAGGAATTAAGTCATCACGATTGCCTGGTAACGAAAGAGCGCGATATGACCCACGGGGTATGGGAGCTCGACAACGGTCAGGAGAAAAAAACGGTTAAGGTGGCAGGGCACCTTTCGTCCAACAGCGGTGAGATCGTGCTGCAGTGGGCGCTGCAGGGAAAGGGGATTATGTTACGCTCCGAATGGGATGTGCAGCCGTTCCTGCGCAGCGGCGAGCTGGTTCGCGTACTGCCAGGCTACGCGCAGAGTGCCAACATTTGGGCGGTTTATAAGGAGCCGCTGTATCGCAGCGTGAAGTTGCGTGTGTGCGTGGAGTTTCTGGCAACGTGGTGTCAGCAAAGATTGGGTAGGCTTGTTGAGGGGTATCAGATTCCACAAGCCGGATAAGACGCGTTCGCGTCGCCATCCGGCAAGAAAATCACTCAGGGTCTTTTTCGCGCTTTTTCTTTAGCTTGGTCCAGATTTTTGTCTCCTGACGACGCCACAGACGCTGGATATTGTCATGGTGACGCAGCAGAATTAAGCATGACAGCATGGAGACCGGAAAGGTGAACTGAGGGTTGAACCACCAGACGTAGAACGGCGCAATCAGTGCGCTGACGATAGCGCCTAATGATGAATAGCCGCTCAGCAGGACGGTTAGCAGCCAGGTACCAGCCATTACGCCAGTAAGATCCCAACCAATCGGCGCAATCGCGCCAAAGGCGGTGGCTACGCCTTTTCCACCTTTAAAACCGAAAAATATCGGCCAAATATGCCCCAGGCAGGCCGCGATGGCGATCAATCCTAACCAGAAGGGGCTGACGCCTAGCGCGTATGCCCCCCAGACGGGTAACATACCTTTCAGGACGTCGAAAATCAGCACGGCGACGGCGGCTCCTTTGCCTCCAATTCGCAGCACGTTTGTCGCGCCCGGATTCCCAGAGCCGCTTGTACGCGGGTCCGGCAATCCAGCGAGGCGGCATACCAGAATGGCACTGGAAATTGAGCCGCAGAGGTACGCGAAGATGATCATTCCAGGCGCGATTGCACTCATAAGCTGTTCCGTTTTGAAAATGTCGTGTAAAACGCTACTTCTGTGGATAATACGCATATTTCGCCGGAAGTGGTATCCGGGTTAGCCAAAAAGCGGGCAGGTCGTGATGGATATTGTATTTATAGAGCAACTTTCAGTAATCACCACTATCGGTGTTTATGACTGGGAACAAACTATCGAACAAAAACTGGTGTTCGATATCGAAATGGCATGGGATAACCGTAAATCTGCCAAAAGTGATGATGTCGCTGATTGCCTGAGCTATGCTGATATTGCTCAAACAGTTGTTAATCATGTGGAAGGTGGGCGTTTTGCGCTGGTAGAACGTGTGGCGGAAGAGGTGGCGGATCTCCTGCTCAGCCGCTTTAATTCTCCATGGGTGCGCATCAAGCTGAGCAAACCTGGTGCGGTGGCCCGTGCGGCAAACGTCGGGGTTATCATCGAACGTAGCAATAATCTGAAAGAAAATAATTAACTTAATAATATCTAAACCAAACAGGTATAAAAGAGTCCTGACGTCGGCTCTTTTTTGCCGTGCTTTTTCTCTTTCGTTAGGGGTTTATTGATGAGTGATATGCACTCGCTGCTGGTAGCGGCAATTTTGGGTGTGGTCGAAGGGCTGACGGAGTTCCTACCCGTTTCCAGTACCGGCCATATGATAATTGTCGGCCACCTGTTAGGTTTTGAGGGCGATACCGCAAAAACGTTTGAAGTCGTGATCCAACTGGGTTCCATTCTGGCTGTAGTGGTGATGTTCTGGCGACGTCTGTTTGGTTTAATTGGCATTCACTTTGGTAAGACTCCGCATGAAGGCTCTGGTAAGGGGCGACTGACCCTCGGACATATCCTGTTGGGGATGGTTCCTGCTGTGGTTCTGGGTCTGGTCTTCCACGACACCATCAAGTCACTGTTTAACCCGATCAACGTGATGTATGCGCTGGTGGTGGGGGGCGTGCTGCTGATTGTCGCAGAGTGTCTCAAACCAAAAGAACCGCGTGCGCCGGGTCTGGATGATATGACTTACCGCCAGGCGTTTATGATTGGCTGTTTCCAGTGTTTGGCGTTGTGGCCCGGCTTTTCCCGTTCCGGAGCGACTATCTCTGGCGGTATGCTGATGGGGGTGAGCCGTTATGCAGCATCTGAATTTTCATTCCTGCTGGCGGTACCGATGATGATGGGCGCGACGGCGCTGGATCTCTACAAAAGTTGGTCGTTCCTGACCGCATCAGATATTCCGATGTTTGCTGTCGGCTTCGTGACGGCATTTGTTGTGGCGTTGGTGGCGATCAAAACCTTCCTGCAACTGATTAAACGGATCTCGTTTATTCCCTTTGCGATTTATCGTTTTGTGGTCGCCGCCGCCGTTTACGTGGTGTTCTTCTGATGACTTTCCGTGGTGCCGGATGGCGGCGTTCCGCCTTATCCGGCAATGCATTTCCTACGCTTTCGGGCAACGCTGTTCCTTCCAACTGGCCACTGCTGCAATGCGACGTCGGGTCAGTTCCTCGCGAATTGCCGGACCTTTAAAACCTGCCTCGACAACCTCTTTTGTGGGTACCGCTTGTGCAACCTGCCAGGCCTCGCGCAGCAATCTGCCCTGCGGATAATCTGTTGCTTCAAAACCAGTTCGACCACGAACGTCGGCCTCGCTGGTCAGGGCGATTTGTTCCACACGTTGTGGTTTACGCCAGGCGTCAATGGAATCAAACAGCTTCACGATGGTTTTGGGCTGCAGGATCGGGAAGGTATGAATCAGATCGTGAAATTCGGCTACCAGTTTGGCTAAGTCGCGGATGTCATTGGGCACGCGCATGCGTTGGCACAGTTGTTCTACCAACTTAACGCCTGCCGGACCGTGACCATGGTGGCGCGGCCAGAGTGCTTTGGGTGTCAATCCTTTACCGAGATCGTGACACAGCGTGGCGAAACGCACGTCGACCTCCGGGCTTAACATGGCCGCCATCGACAGCGTCATTAGCGTGTGAATGCCGGTGTCGATTTCTGGATGCCATTGTGCGGGGGCTGGAACGCCAAACAGGGCATCTACTTCCGGGAACAGCACGCGCAGGGCATCGCAATCGCGCAGGACCTGGAAAAATACCTGCGGATTACGGGTGGTTAAGGCGCTTTCTGTCTCTTTCCACACACGTTCTGGCGTCAGGTGTTCCAGCTCTCCAGCGGCGGCCATGTTGCGCATCAGCATCATGGTTTCATCAGCAACACGAAAGCCAAGGTGTGCATAGCGGGCAGCAAAACGCGCCACGCGCAGGACGCGCAGCGGATCTTCACTAAAAGCAGGGGATACATGGCGCAACAAACGATTTTCCAGATCGCCACGGCCGTTATACGGATCGATAATCTCTCCGTCGTCGTCACGGGCTAACGCGTTGATCGTCAGGTCGCGGCGCTGAAGATCGGCTTCCAGCGAAACGTCCGGCGCGGCATAACAGGTGAACCCGGTGTAACCTGAGCCCGATTTTCGTTCGGTGCGTGCCAGCGCATACTCTTCCCGGGTGCGTGGGTGGAGAAACACGGGGAAATCGCGACCTACCTGCTGATAGCCCGCGTCAAGCATCTCCTGCGGCGTGGCGCCGACAACGACCCAATCTTTATCTTTAATCGGTAGCCCTAATAACGCATCCCGAACAGCACCACCGACCAGATAAATCTTCACACCACGTTCCTTTTGAAAAACAGTATTCCTTAATCATATGTCAGTGTGAGGGAGAAGGCGATTCAGTTCATCCAGCGATCTTTGCGCTTCCGGCTCGGGATCATGTGTGGCAGAACCAGACCGAGAAGCAGGCCGAGTCCGAGCACGCCGCCACCATACATGAACCATTGCATGATGATAGTACGTTGCTTGTCATCAAGCTGAAGGTTAGCGGCGCTGACTTTCTTTTGCGCCACAATAAGCTCGTTCTTCAGCTTCTGGTTTTCTTCCTTCAACCCGTCGATCACGCTGTCGCTTTGCGATACTTTTTGCTGCATATCGGCGGTGCGTTGATTCCAGGTGGTATCGATATTATTGAGCTTATCGGTCAGTGTCTTAACCTGGTTTTCAAGATCGGGTACGCGGGTACGCAGGCTTGGCGTACTGTTCAGCTCTTTAAGTGGGATCCACGCGGTACGTCCAGTGCTGTCTTTCACCTGGGCGTAGTTGGTGTTGGCGTCAGTCTGTAAAAGCGTGACTTCCTCGCCGGCGTTAACCGTGCCCACGAGGCGATAATTATCTCCCGGACCGCTGCGGACCCAGGTGTTCAGTTCATCAGAGACATAGCGCTTCTCTTCGGCATGAGAGACTGCAGTGGCGCTAAGTGCGAGTAAAGTTAATCCAATCAGGCGTAATTTTGGCATCAGGCTGTCGTTATTGTCATAGAAAGTGGAACGATAGTAGTGGCATCAGTGTCTCTACGCAAAGCATTCGACATCAATCGGAATCATCTGTGTCCTTTTTGCCACCACTCGAAACTTTTACGCCCGTCAAATTGCACGTTGCATGGCAATTTGGCGCAAAATACTATCTACTGACAATAAAGAATGCACTTAGTTCGCAGTCTGTTTTCTCAACTGTGACATAACCCATAAGTACAAGACCATGGCCCAGGAAATCGAATTAAAGTTTATCGTCAATAGTGATGCTGTAGATGCGCTACGTGAACGTCTGAATACATTGGGGGGAGAGCATCACGCCCCCAGCCAGTTGCTGAATATTTACTACGAGACCCCGGATGCCTGGTTGCGAGGCCATGATATGGGGCTGCGTATTCGCGGGGAGAATGGTCGTTATGAAATGACCATGAAAATTGCCGGACGGGTAACGGGCGGTCTGCATCAGCGACCAGAATATAATGTCGCCTTGAGCGCGCCGGAACTGGATCTCACCCAGTTTCCTGCTGAGGTTTGGCCCAATGGTGAACTCCCTGCCGATCTTGCCTCTCAGGTGCAACCGTTGTTCAGCACCGACTTTTACCGCGAGAAATGGTTGGTTGATGTCGACGGCAGCCGGATTGAAATCGCTCTCGATCTGGGGGAAGTGAAGGCCGGCGAGTTTGCAGAACCCCTCTGCGAGCTTGAACTTGAGTTGTTGAGCGGCGATACCCGTGCGGTACTGAAGCTGGCAAGTCAGCTGGTGTCGCAAACCGGTTTACGCCAGGGCAGTCTGAGCAAGGCGGCTCGTGGTTATCATCTGGCGCAGGGGAACGCGCCGCGTGAAATCAAACCGACGGGTATTCTGCAAGTCCCTGCGAAAGCGAACATTGAACAAGGGCTGGAAGCGGCGCTGGAACAGGCATTGTCGCAATGGCAGTATCACGAAGAGTTGTGGGTGCGCGGCGTCAAAGGCGCGAAAGACGGCGTGTTGGCTGCAATAGGGTTGGTTCGCCACGTCCTGATGCTCTTTGGTGGTCATGTTCCACGTAAAGCGAGCGCTCACTTACGTGATTTGCTGACCCAGTCGGAAGCGATCATTGCGTCGGACGTTTCTGCCGTTTCGGCGGTTTATAGTACGCAAACGGCAATGGCTAAACTGGCACTTACCGAATGGCTGGTAACCAAAGGGTGGCAAACGTTCCTTGATGCAAAAGCGCAGGCTAAAATTACCGACTCCTTTAAGCGTTTTTCTGACACCCATCTTTCACGTCATGCCGCTGAACTGAAAACGGCTTTTGCGCAACCGCTGGGCGATCAGTACACCGATCAACTCCCTCGTCTGACGCGAAATATTGATAGCATTCTGATGCTGGCGGGTTACTACGATGAGAATGTCGCATCAGAATGGATTGCCAACTGGCAGGGGCTGCGTCATGCCATCGAAACCCGCCAACATATTGAAATTGAACACTTCCGCAACGAAGCGATCTCTCAGGAACCGTTCTGGCTACACAGCGGTAAACGATAACCAGGATCGAGGCCGGGATGCCTGATGGCGCTGCGCTTATCAGGCCTACGCGATGGGTGTAAGTGTCATGTAGGCCGGATAAAGCGAAACGCCGCCATCCGGCACCATTCAAAGGATAACCCGTAGATGAAGCAGCTCTCTTCACCGTTACAGCAGTACTGGCCGACCGTTGTTGAGCGGCTGCCAGCAGCAATATCTGAGTCCTCACTTAGTGTGCAGGCGAAGTCAGTGCTTACATTCAGTGATTTTGTTCGCGACAGTGTGATTGCCCATCCTGAGTGGCTGGTGGAGCTGGAAAGCGCCGCGCCACAGGCTGATGAATGGCAACACTATGTCACCTGGTTACAGCAAGCGTTGAACGACGTCAGTGATGAAGCGACGTTGATGCGTGAACTTCGCCTGTTCCGCCGTCGCATCATGGTGCGCATTGCCTGGGCGCAGACGCTGTCGCTGGTGGCTGAAGAGAGTATTTTGCAACAGCTAAGTCACCTGGCGGAGACGCTGATCATTGCCGCACGTGATTGGCTGTATGACGCCTGTTGCCGTGAGTGGGGAACGCCCTGTAATCAGGATGGCACCCCACAACCGCTGCTGATTTTAGGGATGGGAAAACTCGGTGGCGGCGAGCTGAATTTTTCTTCCGATATCGATCTGATTTTCGCCTGGCCGGAACATGGTTCTACGCAGGGTGGACGGCGTGAACTGGATAACGCGCAGTTCTTTACCCGTATGGGGCAGCGACTCATCAAGGTGTTGGATCAGCCAACCATGGACGGGTTTGTTTATCGGGTAGACATGCGCTTACGTCCGTTTGGCGACAGCGGTCCGTTGGTGCTGAGCTTCTCCGCGCTGGAGGATTATTATCAGGAGCAAGGGCGCGACTGGGAACGCTATGCAATGGTGAAAGCACGTATTATGGGCGATGCCGACGGTACTTATGTCAGCGAGCTTCGCGCCATGCTACGACCGTTTGTCTTCCGTCGCTACATCGATTTCAGTGTGATCCAGTCCCTGCGTAATATGAAAGGAATGATTGCCCGTGAAGTTCGCCGTCGTGGTCTGAAGGACAACATTAAGCTCGGCGCGGGCGGTATTCGTGAAATTGAATTTATCGTTCAGGTATTCCAGCTGATCCGCGGCGGGCGTGAGCCTTCTCTGCAATCCCGTTCGCTTTTACCCACACTAAGCGCCATCAATGCGCTGCATTTGCTGTCTGATACCGATGCGGAACAACTACGGACGGCCTATCTCTATTTACGCCGCCTGGAAAATCTGCTGCAGAGTATCAATGACGAACAGACCCAAACGCTGCCGGGCGATGAGCTGAACCGGGCAAGACTGGCGTGGGGGATGCGTGTCGATGACTGGCAGCAACTGACTGATGTGCTGGCGGCGCACATGAGTAATGTGCGCCGGGTGTTTAATGAGTTAATTGGTGATGACGACAGTGAAACTCAGGAAGAGTCGCTGTCGGAACAGTGGCGCGAGCTGTGGCAGGATGCGTTGCAGGAAGATGATACTACGCCAGTGCTGATGCATCTGGCGGATGATGATCGCCGCCGTGTGCTGACACTGATCGCTGATTTCCGTAAAGAGCTGGATAAGCGCACGATAGGCCCGCGGGGGCGTCAGGTGCTGGATCATTTGATGCCGCATCTGCTGAGCGATGTCTGTTCCCGCGATGATGCCTCCGTGCCGTTGTCGCGTATTACTCCGCTGCTGGTGGGCATTGTCACCCGCACGACTTATCTGGAACTGCTGAGCGAATTCCCAGGGGCGCTTAAACACCTGATTTCGCTGTGCGCTGCCTCACCCATGGTGGCCAGCCAACTGGCACGCTATCCGCTGTTGCTCGATGAACTGCTGGACCCCAACACGTTGTACCAACCCACGGCGACTGACGCCTATCGTGATGAGTTGCGCCAGTATTTGCTACGCGTACCGGAAGATGACGAAGAGCAGCAGCTGGAAGCCCTGCGTCAGTTTAAGCAAACGCAGTTGCTGCGTATTGCGGCGGCTGATATCGCCGGGACGCTGCCAGTCATGAAGGTAAGCGATCACCTGACCTGGCTGGCGGAAGCCATTATTGATGCCGTAGTTCAGCAGGCGTGGACGCAAATGGTCGCCCGCTACGGGCAGCCAACGCATCTTGGCGATCGTGAAGGCCGCGGTTTTGCCGTTGTTGGCTACGGCAAACTGGGCGGTTGGGAGCTGGGCTATAGCTCCGATCTCGACTTGATCTTCCTGCATGATTGCCCGATGGATGTGATGACTGACGGCGAACGTGAGATTGACGGGCGGCAGTTCTATCTGCGCCTGTCGCAGCGCATTATGCATCTTTTCAGTACCCGCACCTCATCTGGCATTTTGTATGAAGTGGATGCACGGCTGCGTCCGTCCGGTGCGGCGGGAATGCTGGTGACCTCAACAGATGCTTTTGCTGACTACCAACGTAACGAAGCCTGGACGTGGGAGCATCAGGCGCTGGTGCGGGCTCGTGTGGTGTACGGCGACCCGCAACTAACCTCTCAGTTTGATGTGGTGCGGCGCGATATCATGACCCTCGCCCGTGATGGAAAAACATTACAGACAGACGTGCGCGAAATGCGTGAGAAAATGCGTGCCCATCTGGGCAATAAACATCGCGATCGTTTTGATATTAAAGCAGATGAAGGCGGTATCACCGACATTGAGTTTATTACGCAATATCTGGTGCTGCGCTATGCCCACGAAAAACCCAAGCTGACGCGCTGGTCGGATAACGTGCGCATTCTGGAATTACTGGCACAAAACGACATTATGGACGAACAGGAAGCGCTGGCGCTTACCCGCGCTTACACGACGCTGCGCGATGAACTTCACCATCTTGCCCTGCAGGAACTTCCGGGCCATGTCGCGCCGGAGAGCTTCAGTGCTGAACGTACGCTGGTGCGTGACAGCTGGCAGAAGTGGCTGGTTGCCGAGTGAAGTGTGCTATTATCGCGCGCAAATTTTAAGACCCTCAGAGAATCTCTCAGGAGACAGGAATGAAAGTAACGCTGCCAGAGTTTGAACGTGCAGGAGTCATGGTTGTCGGTGATGTGATGCTGGATCGCTACTGGTACGGCCCTACCAGCCGTATCTCCCCAGAAGCGCCGGTCCCGGTGGTAAAAGTGGATACCATTGAAGAACGTCCCGGTGGCGCAGCAAACGTGGCGATGAACATTGCCTCTCTGGGAGCGAATTCGCGTCTGGTGGGCCTGACCGGCATTGACGATGCGGCGCGTGCACTCAGTAAAACGCTGGCGGACGTAAACGTAAAATGTGACTTCGTTTCCGTGCCGACGCATCCGACGATAACCAAGCTGCGCGTGCTTTCCCGCAACCAGCAGCTGATTCGCCTGGATTTCGAAGAAGGCTTTGAAGGTGTGGATCCGCAGCCACTGCATGAGCGTATCAATCAGGCGCTGGGATCTATCGGCGCGCTGGTGCTGTCGGACTACGCCAAAGGTGCGCTGGCAAGCGTTCAGCAAATGATTGCACTGGCACGTAAAGCAGGGGTTCCGGTACTTATCGATCCGAAAGGGACCGATTTTGAACGTTACCGCGGCGCGACACTGTTGACGCCGAATCTGTCCGAATTTGAAGCGGTTGCGGGTAAGTGCAAGAGCGAAGATGAACTGGTTGAACGCGGCATGAAGGTGATTGCGGATTTCGGTCTTTCTGCACTGTTAATCACGCGCTCCGAACAGGGAATGACGCTGCTGCAACCGGGCAAAGCGCCATTGCACATGCCGACCCAGGCGCAGGAAGTGTATGACGTGACCGGTGCGGGCGATACGGTTATCGGCGTACTGGCAGCGACGCTTGCCGCGGGTAATTCGCTGGAAGAGGCGTGCTATTTTGCTAACGCGGCAGCAGGTGTTGTTGTCGGTAAGCTGGGGACCTCTACGGTTTCACCGATCGAGCTGGAAAATGCCGTGCGCGGTCGCGCTGATACCGGCTTTGGCGTGATGAGTGAAGATGAGCTGAAGCAGGCTGTCGCCAGCGCCCGCAAACGTGGTGAGAAAGTGGTGATGACCAACGGTGTCTTTGACATCCTGCATGCGGGGCATGTCTCCTATCTGGCAAATGCGCGCAAGCTGGGTGACCGTCTGATCGTCGCGGTTAACAGCGATGCGTCCACCAAACGTCTGAAAGGCGAAACTCGCCCGGTCAATCCGCTTGAACAGCGTATGATCGTGCTGGGGGCGCTGGAGTCTGTCGACTGGGTCGTCTCTTTTGAAGAGGATACGCCGCAGCGTCTGATTGCCGGTGTTCTGCCGGATCTGCTGGTCAAAGGTGGCGATTACAAGCCGGACGAGATTGCCGGCAGCAAAGAGGTGTGGGCCAACGGCGGAGAAGTATTGGTACTCAACTTCGAAGATGGTTGTTCAACGACCAATATCATCAAAAAGATCCAGAAAGACAGCGATAAATAACAAATACCGGAAACGCGTCAAACCTTCCGTTTAGCGCGCTTTCCTTGCTTGACGATGCTGTTTGCTCGACCCGAAGTACCGGAAGAAAGATGAGAGGAGGAGATGTATTCCTCCTCTGATAGACCTCATTTGACTCTCTCACAGATTTCGTAGAAAAGTGTGAAGCAGAGCCCTCATTTTGCGCACATAATGTACAGAACAGCTTCGCGTATAGGGAAATACTGAAATCAGAAAAAGCATATGGCCTTAACAGATATTCAATAACTGGAGGGTATGCTCATGAACAGCAATATGTATTCACTGAACAATTTCGATTTCCTGGCCCGGAGTTTTGCCAGAATGCAGGCTGAGGGCCGACCCGTTGATATCCAGGCTGTCACTGGAAATATGGATGAGGAACATCGCAGCTGGTTTTGCAAACGCTATGCACTTTACTGCCAGCAGGCAACAGAGGCGAAAAAATTAGAACTGGAACACTGACATACTAACGGGCCTTACGGCCCGTTGTCGTTTTTATACTTGTGGATCGACTGGCGGGATTGCGGGCGCAGGCTTAACTTCAGCCGTTTTCTCACGCGCTTCAAGCTCCGTCAGGCGTTGCTCAAGCAACGCCAGTTTTTCACGGGTACGCAGTAAAACCTGGGTTTGTACGTCAAACTCTTCGCGGCTTACCAGATCCAGACGTGTCAGCTGCGACTGCAGCGTTTGGCGAATTTTCTTCTCAACGTCTTCGCCAAACTCCCGGATCCCTTTCGGCATCGACTCGTGAACCTGACGAGCAATCTGCTCAATTTTTTTCGGGTCAATCATTATGGTTTCCCTGAACTGGTACGTGTTGCTGCCTATTGTAGTGCGAACTGCCCCAGGCATAAACCAGAATTGTGTGAAGCTAAGTCGAGTAAAGGCGTTGATGAAGGTAATCAATAGCGTTATAGTTAACCCGCTTATTCTCAGGGCGGGGCGAAATTCCCCACCGGCGGTAAATCAACGAATGTTGAAAGCCCGCGAGCGCTTTTTGTTACGGCAAAAAGGTCAGCAGATCCGGTGTAATTCCGGGGCCGACGGTTAGAGTCCGGATGGGAGAGAGTAACGATCCAGTCGGGCATGGACCCGCTCACGTTATTTTTTTGCCGCTTTGACGGCACTCCTAAGACTGCCCTGATTCTGGTAACCATAATTTTAGTGAGGTTTTTTTACCATGAATCAGACGCTACTTTCCTCTTTTGGTACGCCTTTCGAACGTGTTGAACATGCGCTTGCTGCGCTGCGTGAAGGACGCGGTGTGATGGTGCTTGACGATGAAGACCGTGAAAACGAAGGTGATATGATTTTCCCGGCAGAAACCATGACTGTTGAACAGATGGCGCTAACCATCCGTCACGGTAGCGGTATTGTTTGCCTGTGCATCACTGAAGACCGACGCAAACAGCTCGATCTGCCGATGATGGTGGAAAATAACACCAGCGCTTACGGTACGGGTTTTACCGTGACCATTGAAGCGGCAGAAGGTGTGACTACCGGTGTTTCCGCAGCAGACCGTGTCACGACCGTTCGCGCGGCGATTAAAGATGGCGCTAAACCTTCCGATCTGAACCGCCCGGGCCACGTTTTCCCGCTGCGTGCTCAGGCTGGTGGCGTGTTAACTCGCGGTGGCCACACCGAAGCCACCATCGATCTGGTGACGCTGGCGGGTTTTAAACCGGCTGGTGTGCTGTGCGAATTGACTAATGATGATGGCACCATGGCGCGCGCGCCGGAGTGCATTGCATTTGCCGGCAAGCACAATATGGCTGTAGTCACTATCGAAGATTTAGTGGCTTACCGTCAGGCGCACGAGCGCAAAGCCAGCTAATAGCGTATTCCCACGCTTGTTGTGGTAGAAAAAAACCGAAGTCAGTTTTCTGGCTTCGGTTTTTTGTTGTTATGGCCGGAGAATTTAGCTTTAGTTAGATAGGATGCTCTGGTACTACGTATCAACACTAAATAATAGTTATTAATATATTTTTCTTATGCTGATGCGCTGTCATAATTAAATGGTATAGCCCGTAAATGTTTAAATATCCTACTCTGCGAGAAAATTATTAATTATCAGTGGGTAACATTTTTATTATTATGTGAATGACAATGAGGGACGTTGTTCTGGATAATGAGTTTTTATTTAGTCGTGTAAATGTGATGATATTGTTTCCTTTTTAATGCAGGTTTTTCGATTAGCGTTATCCGTTACGTTATATGATCGAAATCATATATTTGTTTTCATGTTATGCCACTATAGAGGTAGGTCAGAATATAGTTATGTAAAATTTTAACGTTAAATGTTTAATGATGTTAAATTTTAAGGGTAAAAGAATGTTTATTGCCTGGTATTGGATTGTATTAATTGCACTCGTTGCTATCGGTTATTATTGCCATATGAAACGTTATTGCAGAGCGTTCCGGCAAGACAGAGATGCATTACTTGAGGCGCGCAACAAACTGTTTCGCCATACGGGCGAAGGTGGTACCACCGTCAAGGACCACGAATAGCAGCCCTGCCACCATGAATGAGGCGGATGTTCTGAGTCACAGAGCAGCATCCGCCATCGGCTTCACCCGATGCCCATAGATTGTAGGATAACCAGGCTGAGGCCCATTACCGACATTCCACACAGTACCCCATAGCTGGGATTATTATTGGGGTCGATCTCTTTTGCCAGCGGCATCAGCTCATCAACGGATAATGCGACCATAATTCCGGCGACCGCGGCCATAATTGCCGCCATTACCACGGGCGAAATCAAACTGCCCAGAATTAACCATGCCAGTACCCCACCTAATATTTCCGCCATTCCTGAGATCCCTGCCCAGAATATAGCGGTACGTTTGGAACCTGTGGCAGCATAAACGGGCCCGGCAACGGCTAAACCTTCAGGTATATTATGTAATGCAACGGCCAGTGCGATACCAAAACCCAACTCCAGGTTGCTGCTGGCAGTAACAAAAGTCGCGATCCCTTCCGGAAAGTTGTGCAGGCTGATACCCAGCGTTAATAAAATCGCAGTACGCTTAATGGAACCGGGTAACGGCTGTGTGGTTTTTTGGACTAAATCCTGAGGGTGAGCGTGCGGCAGCAAACGATCCAGGCCAAAGTAGCCCAACAAACCAACGATAAACATCCCGTAACCCAGCACCGGCGACATTCCCTCTGCTGCCAGTGCGGCTGGCAACATTTCCATCAGGGAAATCAGCAGCATGATACCTGCGGCAAAACCCAGAGAAAACGCGAGAACGCGGTTAGAGGGTTTTTGTCCCAGCACGCCAAGAAATGCACCGATAAATGTGGCGGCGCCTGCCAGTAAGGTCAGAAGTAAAGGTACTGACATCGACAAATAAAACTCCTTATCAATCTGCTGTTCGGGGCGGATCGTCAAAATAACTGATGATCTTCATCATGGTTATCTGAGTTCTTCATCAACCGAAAAAGCGTATTGTGGTGATATCAAAATGACTCCCTCAGTAAGGATATCATCATGTCTTCAACTCGTATGCCAGCATTGTTTTTGGGACACGGCAGCCCAATGAATGTTCTGGAAGATAACGTTTATACCCGCGCCTGGCAGCAACTGGGGGAAACGTTGCCACGCCCGAAAGCGATTGTTGTGGTCTCGGCACATTGGTTCACTCGTGGGACAGGTGTGACGGCGATGGAAGCACCAAAAACGATCCACGATTTTGGTGGTTTCCCGCAAGCACTGTATGACACGCATTATCCGGCCCCTGGGTCTCCTGAACTGGCTCAGCATCTGGTGGATCTGCTTTCTCCAGTGCCAGTCACGTTGGATAAAGAGGCGTGGGGATTTGACCACGGCTCATGGGGCGTGCTGATCAAGATGTACCCGAACGCGGATATCCCGATGGTGCAGTTGAGTGTCGATAGCACTAAACCTGCGGCCTGGCATTTTGAAATAGGCCGTAAGCTGGCAGCATTGCGCGATGAAGGCATTATGCTGGTGGCCAGCGGCAACGTGGTGCATAACCTGCGTACAGCACGCTGGCACGGTGAGAATACACCATACCCGTGGGCGACCTCATTCAATGATTATGTGAAAGCCAACCTGACCTGGCAGGGACCGGTTGAACAGCATCCGCTGGTGAATTATCTCGAGCATGAAGGCGGATCGTTGTCGAACCCAACACCGGATCACTTCCTGCCGCTGCTGTATGTTTTAGGCGCATGGGATGGTAAAGAACCTGTAACAATCCCGGTCGATGGCATTGAGATGGGTAGCCTGAGTATGTTGTCGGTGCAGGTGGGGTAGTATTTTACCGGATGGTATCGAACGTAGGCCCGGTCAGCGTGAGCGCCACCGGGCACAACAGATTTATTCGACAAAAATATGCGGATAGAAGCGTGAGAGATCCTGGGTGATCAACGCTCTGTCTTCACGAATGCCGATCCCGGCAGGTTGATCGTTAATCAGCCAGCTGCCGATCAGCATATAGCTGTCGCCAAATTTTGGTAGCTGATGGAACTGCTGTACGATCATACCTTCTTCACCGTATGGCCCTTCCACGGCTTCGATCGTTTTACCGTTTTCAATGATGGAAACGTTAGCCCCTTCACGCGAGAAGATCGGTTTCACGACAAATTTATCCATCTGCGGATAGTCGTCTTCGGCGAAATATGCCGGTAGCAGATTCGGGTGATCCGGGAACATTTCCCACAGCAGCGGCAGCAGTGCTTTGTTGGAGATAATGCTCTTCCATGCCGGTTCCAGCCAGCGAACGCCAGCGTCTTCCAGCTTGGTGGAGAACATTTCACGCAGCATAAACTCCCACGGATACAGCTTGAACAGGTTGGCGATCACCTGGTCCTGCATGTCCGTGAACTGACCTTTTTCACCGAGCCCGATATCTTCGACATAGAGAAATTCAGTGGCAATTTCAGCCTCAGCCGCGCAATCCTGCAAATACTGGATCGTTCCACGATCTTCGACCGTATCGCGACAGCAGGTCAGGTGCAGCAACTGAAAACCGTACTGCTCGCGCAGCTCAGTGAAACGTTCGATCAGTTTTTCCTGCAGGCTGTTGAACTGATCGCTGCCTTCCGGCAGGTTGCCCGCATTAAGCTGATCTTCCAGCCAGATCCACTGGAAAAAAGCAGCTTCATACAATGAGGTTGGCGTATCTGCGTTGTTTTCCAGCAGCTTGGGTTCACCCGTGCCATCCCACGCCAGATCGAGACGGGAGTAAAGCGACGGCTGCTGTGTCTGCCAGGACTGGCGAACAAAGCCCCAGGTATGTTTTGGAATGCGAAACTTGGTCATCAGCTCATCGCTGTTGATGACTCTTTCCACCACTTTGAGGCACATCTGATGCAGCTCTGCGGTGACCTCTTCCAGTTTTTCAACCTGGGCCAGCGTGAGCTTGTAGTAGGCATCTTCACACCAGTACGGCTCGCCGTACATGGTGTGAAAGTTGAAACCGTATTCGGTAGCTTTGTCGCGCCAGTCCGGGCGCTCAACAATACTGACTCTTTCCATAGGGATCAGCCACCCATCGAACGTGTCGTGGTGCCGCTGGCGCTACGTTGCATGGTGCTCTGTTTTGCCACCGACTCACCAAATCCACCGCGCGTAACGGTAGACGTTGTGGCAGGTTTTGGTGCCATCGCGGTTTTCGGAACGGTCATGGTGCGGCCCGGTGTGGCGGCACCATAGTTTTTACCGCCGGCATCAGTGTATTTGCCATATGCCGGGCTTGCCGGATTTTTCGAGCTGAACAGCGGTTGTTGCGCGCCCATGCCGCCGCCCATCATCCGACCCATCATGTAACCCGCCATCAGCGGCATCCAGAAGCTGCCACTGCTTTGATTCTGCGCTTGAGCCTGGCCTTCGCCCGTAGGTGCCATTCCTGCCTGGGCAGGTGCCTGCTGGCACTGACCTTCACCGAACTCGGCAATACAGTCTTCGCGCGTGGCGTATTTTGGCGCCGTGCGTTCAGCTTCTTTCAGTGCGTTGTTGAATGCGGTAGTACATTCAGCGCTTTTACCCGGATTCGCCGCGGAGCAGTCGTCCGCATTCTGGTAAAGCGAAACTGTTTCGTCAGTTTTTTCACAGCCTGCCAGCATAAAAACAGCGGTCACAGCCAGTGCGACAGGAGTCAGATGGCGTGCGCTCCAGCTTTTGCGGAACGACGCGTGATGTATAGATTTTGTCCGTTTCATTTATGTCTTCCAGGACCCAGTGGTAAATACTGCTCAGAATAGAGGATGGCTGGTCGAAATTGAAGCGGGAAGAGGCGAGAATGCGGGAGAAGGGGCGGATCTTTACGTTGTCTTACGTTCAGACGGGGCCGAAGCCCCGTCATCAACATCAATTACGGAACGGGTTGTTGCCGTTACTGCTGCTGGTTGTACGTGCTGCTGCCGGTTTGACCGCCGGTGCCGCACTGTTCGCGGTATATCCGTCTGCCGCGGCGTCTTGCTGGGTGTTTTCCGGCGCAACGGCGTCAGGTGCGGTGGAAATAGGTTTGCCCAGCGTATTGTTCAGCGCCACCAGATCCTGCTCGTTAAGCGTACCGAGCGCAGACTTGATGTTTAACTGGTTGATAAGATAAGTATAACGCGCATTTGCCAACTGCTGCTTAGCGTTGTACAGCGTGGTGGTGGCATCCAACACGTCCACGATGGTACGTGTACCGACAGAATAACCCGCTTCCATCGCGTCCAGGGAGCTTTGCGCAGAGACAACGGCTTGTTTGTACGCATTAATGCTACTGATAGACGCATTAATGTTGTTGAATGACGAACGAACGGTCTGCACTACGCTGCGGTGCGCGCTTTCCAGTTGCTCGCTGGCACCAACAAAGTTGTACTGCGCTTGTTTAACCTGCGAGTTAACCATCCCGCCCTGGTACAGCGGCAGCGAGAAGTTCAGACCAATTTTGTTCTGGCCCTGGTTGCTGTCGTCATACTGAGAGGTGTTAGTTTTAGAACCACTGTAAGAGGTATCAGATACACCGGTAGAGGCGGTTAAACCCAGCGTCGGCAGATGACCATCCTGCGCCAGACGAATTTGCTCACGCGCCAGATCCTGACTTAAACGTGCCTGCAATAACGTCAGGTTGCGGTTTTCTGCTTCTTTCAGCAGTGAATTCACCGCCTGCGGTTTGTTGGTTTTAAAACCATCAACATTGAGCGAGGCCAGTTCCGGGTAGTAATTGCCGGTGACCTGACGCAGTTGTTCAACGGCGTTGTCCAGGTTGTTACGCGCGGTAACTTCGTTCGCCAACACGGTATCGTACTGTGAACGGGCGTTCTGTACGTCAGTAATGGCAACCAGGCCAACGTTAAAACGCTGGGTCGTCTGATCTAACTGACGATAAACGGCGTCTTTTTGTGCCTGGGTATAAGAGAGCACGTCAATCGCGTTCAATACGTTAAAATAGGCCGTGGCGGTATTCAGGATCAGCGTTTGCTGATCGGTCTGATAAGTCACATCCTGGATGCCTGCTGATTTTTCTTGCAGCGTCAGGGCACGCCATTTTGACATATCGAACAGAGTCTGAGTCAGGCTTAACGAAGCACTGGTCGCGTTGGAGTTGACGCCATTGGCATCACGAAAACCATTGCTGTAGGTGTAATCGGCACCTAAGCCCAGTTGCGGCAGTAAAGGACTACGCGCTTCGTTAATTTTTTCGAATGCAGCATCGCGATCGGCGGCGGATTTACGCAATCCCGGGTTGCTCAGGCGTGCTTGCTGATAAACCTGCATCAGGTTTTCTGCCTGGCTCAGAGTACTGAACCCCGACAGGCTCAGGCCGATAAGGATGGGGAGCAATTTCTTCATTTGCATTCCTTGTTGTGAAGCAGTATTTAGCGCTGATCAAATTGTAAAAATAATTGCTGATTCTAGCAGAATCCGCCACTTCAAAAAGTTGGCGTTACGTGCCATACGGCGTTAATTTGCATCAATTTAACACAAGGGCGCTCAAACAGCAGTCAAACGACCTTGAAATTCACACTTTAATCACTATTGGTTCCAGGACAGCACAATGCGTAAACCAGACAACTTGCCAATGACATTCACTAAAAATGATGTAGAAATTATTGCACGAGAAACACTATACCGCGGTTTTTTTTCACTGGATCTTTATCGCTTCCGTCATCGCCTGTTTAACGGTGGTATGAGCGGTGAAGTGAAGCGTGAAATTTTTGAGCGCGGACACGCGGCAGTCTTGCTACCCTTTGACCCTGAGCGGGATGAAGTTGTGCTGGTTGAACAGATCCGTATCGCGGCCTATGACACCAGCGAAACGCCGTATCTGCTGGAAATGGTAGCCGGAATGATTGAAGAAGGTGAAACCGTTGAAGATGTGGCCCGCCGTGAAGCAATGGAAGAAGCCGGACTGGATGTGAAGCGGACTAAGCCCGTGCTGAGCTATCTGGCAAGTCCGGGGGGCACCAGTGAGCGCCTGTCTATTTTGGTAGGTGAAGTGGACGCTTCGACCGCAAATGGTATCCACGGTCTGGCGGATGAAAACGAAGATATTCGTGTTCATGTGGTGAGTCGGGAACAGGCTTATCAATGGGTAGAAGAGGGGATAATCGACAACGCGGCTTCTGTCATCGCCTTGCAATGGTTACAGCTGCACTATCAAGAGTTAAAAACTGAGTGGAAAAAATGAAGCGTTACACACCTGACTTCCCTGAAATGATGCGCCTGTGCTAAACCAATTTTTCGCAGTTGCGCCGCCTGTTGCCACGCAATGATGCAGCCGGTGAAACAGTGAGCTATCAGGTTGCAAACGCACAATATCGATTAACGATTGTTGAATCGACCCGATACACTACGCTTGTCGCGATTGAACAAACGGCACCAGCGGTTACCTACTGGAGCCTGCCGTCGCTGACTGTGCGCCTGTATCATGATGCGAGGGTGGCTGAAGTGTGTTCAAGTCAGCAGATCTTTCGCTTCAAAGCGCGGTATGATTATCCAAATAAAAAGTTGCATCAACGCGACGAAAAGCATCAAATTAATCAGTTTTTGGCCGACTGGTTACGGTACTGTTTAGCACATGGAGCGATGGCGATTCCGGTTTATTAGCGTCGTGAAACCTAAGGACACCATTTGGAAAGCCTGTTAACCCTTCCTTTGGCTGGTGAGGCCAGAGTCAGGATCTTACAAATTACAGACACTCACCTGTTTGCCGAAAAGCATGAAACCTTACTGGGTGTGAACACCTGGGATAGCTACCAGTGCGTACTGGATGCAATACATGCAGAGTCGCCAGAGTACGATCTCATCGTCGCGACTGGGGATTTGGCGCAGGATCAATCCGCTGCGGCTTATCAGCATTTTGCTGAGGGCATCGCAAGTTTTCGTGCGCCCTGCGTTTGGTTACCCGGTAATCACGATTTTCAGCCAGCGATGTACAGCGCGCTTCAGGATGCGGGTATTTCCCCCGCCAAACGCATCTTCATCGGTGAACAGTGGCAAATTTTGTTGCTGGACAGCCAGGTTTTTGGCGTCCCTCACGGTGAGTTAAGCGAATTTCAGCTTGAATGGCTGGAGCGTAAACTTGCTGATGCGCCTGAACGTAATACGTTGCTGCTTCTGCATCATCATCCTTTGCCTGCGGGCTGCAGTTGGCTCGATCAACACAGTCTGCGTAATGCGGCGGAGCTCGACAACGTGCTGGTGAACTATCCGCGCGTGAAGTATCTGCTCTGTGGGCATATTCACCAGGAGCTGGATCTCGACTGGAACGGCCGCCGACTGCTGGCGACGCCATCAACATGCGTGCAATTTAAGCCGCATTGCGCCAATTTCACGTTAGATACGATAAGCCCCGGCTGGCGTACGCTGGAACTCTTTGCAGACGGTACGTTACAGACCCAGGTGTGTCGTCTACAGGGAAATCGGTTTCACCCTGATACCGCTTCAGAAGGCTACTGATGTCTACGCTTCTCTATCTTCATGGATTCAATAGTTCTCCTCGTTCGGCGAAGGCATGTCTGCTAAAAAACTGGCTGGCGGAGCACCATCCGCACGTTGAGATGATTGTACCGCAGCTACCTCCGTATCCAGCCCAGGCGGCAGAGATGCTGGAGTCAATTATCCTTGAGCATGGCGGCGAGTCGCTGGGGATTGTCGGCTCCTCATTAGGAGGCTACTACGCCACCTGGCTGTCGCAATGTTTTATGCTGCCAGCGGTGGTCGTGAACCCTGCCGTGCGGCCTTACGAACTGCTGGTCGACTATCTCGGTCAAAACGAGAACCCCTACACGGGGCAGCAATATGTGCTAGAGTCACGCCATATTTACGATCTTAAAGTCATGCAGATTGACCCGCTGGAAGCGCCGGATTTGATTTGGCTGCTTCAACAAACGGGCGATGAAGTGTTGGACTACCGCCAGGCGGTGGCGTATTACGCCTCCTGCCGTCAGACAGTTATTGAGGGCGGAAACCACGCATTCACGGGCTTCGAAGATTATTTCAACCCGATTGTCGATTTCCTTGGACTGCACAGTTTCTGACGATCAATTCGAATTGCTAATTTAAACCATGACGCAAACTTATAACGCTGATGCCATTGAGGTACTCACTGGGCTTGAGCCGGTACGCCGTCGCCCTGGGATGTACACTGACACGACCCGTCCTAATCACCTTGGACAGGAAGTGATTGATAACAGTGTGGATGAAGCACTGGCTGGCCACGCGAAACGCGTGGATGTGATCTTACATGCCGATCAATCGCTGGAAGTCATTGACGACGGACGCGGTATGCCGGTGGATATTCACCCAGAAGAAGGCGTTCCGGCGGTCGAGCTGATCCTCTGTCGCCTGCATGCAGGCGGTAAGTTTTCTAATAAGAACTACCAGTTTTCAGGCGGTTTACACGGGGTGGGTATCTCCGTGGTCAACGCGCTTTCAAAACGTGTAGAAGTGAACGTGCGTCGCGATGGTCAGGTGTACAACATCGCGTTTGAAAACGGTGACAAAGTGCAGGATCTGCAGGTGGTCGGTACTTGCGGTAAACGAAATACCGGTACCAGCGTGCACTTTTGGCCGGATGAAACCTTCTTTGACAGCCCACGCTTCTCTGTTTCTCGCTTAACGCACGTACTGAAAGCGAAAGCGGTACTGTGCCCGGGCGTCGAAATCACCTTTAAAGATGAAGTTAACAATAGCGAGCAGCGCTGGTGCTATCAGGACGGTCTGAATGACTACCTGAGCGAAGCCGTCAACGGCCTGCCAACGCTGCCGGAAAAACCGTTTATCGGTAACTTCAGTGGTGAGACTGAGACTGTAGACTGGGCATTGCTGTGGCTGCCGGAAGGCGGTGAGTTGCTGACTGAAAGTTATGTCAACCTGATCCCTACTATGCAGGGCGGTACGCATGTTAACGGCCTGCGTCAGGGACTGCTGGACGCGATGCGCGAATTCTGCGAGTACCGTAATATTCTGCCGCGCGGCGTGAAGCTGTCAGCAGAAGATATCTGGGATCGTTGCGCCTATGTGCTGTCGGTAAAAATGCAGGATCCACAGTTTGCCGGACAGACCAAAGAGCGTCTTTCTTCACGTCAGTGTGCGGCATTCGTTTCTGGCGTAGTGAAAGATGCCTTCAGCCTGTGGCTGAACCAGAACGTGCAGTCAGCCGAGCAACTGGCGGAAATGGCGATTTCCAGCGCGCAGCGTCGTTTGCGTGCGGCGAAAAAAGTAGTACGCAAAAAGCTGACCAGCGGTCCGGCGCTACCGGGGAAACTGGCGGACTGTACCGCACAGGATCTCAACCGCACCGAACTGTTCCTCGTTGAAGGTGACTCGGCGGGCGGGTCGGCCAAGCAGGCGCGCGATCGTGAATTCCAGGCGATCATGCCGCTGAAAGGTAAGATCCTCAATACCTGGGAAGTCTCTTCTGATGAAGTGTTAGCCTCGCAGGAAGTTCACGATATTTCGGTAGCGATCGGTATCGATCCAGACAGCGATGATCTGAGCCAACTGCGCTATGGCAAGATCTGTATTCTGGCGGATGCGGACTCCGATGGTCTGCACATCGCGACGCTGTTGTGTGCGCTGTTTGTGAAACACTTCCGTACGCTGGTGAAACACGGTCACGTCTATGTGGCGCTGCCTCCGTTGTACCGTATCGATCTCGGTAAAGAGGTGTATTACGCACTGACAGAAGAAGAAAAAGCGGGCGTGTTGGAGCAGTTAAAGCGCAAGAAAGGGAAACCGAACGTACAACGCTTTAAAGGTCTGGGTGAAATGAACCCGATGCAACTACGTGAAACGACGCTGGACCCTAATACGCGTCGTCTGGTACAGCTCATCATTGATGATGAGGACGATCAGCGTACGAATGCGGTGATGGATATGCTGCTGGCCAAGAAACGTTCAGAGGATCGTCGCAACTGGCTGCAGGAGAAAGGTGACCTGGCGGATCTCGAAGGGTAATTGCATGTAGAAAAGCCGGAAAGGGGCGTAAAATGCCTTATCCGGCTCTCATCTGACGAAGCGATTATATGCCGGATAGCAAAGCGTCACCCGGCAAATCGACAATCTTAAATGCCCGATTCCAGAATACGAATATTCATGTCCAGCACGTCACCTTTAACGGCTTCGCTGTAGGCTTTCATATGCGGGGTCTGCAAATGCGCTTCAAGATGCGCGATGCTTTCCCACTGTTCAACCATCACGATTGAGTCTGGTGCTGTGGTCTGAAAACTCACACCCGCAGCATGATCCACCATCGGCGCATAGCCGTGGCAGCCTTCTTCCTTCAGTACGGTCGGAACGATTTTAGCAAACTGATCCAGTACCGCCTGGCGGTGATGTTGACCTGGACGTGTACGGATTTCTGCAATAACAGTAAGCATGATTAACTCCTTCTAATTCCAGGTACCTAGTTAACCAAAAATCTCGGTCAGATGCTTGCGATATTCTGCGATATAACGCGGAACATCTGGCATTTTAATCACGTCATTGGTGATAAACGTCGGCAGTGCTTCCATTCCCAGGAACTGATTTGCTTTATGGAACGGCAGATACACACCATCAACGCCAACACCATGGAAGAATTGGTCTTTTTCAGTGAAGGCTTCCATTGGCGCGTTCCAGGTCAGGGACAGCATGTATTTTTTGCCCTGAATCAGCCCGCCGGAACCGTATTTTTTAGAGGCATCTGAACGCGTACGACCATCGCTGGCATACAGCGTACCGTGACCTTCGGTAAACACATCATCGATATATTTTTTCACCGTCCACGGTGCACCCATCCACCAGCCCGGCATTTGCCAGATAACCACATCAGCCCAGACGAAGTTCTGCACTTCAGTTTTAATGTCGTAATCGCCATCTGCACGCACGATTTTAACATCATGCCCGAGGTCGCGCAGGAGGCCATCCGCGACCTCGGTCAGGGTGTCGTTTAACTGACCGTTGGAGTGAGCGAATTTTTTCGCACCATTGATAATCAGAATGTTGCTCATTTTGTGTCCTCAAGGAAATACGTTTGAGGACGATTTTACCCCCACGGGCGGTGCGGTGAAATTAGCAAAATGTGCAAAGTCTTTTGCATTATTAGCAATAATGAGGTCTTTACCAGCTGATTTTTGCCTCAAAACCGCCTTCCGGAGCATTACCAAAGGAGGCAGACATCCCGTGTAAGGTCGCGATACGACGAACGATCGACAGGCCCAGACCACTGCCGGTAACGCTTTGTCCCGGTGGACGATAAAAGCGTTCACCAATGTGTGTCAGGACTTCCGGTGCAACGCCCGGGCCGTTGTCTTTGACGCTAAAATTACGGGCGTTGAGCGTCACTTCCACAATGCTGCCCTGCGGACTGTAGCGAATCGCATTATCCAGCAGATTCCGCACCATCAGGCTAAGTAACAAGGGTTGTCCCATACGCTTGATATCGTGGGCGTTAATCTGCAAACGCACATCAATATGCGCCTGTCGGGCCGAATGGTAGATATCCATCACCGAAGATTGCAGCAACTCCTCCAGCGAGATTTCCGCTACATCCTGAAGGTTGTCGAGGGAGTCAAGGCGCGAAAGCGTCAGTAACTGATCGACCAGACGTGTAGCGCGATCGATCCCGGCCTGCATCTGCATTAAGGCTTTTTGCCTTGCCTGAGGATCATCGTCAGACAGTTGCGCCACTTCGGTTTGCACTTTCAGCGCCGTCAGCGGACTACGCAGCTCGTGAGCAGCATCTGAAGTAAAGCGCCGTTCACGCACCATGGTGGTATGAATACGAGTGAAAAGTTGATTGAGTGATTCAACCAACGGGCGGACCTCGCCAGGAATGCCTTTCAAACTGAGCGGTTCTTCTGATTCCGGGTCGCGTAAACGTAGCGCCTTCGCCAGTTTTTTCAGTGGTTTAAGTTCAAGACTTAACAACACAATCAGGATTAACAGCATCAGCGGCAAAGCGACCAACCACGGCACTAATTGTGCTGTCACAATCGCTAAAGCCATATCTTCACGATATTCCCATTCCTGGCCGACAACGATTCGATACTTTTTATCTGCGGAAGTCAGCCAGACAAAACGCCATTTATCGTTGTCGCCATTCAGATAGCCATCGTCAAAACCTTCCCGGCGATAGCTATAGGGAATGTACTGACCATTGTCGCCATCGTGAAGAACCATTTTCCCTTCTGGCGTGTAGGCCGCAAAGGTTAGAACATCGTCGTCAATATGACCATGTTTGAATTTTTTCGGGGTATGCGCTATGCGTTCAGAGGCTTTTAGTTCATCGAGATCCAGCGTGATAAGGCGTTTGGCGAACAGCATCTGTTGCGTGTCGAACATCTCATTCACGTTATCGGTCGTTTGCTTCCAGGCGACAAAGCTGGAAATCAGCCAGGTCACTAAAACCAAAATCATGAATATAAGCGTTAGCCTGACGCGCAGGCTGAGGCGTTGTGTGAGTTTCATGCGTCACCCAGGGTGTAGCCAATGCCATGTACAGTGCGGATAAAGTCGCTGCCGAGCTTACGGCGTAAGTGGTGGACGTGCACTTCAACAGCGTTGCTGGAGACGTTTTCATCCCAGTTATACAGTTTTTCTTCGATCAGTTTGCGGGGCAGCACGCGGCCTTTATTACGCATCAGTAGTTCCAGTAGGGCGAACTCTTTGGGTTTGAGTGACAAAGGTTCACCTGCGACTGTCGCGACCAGCGCGCCGGGATCAAATGAGACCTGACCATGGCTCAGAATATTGCTGGCCTGACCGCTGGCGCGGCGTACCAATGCTTCCAGTCTGGCGGCAACCTCGATGAGTGCAAAGGGTTTGCACAGATAGTCATCCGCGCCCAGGCGCAGGCCTTCAACGCGTTCTGTCAGCGCATCCCGAGCCGTCAGAATCAGCACAGGCTCTTGCTTACCTTTTGCCCGCCATTCGCGCAGGATATCGCGCCCGTCGATGCCTGGTAGCGTCAGGTCAAGGATCACCGCATCATAAGGGGCGCTGTACAGCGCTTCTTTTCCCTGACGACCTTCGGTAAACCAGTCAATGCTGAAACCCATTTTACTCAGACCTGTTTTAAGGCCATCGCCAATCAACGTGTCATCTTCGATCAGTAAAATACGCATATGTTCTTCCCTGCGGTAACGCTCTTTGCCGACAGTAAACCTTGTGACAACGGTCTCTGTACAGCAAAAAAAGTATCTTTTTTTGCCTTAAGAACTTGTTAAGGATTAACTTATTAAATAGTCGTAAACCAACATGAAAGGGAGACATGAAAATGAAAAAATTAGCTGCAATGGTTGCCGTGATGGCATTGTGTTCCGCACCTGTTTTTGCCGCACAGCAGGGCGGTTTCTCTGGACCTACGACGACGACGCAAAGTCAAAATGGCGGGTTTACTGGCCCGAACGGCAGCAGTACCACTGTTGAAAGTGCAAAGTCACTGCGTGATGACACATGGGTCACGTTGCGCGGGAATATCGTTGAACGTATTTCTGACGATCTGTACCTGTTTAAGGATGCCACTGGCACGGTTAATGTGGATATCGACCATAAACGCTGGAACGGCGTAACCGTCGGCCCGCAGGATACGGTTGAAATTCAGGGTGAAGTAGATAAAGACTGGAACTCCGTTGAAATCGACGTGAAACAAATCCGCAAAGTAAATCCGTAATCCTACGAAGAGTGCGCAAGATCGGTCAGGATTCAATGCGGCCAGGTGGACAGAATAAGCCACAAGGAGGCAGTGATGAATGACCGATTCAGCGCGGCTTATGCCAGACGATTGCGGTGTGTTTGTGAACACATTGAGCGTCATCTGGATGAGCCCCTTACACTTGAGGCGTTAAGCCGAATGGCGCACAGTTCGCCATTTCATTTTCACCGGCAGTTTACTGCCTGGAGTGGCCAACCGCTTTATCGCTATATCCAGTGGCTTCGTCTGCGCCGTGCTTCATGGCGGCTGGCGTTTAACCCGCAGGATAAAGTCATTGATATTGCGCTGGATGCCGGGTTTCAGAATCCGGAGTCGTTCACACGTGCTTTCAAAACTGCGTTTGGTAAAAGCCCTCGCCAGTTCCGGCAAACCCCGGACTGGCTGGACTGGCACCAGCGTATTCCTAAGCAGGTATTTCAGGAGCAGCACGTAATGGACGTAAAAATTGTCGATGTCCCTCGTATTCAGGTGGCGATGTTAACGCATCGGGGCCATCCGGATTTGGTTAACGCCAGCGCCGCAAAGTTTATCGAATGGCGACGCACGACGGGCTTGTCACCGGTTGTTGGCAGCCAGACATTTGGAATTGCCTGGCATGACCCACGGAGCACGCCGCCGGCAGAGTTTCGTTTTGATATTTGCGGGAGCGTCAGCCAGGCGGTCCCCGAAAATGCGTTTGGCGTCGTGAACAGTGAGATTCCCGCCGGACGCTGTGCAGTAGTGCGCCACCAGGGGGCATTGGACACGCTTTCTGACAGCGTGTGGTTTCTTTTCCGGGAATGGTTACCGGGTAGCGGTGAAACACCGCGTGATTTCCCGATCTATTTCCAGTATCTCAATTTCGTGCATGAGGTTGCCGAACACGAGTTACTCACGGATATTTATTTGCCGTTGGTATAGCGTTGTTCACCATCAATGCCTGGCGATGCATTGTTATTTCTGCGTCGCCAAATCCACTGAACTTTGTGACTCAACACGCCAGATAGGGTAGTATCTGCGGCAATATTGCCCTTCAATAGACGGGTATAAGTTGAGGAACCACGATTAATGAGCGATATGGCAGAGCGCCTTGCGCTGCATGAATTCACGGAAAACGCCTATCTGAACTACTCCATGTACGTCATCATGGACAGGGCGTTGCCGTTTATTGGTGATGGTCTGAAACCTGTTCAGCGTCGCATCGTTTACGCGATGTCCGAACTGGGGCTGAACGCCAGCGCCAAGTTTAAAAAATCAGCCCGTACTGTCGGTGACGTGCTGGGTAAATACCATCCACACGGCGACAGCGCCTGCTATGAAGCGATGGTGCTGATGGCCCAGCCGTTCTCTTACCGTTATCCGCTGGTTGACGGGCAGGGGAACTGGGGGGCACCGGACGATCCGAAATCCTTCGCCGCGATGCGTTACACGGAATCCCGTCTGTCGAAATATGCGGAAGTCCTGCTGGGTGAACTTGGTCAGGGAACGTCGGATTGGGTGCCAAACTTCGACGGCACCATGCAGGAGCCGAAAATGCTGCCTGCGCGTCTGCCGAATATTCTGCTGAACGGCACGACCGGAATTGCTGTGGGTATGGCGACGGATATTCCACCGCATAACCTGCGTGAAGTGGCCAAAGCGGCAATTACGCTGATTGAACAGCCGAAAACGACGCTGGATCAGCTGCTGGATATCGTACAGGGACCGGATTACCCGACCGAAGCAGAGATCATAACTTCGCGTGCGGAGATTCGTAAAATATACGAAAACGGACGCGGTTCCGTACGCATGCGTGCGGTATGGACGAAAGAAGATGGCGCGGTGGTGATTTCCGCGCTGCCGCACCAGGTTTCCGGCGCAAAGGTGCTGGAGCAGATTGCGGCTCAAATGCGCAATAAAAAGCTGCCAATGGTCGACGACCTGCGCGATGAATCGGATCACGAAAACCCGACTCGTCTGGTGATTGTCCCGCGGTCGAATCGCGTGGATATGGAACAGGTGATGAACCATCTGTTTGCCACTACCGATCTGGAAAAAAGCTATCGCATTAACCTGAACATGATTGGCCTCGACGGTCGTCCGGCAGTTAAAAACCTACTGGAGATCCTCACCGAGTGGCTGGCGTTCCGTCGCGATACTGTGCGCCGCCGCCTGAACTATCGCCTGGAGAAAGTACTCAAGCGCCTGCACATTCTTGAAGGTTTACTGATAGCGTTCCTCAACATTGACGAAGTCATTGAAATTATTCGTCATGAAGATGAACCTAAACCCGAGCTGATGTCACGGTTTGGTATTTCAGAAACTCAGGCGGAAGCCATTCTTGAGCTGAAATTACGTCACCTTGCCAAACTGGAAGAGATGAAAATCCGCGGTGAGCAGGATGAACTGGCTAAAGAGCGCGATCAACTGCAGGGCATTCTGGCCTCTGAACGCAAAATGAGTAACCTGCTGAAGAAAGAACTGCAGGCTGATGCGGATGCCTATGGTGACGATCGCCGTTCTCCATTGCAGGAGCGCGAAGAAGCGAAGGCGATGAGTGAGCACGACATGTTGCCGTCTGAGCCGGTGACCATTGTGCTGTCTCAGAGTGGCTGGGTGCGAAGTGCGAAAGGCCACGATATAGACGCTCCTGGCTTAAGCTATAAAGCGGGTGATAGCTTTAAATCGGCGGTGAAAGGGAAGAGTAATCAGCCAGTGGTGTTCGTTGACTCGACCGGGCGTAGCTATGCTATCGACCCGATTACGCTGCCGTCGGCACGGGGTCAGGGGGAGCCGTTGACCGGTAAGCTCACGCTACCACCGGGTGCGACGGTTGAACATATGCTGATGGAAGGCGACGATCAGAAACTGCTTATGGCATCTGATGCCGGTTACGGTTTTGTCTGCACCTTCAATGACCTCGTTGCGCGTAACCGTGCGGGCAAAGCATTGATTACGCTGCCTGAAAACGCGCATGTTATGCCGCCGGTGGTGATTGAAGATGAAACCGATATGCTGCTGGCTATTACCCATGCGGGCCGCATGTTGATGTTCCCGGTGAGCGATTTGCCGCAGTTGTCGAAAGGCAAAGGGAACAAGATTATCAATATCCCTTCAGCGGAAGCGGCGAAAGGCGAAGATGGTCTGGCACAACTCTACGTGCTGCCGCCGCAAAGCACGCTGACTATCCACGTCGGGAAACGCAAAATTAAACTGCGCCCTGAAGAGCTACAGAAGGTAACCGGCGAGCGTGGTCGTCGCGGTACGCTCATGCGCGGTCTGCAACGCATCGACCGTGTTGAGATTGACTCGCCTCGACGCGCGAGTCACGGCGACAGCGAAGAATAACGCCAGCGTCTGGCTCTCCCTGTTTTCGCACAGGGAGAGCTTGTTTTAAAAATTCCCGTGAAACCGTTGTTTATTCGTGCGTTGCGATTAACAATACGCTTTTCCAGAGAGCCGCTCTTAACAATGCCCTAACCTGATGTAGTGTTCGGAATCAGGTGACGTAGAATGCCAGGCTCTTAGGCCTTTAGAGGTTGTTATGCTATATATTTTTCGTTTAATTATTACTGTTATTTACTGCATTTTGGTCTGTATTTTCGGTTGCATATACTGTCTGTTCAGCCCAAGAAATCCAAAACACGTTGCGACGTTCGGTCATATGTTTGGTCGCCTGGCTCCCCTGTATGGCCTGAAGGTCGAGTGTCGCATGCCGCCTGACGCGAAGAACTATGGTAATGCTATCTATATTTGTAACCACCAGAATAACTATGACATGGTTACCGCAGCGAATATCGTTCAGCCGCCGACGGTCACAGTAGGTAAAAAAAGCCTGTTGTGGATCCCTTTCTTCGGACAGCTGTACTGGCTCACCGGTAATCTGTTGATCGACAGAAATAACCGCGCCAAAGCGCACAGCACCATTGCGGCGGTTGTGAACCACTTTAAAAAGCGTCGTATCTCTATCTGGATGTTCCCTGAAGGAACGCGTAGCCGTGGCCGTGGTCTGTTACCGTTTAAAACAGGGGCGTTCCATGCGGCAATTGCTGCGGGTGTCCCGGTTATCCCTGTTTGCGTTTCAACGACTTCTAATAAGATCAAATTGAACCGGCTGAATAATGGGCTGGCGATTGTAGAGATGCTGCCGCCAGTGGATATCAGTCATTTTGGTAAAGATCAGGTTCGTGAACTGGCAGCGCATTGCCGCACGCTGATGGAACAAAAAATCGCAGAACTCGATAAAGAAGTTGCTGAGCGGGAAGCTGCCGGTAAGGTTTAATTCGCTCATTTCGGGTTTGTTACAGGAAATGATTTCCTGCGTGTTAATCGCCAGTTTTTCATGGAGCTTATATGTCATTCAGTCGGCGTCAGTTCATTCAGGCATCGGGGATCGCACTGTGTGCAGGTGCTGTTCCGCTGAAGGCTAATGCTGCAGGTCAGCAACAACCGCTACCTGTTCCCCCCCTGCTGGAGTCCCGTCGGGGACAGCCGCTATTTATGACGCTGCAACGTGCGCACTGGTCGTTTACGCCTGGCACGCGCGCACCCGTCTGGGGTGTTAACGGGCGCTACCTGGGGCCGACAATCCGCGTCTGGAAAGGCGATGACGTCAAGCTTATCTACAGCAACCGTCTGACAGAAAATGTCTCAATGACCGTTGCCGGATTACAGGTGCCAGGTCCTCTTATGGGGGGGCCGGCGCGTATGATGTCGCCTAATGCGGACTGGGCACCCGTGCTGCCGATCCGCCAGAGCGCTGCGACCTTGTGGTATCACGCCAATACGCCAAATCGCACTGCCCAGCAGGTTTATAACGGCCTTGCCGGGATGTGGCTGGTTGAAGATGAAGTGAGTAAATCACTGCCAATCCCTAACCACTATGGCGTGGATGATTTTCCAGTCATTATTCAGGATAAGCGCCTGGATAACTTCGGTACGCCAGAATATAGCGAGCCGGGCAGCGGTGGTTTTGTGGGGGATACTCTTCTGGTCAACGGGGCGCAAAGTCCGTATGTCGAAGTGTCCCGTGGCTGGGTGCGTTTGCGTTTGCTGAATGCCTCAAACTCGCGTCGTTATCTGCTGAAAATGAGCGATGGTCGTGCGCTGCATGTTATCTCAGGCGATCAGGGGTTTTTACCCGCGCCGGTTTCGGTGAAGCAGCTATCGCTGGCGCCGGGTGAGCGTCGTGAGATTCTGGTCGATATGACCAACGGTGATGAAGTTTCGATTACCTGCGGCGAGGCGGCCAGTATTGTTGACAGGATCCGTGGTTTCTTTGAACCTTCCAGTATCCTGATCTCCACGCTGGTACTGACTCTGCGACCAACCGGCCTTCTGCCGCTGGTAACGGATAGCCTGCCAATGCGTCTGTTACCCACCGAAATTTTAAGCGGCTCGCCGATTCGCAGCCGTGATATTAGCCTTGATGACGATCCCGGAATCAATGGCCAACTATGGGATGTCAATCGCATGGATATCACGGCGCAACAGGGCTCCTGGGAGCGCTGGACGGTGCGCGCAGATATGCCGCAGTCGTTCCATATTGAAGGCGTTTCTTTCTTGATCCGTAATGTGAATGGTGCGATGCCGTTCCCGGAAGACCGTGGCTGGAAAGATACCGTCTGGGTTGATGGACAAGTGGAGTTGCTGGTCTATTATGGACAGCCTTCCTGGGCGCATTTCCCGTTCTACTTCAACAGCCAGACGCTGGAAATGGCAGACCGTGGTTCTATTGGACAGATGCTGGTGAATCCGGCTCCGTAACGGATATTCCTGTGCCGGGTGGCGGTTTCGCCTAACCCGGCCTGGGCCGTGCGAAAGCACAGGCACGGTCAGCGTAGCACCAGCAGAGATGAAATTTAACATCCTTACAATACTCCTTCATTTCCCCTGTTGATCCAGCGTATAATCCCCGGCCTTTGATTATTTTTTTACCATTTTTTTGGAAGCATTATGAGCGCAATATCCCTGATCCAACCGGACAGAGACCTTTTCTCCTGGCCGCAGTACTGGGCCGCCTGCTTTGGGCCGGCACCATTTTTGCCGATGTCACGCGACGAAATGGATCAACTTGGCTGGGATAGCTGCGACATCATTCTGGTTACCGGCGATGCATACGTCGATCACCCGAGCTTCGGCATGGCTATTTGCGGCCGTATGCTGGAAGCACAGGGCTTTCGCGTGGGGATCATCGCCCAACCGGAATGGAACAGCAAAGATGACTTTATGCGTCTGGGCAAACCGAACCTGTTCTTCGGCGTAACTGCCGGCAACATGGACTCTATGATCAACCGTTATACCGCCGATCGCCGACTGCGCCATGACGATGCCTATACGCCGGACAACGTAGCGGGTAAACGCCCGGACCGCGCGACGCTGGTTTATACCCAGCGCTGTAAAGAAGCCTGGAAAGATGTGCCGGTTATTCTCGGCGGTATTGAAGCCAGCCTGCGCCGTACTGCACATTACGATTACTGGTCAGATACCGTGCGTCGTTCCGTGCTGGTGGATTCAAAAGCTGACATGCTGATGTTTGGCAACGGCGAACGCCCATTGGTGGAAGTCGCACACCGTCTGGCGATGGGCGAAACCATTGATCAGATCCGCGACGTGCGTAATACCGCGATTATGGTTAAAGAAGCGCTGCCGGGCTGGAGCGGGGTGGATTCCACACGCCTGGATATGCCAGGAAAAATTGACCCCATCCCCCATCCGTATGGCGAAGACTTGCCGTGTGCTGACAACAAACCGGTGGCACCGAAAAAACAAGAAGCGAAAGCGGTAACCGTACAGCCGCCGCGTCCGAAGCCGTGGGAAAAAACCTATGTACTGTTGCCGTCTTTCGAGAAAGTGAAAAGCGACAAAGTACTGTACGCCCATGCGTCGCGCATTCTGCACCACGAAACGAACCCAGGATGCGCGCGTGCACTGATGCAAAAGCATGGCGATCGCTATATTTGGGTTAACCCGCCAGCGATCCCGTTGTCGACCGAAGAAATGGACAGCGTCTTTGCACTGCCGTACAAGCGTGTACCGCATCCGGCATACGGTAGCAGCCGTATTCCCGCCTATGAGATGATCCGTTTCTCGATCAATATCATGCGTGGCTGTTTTGGTGGTTGCTCGTTCTGTTCGATCACCGAGCACGAAGGGCGCATTATCCAGAGCCGTTCTGAAGATTCGATCATCAATGAGATCGAAGCCATTCGCGATACCGTTCCGGGCTTTACCGGCGTGATTTCCGATCTCGGCGGCCCAACGGCAAACATGTATATGCTGCGCTGTAAGTCTCCGCGTGCAGAACAGACCTGTCGTCGTCTGTCCTGTGTTTATCCGGATATCTGCCCGCATATGGATACTAACCACGAACCGACGATTAATCTTTACCGCCGCGCACGTGATCTGAAAGGTATTAAAAAGATCCTTATCGCATCCGGGGTGCGTTATGACATCGCCGTTGAGGACCCGCGCTATATTAAAGAGCTGGCAACTCACCATGTGGGTGGCTACCTGAAGATTGCGCCGGAGCATACCGAAGAAGGCCCATTGTCGAAGATGATGAAGCCGGGGATGGGCAGCTACGACCGCTTTAAAGAGTTGTTCGATACCTATTCTAAACAGGCCGGTAAAGAACAGTACCTGATCCCCTATTTTATCTCTGCGCACCCGGGTACGCGTGATGAGGATATGGTGAATCTGGCTCTGTGGCTGAAACAGCGTCGTTTCCGTTTGGATCAAGTGCAGAACTTCTACCCATCACCGCTGGCAAACTCTACAACCATGTATTACACCGGGAAAAACCCGTTGGGCAAAATTGGTTATAAGAGTGAAGATGTGGTGGTGCCAAGAGGCGATAAACAGCGCCGTCTGCATAAAGCGCTGCTGCGTTACCATGATCCTGCTAACTGGCCGTTAATCCGTCAGGCGCTGGAAGATATGGGGAAAAAGCATCTGATTGGCGGTCGTCGCGAATGTCTGGTTCCGGCCCCGACGCTGGAAGAGATGCGTGAAGCACGTCGTCAGAACCGCCACACCCGCCCGGCTCTGACCAAGCATACGCCAGTCGCGCACCAGCGTCAGACACCTGCGGCGAATAAAAAACGCGGTAAAGTTGCAGGACGTTAAACGGTCTTAACTGGTGGTGAAGAAATGCCTGATGGCGCACAGCTTATCAGGCCTACGAATTGCACAGTGTTGTAGGCGGGTGATTTGTAGGCCGGATAAGGTCCCTGCACCGCCATCCGGCAGGCGTACTCAGTATTTATGCTTCGCGAATTCTGGCCGCTAATGCGGCCAGTTTTTCATCGTCAGCCCGTTCGTGGTCATGTGACGACAGATACCCTTCATATCGCTCGAAAAATTTAGTCTGCCGGGACTCAATCGGTTTCCAGTGCGTCAAATCACCTGTGCCATGCATAGGACTGAGCTTACTGTGCACATGATCCACGCCAAACCCTTCGAAAAACATCCCTGTACGGCTGACGTCCGGGAAAGCGTTATCCAGTTTTTTCGCCACCTTTTGGGTCGCCAGCATCAGGTCTGCCAGCGCCTGCGGCGGCATATCAAATGCATAGCTGGGGTAGTGCTTTTTCGGGATCACCACGGTAAACCCCTCGGTGTTAGGGAAAATCGACAGAAAGGCCAGGTGATGCTCGTCTTCCCAGACTTTATGGCAGGGCGCTTTACCTTCAACAATTTGACAGAAAATACAGGCCATTCCTTTTCTCCGTAGATAAGACGTTTCGTCAGGACGCAGTGAGTTTAGTACAGACCCAGCATCTTCCACCACATCAGCCCTACGGTGATAAAGACGGCTTGATTAAACAGGCTGATGATGAATCCTGTTCGCCACCAGACCCCTGTCGGGACGTACCCGGCACCAAACAGAATCGGGCCGCGGGCGTGAGTGTATTGAGTGAGGGAACAGTACAGGCTGCTGGTGAAAGCCAACATCAACGCCGTAGGCGCTGCTGGAATATTCAAATGCAGGCCGACGCCAAGGAAAACGGCGTACAGCGCCGCAATCTGCGCATTACCGCTGGCAAAAAAGTAGTGAGTATAAAAGTACGCGGCGTTGAGCAGCAGCAGGACAACCACCCAACTGGTCCCATGCATGGTACTGCTCAGGCTATCGCCAATCAGGTTGCCAAACCAGGTGGTAAAGCCTAGTTTTTTCAACTGGTTCGCCATCATCAATAGTGCGGCAAACCAGATCAACGTATCCCACGCACCTTTCTCGCTTTTGACATCTTCCCAGCTTAGAACGCCGCTGAGCAGCAAGATGGATAAGCCAACAAATGAGGCGGTGGTGGCGTCGACGCCCAGCGTATCACCAAAAATCCACAGCACCAGCAGGACGCCGACAGTAGCCAGCATCAGCCATTCACCGCGTGACATACGGCCCATTTCCGCCAGCTCTTTACGCGCCAGATTAGGGGCGTCCGGCGTGTGTTTAATTTCCGGACGCACAATCCAGTAGACCAGTAATGGAACCAGCAGTAAGGAAACCAGGCAAGGCAGCAGCGCCGCCATAAACCAACTGCCCCAGGTGAGCGTGACCCCCGCGTTGGCTGCCAGTTTCACAGCCAACAGGTTGCCGGTATAGCCGGTCATAAACAGCGCGGCGGTGACGTCGTTTACATTGCCAATACAGGTGATGAGAAAGGTGCCGATTTTACTGCGGGATTCATCTTCCGGGTTCGAATGGAAACTGCGCGCCAGAGAGTCGGCAATCGGATAGATGACGCCCCCGCAGCGTGCCGTATTGCTTGGCATTGCGGGGGAAAGTATCAGGTCCGCAAACGCCAGTCCGTAGGCGAGTCCCAGCGTGCGCTTGCCGAGCAGGCGGATCATCTGCAGTGCAATACGTCGACCGAGGCCGGTTTTGATAAATCCGCGGGCAATCATAAAGGCGACGACAATCAGCCAGATTAGCGAACTGTTCAGTTCGCTCAGTGCGGTGGTAATTGCGCCGCTGGCGGTTTTATCCCCGGCAGCATAAGCGAGGGCAAAAACGGTAATACCGATAATGCCGACTGCGCCAATAGGCAGAACTTTCGCCACGATAGAAGCAATGGTAGCAACGAAGATAATGGCTGAATGCCAGGCTGGCGCACTTAACCCACTGGGTGGGGTAAGCTGCCAGAGTCCGGCAGAAATAAGTAGTATAAGAATCAATGGGAACCATTTGACGCCTTGCTGTGTTTTTCCCGCCATGGTCACGCACCTATAGATATTTGTGATGTATTCATGAGATCAATATTATTACTGAATAATTAGTAAGTTATATTGCGTAATGCTGCGCGTGGATGTGCCATAAATACATCTATAGTTGCGCGTTTATTGTTTCTTAATATTTCGACAGGAGAAAAGCCCGACGGGAATGCCGGGCTGGAAAGGAGAGATTAACCGCCGAACTGATCCGGGTCAGGACCCAGGCGTTTACCCTGATCGAGTTTTGCAATTTCACCGAGTTCATCTTTATCCAGGCGGAAGTCCCAGACGTTGAAGTTCTCGGCAATGCGGGCAGGGGTGACGGATTTCGGGATGACAACCAGACCGCTATCCAGATGCCAGCGAATGACGACCTGCGCCGGTGATTTGCCATATTTTTCAGCGAGGTCACGGATGATCTTTTGATCAAATACATCTTTACCGCCTTGCGCCAGCGGGCTCCAGGATTCGGTCTGGATTTTATGCGTTGCGTTCCAGGCGTGAAGCTGGCGTTGCTGCATAAGCGGATGAAGTTCGATCTGGTTAATCACTGGAGGTACGCCGGTTTCATCCATCAGGCGCTGGAGATGATTGATCTGAAAGTTGCACACACCGATGCTCTTGATCAGCCCCTCTTTTTGCAGGTCGATCATGTTTTCCCACGCTTCAACGTAGTGATCGATCGCCGGGACAGGCCAGTGCATCAGGTAGAGATCGAGGTAATCGAGCTGGAGTTTCTCCATGCTTTCGAGCAATGCTTCCCGTGGGCGCTTCTGGTCATCATTCCACAACTTGGTGGTAATGAATAACTCTTCGCGTGGCACGCCCGCATTGCGTAATGCTTTGCCGACACCTTCTTCGTTTTTGTACGCCGCAGCGGTATCAATTGAGCGATACCCCACTTCCAGCGCTTTATGAATGGCGGTGATGACTTCTTCGTTGCTTGCCTTCCAGACCCCCAGGCCCAGTTGCGGCATGACGTTACCATCCTGTAGCTTGATAATGGTTGGACCGGTCATAATTCCCCCCACACTTAATCCTTCAGGCTGCCTCTTTGTTGGCTGCTTGCGTTTACCCCGGTCACGTACTTATGTGCGCTCCTGGGGATTCACTCAATTGCCGCCTCGAAGCATCATGAATGATTGGGTGTAAATTGAGTACACCGGAGCAAGCCCCGGTGAGGTTTATGTGACTTAAGCCTGGTATAAATAGCCAAAAACGAAAGCCGGAGGTTAAAAAAACCTTAGCGGGCAGCTTCGTAAATCCGGCGGCTGACGTCCAGCGTAATGTCCTGATGTTCACCCAGTTTCGTGCCGCCATGCGCTTCCAGTTTTTCCAGCAGTGCCGGGATGGAGCTGCCATCCAGACCGTAGTCAGACAGGCGAGTCGGTACACCCATTTGTTCGAAGAACTGACGGGTGGCGGCAATCGCAGCATCAATGCGTTGGTCTTCGGAGCCTTCAGTGATATTCCAGATGCGTTCTGCGTATTGCAGCAGTTTGGCACGCTTGGTATCACGTTTTTCATTCCACAATGCAGGCAGGACGATTGCCAGCGTCTGAGCGTGGTCAAGTCCGTGCATCGCCGTCAGTTCGTGACCCAGCATATGGGTTGCCCAGTCCTGCGGTACGCCTGCGCCGATCAGTCCGTTCAGTGCCTGAGTGGCTGCCCACATGACGTTAGCACGCACATTGTAGTTTTCCGGCTCCTGCAACGCTTTCGGACCGTCTTCTATCAGCGTCAGCAGAATGCCTTCGGCAAAGCGATCCTGAATTTTCCCGTCTACCGGATAAGTCACATATTGTTCTACAGTATGAACAAAAGCATCTACCACGCCGTTGGCAACCTGACGCGGCGGCAGGGTGTAGGTGTACACTGGATCAAGCACAGCAAATACGGGCTGGACAAACGGGGTCATGAAGGCCAGTTTGTCGCCAGTTGTTTTGCGCGAAATTACCGCACCAGAGTTAGATTCTGAGCCGGTTGCTGGTAGGGTCAGTACCGACCCCATCGGGACGGCGCTTTGTACGTCGTTACCGCGTGTTTCCAGAATGCGCCACGGGTCAACACCGTCTGCATAATGTGCCGCTGCGGCGATGAATTTTGTGCCATCCAGCACAGAACCGCCGCCTACCGCCAGCAGGAATGTCACCTTCTCATCACGGACAATTTTTACCGCGTTCATCAGCGTTTCATAGGATGGGTTCGGCTCAATACCGCCAAACTCGAGCACATCCAGACCTTTCAATGCGTCCTGAACTTGTGCCAGAACGCCTGTTTTTTTCACGCTACCACCGCCGTAGGTAATCAGTACGCGAGCATCCTGTGGGATTTGGTCGCGCAGTTCTGCAATCGCGCCTTTACCAAACAGAATGCGGGTTGGGGTATGGAGATTAAAGTTGTTCATTGCTCGTTACCTTGTGTGGGTAAAAAAGAGGGTAGGCGAGTGTCTGCCTGATGGTGAACATTGTGGTCGCCAGACGCGTTCCTCTCAATGCTCATTTCTGCCGATGTCTTGCCCATTTCTACAGACTACTGGAGAAAAGAGATAAAAGTGCGCACTATATCAAGGTTGCAAATCAATGATGAAATGGTGCCCTATGAACCGTGATGAGATCTGTCTCCTGCTGACAGATAAAATTAAGCAGCTGAAAAACAATGAAAATAAATTGAATGATCTGCTGCCTGATATTCGCTTACTGTATGGTTCTGAACCAGGGATGCGCACACCAGTGATGTATCAGCCTGGCATCATATTTCTCTTTTCAGGACATAAAATTGGTTATATCAACGAGCGTGTCTTTCGCTATGACGCCAACGAATATTTACTGCTAACAGTACCTTTACCCTTTGAATGTGAAACTTATGCGACACCGGACGTTCCGTTGGCTGGTATCCGCCTGAACGTCGATATCCTGCAATTGCAGGAATTGCTGATGGATATTGGGGAGGATGAGCTGTTCCAGCCCGCAATGGCGGCAAGCGGGATCAATTCGGCGACACTATCCGATGAAATTCTCTGTGCAGCGGAACGCCTGCTGGATGTGATGGAGCGGCCACTGGATGCACGTATTCTGGGAAAACAGATTATTCGTGAGATCCTCTACCATGTGCTGACCGGGCCACGCGGAGGAGCCTTACTGGCGCTGGTCAGTCGCCAGACACATTTCAGTTTGATAAGCCGTGTGCTGAAGCGAATTGAAACCAAGTACACCGAAAATCTCAATGTTGAGCAATTGGCGGCAGAGGCCAATATGAGCGTGTCGGCGTTCCATCATAATTTTAAATCGGTGACCAGTACTTCACCGTTGCAGTATCTGAAGAGCTATCGATTGCATAAAGCGCGGATGATGATGATTCATGATGGGATGAAAGCCAGTGCGGCGGCAATGCGCGTGGGTTATGAGAGTGCATCGCAGTTTAGTCGGGAGTTCAAACGTTACTTTGGCGTCACGCCAGGGGAAGATGCAGCCAGAATTAGGATGATGCAGGGGAGTTGATCTCTTGTCGAACAGACTGATTCTCCGTAGGCCTTAACGCTGTGCGCTATAAAGCGAAATGCCGGGGTTTACCCGGCCTACGGACGCAGCTCAGGCGCTACAGTATTTTTTTTTAATCACCACAAACAGCGTTCCCAGCAGACCTGCGGTTAGCAGGGCGATTGGCAGGATCATTAAAAATGTCATTACCTGATCTTCGTGGCGTTTAACAAACGGGATCATGCTGAGCGCATAGCCGAAACTGGTGACCACAGTGACCCACAGCAGGCCGCTCAGCCAATTAAAAAACTGGAAGCGACGGTTAGGCAGCCCTGAAATCCCCGCCATGGTCGGCAGCAAGGTGCGTACAAACGCCAGGAAACGTCCGGCGAGTAGAGCCATCAACCCGTGCTGGTCAAACATACAGGTAGCACGCTGATGATATTTTTCAGGTAATTGTGCCAGCCAGCCTTTCACTGTTCGTGTATTGCCCAGCCAGCGCCCCTGAATGTAGCTCAGCCAGCAACCGAGGCTGGCAGCGGCAGTCAGAATCGCTATGGTAGGTAAAAAACTCATCACGTCCTGAGCGATCAGCGCTCCTGCCAGTAATAGCAGGCTGTCACCGGGCAAAAAGGAAGCGGGCAGTAGGCCATTTTCTAAAAACAACGTGGCGAACATCACAAAGTACACCACGCTCACGACGTGTGGATCCGCCAGCGCGGCAAAATCGTGTTGCCAGAGCGCGGAGATAATATCTTGAATGACTACCATGGACTTTCCTGTGGAACAGCGTTTATAAGTGGATTGTACTCCTGAATTGTCCGGGATGCCTTGATCCCGGACGCAACAATTGCAGACTTTTCCACCAGAAGTGTCTGCATATATGTCCATCTGCGGCAATGTTACTCGATTCGGGTAAATCCTGCGGCTAAATCGGCAATCAGATCGTCAACATTTTCTAAACCGATGTGTAAACGGATGAGCGTTCCGCTGAAATCCACTTTGCCTTCCGGACGGATTGCCGCGATATGTTCCGGTTGGTTAGCCAGAATCAGTGATTCAAAACCGCCCCAGGAATAGGCCATGCTGAACAGGCTGAAGTGATCCAGATACGCAGACAGCTCTTCATTATTTAGCTTCTTATTCAGAACAAATGAGAACAGGCCGCTGCTACCGGTAAAGTCGCGTTTCCAGAACTCGTGTCCCTTGCTGCCGGGAAGTGCCGGGTGATTCACACGGGCAACCTGCGGATGGTCAGCCAGCCACTCAGCAACTTTCAAACTGCTTTCATGGTGTTGGCGCAGGCGAACGCTTAACGTCCGCAATCCGCGACTGGTCATATAGGCAGTATCGGCATCCAGCATTTGTCCCATCAGATAGGCGTTTTCACGCAGTTGATCCCAGCAACGGGCATTAGATACCGCTGTCCCAACCATGCCGTCAGAATGACCAATCAGATATTTCGTCCCTGCCTGAATTGAGATATCGATACCGAAATCCAGCGCGTTGAACAACACGCCCGCAGCCCAGGTGTTATCAATCATGATGATCGCGTCAGGCACTACGCTTCTGACTGCGGCAACAATGGCTGGAACATCATGAACTTCCATGGTGACAGAACCTGGAGACTCAAGAAAAACGACTTTAGTGTTCGGCTGTATATGCTTCACAATATCCGCACCAACCAGCGGATCGAACCAGCCGGTTGTCACGCCAAGCTTGCCCAGTACCTTAGTGCAGAAATCCTGGCTGGGTTCATAGGCGGTGTTTGTCATCAGCACATGATCGCCTTGTTCAACAAAGGCAAGGATGGTGTTGGCAACGGCTGCTGCACCGCAAGGGAACAGGGCGCAGCCCGCGCCGCCTTCCAGTTCACACATCGCTTCCTGCAGCGAGAAATGCGTCAGCGTGCCGCGACGTCCATAGAAAAGGGCACCGTTTGCGCGGTTATGCGTCGCCTGTTTTTTCGCCTCAACGGTGTCGAATACCAGTGAAGACGCGCGCTGGATCACGCTATTTACCGAACCCAGCGTGTATTTTTTACTACGCCCGGCGTGAACGAGTTTGGTCTCAAGCTGCTTATCTGCCATGTTGTATTACCTGTTTTTATACGTCTGGATGTCTAAACTAGCATGAATCTCATCTGCCGCGTCCTGCAGAATAGTCATAAAGTACAAAATATTCTCAAATCGATTTCTGGTGACTTTTTTACTGCGTGAGCGCAAGGAAAAGAAACCAAAGGTGCGGCACTATGTAAATAGTAATGAGAACGACTATCAATTCGACGTCGTTTTGATATGATTACGCTCAGATTTTGTGATTTGCGTCCTGGAGATACAGAGTGGGTAATAATTTGATGCAGACGGACCTTTCCGTCTGGGGTATGTATCAGCACGCCGATATCGTGGTTAAGTGCGTGATGATTGGGCTGATTTTGGCGTCAGTGGTCACCTGGGCTATCTTCTTTAGTAAGAGCCTTGAGTTCTTTACGCAGAAGCGCCGTCTTAAGCGTGAACAGCAAATGCTGGCAGATGCCCGCTCTTTAGAAATGGCAAGTGAGATTGCCGCTGGATTCGATGCCAAAAGCCTGGGTTCTCTGCTGATTAATGAAGCGCAGAATGAACTTGAACTGTCAGAAGGCAGTGATGACAACGAAGGGATCAAAGAGCGTACCGGTTTCCGTCTGGAACGTCGCGTTGCCGCAGTTGGCCGTCAGATGGGGCGGGGTAATGGATACCTGGCAACCATCGGGGCTATCTCTCCATTTGTCGGGTTGTTCGGTACAGTATGGGGTATCATGAATAGCTTCATCGGTATCGCACAAACCCAAACCACCAACCTGGCTGTTGTTGCTCCAGGTATTGCAGAAGCACTGTTAGCGACCGCGATCGGTCTGGTCGCGGCAATCCCTGCTGTTGTTATCTACAACATTTTTGCTCGTCAGATTGGCAGCTATAAAGCGATGCTGGGCGATGTCGCGGCGCAGGTGCTGTTGCTGCAAAGCCGTGACCTGGATCTGAGTGCAAGCGCGTCTGCACACCCGGTACGTGCTGCGCAGAAATTACGTGTAGGGTAATGTTCCATGGCAATGAGCTTTAATGAAAACCTGGACGATAACGGTGAAATGCATGACATCAACGTGACGCCGTTTATCGACGTCATGTTGGTATTGTTGATCATCTTTATGGTGGCAGCGCCACTGGCAACCGTAGATGTGAAGGTGAATCTCCCTGCATCCACCAGTACGCCGCAACCGCGTCCGGAAAAACCGGTTTACCTGTCAGTAAAAGCCGATAACACCATGTTTATTGGTAACGATCAGGTAACCGATGAGACAATGATTAACGAGCTAAATGCGCTAACTGAAGGCAAGAAAGACACCACTATCTTCTTCCGGGCAGATAAAACCGTTGACTACGAAACCATGATGAAGGTTATGGATACGTTGCATCAGGCGGGCTACCTGAAGATTGGTTTGGTCGGTGAAGAGACCGTGAAAGCCAAATAACCCTTGTGGCCGGGTACAGGTTTGACCTTACCCGGCAAGCTTCTCCTGATATCATTCCCCTGCAAGTCTTTTGCCTTATCTGTTCTCGTCCAACGCAACCGTAGTGATTTTTGTGGGCTCGTAGTTCCCTTCGGATAGCTTACGGGTCAGGCGCAGTGTGGCTGTTTCACGTGCAAGCAGATGCTGGTATGTGCTTTCCAGACGGGCCATGATTTTGTCCCGCAATTCTGGCTGCTGAGCGATGATGGCCTCGATAGTGGCACCGTAAATCTCTTCTTTGGCTTGCAGTGCGTAGATTTCATGACGATTTTGCCATTTCATCCGCACCAGCGCGGCGGGTATAGAAACCATCTCTTGAGCAAGGTTTTCCAGCGTCGCGTTTTTATTGGCTGTCAACACAGACAGATTTTGTTTTAAGACAAATTCATCACTTTTGTGGTTATCTAAAGCCAAATAAACATTATTATCTTCAACATCTTTCATTTTATTTCTCTTCCAGAGAATAAAAAATAGGATCGTTGGTTTCGCGAGTAATTAAATTAAGCCAAATTTTGTTGCCTTGTTCATTTATCATGGCTGTATTTTTGGACAGAATTTTACTTAATTCCTGGGCGTTAATGTCGCCTTCCGCCTGTAATGAATTGAGCAGGCGAGTAAATGACTCTATTTTTGCGGCGCGGAAAAGACGCTCTTTTAAATGACGATCGCACTCTTCAAATAACATATTCCGGGACTGGCCGGTAGTTGTGGAACTAATCAAAATTTCTGATTCGTAATCACTTAGCGTTATCTTTCCCTGAGTCAAATTTTCACTATTTTCTGTGGTATTTGTATGGTTCGGGGTTGCGGATAAATGAAAACGAGAGGGAACAAGATGCTCGGGAAGCATGTTGAAATATCCTTTGCTGCCAATAATATGATGTTTTTAATAAGGTAGGCCGCGTTGACAATAGCATGGGGTAATTTTAAAATCAAAAAAAATGGAGCCTGCTATGAACAGTATATTTTATTCTGTTATTACCCTGCTATTGCTTACCTGCGGGGTACTTTTGCTAATGCGTAGTGCAAATAGAAACCGTTATGCAGAAGATGTTAACGCTCAGCACCAGCCGGAAATGCTAAGTAAAGAAGAGGGAGAAGATCATTTTTCTGCCCTGATGAATTCGATTACTCCGGTATGGTATTGGCGAGTCAATCACGAATATATCGATTTTATCCACTCCACAGTCAAGCGGATGACGATGGTGGAGCTGAATGAAACGCCCGGGCTCTTTGACGCACAGCGGCGCTGTAGCGATCTTAACTCTGCGGTTTATAAGTATTACGACAATATTAAAAAGCGCTGCCTCAGCGGGGAGAAAGTCCCGCACGCCGATCTGGATGTGCTTAACTTGCGACAGTGCTTCAGGGAGTTCAGCCTGGAAGCCTATCCTGCACTTGTCGCGCTGGTGTGGCCGGAATATCAGCGTCCATTGATCAAAGAGGACGAGGTGTGATGTGAGGCGAGATTGTCTTGCCCACCCTCATCAGCAGACCATGACGCCGGGTAGGACTACACCCGGCGTCATGGTCAGATCGTTACTTGTCTGATGAGGCTTGCCACAGATTGAGCTTGCCGTCAGCGACATGTTTATCGATCTGTGCCAGTTCTTCGGCACTGAATGTCAGGTTTGCCAGTGCCTGAACGTTCTCTTCTAACTGCTCAGGTCGGCTGGCGCCAATTAATACCGATGTGACCCGGTTATCTTTTAGCAGCCAGCTTAACGCCATTTGCGCCATCGACTGCCCACGCTGTTGTGCCATCTCATTGAGCAAACGCAGACTGCTGAGGTTTGCTTCCGTCAGCATATTTTCCGTCAGTCCGCGGACTTTTTTCCCTTCACGCTGCATGCGGGAACCATCAGGAATACCGTTGAGGTATTTCCCTGTCAGCAACCCCTGCGCCAACGGGGTGAAGGCTATACATCCCATCCCGTTGGATTCCAGCGTATCCAGCAAGCCGCTGCTGTCTACCCAGCGGTTAAGCAGGTTGTAGGATGGCTGGTGGATAAGCAGAGGAATTTTCCATTCCCGCAGCAGTTCGGCCATCTTCTGCGTGCGCTCTGGCGAATAAGATGAGATGCCGACATACAGCGCTTTGCCACTTTGCACGGCCTGGGCCAGCGCGGAAGCTGTCTCTTCCATTGGTGTGTTTTCATCAACGCGGTGCGAATAGAAGATATCGACGTAGTCGAGACCCATACGCTTGAGGCTCTGGTCGAGGCTGGCCAGCAGATACTTGCGTGAGCCGCCAGAACCGTACGGCCCCGGCCACATGTCGTAACCCGCTTTGGTCGAGATAATCAATTCATCACGATAGTGTGCAAAATCCTCACGCAATAACCGACCAAAATTTTCTTCAGCACTGCCCGGAGGCGGCCCGTAGTTGTTGGCTAAATCAAAATGTGTGATCCCTAAATCAAATGCTTTTCGCAGCAGTGCTCGTTGTGAATCCAGAGCGTGAACGTGTCCAAAACTGTGCCATAAACCCAGCGACAGCGCGGGCAAGCGCAAACCGCTGCGACCACAGTAGCGATAGAGCATTTGCTCATAACGTTCAGGATTGGCAAACCAGGCCATGAGATCTCCTTAGTGCAGGTGAATTTCAAAACAACGTTTCTATTCTAGCGGGTTCGTGGTGAATATCCCGTTCCCCAGGTCACATTGGGATGAAAAACTGGGCAAAAACAGACCACTGTGCTTTGCTTAAAAAAACATCACTCAGGAGTGCAACCATGCCGCGTTTGACTGCTAAAGACTTTCCGCAGGAGTTACTCGATTACTATGACTATTACGCCCATGGCAAAATATCTAAACGAGCGTTTCTGAATCTGGCGGCGAAATATGCGGTAGGTGGCATGACGGCACTGGCGCTATTCAATTTGCTGAAACCGAATTATGCCCTGGCAACGCAGGTAGAATTTACCGACCCCGATATTCTGGCAGAATACATTACCTATCCATCGCCAGATGGGCATGGTGATGTGCGAGGTTATCTGGTGAAACCTGCGAAGGTGACGGGGAAGGTTCCGGCAGTGGTTGTGGTACATGAGAATCGCGGTTTGAATCCGTATATTGAGGATGTAGCACGGCGGGTGGCGAAGGCGGGTTATATAGCGCTGGCCCCCGATGGATTAAGTTCACTGGGAGGTTATCCCGGCAATGATGATAAAGGCCGGGAATTACAGCAGCAGGTTGATCCTGTTAAGCTGATGAATGATTTTTTTGCTGCTATTGAATTTATGCAGCATTATTCGATGACGACGGGAAAGGTGGGGATCACTGGATTTTGCTACGGTGGTGGTGTGGCGAATGCAGCGGCTGTTGCTTTCCCTGAACTGGCATGTGCGGTGCCCTTTTATGGGCGTCAGGTTCCTGCCTCCGATGTCCCTAAAATTAATGCGTCTTTATTATTACACTATGCAGAGCTAGACACACGAATTAATGACGGCTGGCCCGCTTATGACGCTGCACTCAAAGCGAATAAGAAAATCTATCAAGCATATATCTATCCTGGTGTTAATCATGGTTTTCATAACGATTCGACACCCCGTTATGATAAAGCAGCTGCTGATTTAGCCTGGGAACGCACTCTTGCCTGGTTTGATAAATATTTGTTATGAAAAACAACGCATTATTTACAGCTTTAGGTTAATTATCTGAATAATAATGCTACCTAATTTCATTAACATTCATATTGATATGACCCGCAGGGATAATAGATAGACTTAAAAAAGTAAAAAAATAAAGAACGTATTATATCTTCTCCATTGCCTGCCGATAACAAGGGAAAGTATCGCCTGATGGCGAATTCCTCATCAATGGCAAGGAAATTATTATGTATTTGCTGAAAAACTTCACTATTCGTATTGTCATGCTGGCAATACTTGGACTTTTTTGCCTGCTCTGGTCGGGCGTGGGTTTATTCAGTCTTCATGCTTTATCAAAAATATCAGAAGGGAATGATATTGATCGCCATCTCGTCAAACAGATGACGGTGTTGAGTCAGGGTAACGATCAGTACTTTCGCTTTGTGACACGCCTGAGCCGTGCAGTGGATGTCAAAATTGGTGGTGGAACGCCGGATTTTACACCTGCCCAGCAATCGCTGGATAATCTGAGCCAAAAGCTCCAGGAGATGAAAACATTATCTCCGGGGCCGATGGACCCGGAAATTTCAGCAGCAGTGCTGGCCAAGTGGCAAGCTTTGCTGGATAAAGGCGTGATACCGCAAATGCAGCTGGCGCAGCAGGGCTCGCTGACGGCGTTTTCGGAACATGCCAGCACGATTACGCCCGCACTGAGCCGTGAATTTGGTGCCAGCGCTGAACGGTTTAATACCACAGCCGGAAAGAGACTTGATGCGACGCGCATTATGGTAGACGGTAAAACGTCGATCATTCGGACACTGATTATTACTGCCGTTATCCTCGGGATCGCCCTCCTTTTCTTCACCGATCGTTACCTCGTTACCATGATGGTGAAACCTCTCGGCCGTATTCGCCAGCAGTTCCGCCAGATTGCCCAGGGCGATCTCAGCCAGCCGATTGAAGAATTCGGCCGGAACTGTGTAGGCCAACTGGTCCCTTTATTGTGCGCAATGCAGGACAGCCTGCGTGAGGCCGTAAGTACGATTCGTTCAGGCAGTGACAACATCTGGCGAGGCGCTACGGAAATTTCTACCGGCAATAACGATCTCTCTTCCCGTACTGAAGAGCAGGCGGCAGCGCTGGAAGAGACAGCAGCCAGCATGGAAGAGCTAACCGCAACGGTAAAACTTAACGCCGAAAATGCGCGTGAGGCCAGCCAGCTTGCCGATACCGCAACAGAAACAGCAGGTAAAGGCAGCAAATTGGTTTCTGAAGTGGTCGACACCATGGACGGTATTGCTGCCAGTTCTAAACAGATCGCAGAAATTACCTCCGTCATTAATAGCATTGCTTTCCAGACCAACATTCTGGCGCTTAACGCCGCCGTTGAAGCGGCCAGGGCTGGTGAACAGGGACGTGGTTTTGCCGTGGTGGCGGGGGAGGTACGTAATCTCGCCAGTCGTAGCGCTGGCGCGGCAAAAGAGATTGAGACATTAATCGGTGAATCGTCGCGTCGTGTCGACCAGGGGGCTCGACTGGTCAAAGAGACCGGGTTAACGATGGAAGCGATTCTGCGCGGCGCGACCGAAGTGACCGTCATCATGAAACAAATTGCCTCTGCTTCTGAAGAACAGAATAAAGGTATCTCGCAGGTCAGCGTTGCGATCACTCAGATGGACAGCGTGACGCAACAGAATGCCGCATTGGTAGAACAAGTATCCGCTGCGGCAGTGGCACTGGAACGGCAAACGGAAGAGCTGCAACGCTCTGTACAGCAATTCCGGCTTTCAGCCAACGATGTGCAATATGCATCGACAAATACCGCTTCCCCCTCCGCAGAAAGCAGAACCTCTGCAGCGCCTAAAACGGACGAGTGGGTGTCCTTTTAATCTGGCACAAAAAAGTGCGTGATACCTCTGGCCTTTGCTTAAAAAATCGCTATATAATTTATTATATAGCGATTGGAGGTTATGCATGGACAACCATTTTGGTAAGGGCCTGATGGCCGGATTGAACGCCTCAAGTGCGGACAGTGCTCGTTCAGTGGCGAATTTTTGTTCAGATTATAAACGCGGTTTTGTTCTGGGTTTTTCACATCGAATGTTTGAAAAAACGGGCGACCGACAGCTCAGCGCATGGGAAGCGGGGATCCTGACGCGCCGTTACGGGCTGGATAAAGAGATGGTGATGGATTTCTTCAAAGAGAACCAGTCGAGTACAACAATTCGGTTTTTCATGGCCGGCTATCGGCTCGAAGCTTGATCCAAAAGGGGTATTATCTTGCTTTAATTAATTACACTATTGACCTACGCCTTCGTTTTGTTGCTCCGCCGAAGTATTATAATGCACATAACCATATAAAAAGTGTGGTAATGGCGCGCCGATCGCAATAAGCAACATGCGAATGGTGCAAAATAAAAGCCAGGTCTTCGCAACGGAATAACAATAAAATGACTGGAGATAATTCTCTCATCAATTCGAACGGCATCAATCGCCGTGATTTCATGAAGCTTTGTGCAGCACTGGCCGCTACCATGGGGCTCAGTAGCAAAGCCGCCGCAGAAATGGCCGAATCAGTTTCTCGTCCTCAGCGCCCACCGGTTATCTGGATTGGTGCTCAGGAGTGTACGGGTTGTACTGAATCGCTGCTTCGTGCGACACACCCTACAGTGGAAAACCTCGTTCTGGAGACCATCTCTCTGGAATACCATGAGGTACTCTCTGCCGCCTTTGGCCACCAGGTCGAAGAGAACAAACATAACGCTCTGGAGAAGTACAAAGGGCAATATGTTCTGGTGGTAGATGGTTCTATACCACTAAAAGATAATGGTATTTACTGCATGGTTGCCGGTGAGCCAATTGTGGATCACATCCGCAGAGCGGCCGAAGGTGCAGCAGCGATCATCGCTATCGGCTCTTGTGCCGCATGGGGTGGTGTCGCTGCCGCTGGTGTGAACCCAACAGGTGCAGTCGGCTTGCAAGAAGTTCTGCCAGGCAAAACCATCATCAACATCCCAGGCTGTCCGCCTAACCCACATAACTTCCTCGCCACGGTCGCGCATATCATCACTTACGGTAAGCCGCCGAAGCTGGATACCAAAAACCGTCCGACATTTGCTTACGGTCGTTTGATTCACGAACACTGCGAACGTCGCCCGCACTTTGATGCCGGTCGTTTTGCTAAAGAGTTCGGCGATGAAGGCCACCGTGAAGGTTGGTGCCTCTATCATCTGGGCTGTAAAGGGCCAGAAACGTACGGCAACTGTTCAACATTGCAATTCTGCGATGTTGGCGGCGTGTGGCCGGTGGCGATCGGTCACCCTTGCTACGGCTGTAACGAAGAAGGTGTCGGTTTCCATAAAGGCATTCACCAACTCGCCCATGTGGAAAACCAAACCCCGCGTTCAGAGAAGCCTGATGTCAACATGAAAGAAGGCGGCAACATTTCAGCTGGGGCTATTGGGCTGCTTGGCGGCGTAGTAGGACTGGTTGCCGGCGTCAGCGTGATGGCGGTACGTGAATTGGGGCGTCAGCAGAAGAAAGATAACGCTGACTCACGGGGAGAATAACCGTGAACAGACGTAACTTTATTAAAGCAGCCTCCAGCGGGGCATTGCTGTTGGGCGCTGCGCCGTCCATCAGTCATGCGGCTGCAGAAAACCGTCCGCCGATCCCGGGTTCACTTGGGATGCTCTATGATTCGACGCTGTGCGTAGGCTGCCAGGCCTGCGTTACCAAGTGTCAGGATATCAACTTCCCGGCGCGTAACCCGGAAGGCGAACAGACCTGGTCGAACAACGACAAACTGTCACCGTACACCAACAACATCATCCAGGTGTGGCGTAGCGGAACAGGTGTTAACAAAGACCAGGAAGAGAACGGCTACGCATATATTAAGAAACAGTGCATGCACTGTGTCGATCCAAACTGCGTCTCCGTTTGCCCGGTTTCCGCGCTGAAGAAAGACCCGAAAACCGGCATCGTCCACTATGACAAAGATGTCTGTACTGGTTGCCGCTATTGCATGGTTGCCTGCCCGTACAACGTCCCTAAATACGACTACAACAACCCGTTTGGTGCGCTTCATAAATGTGAACTGTGTAACCAGAAAGGCGTTGAACGTCTGGACAAAGGGGGGTTACCGGGGTGTGTTGAAGTGTGTCCTGCTGGTGCCGTGATTTTTGGTACGCGTGAAGAGCTGATGGCTGAGGCAAAAAAACGTCTCGCCCTGAAGCCTGGCAGCGAATACCACTATCCGCGTCAGACAGTGAGCGCTGGTGATACCTATTTGCATACGGTACCGAAGTACTATCCGCACCTGTACGGTGAAAAGGAAGGCGGTGGTACGCAGGTTATGGTGCTGACGGGTGTTCCTTACGAGGATTTGGATCTGCCAAAACTGGATGACCTTTCAACCGGTGCGCGTTCCGAACATGTTCAACATTCCCTGTATAAGGGCATGATTTTACCCCTGGCTGCGCTGGCGGGCTTAACCGTGCTGGTTCGTCGTAATACGAAAAACGACCATCACGATGGAGGAGACGATCATGAGTCATGATCCTAAACCGCTGGGCGGAAGAATAATCAGCAAACCGGTCATTATTTTTGGGCCGTTAATCGTCCTGTGTATGCTCCTGATCGTAAAACGTCTGGTCTTCGGATTGGGGTCAGTTTCCGATCTGAACGGCGGTTTCCCGTGGGGCGTATGGATCGCGTTTGACCTGTTGATCGGTACTGGTTTCGCGTGTGGTGGTTGGGCGCTGGCGTGGGCGGTGTATGTTTTCAACAGAGGGCAATACCATCCGCTGGTACGTCCGGCGCTGCTGGCGAGCCTGTTTGGTTACTCGCTGGGTGGTTTGTCGATCACCATTGACGTCGGTCGTTATTGGAACTTGCCGTATTTCTACATTCCGGGTCACTTCAACGTGAACTCGGTACTGTTTGAAACGGCGGTCTGTATGACCATCTATATCGGTATCATGGCGCTGGAATTTGCTCCGGCCTTGTTTGAACGTCTGGGCTGGAAAGTATCGCTCAAGCGTTTGAATAAAGTGATGTTCTTTATTATCGCTCTCGGCGCGCTGCTGCCGACCATGCACCAATCTTCAATGGGTTCATTGATGATTTCTGCGGGCTATAAAGTACATCCGCTATGGCAAGCTTATGAAATGCTGCCACTTTTCTCTGTATTAACCGCCTTTATAATGGGCTTCTCGATCGTCATTTTTGAAGGCTCGTTGGTACAAGCGGGTCTGAAAGGTAATGGTCCGGATGAGAAAAGTCTGTTCATCAAGCTGACAAATACGATTAGCGTTCTGCTGGCGATTTTCGTTGTCCTGCGCTTTGGCGAGTTGATCTACCGCGACAAGCTGTCGTATGCGTTTGCAGGCGATCTTTACTCCGTGATGTTCTGGATTGAAGTCGTGCTGATGGTCTTCCCGCTGGTGGTGCTGCGTGTCACGAAGCTGCGCAATGACTCGCGTATGCTGTATCTGTCCGCGTTGAGCGCATTGCTGGGTTGTGCAACATGGCGTCTGTCCTATTCGCTGGTGGCATTCAATCCTGGTGGTGGCTACCACTACTTCCCGACCTGGGAAGAACTGTTGATTTCTATTGGTTTTGTGGCTATTGAGATTTGTGCATACATCGTACTCATTCGTCTACTGCCGATACTTCCTCCTTTAAAACAAAACGATCAAAATCGTCATGAGGCGAGCAAAGCATGAGCCAGAGAATTACTATTGATCCGGTAACCCGTATTGAGGGTCATTTACGCATCGACTGCGAAATCGAAAATGGCGTGGTATCTAAAGCATGGGCTTCCGGTACCATGTGGCGCGGCATGGAAGAGATCGTGAAGAATCGCGATCCGCGCGATGCCTGGATGATTGTTCAGCGTATTTGTGGTGTTTGCACCACAACTCACGCTATCTCTTCTGTTCGTGCAGCTGAAAGCGCGCTGAATATTGATGTTCCGGTGAACGCACAGTACATCCGTAACATCATTCTGGCCGCGCATACCACGCATGACCATATCGTGCACTTCTACCAGCTCTCTGCGCTGGACTGGGTGGATATTACTTCCGCATTGAAAGCCGATCCGGCGAAAGCCTCGGCGATGCTGAACGGCGTGTCTTCCTGGCATCTGAACAGTGCTGAAGAGTTCACCAAAGTACAGAACAAGATCAAAGACCTTGTTGCCAGCGGTCAGTTAGGCATTTTTGCCAACGGTTGTTGGGGTCACCCGGCAATGCAGTTGCCACCTGAAGTGAACCTGATTGCGGTCGCACACTATCTGCAGGCGCTGGAATGTCAGCGTGATGCTAACCGCGTTGTGGCGCTGTTGGGTGGTAAAACACCGCACATTCAGAACCTGGCTGTTGGTGGGGTTGCGAACCCTATTAACCTTGACGGCCTTGGCGTACTGAACCTTGAACGTCTGATGTACATCAAGTCCTTCATTGATAAGCTGAGCGACTTTGTTGAGCAGGTTTACAAGGTGGATACCGCAGTTATTGCTGCGTTCTATCCTGAGTGGCTGGAGCGTGGTCAGGGTGCGGTTAACTACCTGAGCGCGCCGGAATTCCCGACTGACGGTAAAAACGGTAGCTTCCTGTTCCCGGGCGGTTATATCACCGATGCCGATCTGTCGACTTATCGTCCGATCACCTCTCATTCAGATGAGTACCTGATTAAAGGGATTCAGGAGAGTGCGAAACACGCATGGTACAAAGACGAAGCGCCGCAGGCACCGTGGGAAGGCACAACGGTTCCTGATTACACGGGCTGGTCAGATGATGGTAAATACTCTTGGGTTAAAGCACCGACCTTCTACGGTAAAACGGTTGAAGTGGGTCCGCTGGCCAACATGCTGTGTAAACTTGCTGCTAAGCGCGAGTCAACTCATGCCAAGCTGAATGAAATCATCGCGATTTACACCAAGCTGACGGGTAAAACCATCGAAGTTTCGCAGCTGCACTCTACGCTGGGTCGTATCATTGGTCGCACCGTTCACTGCTGTGAACTGCAGAATGTTCTGCAGGATCAGTACAACGCGCTGATCGTGAACATCGGTAAAGGTGACCACACCACCTTCGTGAAACCGGATATCCCGGCAACAGGCGAATTTAAAGGCGTTGGTTTCCTTGAAGCGCCGCGCGGTATGCTGTCTCACTGGATGGTGATTAAAGACGGTATTATCAGCAACTACCAGGCGGTTGTTCCGTCAACCTGGAACTCAGGCCCACGTAACTTCAACGATGAAGTCGGACCGTACGAGCGTTCGCTGGTCGGTACACCAATTGCCGATCCAAACAAACCGCTGGAAGTGGTTCGTACCATTCACTCCTTCGACCCTTGTATGTCATGTGCGGTGCATGTGGTGGACGTTGACGGGAACGAAGTGGTCTCAGTTAAGGTTCTGTAATGCGGATATTAGTCTTAGGGGTCGGCAATATTTTGCTGACCGATGAAGCCATCGGGGTACGTATCGTTGAGGCATTAGAACAACGATACATCCTGCCAGACTATGTTGATGTTCTGGACGGTGGTACGGCTGGGATGGAGCTTCTCGGCGATATGGCGAACAGAGATCATCTGATTATCGCTGACGCCATTGTGTCGAGAAAAAACACGCCGGGAACGATGATGGTCCTGCGGGACGAAGAGATTCCGGCGTTGTTTACCAACAAAATCTCACCGCACCAGCTTGGCCTGGCCGACGTTTTGTCGGCCCTGCGTTTTACCGGCGAGTTTCCGAAAAAACTGACCCTGGTGGGTATCATTCCGGAATCGCTGGAACCGCATATTGGGCTGACACCGACGGTTGAAGCGATGATTGAACCTGCGCTTGAGCAGGTTCTTGATGCGCTTCGCGAATCAGGCGTTGAAGCGATCCCTCGGGAGGCGGCTCATGTCTGAGGAGTTCTTAGGCTTTCAGACAGCCCCGAAGCAGCAAATTCAGGCAGCGTTTGAAGAGGTTTCCCGGCGTTCGATGCACGATCTTTCTTTCCTGCATCCGAATATGCCGGTATATGTCTCTGATTTTACGCTGTTTGAAGGGCAGTGGACGGGATGCGTTATCACGCCCTGGATGCTCAGTGCACTGATTTTCCCAGGGCCGGATCAGATCTGGCCCGTGCGTAAAGTCAGTGAAAAAATCGGGCTGCGTTTACCGTATGGCGAGATGACATTTACCGTTGGTGAACTGGATGGTGTATCGCAATACCTCTCCTGCTCGCTGATGTCGCCGCTTTCGCATAGTCTGTCGGCACAGGAAGGTGTTCGCCTGGCTGACGATTGTGCGCGGATGGTGTTATCGCTACCGGTAAGTGACCCGAATGCGCCGCAGATGGGGCGTCGTGCGCTACTGTTGGGCCGGCGGAACTGCGAAAATGCATGAGCTGTCTCTTTGTCAGAGCGCGGTTGAGATTATTCAGCAGCAGGCAGAGCAGCACGATGTAAAACGCGTAACCGGCGTTTGGCTGGAAATTGGCGCACTCTCGTGTGTTGAAGAGAGTGCCGTCCGTTTCAGTTTCGACATCGTCTGCCAGGGAACACTGGCGCAGGGATGTGAACTGCATATTGATTACAAACCCGCCCAGGCCTGGTGCTGGGATTGCAGTCAGGTCGTAGAGATCACCCAGCATGATGCACAGTGCCCTCTCTGTCAGGGCGATCGCCTGCGGGTAGATGCTGGCGATTCACTGAAAGTGAAAAGTATTGAAGTCGAATAGCCCATAGGTTGCTATGGGGCGGAGTCAGATATGTGTATTGGAGTCCCTGGTCAGGTTCTGGCCGTTGGTGAAGATATTCACCAGCTTGCGCAGGTTGAAGTGTGCGGCATCAAGCGTGATGTTAATATTGCCCTGATTTGTGAAGGCGAACCTGCCGAACTGGTTGGGCAATGGGTGCTGGTGCACGTAGGGTTCGCCATGAGCATCATTGACGAAGATGAAGCTAAATTCACGTTGGATGCACTTCGCCGCATGGAGTATGACGTCACCAGCGCGTGATTTTATGCCGGATGGCGGCGCAAACGCCTTATCCGGCCTACGGTATGGCGTCTTTGTTGGCCTGATGGCGACGCCCTGGCGTCGCCATCAGGCATTTTAACCCTGACGTTTATCTTCGGTATTGGTATCGAAGTCGCTGGCATCATGGCGTTCATGAAGCTGCTCATTCAGCGGTCCGTTAGTGCGGTTTACAATGCGACCACGCTTAACTGCCGGACGTGCTGCAATCTCTTTTGCCCAGCGCTGAACGTTCTTGTAACTACCCGCATCAAGGAATTCTGCCGCATCATAGACATTCCCCAATACCACATTGCCAAACCACGGCCAGACCGCCATATCGGCAATGGTGTACTCATCTCCCGCTACAAACTGATGATGTGCAAGTTGCTTATCCAGCACGTCGAGTAAACGCTTGGCTTCCATTGTGAAGCGATTGATTGCGTACTCAATTTTAACCGGCGCATAGTTGTAGAAGTGGCCGAAACCACCACCGAGGAAGGGGGCCGCGCCCTGTAACCAGAATAACCAGTTCAGCGTTTCGGTGCGTTTTGCCAAATCCTGCGGCAGGAAATAACCATATTTTTCTGCCAAATAGAGCAGGATCGAACCAGATTCAAATACACGTACCGGCGGATTTTGTGAATGGTCGCGTAGCGCCGGAATCTTAGAGTTTGGATTCACTTCAACAAAGCCGCTGGAGAACTGATCGCCATCGCCAATGCGAATGATCCAGGCATCGTATTCCGCACCCTTTACACCCTGCGCCAGCAACTCTTCCAGCATAATCGTCACTTTCTGACCGTTTGGCGTACCCAGCGAGTACAGCTGCAACGGATGCTTGCCGACCGGTAGCGTTTTCTCATGCGTTGCACCGGAAACCGGGCGGTTGATATTGGCGAATGCACCGCCGTTTGATTTTTCCCACGTCCAGACTTTCGCGGGCTGATAAGTGTTGTCTGACATGTTGACCTGCCTTCTGAGTGGTTGTGTTGAAGCAGTGTAGCAGCTAGGTAGAACTCAATTTAACAGATTGGGACTTTATGTCGCTTTGTGCTGAAAGGGGAAGATAAAACTAACCCGTTCATTGTACCCAGACTGTACTCCATGAAGAGGAAATCAATATTGGACGGAAATTGCTACCGTACTCACCATCAATAATTGGCGGTCAGTAAGCAGTAACAATGAAAAATGGTGTTCCAGGAGTTAGCGGTTATCAGGGCCCGGCAGGTGGGTGGGGCGCGGTAAAAGCCGTCACTGCTTCGGTGTTTTCGCAAAAGGCTGTTGTACGCGACATTATCGCGATGTTCAAAATGAACCAGGTGAAAGGGTTCGATTGTCCGGGCTGTGCGTGGCCGGACCCGGGTCATCGTGCGCCAATGGAGCTGTGCGAAAACGGCGTTAAGGCCGTGTCCTGGGAAACAACCCGCAAGAAAGCGTCACCGGAATTTTTCAGCCGTCACCCGGTTTCCACACTCTGGCACTACAGCGATTATGAGCTGGAAAATATAGGTCGTCTGACGCATCCAATGAAATACGATGCAGCGTCGGATACCTGGCAGGCCGTGGAATGGGCCACTGCGTTTCAGGAGATCGGCGAGCGTCTGCGCAGCTATGATTCAGCACAACAGGTTGAGTTTTACACCTCCGGCAGAACGTCCAATGAGGCTGCGTTCCTGTACCAACTTTTTGCCCGCGAATACGGCAGCAGCAACTTTCCGGATTGCTCAAACATGTGCCACGGTCCTACCAGTGCAGGGTTAACGCAGGCTATTGGCCTTGGGAAAGGGACCGTTGAACTCGATGATTTTGACCATTGCGAACTGGTGATTTGCATAGGACATAACCCCGGCACGAACCATCCGCGCATGCTCACCACGCTGCGCGATGTTGCCAGACGCGGGGCTAAGATTATCTCCATCAATCCGCTGACCGAACGAGGGCTTGAGCGCTTTAGCTTCCCGCAGAGTCCGAAAGAGATGTTCACCGGCCAGGCAACGGAACTCAGCAACGACTACTACCAGGTCAAAATGGGCGGTGATGCCTCATTGCTTAAAGGCATCATGAAGGCGCTGATCGAAATGGATGAAGCGCGGATCTTGTTGAACAGACAACCTTGTCTCGATCATGACTTTATCGATGAACATACCGAAGGCTATTCGGCGCTGTATGACGATTTACGCCAGTGTAGCTGGGCGACGCTGGAATTGGACTCTGGCCTGACGCGCAGCCAGATGGAAGACCTGGCACACAGTTACAACAAGTCCCGCGCGACTATCATCTGCTACGGTCTGGGGATCACCCAGCATAAAAACGGTACTGAGAACGTTCAGCAATTGATCAATCTGCTGTTGCTGAAAGGCAATATGGGTAAGCAGGGCGCAGGGATCTGCCCGCTGCGCGGCCACTCGAACGTGCAGGGTGACCGTTCTGTGGGGATTAACGAGGCAGCATCCGAAGACTTCTTGCAACGCCTGGAAGCGCATTTCTCTATCCGCGTTCCGCGCAAGCATGGCCGCTCCAGCGTGGAGAGTATTCGGGCAATTGAGCGGGGAGAGGCGAAAGCGCTTATCTGCATGGGGGGAAACCTGGCGGTGGCGATGCCGCAACCACAGCGTACCTTCGCCGCGATGAAAAAACTCGATATGCAGGTCCATATCGCAACCAAGCTTAATCGATCGCATTTGCTGTTGGCTAAACATAACTATCTGCTACCCGCATTGGGCAGAACGGAACGCGATCTGCAAGCGACAGGCATTCAGTCGGTGACCGTCGAGGATTCAATGTCGATGGTACACGCCTCCTGTGGTGGGCTGAAACCCGCTTCGCAATGGTTAAAGTCTGAACCGGCAATTGTGGCGGCAATGGCACGCGCCACGCTGCCTCACTCGCCGGTGAACTGGGAGACGTTAGCCGGAAACTACGCGCTGATCCGCGATGCCATTGACGCTGTGATTCCGGCGTTCCACGATTACAATGCGCGTATTACTGCTCCTGGCGGATTTCGTATGGATACACCAGCCTCACGCCGTGAATGGCATACGGAGAATGGTAAAGCCAACTTTATCGTCAGCCGCCAACGGGCCGTAGTGCGGGAAAACCAACCTGCTGACGCGCTGGTTCTGGCTACGTTGCGCAGTCACGATCAATACAACACCACTATCTATGGCATGAACGATCGCTATCGAGGTATTACCGGTCGGCGCGATGTAGTGTTTTTGAGTGCCACTGAAGCAGCGGCTCGCGGGCTGAGTCAAGGGGATGTTGTCAACGTTCAGGCGCTGGACGATAACGGGTTGCCCTGTGCCGATCGCGTGATGTACGGGTTAACGGTGGTGATTTACAACATGGCAGCGGGCTCTATTGGTGCTTATCTGCCGGAAGCGAATGTGTTGTTGTCTTTGGATGCGGTAGACACGGAAAGCTTAACTCCGGCGTATAAAAGCGTACCGGTGATGTTGAAGAAAGTGTAGTTCCTGCTGTGAATTTTTCGCCTCTGAGCGCCAGCCGCTGCGTTGAGGTGTATGATAGGTCGACCTCTGTCCGGTTAGTGTCGCAGAGCAGGCAATCAGAGCGAAAAATTCACGCCAACCTGCTCAGGCTGTATTGTTTTGAGGTAAGGTGCATGAGCAAAGGAACGACCAGTCAGGATGCCCCATTCGGGACATTATTGGGCTACGCCCCAGGCGGCGTAGCAATCTACTCTTCAGATTACAGCTCCCTCGACCCACGGGACTACGACGATGATGCTGCTTTTCGTAGCTATATCGACGACGAATATATGGGCCACAAATGGCAGTGTGTAGAATTTGCACGCCGTTTTCTCTTCCTCAACTATGGCATGGTCTTCACTGATGTGGGCATGGCATGGGAGATCTTCTCCTTGCGCTTCCTGCGTGAAGTGGTGAATGACAACATCCTGCCGTTACAGGCATTTCCGAATGGTTCGCCCCGCGCGCCGGTTGCAGGTGCTCTGCTTATCTGGCAGAAAGGCGGCGAATTTAAAGACACCGGCCATGTGGCGGTCGTCACCCAGTTGCTGGAAAACAAAATCCGTATTGCCGAGCAGAACGTGATTCATACGCCGCTGCCGCCAGGGCAGCAGTGGACACGCGAGCTGGAAATGGTCGTGGAAAATGGCTGCTACACGCTGCGTGACACTTTTGATGACACCACCATCCTTGGCTGGATGATCCAGACTGACGACACTCGTCACAGCCTGCCGCAGCCGGAGATCGCCAATGACTCGCTGAAAATTGGCGGCGCACGACTGGAAGATAACGGGCAGTTTGACGGTAAGTGGCTCGATGAGCAGGACCCGCTGCAAAAAGCCTACGTGCTGGCGAACGGTCATGTGATCAATCAGGATCCGCATCAGTACTTTACGATTACCGAAAGTGCAGAGCAGGAGCTGATTAAAGCGACCAACGAACTGCACCTGATGTATCTGCACGCTACCGACAAGGTACTGAAAGACGATAACCTGCTGGCGCTGTTTGATATCCCGAAAATCCTCTGGCCGCGTCTGCGCTTATCCTGGCAGCGGCGTCGTCATCATATGATTACGGGGCGCATGGATTTCTGTATGGATGAGCGTGGGTTGAAAGTGTACGAGTACAACGCCGATTCCGCATCCTGCCATACCGAAGCCGGTCTGATCCTCGAAAGATGGGCTGAGCGGGGTTATACCGGGCATGGGCACAACCCGGCAGAAGGACTGATTAATGAACTGGCGGGGGCATGGAAACACAGCCGTGCGCGTCCTTTCGTTCATATCATGCAGGATAAGGATATTGAGGAGAACTACCATGCGCAGTTTATGCAGCAGGCTCTGCACCAGGCTGGTTTCGAAAGTAAGATCCTGCGTGGTCTGGACGAATTGCGGTGGGATGATGCGGGCCAGTTGATTGATGGTGACGGTCGTCTGGTGAACTGTGTCTGGAAAACCTGGGCGTGGGAAACCGCGATTGAACAGGTGCGTGAGGTGAGTGAAACTGAATATGCTGCTGTGCCGATTCGTACCGGACATACCCAGCAGGAAGTGCGCTTGATAGACGTGTTGTTGCGCCCGGAAGTATTGGTATTTGAACCACTTTGGACAGTGATTCCAGGGAACAAAGCGATTCTGCCGATTCTGTGGCAGCTCTTCCCTCATCATCGCTATCTGTTGGATACGGATTTCACGGTGAATGATGAGCTGGCGAAAACGGGTTATGCGGTGAAACCGATAGCTGGGCGCTGCGGTAACAACATCGATTTGGTTAGCCACCAGGAAGAGTCGCTGGATAAAACCAGCGGTAAGTTTGCCGAGCAGAAAAACATTTATCAGCAACTTTGGTGTCTGCCAAAGGTTGCCGGTAAATATATTCAGGTCTGTACCTTCACCGTAGGTGGTAACTACGGCGGGACCTGCCTGCGCGGTGACGAGTCGCTGGTGATTAAAAAAGAGAGTGATATCGAGCCGTTGATTGTGGTGAAGGAGTAAGTTCGTGACCCCGTAGTGGTGGTATTGCCATTGCGGGGTATTCATATATGAGCGATCTTGAATATTCCAAAAACCATGTTTTAGCAGGCTCACTAATTGGATTAGTTTTTCTGCTGAAACCTATTACATAAAATCGTGGACCACGCGCTGGCGATTTTAAGATGTTTTATATATCAAATCTATTCTCCAATCCTTTTTTATTCATCCATTCTATATATGAATTTCTCTCTGGTTTTTGATGGGGTTTTTCATATTTTAAGTGTTGATGTACATCAAATTAAAATCGAACTTCCAATAACGCTCTGCTAATTTCGACTCTTTCGATATAAATGCGTGTGTCAGGCGTTAATTGTGGCGTGTTTTTCTGCCAAAACGAGTAATTTCTCATTATTAAATAGAGTAAAATGCTTAAGAATTTCCTTATTTAAGGTTAAAGATCTGATTATTTGATCTTATACAGATCATTATTCTATTATCGTCTGTAAAGAACTGTAGTGTGACGAGTGTGTACAGCGATAAACAGAGGGATGATGAGATGGCTGACAGTTTCCAGAATGAGGTGCCAAAGGCACGCGTTAACCTAAAACTTGACCTGCATACCGGCGGGGCGAGCAAGAAAACAGAATTGCCGTTGAAATTACTGGTTGCAGGTGATTTCAGCAATGGTCAGGATTTCTCACCCTTATCCGGACGTGAAAAAACCAATATAACTAAAAACAATTTCGATGCTGTTCTTTCTGATTATTCCCCCAGAGTCGACCTCACTGTTAAAAATACGCTTGCTGATGACGGCAGTGAGGACACCATCAGTCTGACATTCCAGAACATGAAAGATTTCTCACCGGAACAGGTGTTCAAAATGAAAGTACTGTGGGTGGAGAAAGCGTTGTACTGGAACGCGCTTCGGCGAATGGGGTTTACGCGTCCCTGTTTGAAAAAATTAATCTGAATCCGGTATCTGAACTGAGTGCGCTGGATATCTGGCAGGATGCGCAGGCAATGTCTGATGCGACCGCTGATGAGCGTTTAACGGCCGGGATGCAGGTCTTTCTCGAGTGCCTGACGAAATCCGGTGCAAAAGTCGAGAAACTGGACAGGAACCTGATTGATCACCATATCGCTGAACTGGATTATCAGATTAGCCGCCAGCTGGATGCCGTGATGCATCATGAAGCGTTTCAGGCAGTAGAAAGCCTGTGGTGCGGCCTGAAGTCGCTGGTCGACAAAACAGATTTCCGCCAGAACGTGAAAATCGAACTGCTGGATATGTCCAAAGAGGAGCTGCGCCAGGATTTTGAAGACAGCCCGGAAGTGACTCAGAGCGGACTGTATAAACAAACCTATATTGATGAATACGATACCCCTGGCGGAGAGCCTGTTGCCGCACTGATTTCTTCGTATGAGTTCGATGCCTCAGCGCAGGATGTCGCATTACTGCGTAATATTTCGAAAGTATCCGCTGCGGCACATATGCCGTTTATCGGTTCTGCGGGACCGGCGTTCTTCCTCAAGGACTCGATGGAGGACGTGGCGGCGATTAAAGACATCGGCAACTACTTTGATCGTGCTGAATACATCAAGTGGAAATCCTTTCGTGAGACGGATGATGCCCGCTATATCGGTCTGGTGATGCCGCGTGTACTGGGCCGTCTGCCGTATGGTCCGGACACCGTACCTGTTCGTAGTTTCAACTATGTGGAAGAAGTTAAAGGTCCGGATCACAACAAATACCTGTGGACCAATGCATCCTTTGCTTTTGCGGCCAACATGGTGCGCAGTTTTATCAGTAATGGCTGGTGTGTACAGATCCGCGGCCCACAGGC
>NZ_JASEYC010000016.1:72286-114952 GCF_035064245.1 Citrobacter sp. R-1.5.2 | reverse complement strand
AATCGGTGGAGCTGCATGACAAAGTCATCGGGCATTATCTGAACATAAAACACTATCAATAAGTTGGAGTCATTACCGTGCTCATAAATCTTATTTCGTATTCACTTTCCTTTGTCTTTCGGTCGTAGATTATCAGGGGAAGCATAAGAAGAATATGTGAGGTTTAAGCAAATGCGGTGATCGGGCATTATAATTTGGTGAGGCTATTATAAGTGGATAAAGATAGTCGTAGGTATAGGATCAGGTTAAATTGCATTTTCCCGGTTGCCTTCCCTGGCCTACCGGTTTCAGCTCAGATACTAAGACCAGCGGTAATACTTAAAATATTCCTCATTTGCAGCTATAAACTCCCTCAAACCGTTCATTAATCCCTTCTCAAACGCTGTCACGATAAACCGGTAACCGTCCAGTGTTTCAATGTAGTAAATACCGCCTGGTGTAATTCCAACATGCAACACCTCGGCTGTCATCATAAACTGGCCTTCCGGAAAATCATGCGAAAGGTAAATGAAACCAGTAGTGGCCGATGCGGGTGTGGCATTCACTAAGACCCCGTTAAACTGCTGCCCGTGCCTCGCCGGTACAAGCTCACTTCCCCTGGTTGACTTATCAAGCAGCCTCTTAACATCTTTTTCTTCTTTTAACGAGGTATAGACCCGCACATCACTGTCATCACCTGGGCGAGAGCCGGTGCCAACATGAGCAAGACGACGGTAAGCACTGCGCATATTAACGTGGCAGGATGCCCCTGCTCTACCCTGAAGCCTTACGCCAAAGTCTTCGCAAAGTAACAAAATCTGACGTAGCTGGTTTTCATGCACGGACGCTGAGAGTGAAAGATTGAAACAGGAAAAGGTCAGTTCTAAAACCTTTTCGCGTTTGTCATTGAAATGAGCTTCCAGCCTGATGACTGGCTTTTCCGACATTGCAAAAGCTTTGTCCGTTACTCTGTACCGGCATTCATCTCCGAAACATTCTTTAACAACGCTGGCTATGACCGTGTCGTGTTCTCCATCTTCCGGAGCTGGCACAAAGATTTCAAATTGTGCCGGTGTATCCGGCTCAAGCAGAACGGGATAGAGACGCGGAGAATTAAGCAAAGCGCATTCAGAATTAATGAGCTTAACCCAGGCGCTTTTGTCGTCCGGATCCTTAAGCTGCTGTCCAAGGTTATCGCAAAAGTCAACTATCTGACGGGTATGCTCATCCGTGACTGCACAGATCAGGTTAAGACCATGCGTGGCCATACGCAGTTCCCGGGTTCGGGACTGGGAATTGATCGACCAGGGGTTAAGTGAAAGCGAAATAGGGCTTATGGAAGGGACGACCGTCTCATTCTGCAAATCTGTAAGCTGGCAGTTCGCAGTAGGCTTCGGGGAAAGGGTACTAAATATGTAACTTGCCTGTTGTTTAGTACTGGCCTGGATATAAAACATCGCGTCCATGCTTGTATCCCGGGATGAAATTGAAAATAGCTTCATTTTTAACCTTAATGGATGAGCGATTTATAGTCATGTGCAGACAAATGAACATTATGTGCGCCATCATTCCATTCAAAGAATAATCGATACTTAGAGTTTACTCGAATGGAGGAATAACGGTTTGACGTCATTCTTAAGCGTTCATAACGCAAGCTGTTGGATAATAACTCCCGCTCACTCTGGACATTATCCAGCGTTTCAAGTCGACACAGAATTGCGTTAATAATTTCAGAAGGAATACCTGCCGTTGTTTTTCCATTACGGAAGAACTTTTCAAGCCGTCTGTCTTTAAATGAATGGATCATAGTTCCTCCGTAATAATTGACCTTAAAATTAAATTAAAAGGGCTTTGAATTAATGAATACCTAAAATGCGGGCGGCAACTGCCAGCTGCTTATCACTTAACTGACGCTGGTGGGTTAAAGAAGACTTAAGGCTTTCCAGAAAATTATTACTACTGGATTGTTGGGTGATTGCATCAACCATTTTTTGATGAGACCTGCACCATGCTGTGAACGCAGAACTGTGGGCGCTTTCAGTCCTTAAACGCTCGTCTTGCAGGGATGCTGACACTTTGCGGGCAGCTTGCGCATTAATGCGGTACAGCGCATTCAGCGTGTAAGCAGTACGGGTCGTTTCGAGGCTGTAACCCGTGGCTTTACAAGCCATACAGCGACTTCTATAAAAATGCTTACGCTCTCCCCGCCCATTGCATTTATCGCAAACAATACGAAAAGTATATTCCGCAGTACCTTTTACAGAATCAACACAGCGGATTTTTGCGCTGGAGATTTCAATTCCACTGCGATCATAATATTTGGTCATAATGTGATTCCTCCGGTTAGTTCTGGAGTAATCATGACAGAATGAATCTACTGGCTAATAACCTGAGAGTAAATATTTTAAAAAAACATTGAGAGAGGGTCTGCAAATTTATACACGAAGGATTCAAATATAATTTGTTTAAAAAATTAAGAGCATTCTGAAGTAAAATTGCATCAAAAAGCATTCATGGATAAATCATGTACTGGTGCCAGCGATTTAAACGAGGACATTGTTCCGGTGTAATTACACAGTTTAGCATCATAGATTATAACCAAAAGGAAGGAGTCCTTCCCGTCTCGGGAATATTACTTTCCCGTTTGCAGTTTAAGAGACACTTAATGAGAAAGTAATAATTAAGTCATGCTCAACTCTACATTTTACATTGAGGATGGCGTAACAGGGTACGGCATACTACCGTACCCTTGTGTAGGGTTTATGTTTGAGGGAATTCTATAGCAAATGTGGCCGTGCCAGATTGACCACTTACAGCGGGAGTAACGGGATATGTGCGCTCTTCACCATTACCAAGATCCAGTGACAGCGATTTAGTTTCACCAGGCTGGACCGTAACTCCGGCAACCGTAACGCCGAACTGGGCGTTTTTCTGAACAGTCAGGGTTCCGTTTAACTGTCCGGTAATGATAGAACCGTCCTGACGACGCAACACACTGGTTCGGATGATGGCCAGCGGCGTGTTGTCCGTTGCTTTCAGTGCTACGGCTGTGGCCAGCGTCTTGAGATTATCCAGCATAATCAGGTTAGCTGGCTGGTAGGTAAAATTAAGCGTTTTAGTGGTCCGGTTACCTGATTCGTCAATAGCCAGAGCCTCCAGATGATACATCTGTCCCGATTCGTCAGTATTGGGGAAGATTCTGGGGTATTCAGGAATAAAGACATCCTTGGATAGCGGCGTGAATGCAAGGGTGACCTTTTCAGAGTTAGGTCCACCAGCGAGCTGAAGCGATATCAGGGAAGCATCCCCAGAGGCATCAGTAACGCTTATGCGTAGGTTCTCAAGCCCTTTAACCAGTTTTCCTTCTGCGTCTGCGCCATTAAAGCTGAACGCAATAACCGGAAGCGTTGAGTCAATTTTCAGCGGTGCATTAAGCGTTTTGGTTCCTGTGTTTCCAACAAGATCCGTGGCAGACACGCTAACAACCGTATAATCCCCGTCCGGTAGACCAGCGTATGAGAAAGTGGCGTTTTTGGTTTTATAATCGCTTTCACTGACAGTCACAGGCTTCAGGGTGAAAGTTTCCCCCCGGGCATTTTTAAGGGTGGCTTCGAAAACTTTGGTATCCCAGTAGCTGATGTTCCAGGCGTTGACGCGATCATTATCGGTGGCCGTCATAGTGATTGTCTTGGAGGCCTTGTTTACCTGAGCGACATTAACCACCGGTGGGTTGTTATCCCAGATAACCGTAAAATTACCAGCAAGCGCATCGAATATGCTGTCACCATCTTTTCCCGAGTAAAGATGCAGATACTCAAATCCTTTGTCACTGGTGTAGTTGAAGTTAACCGTCATCTCGCATGAACTTTGTCCGACAGGAATAGTGCAGAACCAGGCTGCATTTTTTACCGTTCTGAACTTTTGCACGTATGGTCGGGGTTCTGCGGTTACCTTTATGCGGCTAATGGTGGCGGTTTTAACGCTGATTGAGGCCTGAGTTAACCACTCACTGGTATCACTCCGGTACATCTCTTTAGCCACTATCTTCGGGGCTATTTCCATCGCCGGGGCTGGAGTGAAGTTGAGGGAGTTATGATGAATTCGTCTTACTCCTCCCGCCAGAGTCTGAAATTCATGATAAGTATCCCCCACATTTGGATATATGTATTTGAAAGTATAGATATTATAAGTGCTATCGGACGTCTGGAAATTCGAGTCCGCCCAGCCATATTTGGAACCGTTAACAGCAGTAAAGTCACTTTTCTTCCTTAATACCCGTACGGAAATAGGGTTCTGGAAGACGGTCATGCCAGACTGATAGGAGACCCATGATCCGGTAGTGGCGTCCTGCACCTGGATGATATCGTCAGGCTTAACCCGATCAATTACGCTTCGGCGGCTTAGTTCGCTCCTGTTTCCCGCTTTGTCATAAAGGTAGATCCCCACTTTATATTCAGAGCGGTTTTCCGGTGCCAGGGCATTGCTGCTTGCGTCGGCGACTTGAACGGTTACGCTACCTTCCACTGTATTAATTTCCGCTGGCTTTTTACGCTCCACTCCAGCGGCATCGGTTATGAAATATTCAGCATTAGCAAGCCCGGAACCTTTATCACTCAGTCCATTAAAGACCAGTGCCTGGACGCTGGCGTACTGCATACCGGCTGGTACTGAAGTGAAGATCGCTTCGCTGCCAAAGTTCCACCCATTTCTCGTATAACTTATGGTACCCGTTGCCGGAGGCGTTCGGTCAATTGCAAGCGGGTAATCCTGCCGGGAGACCTCCTTCCCTTGCAAGTCGGTAATCACCTCTCTGAGGGTGAAGCTATCTTCTCCCATCGCTGGTACGGTCAGAGTCTTGCCGTAATAATCAAAGCCTGTCGAAGATGTGGTACGGTCATCAACGGTAACCAGGCTGCTTTTCGTGCTCCAGATGAGGCTCCCGTCACTTTTCAGCAGACTGAGCGTAATATAACGGTCCAGACCGGAAATAACGGCAACGTCAAAGCTCGTTACCGGATTAATCCATACGGATGCAGGCGATACGGTCTTTTTAACGTTCAGGGTATCTTTAAAGCTGAATTCTGCGATTTCAGCGGAAGCTCCTGCGCTGAAACCTGCAAATGCAATAAGCAGGGCTAGTTTGATTTTCATGGGTTGTCTCCTGATCAGGTTCCCCATGATACTTTTTCAGTGTTCGTGATCTTTTCGGGAAAATAGCTATTTTTGATGTTTTTCTTTTCTGCCCGGCGGGACTTTTTTTGTTTACGTGAATGCAACAAAACCAGAAAAGTTACTTTTTGATAGGGTAAAATTAGGTTTCCCTAATTTCCAGAAGCAAGCGAAAGCAGAACTAGCTTAATAGCCATTAAGAACGCCATACCTATTGATAAATAACGCTCCTTACATTTAATGATTTGAGCATTTAAAAATGAATTAGCGAAAGAATTTTGGTTTGCTTTTTATTGCATGAGTAAAACAGTATTAATAATCCGGAGCCATTAGAACGTACTCTAAAGACTCCGGTATACAGATATCTTGCCAGTAAAAATGGCCTTACTCCTCATCATCCCCCAGCGCTTTTTTGATGGCGCGGCGGCGGGCTGCATCACCTACACGATATCCGACTGAATATACGTCATTCAACCGGCGCAGAATAAGATTTATTTCCTCATCCTGAATGTAGGCAGGTAAACACAGAACCACGTCGCCATCTTCATCATAGACTCGAACAACTTCCTTCTGCCCATCTCGCTCGCGAATAATCTGGACATGCTGAACCCTGGTGTATTCTGGGTTTACGCTCATTTTAAGTATCTCTCTGTAATTGTTGTTACCAGTTAGCTATAAGCCGGATAATTCTGGTATTCAGTGTTCTGCACAGCAATCGCCTGCTCGTGGATCATTGACACTGCCAGGCGGGCTTTAACTCGCTTGCTGGTGAGAAAACGCTTCACTTCTTTAAGTTCGCTGCCAGCCGACAGCATATTGAAGACATGCTGTTTGAGACTGTTGTTATTTTTGGCCACTTGTTTCTCCATCATCTTTGTACATGGTTATTTCAGGCTGGCCTGCCAGATCACACACGTTATCCATATGCTTTTGGACCCAGTCTGTTAGACCCAGACCTTCGGCCTTTGCCTGATTGACGTAACGCAGTTTACGTTCAGGGGTAACCCGCATCTGTAGTTGTGCCGTCGCTGGAACCGCCTCTTTCAGGGCGTTAAGGCCCCTCTGATCACGGGCCTGAATTGATGGTTTACCGCTAGGCATCTGATGTATCGCTCTCCCGGCGAGCGGTGGACAGCTCTATTTCTTTTGCGATAGCTTTATCTATGGCATCCAGCTGCATGGCAAACTTGATTTCAAGCGAACAGCGTAATGCCTTCAGGGCGCGTTCTTTGGTGCTGTATTGTGGTATGCCGTTCTGGCTACCATTCATGCCTCGCATGCGGCGGGAGGTTGCATCGACAACCTCTCCCTCTTCCCGTGTGCCGTGAACCGTAGTTCCGCTCCATGTCGGATAAACAGTGCCAGTGGCGGTGTTGAAGCTCCAGCCGTTTTGGTATTCCCCCGAGACCTCTGGTACGGGCATATCGCGTTCAACGCCATAGTCAGACCAGCGTAAAGCGCGGTTTATTCTGGCCTGTGCCACCAGCTCATCATACGCGGCTTGTTCTTTTTTATTCATCGCCATTTAGGGCAATCTCCTTAGAGGGGAATTAGGTGTTATATCGGTACGTAAGTGCTTTTCAGGCCTAATCTCTGACAAGGCCTGATGTGCCAGACTGCCGTTGCATTCACCGTTTTATGGCGGTTGACAGAGCCTCATTAAGAGCCGCAATTAGCTCAGGCGAAGTCGGCTCCAGATTTTTGGAAGCGTTCAGCAGCTCCTGAAGTGAAGAGATTTCCTTTGGCTCCACCTGGTTTGTTTCAGGTGCCGTTTTTTGCACTTCATCCAGTGTACGCTGTGCACCGTTATCCAGCACCAGCACCCCCCCGGCACGAATTTCTGAAATGGTGCGCAACGTATACATCAATTTATCCCAGACACGGCTACCAACCTCGAACCCGGAATCAGCTACTTTTTCTTCATTATGCTTTTGAAAAATTTCTTCTAACCAAGTGGTGAAGCGCTTTCCAAAAGTATTGGCGGCTAAAGAAGTGCAGGAATAAACCTGTTCGACCTGTTTTGTTCCATTTTTATCAGTGAATGTAATGAGACCGATTCGGCCACTGTTAACAGTGTAAAAGCGAGGTTGAAAGCCAGCTTTGAGAAGGTTTTCAATAGCTGAAAAAAAATCTTTTTTGAGCATCGGTTTCAAAATGGTTTTCCTTTTATGCCCGGTGCCGCCGGGGCGGTGGCGTTAAATATACGCCATGTAAGTAAATTAATTTATACCCATTTGATTGTCAATACAAACAAAAAAACAAACCATGTTTATTATTTTATCAACGATGCTATTTTAAAGTCCGTCTAAAATAAAAAACCAAAAAGTTAAATTTGAAGCCGTCCTTCCTAAATTCATTTCTTGCGCATATTAGCACCCTGCTTTAAGTAAATAATTTTTGAAAAAGTTGTCTGGAGGTTATTAGCTCGTGCATCTGGATTGGTAATATAAAGCCAACACAGAAAAGGAAAACAAAATGTATAAATTAGTATCTCCTCGTGAACTGACTGAGATTATTACCGGTTTACTGCTTAAACCTGAACTCCTTGGTGAGCTGGACTCACCAGAAAAGCATCGGATGTTTATGGCAGATTTAGGCCGCGTGGTGGCCGAACATTGTGGAGGTCTGGTAAACAGCGTCGTCTTGCCAGGAACAGAAGTTACAGTGTCGGATGGGTTACCGCTTAATGGCCAGCCGGTACGTTATCTCGGAATCAAAGAGAACATCCCTCACCTCCTTGTAGAGCCTGATGCTTCCTTACCTTCGCTCGCTAAAAACGTCTGGATGTATGCAGATCCTGAAGGCTGGAAAGAACATTTTGGAGCTGAGGAAGACTGCCTTACTCCTGAAATGATGCAGCTGTTCCGTAAAGGTATCCAGGCTCTTCAGAAAGAGCATGACACCCCTGAAATTAGCCTCACACTTCAGGACTGGCGCCTGGAGGAGGAAACACTGCCAGAAGAGGACAGTCAGGCCTATCAGGTCAGCGTTACCGGCCAACATAACATCCACTGTGAAGTTGTTAACAAGGAAGGTAACCCCTGTTTTGGTGTCATGTTCGAAATCGATCAGGGTGTGCCTGCCTTACACATCAACACCGGCGGGGATATGTTGCTCCACATTCATTGCGCCCATAACGGACTCGTTCTGACCCCTGATGCAAGCGGTCAGCGATTTGATAAGGCTCCCGTTGACCGCTTCTCTTATAACAGCCCATCCCTGCTGTTGTCTGCCGACTAACCAAGGCCAAATCTGAATTGTCCCGTTTAAGTAACCAACCCGCTGCCGCCAGGCGGGTAAATCCTCTTAATGGAGTTTTAATGCAAATCTCAACTGAAGTTCTGAACGTCTTATCTCGCTGCCGTGCTGAAGGGAACTTTCTTTTCCTGGCCGACCAGCTCGACCGCAGCATTTATGTTAAGACAAACAAAGTGCTCGAAGCCGCCGGTGGCAAATGGAACCGAAAAGAGCAGGCACATATTTTTACGGCGGATGCAGCTGAGCGTATCGAGCAAATCATTCTGACAGGTTCGGTTGACATCCCACGAGATCTGTTCAATTTCTTCCCTACACCTGAGAATTTAGTCACAGATATGGTTCTACGCGCTGAACCAGCTGCCGGGGAGCGTGTACTGGAGCCAGAGTTTGGTGATGGCCGCATTCTGAAAGCCTTAAAACTGGCGGCTCCGGATGCATTGATTACCGGGATCGAATTGAACGATGAGCGATTCCTTGCAGTGAAGAACGATAGTGTCCTTAGCACAGGAGTCGAGCTGGTGCATACCGACTTTCTTGGGTACCAGCCCGATGAAACTTTTGATGTTATCGTTATGAATCCACCATTCCTTAAACGCTCTGACGTTAAACAAGTCATGCATGCCATCGCAATGCTCGCTAAGCGAGGTCGCTTACAGGCCATTCTGTCAGCTGGGGTATTGTTCCGGGAAGACACACTGACAAAAGCGCTCAGGGAGCGAGTCAAACAACTTGGCGGACAAATTTCGCCTCTTCCGGATGATACATTTAGGGAGTCCGGAACAAAGGTCAAAACAGCCCGCCTTGAAATTGATCTTCGCCGCTAACTGACAAGCAACCGGAAAGAAATCTTAATACGAGTAGCCGGTTAAAGTTACCTGACCGGCTTAACTGACTAAATCAATAAAGAGTGAACAGAAATGACGCATACTGCCGTTTCTCAGGCTAATAGTGCTTTGCAGCTACCCACGGTGGAGCATGTCTACGCTCTTCTGAAAGCAAATTGTAAACCTGACCGCTTTGACGGGCGTGACGGACCCGTGTGGGGCCAGGAATACTCGTGGAATCTGGCAAAAGATCGCTTACAGGATCTGGAGAAATACGGTAAGGCATATGTCTCCCGTCATGAAGACCGTATGGGGGAAGGATTTAGTTTTGGTCCTGACCTGTTAATTATTCGCTAACGCTCCTAATGCCTGATGATATGGTAAGCACAACTGGAAAAATATGTTTTCAAAGCCTATGACCACTTTCACACCAGAACGTATTGAACAAATTTTGGAATTTGCCGAGGGTAGTAACCCAAGCGAAGCAATGAGTCTCAGAGCTGACGAAGTTGCTGTACTGGCACGTATTGGAAAGGCAGTTATGTCGATTGCGCCTGTTTATCAGTGCGAGTTTTGCCACCATGACGCAACCGGGCAACTTCAGTGGCACTGGGAAGATGTGAACAAAGCTTTTTATGATAAATACGATCCAGACAGACGCGGAAGACGTCGAATCCTCTATACCGCCCCGCCGATGCCTTTAGTTTCGGCTGACCTGCTTAACATGGCTTCATCTGCTATTGAAGACTTGCTCACTAACAAAGACAGAAGTGGTGCGGGAATGTGGAATGACATTCCAGAACAGCTACGACGCGCAGCAGAACTGGTAATGGATAATAGCCGGGCCGCTGAAACAGAAGCGATGCTGATGCGTCTTTATGTAGAATGTGACACAGGTGAGCGCAGGGGCAACGGCACTCAATCTGGCGTAGCAATGCCTTCTTGGCAAACCGTTGAAGAGGCACGTGTGTTGCTAGGGGTGAAATGATGCAGTTCTCGCCAGGGCAGTTTGTAATTCACAACAAGAAGCGCCTTGCGGAACGAAGGTAGACGTACTGACTGAGGTTCACTCCCCTCTCGACTGGTGGCGTAATGCCGCCAGGTTTTGATTCATATATGCCGTCCGTTAACGCATTTATATCTGACATACCTAATTTATCCTGATTCTTTTTTACACAAAGTAAAAGCATCACTTAATGCGATATGTGGATGCCGATAGTTTCAGGCTAATGTTATAAGTTTTGCAATCGTTGCCAGTTTGGACACCACAGAAATGTCAGATGTAATTCCAAAAAGAAAGATTTCCGTCCTGAACGCACAATAAGGTTTGTCGAAAGGCAAATTATAGATTTGTAATTTCGAGCACCATATGGAGAAGTTTTTTATACTTTTACGAACATAGTGACCTTTAGGAAAAGCTTAAAATAACACCAAACCTAAAGGGGAATAAGAATGAAACATCTCGCTTTTATTACTGCTGTAGCCGGACTCGGTATGTCTGTTCAGGCCCCAGCTCAGATATATGAATCGGCCTTTAAAGACACGAACGGTATTGAGATCCACGCCCCGTCTTCTCGTCTTATGCTTAATCCGGCATCACCGGTAACTTTGACACTTATTTCAGGTCTTGATCGTTTCGTTAATGTCAAAGTCACGAAAGACACTGGAACTGTCATTCTTAATACTACGACTACACGGACGGGTGTATCAGACCGACTAACAGCTGCTGACGGTAGTGAGTTCTACGGCAAAAAAGTAACTTTGCCTGCTTTGGGTGAAGGCAAATTTGTCGTTCAGATAAACGTGTTAGATCTCAATCAGAAGCCTGTAGCGACCTATAACTATAACTGGCTAATTGATGTCACCCCTCCAGCGGCAAATGCTCTTACCGCTAATACTGGTTCTGGCTCTACCGCTGGTGACGTGTGGAAGCTTGGATTAGAGGCAACGGGGCAGTATGACTTCACCTCTTCGGGCGTAAGTGATGCAAATGGTATTGATAAGGGCCTAATATATATTTACAGGCAGGACGGTAGCCTCTACAGCACTACACAGATGCAGTATGACGTATCCGGCCAAAAGATGTACCACACTTACTCTAAGAATTCAGTTAAGGGAACCGGAATACCAGACAGCAACCTGGATGAAGACTTTACTGCAAAAGTTGTTATCTTCGATAACGCAGGTAATAGCCGAACGCTGCCAACTCAAAAATTTCGCTACGACAACACGCTGGGTGAGATGACACTGTGGGCCGTTCATGATCCAAATACGTCTTCCAGCGTCGTACCCGGGGTTTCTAATTATCCGGCTTACAAAGCCGGTATGGTCGTTAACGAAAACCCTATTCGATTAGTCTACCGGATCCCAAAATCTAACTACCGTGCTTATTCAGAAGGTGGGCTTCAGTTCATCAATCAATATTCCGCCCCCAAAGAGATAGCTGTAGACAGCACTTATGCTTATGTTGAAATGACTCTTCCCTATGGCTCAATTAATGGGGATATGGCTCGTATGGCGAACTTTGGCCAGTGGGGAGGGTATTATCCGTCATACAGCCTCGTTCTAAACCCATCTGCAAACCAAACGCCTGCATTTGCGGGTACCTGGGTAGATTTCCTCGATGATAAGGGGAACTGGGTTAAGTGGAAGGATTTTGAGAGTGTGGCTTCATCACGACTGCCAATTAAAATTTCCCGACTTCGTTTTAACGTTGAAGCCCGGCCCTTTGCACAAGAGATCGGCGGTAAGGCGACCTGCACCATTCCGGCAGGAAAAACCTCGTGTGAAGCGCCTGAGACGTTTGATATGGCCTTGGGTACCCAGGGCTACAATAGGATCCTTTACTTCGTTCGCAGCATCAGCAATCCCATTTTGCGGTCTGAGCAATGGATTATGACACGCTGGAACAATAAACAACTGCCGGTAATAAACTCGATATCATATGACGAGACTAACAAGCAGCTGGATGTACTGGCGTCACTTGAAGGCGATGGTAACTGGTTCGACTCGGTCTCATTGAGGGAATTTTATCTTTCCGATAAGAACACCGGTACCCGGATGTCACCCACAGGCGTAATCAAATCTCGTATCTCAGGTAACTACACGATTGCTTATGATTTATCCCGTCAGTCTGAAGGAAAATACAACGTTGAGGTCAACATCAGGGACTTCTTCCAGAACCAGACCAATAAAACTTTCGGAGAAATTGCTCTGGATAACACTCCTCCGACAGTGGCCATAACATTCGACGGAAAGCCGGTAAAAGACGATACGGTAGTGTACGGCCTGGAGAACCTCAGGATCGCTCTGGCAGATAATCTGACAACCCCGAGGATAACCCGTCTTCAGCTCGTAGGTGGCCCCACAGCTGATAACGTTGAGCTTACGTGGTCACCGGCAGGCAAAGATACATACATGCCTGAGTATCCGAGGCTGTTCCCAAATTTCGAACCATCTGAAAATTATTCAATTAGCGTAACAGTTGCCGATAGTCAGTCGAATACCAAAACCTATACTCAGAAGTTCAGTTATCTACCGAATAACCTTGTGCAGTTACATAATCTACGCACATTATCGGTCAGTTCGCCTCTCAAAACGACAGATGGCGTACCCCTTGCGTACCTGTCCACTAACGTTCTGCGTAAGACAAATGGAGAAATTGCTAAAGGGGTCCAGAACGCAACGCTGACTGTGCGGAAGGATGCAGCCTTCGGTATTAAATTTAACGGGGCACAGGCGGCTCCAGGTGAGTCAGTTGAGGTGCAAATAGATATGGGCCAGGGGGATAATCTTCTGTTACCCGTTTATCCTTCCGAAAATGGGAAAGTTGGCACCTCAGAATTCATGATTCAGATCGACGAGTTGAAGTAACTACCCGGAGCCGACAGTAAAACTGACGGCTTCAATTTTACTGCCCTCCTTGACTCCGATCAGCCAGTACGTCTTCAGAGATTCGCAAGGAAGAACCGAAAGAAAAGTTACTTTAATCGTACGTTTCCAGCGATGCTTTTAAAAGACAATGCACACTCGTTGATTACGACAATGGGAGTGAGTGTCGAAACCCTTGAGTAAGGATACCCGGTAAATATACAGCCCCGGGGATCCTCTTCCTTCAACCGGGGATGACAACGGTAGTGAGTCCGGCAACTCACTCCCGTTGTCACTTCTCTGACATATCGTCATACGAGCTTACTCAAGTGCATCCACAAAGATGGGATCGTTTTGAATCTAAACTGGTACTGGTTAGCCAGTCACTTGCATCTATTCCCCCGTCGATACTTAAGTGACAATTGTAGTGATCTGCAATACTGGTGTCTCAGAAACACTGACGACGGTAGAGACTCAATACCCTAACCCCTGACAACAGGAGTGAGCTTAGAGGTGTTACGCTGCTGTCACTTAATGCTTGGGAATTGCCTGACTCACAACCATTGTCATCCGGAGCTACTGATTAACGTTGAACCGCTGGACTTTAATGACAGTGGTAGTGATGGATAGGCTCATTTCCATTGTCGTCATTTTATCGGACAAGCCTCTTCGTCCTACAGGTTTAAGCTGACAATGGTAGTGATTGGATGATCTCACTACTGTTGTCACTCAGTTCTTTGAGCGGACCCTTCCCTCGGTTGGTCGGCATTAACAACGGTAGTGACTCGATTGGCTCACTGCCATTGTCATCGTGTAAATGACGTACCTTATCAGCTCAGCTGAAAGCAATGACAACGGAAGTGACTCTAATTGCTCACTGCCATTGTCGTCGTGTCTATTGAGAGCCTTATCAGTGCACCTGAAAAGCAATGACAACGGTAGTGATTCTAATGGCTCACTACCGTTGTCACCGTGTGTATTGAGAGGATGGTCCACTTAACTGGACGTCTATGACAATGGTAGTGACTTTAATAGCTCACTACCATTGTCGGCGTGTGAATTGAGAGGATGATCAGCTCAGCTGTACGGCCATGACAATAGTAATGACTTAATGAGCTCACTACCGTTGTCACCCTGTTAATTAAGAGGCTCATCTGCTCTTCTGGAAGGCTATGACAACGGAAGTGACTTGCTGGGCTCAGTGCCATTGTCGCCGTATGAATTGAGAGGATCATCCGCTCTTCTGGATGGCAATGACAACGGTAATGACTTAATAGGCTCACTACCGTTGTCATCCTGTAAGTTAAGAGGTTGATCTGCTCAACGGGACGACTATGACAACGGTAGTGACTTGCTGGGCTCACTACCATTGTCACCCTGTGAATTGAGAGGTAGATCCGCTTAACCAGACGTCCATGACAACGGTAGTGACTTTCTGGGCTCAATACCGTTGTCACCCTGTGATTTAAGAGGTTGACCCGCTCTACTGGACGGCCATGACAACGGTAGTCACTTTCTGGGCTCACTACCGTTGTCGCCACATAGAATGAGAGGAGCATCAGCTCAGCTGAACGGCAATGACTACAGTAATGAGCTGGATGAAGCATAACCATTGACATCTGGCCCAACCGGAAGCCGTATTCGCCAATCCAATCGAGATTCACAATGGCCGTGACTCGCCGCATTAAGTTCCGGTGTCCTCCCAAAGCTGAACGCACACTCGGAGGACAATGACAATGCCAGTAAGGTACACATCATTACCATTGTCACTATAGCTACCAGAGAAGCCGGGATTTGAATGTCGATGGTAGTGAGTGGGTCAACTCACTGCCATTGTCACCCCGTTACGATATTTTCCGTTGGATGTACTGGCCAATGAAGTAAAGCGTAGAAACCGGGTGTTAACAGGTGACTCAGGAGAAAGCGTTGAATTCGCAATCTCGATCTACATAGGGTGGTAGAGAACAATGACAACGGTAATGACTTTTGACTCATTACCGTTGACGTGAAAGAGCGGGCTGGGACTAACGAAAATCGAAGAAGTAATTTAGCACCCGGAGCCTGAACCGCCGGGTTAACTTTAGCTGGCGTTGCTGTTCTTTTTCTGGCTTCGAAGACTACGAATATAGCGCAGTTCTTCAGCGGTTAAATCATGGACGGTAAGAACATCATCGCCGTCTATCGGGTCAGCTGGTGGGCATAACTCACCTTCTAAAACAGAAGACCCTGAGTTCTCTTCTTCATCTTCAACCACTTCTAAAGGAGGCTGAGTATTGTTCAAATTCAGATCGGGATCCCGCTTATGAATCTGGAAGTATACTTTTCCGTCTTTCTTAATTTCGGTGTACTGGAGGTATCCTATCGATGCCAACTCTTCAAGAGCCTTTCTCACGGTAGCATTCTGACTATTTGCTCGTGTTTTGAGGTTCAGACGATTTTTCAGCCGAGTAAGGGATATCGGTATAGGATTTGGCGGTAATGACTCTATGAACGTATAGAGAGCCTGGGCGCTTTCCTTCTTGGCCAACTCCTTAATTGCCTTCAGCTGCATCAAAACCTTATGATCGTATTGATAGAGCTCGAAAATCTTAGGATCAACCTGAAGGACAACCTGATCTGATTCCGGGTCTAACAGGGCAGACTGTACCAGATGCGTTGTATAGACTTTGGACGAGTTATTACTGGTGAACGACAAGGTAACGGATGCTAACCTGCGTAAGGAGGCGTCTATACGTTTTCTGGACGCTGTAGATGAGCGATAATTTTCAGGCGTACATAGCTTGAGGAATTCAGTGAATTTTAAGCTTATCGTGTCATTGTTAATCGGATGATTGGCATAGGTTCGAATGATGCCCATCCACGTCTTAAAATCTACTGACATATCAAGACGCTCACCGACAATTGAAATATTGGTGAACCCCTCGCTCTCCATTAAAGAGAGCGTCTGTAACTCTTTCGTTGCGTCAAAGCCAACCGTTTTATATTCCCGATTTTGACGCCCCACACTCTTTGGTGATGGGACGAACAGCCCGAGCCGCATCAAAGCAATAGACTGCACCGTACGGTTGCTGTTAGGACGCAAAATGATGTCTTTACCTGATTCTTTCTCTCTAACAGAGAAAGCCCTGGTGACCAGGTCCTGCTGCTCAGTATCTTTCTCTTTAGTCATAATAAGTTATCACTGAATGTGTAAACAGATTGGTGAATAGTAAGCCCCAGCGAACTCTATGTCACTGGATGGATCATTGTGATGATCCATATCTGTGCATAAGTTCTACCTAAAAAAACGACTCCACTCATTAAAACTTGGCAAAAACTCTTTGCATACAATGACCTGCAACTCTTATCAACAACGGATCAGATCAAGTTAAAAAGATCTAATGAAAAGTCACTACTATTGTCGCTCTGATCACTACTGATGTCAAAAAACTCATTACCAACGTTATAATAATCACTACCAATGTCAAAATAATCACTACTGTTGTCACTGATCACGTCTCAGGCCTTGTGCCGTCTGGCCTGGAGGCAGCGGGGATCTCTTTTGATCTATCAGGAACACTAAGGTACTAATTATTGGAACTACCTTGTGGAAAATGGGGATAAATAAATGCTTAGTTCTTATACAGGTCTCAACTTGCCTCCCTGATAAAAACTGTCGTCAAAGCTAAATCACAGCCACAGGCATTTTCGGTGGATAAATTTTTGAGAAATAGAAGCATACATGCAGACTCGTGTCGCAAGTAATTGAAAGTAATAATTTATTTAAATAATGCGAGTCACCTTACCTTACAGTGGAAGTTTAAGTCTAACCTCACTACCATTGTCACTTAAAATCATTACCAACGTCGAAATAGTCTCTACCATTGTCTTTTAAGTCACTCCCGTTGTCACTTATGTCGCTACTGTTGTCAGTGACAATGCTCCAGCCCAGTAACCATGCGGCCTACAGCGTACCGGGATCTTCTTTGTACTCTCTGGCACCTTTGGGATCATTTATTGGATCTACATGAGGGATAAAATCTTTTGACGATTTCGTAGTGCAGTTATACCAGCGACTTAGCAAGACAAAAGCTGCAATTTAGTGACGAGTTACTAGTCTGCCCAACAAGAGCAATGCAGAGAAGATATGTGGTGAAATGACCATGGTAGTGAGTCTAATCACTACCATGGTCCGCAGTAAGCGTTACTTACGCAATGAACGTCGGACTGATTTGCAACAACATGGGCTACGGCGCATCAGAAGACGGCCGTTGTGCTTCAGCAAAACAGCCCTGCTTTATTTTAATTCTTCAATGTTAATCATGAACTCAGATCTGCCTGTAAGGCCGGATACAGCAGGGAAAATAGGAAAGCTACGGCTGTCCCCGAGCCCCAAATCCAGTTGAAGCTCTTTGCTTTCACCTGGCATCGCAGAAACACCATTTACAGTCACGCCGAATGCAGCGTCCTTACGGACAGTAAGCACTGCGTCCTGAAGCCCTGTAGCGATTGAACCATCCTTTTTACGCAGCTGGCTGGCATACAGAACAGCCAGAGGAGTATTGTCAGATGTTTTGAGAGAAGCATTGACAGCTAAGGTTTTCAGATTCTCTAGCCTGACGAGATTGTTTGGAAGGTAGTTAAATTCGACTGAGCTTTCTTTAACGTTGTTCATCTCATCTTTGGCCTGAACTGTGAGAGTGTATGTTTCGCCTTCATTAAGAGACGGAAAGATCTTGGGATAATTAGGTGCATACAGGTTGTTTCCCAGATTCACCCAAGACAATTCCACCGCATCAGAAACAGGGCCACCGCGAAGAGTCATACGGCTTAAGGATGGTTTAGTTAGAGCATCGGTGAGCTGTATACGGACGTTCTCCAGCCCATATACTGTTACGTTTTTGCTGATCGGTTTTCCTTCGTAGCTAATACTTACAGATGGTGCTGTATTATCAACGACAACAGTTTGATAAGGGAGGTTACCGGTATTGTTGAATGTATCTTGGGCATTAATTACCACGTTATAACTGCCTTCTGGTACCTCTTTCATGTTGAACTCATACGTGTAGTTCCCAGACGCCATATTTCTACCTGTTTGTTTGCCGGTTACGCTTATTTCTGCGTTGTTACGGTTTTTATCTGACAACCAAACTCGATTTACATAAACATGGTCGAAATATGAACCATCTCCAGGTTGATTCACGTAAACCTGGAGAATGTTGGTGGTTTCAATGTAATCAAATCCAGTGACGGAGGGACCCAGTGTATGCCAGGCTATATTCTCCCATATAGGGGCAAAGAAGGTTGCTTCGGTGGTTGACCTTACTTCATAGCCACTATGAAGATAGCCGGTAGTGCCATTTATAATATCCTGGGGCAAAGAGACGGTACAGGTTGTTGAGCCAGCTGGAATACTGCATGTTGCTCCGCCAGTGATTTTTTGATCATATGGCCTAGCCTGTACATTGAACCGGATATTAGTAAGTTTTATAGGCATATCAGATGCCTTGAACAGGTTCCAGTTTACGCTGTTGAACCATGTTCCATCAGCCTTTTGTCGTTCTATGGGTGAACTTCCCCAAGCCGGACTCTTTACAGAGGCAGGATCCCAGTTGAGCCAGCTGGCATACTGACCAAGATCTCCTCCAGACCATTGATATGTATTCACAGGTCTATAGTAGTTTCCATCTAAGGCACCCTGTGGCAGCTTAACTTCCACGTAGACATAGGTGGCATCTTCGGAAAGGACCTGTACTCCGCCATAGTTATTGGTAATGCTCATGCCACCATTTCGATATGGCTTCCAGTTAGTTCTTGGGATACGTATAACCAACTTGTAGGGGTTTTCCAGCACTGTAAGGCCTCGTTTAAACGGGACGTATCCCGAAGAAATGCCGGGTACAACACTGGTGCTTACACGTGAGTCATGAACTGCAAATGGCGTAAATTCTCCCATTTGATCGTCATATAAAAACCGCTGGGGAGGAATGTTAAGCGTATTTCCTGCCAGGTCCGTAACGATGAAATTGAAGGTGAATTCTTCATCAAGATCACTTGAGGGCATGCCAGCCTGGGTGTTCATATCTTTAATCCACGGATAGAACGCACGTTTATTGGCTGTGTCATAACTCAGGTTATTGTCGGAGACCACAGAACCATTACTTCGTTTAATGACAAGACGGATCTTGGCAATTCCACTAGCATCCTCAATACCGTCTGCAAATATAGAAAACTGGCCACTACCGCCTCGGCCCAACTCCCAAAGTGGCCCAGAAAGTACCATGTCGTAACCTGCGTTTTGACTCGGATAAATACTCTTATAGCGTGGAGGAGTTGTATCAACGATGAAATGATAAGTAGATGTGCTCACTACAGTCTGGCGAATATCCAGAGTTTCATTGACTACAGTAAAGGTCCCTTCTCCGAGCGCCGGTAGAACCATATCCTTTCCATAGTATTCTGTTCCATCGGCAGCAACGATACGATCTGCAACGCTCGTTTTGGTCGAGACGGAGGAATACATAACCTTTTTATCGCTGTCTCGTGTGACCGTCACTCGCTCGTACCGATCAAGACCCGATATCAAGTTCAGAGTCAAAACACCAGCGGGATTAAGATATGTTTGTGTTGCAGGCTTAATATTCCGAACAGCCTTATTGGTATCTGTAAATGAGTAGCTAAATACCTGAGCATGTGCCGAAGATACAGTAGCAAGGGCAGTTGCAACCATGCAGCCAATTAGAGTTTTACGCATATGATGCTCCGGGAATAGGTTATAGCCTTATTCTACGGATTCAGCCTACAAGGTCCGGTCGGATAAAGTGATAATTTGCCTGTTAAAAGAGACATCAAGTGAGAAAGCAACCAACGTACAGAATGCAAAATGGCGGCAGTGCATCTGGATGACGCAAAAGTAACTTTTTGTACCCACTTTTTTGGATTTTAGCCTTCAAAATGAGTATTCAACCAATCATAAAAGTAACTTTTGATAGACGCTGCTCCTTTATGTTTGCCAATTGTGCTGATATGTTTTTAAATTCAAGGAAGCGAGATTTTAAAAGCATCTGTTGAGTCAAATTTATGTAAAATAACAGGGTAACCATCACTTCTAGGTTGAGGAAACCCAATGTTATACATGCTCTTATGCTGTTTTCTGATGCTCAACAGTACATTCGTTATGTTCAGAGCAATGTCTGCAATAAGTAAAGGATCCGCTAAAGAAAACCGGTCTGAAATATCGCTGATAGTCCTAGCAACACTTGGAATTGCATCACCATTCATTGTCGCAATGATTACTATTAATGAAAGTATGACATCTAAAACAGTAACAGATTTTTCTTTGGGTGCTCAGTGGTCCGGAATGGTTTCAGCGGTAGCGCTAATGGGGTTATATGCTCGACGCGTTTGGAAAGAGAAGAAGTCCTTATTTACTGGCGCTTTCCTGGCCTCTTCCTTAATGGCCTTTATTTTTACTGACAGCCTTGTTTTCGTATCCCAGAAGGACACCGGCGTTCTGGCTACTTTCGTACTCGATAAAAACGCTGGAGATATTGATTGTAGTCGCCCGGCTATGATTGTCCATTACAGTAAAGGTGTTCCAACGGACTGGCGTTGCCCAACCAGTATCATGTTGATGGCGTATTCTTCATATCCTTTTTTACCTTGGCCTGAGTATAGCCATGGTACCAGCCAGTCTCTTACGGTTGTTATTGATACATTTATGGAAAACGCTGTTAATCTCAGTCAAAAATAATAAATAAACCTCTCTAGTGAGAGGTTTTATAAACCTGAGCCACCAATCTAATTAACTCTATATTTTTGTTTTAGCTTTTTTAAAGGTAGACTTACCGAATAAAACAGCAATTATAGAGCAAAGGCCTGGCGTTAGGACAAAAGCTAATAATGCACTGCCAAAACTTGTCATTTCAGGCACCACGAACCAGCTGATAGGCCACGTCAGGGCAGGTAAATTTAGCGGATCATAAAGCGCATGTAGAGCGCTTAACACACAGTAAAGTGCTAAAAAGCAAACTAGATAAACAACGATCCACATTTTAATTTGCTCAGCAATTTCAAATTTAGGACTGCCCATGCTTTACCTCAGTGGCTGAATATTGATGGTTAATATCTTTAATCACCCGTAAGCACTTAGTGCATACCTTAGTTCGATTTGTCTGCTTGTCCAGAGTGTATTTAACTTCAAGTTGACCTCCAGCATTAAGCAAAGTGAGCATCTCATCTTCTAACACGCTTCGGTAAATGGTCTTGTCCGAGAGTGTGCCCGGTAACGAGTACTCAACATAATTGTTTGAAACTCTTACCGATTTAGGGATTTTACCACTGAGCTGGATTTCATTCGTTGAAGGCATTACAGTTACTTTAATCACAGTTGCCGGTGACCAGAAATCCTGATAACGCACTTTATGAATTTTATCAGCTCTAAGGCCTAACCACACATTTCCGGCGATAAGAACAATAAGCAATCCATAAACTGATCGTCGAATGTTACGCCTTTTAATCACAATGTCCCCCATCCCTCAAATATCATTCTAAATAACTGCACCAGGATATCATGAGCGTAATTAAAAGAATTCTTCATAACCGGGGTTTTCAGTTGAGTTTGCGGACTCTTTACTTTGCGGTTTCTCGCCCTCTATTTGAGTATCCCTGACAGGTTTGGATTTACCCATGCTCCTCTGAAAGGTATCCATAACAAACTCAATATCTTCTTCTGGCAGGCTGGTGGGTTGGTTGCTCATAGGACTTCCTCTTGTTGAATACGTTCGGCGTACAGGATGCGAACCGAAACGGTCGTGTTTTCAAACTCGTTCTCAAAAACGTCCATCCATTCCGTCCGGAATTCTTCCCCCAGAAGGTTATCGAGCCCCTGAAGAGATAATGGAAGAACGGCTGCTAGAGATCCCCCGGCTGCGAGATGAGATGCAGCTGCCTGGAGATGCAGCCTGGCCCGGTTATCGGCAAAAGGTGGGTTCATCACGACATAATCAAACTTCTTCTGTTGATTAGACTTAGACCATGTGAGGAAGTCAGCTTCTGTCGTATCGTATCCCTTAGCCCGGGAGATAAGGCAATTCAAAGTATCAAGCTCGATGCCAGTAACGATCACACCGGCAGGGAATGATTTAAGCAAATCCGCATGGCCAATATTAGGCTCCAGGAGGGTATCCCCTTCCCCTGCACCGAGCAGGGAATATACATATTCGCTGATTCGGCAAGATGAAGGGTAAAACTGATGCGATACAATATCAGGCATCTCCCCTATCTGGCCGATGTAACGAATAACCTCACACGGATCATAGGAAAATGTCACATCGTATTTTGTTACTGTTGCCCCTAAGAACCGAAGGGTGTCAGCGGCAACACTCGAAGATTTGCGTTCGGCGAGAGACCCTAAAGATGTCCAGCAACTCCATTTATTGTCCCCGTCATTTTTAAACATTAGTTCAGAAAGCTGCATCCGGGTATCAAAGTCGATGCACTGCTTAAGTACAGGGAATGCCTCCAAAGATTTCTTGCTATGAGCCATGCGGTCGGCAGGTAATGCCAGCGGTACGATAGCTGATAAAATATTGTTAAGCCGCTCGGCGATATCAGGGTGGACGTCAATATGCATTGATCCATTTTTGTAAACCCTGAAACGAATACTGTTGCCATCGATGCAGATCCATTTTCTGAACCCCTCATGTTCGACCAACGCCTCAACCAATGATTTGGTGTTATGGATCGCCTTCACCTGTTCGCCACGGAAGAATGCGCATATAACGCGGAGCTCGCTCAGTGGTGAAATGCCAGACTCTTTAAAATCCACCCTTAATTTCTGCCAGGGGTATTTAGACGGCTCGCAAACTCCGGTAGTGATCATGCGGGTGGAGAACCCAAAAGCTTTGTTTGTCTTATGACTGCGGCTCAGAGACTGGAAGACGTCGTAAACCCTTTCTTTAATAAATTGATTGCGGTCATTAAGCAAAGCAACGACTGTGCCTACTACAGCGTCAGCTGTGAAATCAGGGATCACCTGAGGCGGCATAATATAGCGGTCGGCCGTAAACTGCTTATCCCATTCGTTACGTTTGGCATCCGACATGATAGGCAAAACATCAGTGAGTGCCATAACGCGTTTCCAGTATTCAGATCTCAGAGCGTTTTCCGCGAACAAGGCATCCGCTTCAGAGATACTGTGGTTGTAGCCTGAGAGATAAGAATAAAGTTTCTGGTGATTGTGGGTTTTGAACTGGACAGCCATGTGTTTCAACAAGCAGAGTTCATCATTATAGGACTCAACAAGATCCGCGATAATGCCGAGCTCTTTGCGCATATCTGGAAGAAATGTTTCAGAAGAGCTAACCACCAGGCTATGAGAGGTTGTTAAAGCCAGTACGCTGTGACCTGCATTATCGGGTTTAGCTTCAGAATCAAGAGATGACATTTTACCGGTCCTTTAGAAAAAACTTTTACCAGGATAGCAACGTCGCTCTGTAACCTAATAGGTTCAGTGACACGAAAAAGTTTTTTATGTCTCTGAATAAAACTTAAAGATGTCAACTCATAGAAAGAAGCAAAAAAAAAGCCCCGCATAAACGGGGCAAGAACGATACATGGAGGTTTAAAAAAGGCGGGCAAAAAGCCTGAATCCTTAATGACTCTGACAAAACCAACACTTTGCCAAAAGTAAATTATTCTGCGTCCGGCTGTGGGTCAGTATCCTGATCGGTCTCTTCCCCTGCCTTCTTAGCATTTTTTTTACGTGGGTATTTTGGCTTCTCACCATTAAGTTTTGCCTGACGATTCTCCGCACGGCGAAGCTGCTTGTTCTCTGATTCTGTGATCTCTTTTGAAAGATTTCTCAGCATCTCCAGAGTACTGCGGTTCAACGTAATGTTGATTTCTTCGTCAGCACTTGAATCTGTCATCTCCGGCAATTCAATATCCCCCAGTTTCTGTAATAAGCTGGTGGTGATGAGTTTGACGCCTTCTACGGCTTTTGTGGCAATAACCGGCGGAATCCGTGCTGGCTTGAAGTCTGAAGGTCTGACTCGTACCTGACCATGTTGGGTTTTTTTCACCGTGATGCCATTCGCATCGGCCTGCTCAAGTTCCGCGATCATCTTCTTGATACGTGAAATTGCTTCTGTTTCACCGAGCTCATCGATCAGTGAAAGCACGTTAACATACGAAATAGCGTCAGCATGAATCCATTTCTTGATAACAACAGAACAGGTTGTCAGGCGGATAAGAGAACTGATGGTCGTCGGGCTTTTATTTTCACGTTGAGCAATTCGTTCGAGTGACCAGCCAGCAAGAGAATGTAGGCGACGATAGGACTCGCCAAGCGCAACAGGAGAAAGCGCAAGACCACGGTTACCATCAATGGTCGCGAGCTCACAGCCAATTTCATCTTCTTTAATCTCAACGCAAAGGATTGTGATGTCATGATCTTCATCACATGCCATCATTGCGGCTTTTAAACGGCAGTGCCCCTGGCGAACAAAAGGTACCCCATCAATGACACGTACTCGGATAGGGTCTACATAGTCACCTCGAATGTAGGCATTCTTGATGTTGTAGATGTGTTCTTCAACCTCAGGGAGCTTATAGTAATCGTCACCCATTCCCATTTCGCGGGAGTTGAAGCCTGGCGTGACCTGAATTACTGAAGGGTGGATAGCCCATGCTTTCTGGTCACTTACTTCAGTACAAAGTTCAGGGTTTGCATCACGGAACTGTTTAAGCCCAGTGACGTAACGACCTGTGCCAGTAACTACTGAAAAGGCAACATGGGCCGTTTTAAAGACCTTGTCATTAGCTTGCTGTGTAGGTTCTGTCAGTAAAACACTCATAGGGGCTCCGTTACATTTTTCTGCTTACTTTCTGCGTAGCGGGGATACTACCGAAAAAAAAATCCATAATTTTTCGCAAAAAAGGTACTTTTTGAGCCTATTCTGATTTTTCACAAAAAAAGAGGGCTCCCCATTTCTTGTGATGGCATCAAAATCGCTTCATAAACAAAGACATAAATCCAAAACATAAAGTTCAGGTATCAGTGAGGAAAAATCTTATAAATCCGCAATGCTGAAAGTCAAAACTGTGCGTCTTAAACAACTTTTTTTTGCTCCCTAAGTTATTAGTTAAAGCCCGTGGTTAGGTACGATACCAGCACCTAAATTTCTCTCTCAGGTATAGACACTTTGACTCGACATCTCAGACACATGCCGATAATCAAATGGGCTGGTGGAAAAACGAAACTGATGCCTTTCATCAGCCATCACTACCCACACGATCATAGTTGCCGGTGGGTAGAACCCTTTATAGGCGGTGGTGCCGTTTTTCTGAACATGTTTGCACAAAATGCATTGCTTGCAGATAGCAATCCAGACTTGATCAACCTATACAGGACTATTCAAAGACAGAAAACTAACTTTATAAATCAGGTCCAAAACCTAGCGGATAAAACCTTTGTCGAAAAGGACTACTATGAGATGAGGGACCGTTTCAACAAAACCTGTATTTCTGGTCAACCGCTTCAAAGAGCGGCTTTGTTTTACTCCCTGAATCGCCTGGGCTATAACGGTATGTGCCGCTATAACTCAGAAAGAATCTATTCAGTGCCCTGGGGGAAACATACAGAACTGAAGCTTGACTTCAATAAAATAGACTACCTTTCATTTCGTCTTTCAGGTATTGAACTGATCACCGCTGGTTTTGAGGAGACTCTGGCCGCAACCGGCGAAGGAGATCAGATTTATTGTGATCCGCCATATGACAAAACAAGCAAAACTAGTTTTGTCAGTTACGATGGTAAACCGTTCAGCCAAAGCGACCACGTGCTGTTAGCAAATATGCTCGTTGACGCTCACAGAAAAGGCGCTGCTGTTGCGATATCAAATAGCCTGACACCATTCACTTTGGGCCTCTATGAAGAGCGTGGATTCGTCATACACAGACTCAGCGCTTACCGATCCGTAGGAAGTAAGCCAAATACACGGAAAACGGAAACAGAAATACTGGCCGTGCTGAAATAGAGTTAATTCTAATCAACGGGGCTAATCCATTCCTGAAAAGTTAATACCTCAGGGTGAGTTCGTTGAACATAAGGTATAAACTGAAGCTCTTCTATTCTCCGGTCGCCCCTCTTTCCTTCGCAAATAAATGAAATGAGTCCTTGCTGAGAAAGCCCAGTAAGGACGCTCATAAGTCTTATATTTAGAGTTTTAAGCTGTAAGTCGTTATTAATGTCCTCCACTTTATGAGAGCTCTGGCCTGAACGTTTAAGATACTCGTAAACCATGAAATTCGAATTTCGTCGTTTTAACAATTTTTCGGTTATGCATTCCTGAATGAAACCGCCAAGAGCATCTAAAAGCGGACTGAGAACTACCGGGAAAGTTAATGTGTAACTTTGAGAAGTTTTAGACAAAGTAAATGAATTTAGAAAGCTAAAGTTAAGTCTCTTTTTTGAATATGGAGCGTAAGCGACAAGAGTAGTTGACATAACAGTAAGTAAAGCTTCAAGATGTTCCACTGTTATTAATGTGGTTTTATCTGTATTTCTTAGATTATGGAAATCAATAAACGCTACTCTTGAACGGCTAAGCCAATCTTGTACTTTAATGTCGATAGAAAATTGCGATATATGATTTGAACATTCATTTTGGTTGATAGGGCATGCAGACGAAAGATGGTTATGGATTATCATGCATAGCACAAAAAAAGGAAATCGGCAGGCTGTGGGGCATTGAAAACCGGTTAAAGAAAGCTTAGACGTTTCATATGCGCTTACCGGAAAAGTAACTTTTCTTAACGTTGGCTTTGACGATGTTCTTGCATTTTTACAAATGAAACCGAGACCCAGATCATTGTGCATTTTAAAGTCCATCTCCATCATCACCTTTTAGCCTTAACTGTATGGTATTGGTATACAAAAAATTAAAAATTATAATTAATAAGATTATCATTTTTTTACTATTGAAAAGGTTGTGATAGAGGGGAATTTAAATGTAAAAGATTTATACTCGCAGATCTTTATGAGGGATAAAACCCATTGCGTAAGCAACAATATTACGTGAGTGAGTCCTAACGACAGTTTAAGTCTTGGCTCTATATTTAAGCAGTAAAACATTTAACTGTCTTGGAGTTTACTTAACTTAAAAACTGTTATTGCAGCATAATTTTTCGAATCAAAATCATAGAATTTTCTGACTTTTCCAGTCAAATGATAACGTTCACCCAATAAAATGTGATCCTGTTTATCGGCCGTTAAAGCGATCCCGTCATTTCTAACTTTACCAGTAAATGTAAAAAAATAACTCCCTTTACTTTTTGCGTACGCGGCCCTGACTTCAGTAAATGTTAGTTCAATGCTTATGACCTGGCCGATATTGTAGCTATGTTTTAAAATTTCTTGTTCATTTTCCGGAGTTTCAGACAACATCACATCAAAGGTTGTAAAGAAACAATCCAGCTGGCGTTCTGTCAAAAAACGGTTATTGTCTAGTTGCGCCAATATACTATTAGAAAACTTAGTGTTAGCCTTTTTTGCTTTCTCAATAAGTACGTGGTTTCTGGATTTCCATGCTTCGAGTGTTGGGTTAACACGCAGTTCCGGAATGTTATCGAGAAAGGTAATTGGCTCTAGTACCACTAATTTTTCAATAATGGGTCCAACTGTTTGCACCCCATGACACTTTTCACATACATCAGCCCCTTTGTGGCCTGTGCCCGCACATTCGTTACATTCTCTTTCGATAGGTGCATAATAATTTCCATCTCCGTTAAGGGATACATTCACTGAGGCTGGTACCATATGACCATCAAGAGTAAAGAAAAGAGATTTCATTTTCGAAACACCTCCAAACGTGCCTCTACGATTGCTACAGCTTCTTTCACAGTTTTTTCATAGTGGTCATGCCCTTCAGGAAATTGGTCAAAACGTTTACCGTGTTCTAACTCTTCCATGTTGCGTTTAAGGACTTCATGAGTTAGAAGCAAATCATTATAATTATCGATAAGAGTCAGCTTTATAGGTTTAATCACTCAACTAATCCTCGGGTTTTTATTCCTTAAGGAGATCTCGAATTTCCAGAAGCTCTTCTAATTTTGGTTTAGAAAGAATGATTGCTGTATTTTCGTCGTTAAGTAAAGACAATAAAATATTTAGCTTTTCATCATTCAAGATTATTTGAACACCATCATCAGAAAATATTACATTTTTACTATCAACATTTTTGAACAAGTGTGCACTATCTCTACCAAATTTTAGTTCTGTTTGAGTATTCGTTATAGATTCCGTATGTGTACTTTCCACAAGCTCAAGAAATTCAGATTTTAGCCGTTCTGTTTTCTTATGCGAGAGGCGCTTAATACCCAAAGTCTTACGTGTGACTGCCGAATTTTTCTTTTCTGGTCCGCCTTTATTTAAGGTGTCTGGTCCTGCTCCAGCTGCATTGTGTTCAGGTATGCCTACAATTTTGCTCGTTGTAGTCTCAATATTCTTAACGCCAGGTAAGAAACCTTCTATATGTTTTAAAACCATTTTGTGATCGTTGGAATATTTTAACATTATTTCAATGGCGAGCGTTTTTTTGATTAGATTTAGGCTAATCAAACGTTGAAGCTCTAATGGCATATCAAGGATTTTTAGCATATTACGAATTGCGGTAGTTGATCGTTGATATCGCATTGCTAGTTCTTCAACCGAATACCCGAGACTAACAGCATGAGCTAATGCATGAGCTTGCCCAACCGGATTTAGCCCATTGCTTCTGTTACCATCGAGGTTCTCAAGGTATTCTTCAATTTCGTTTTTATAATCGATTAAGATAACAGATAATTTTGGAATATTAGCACCTTCAGAAATTGCTAATTTTAAGCCATGAAAACGAGTATGACCTTGACGAACTAAATATTTACCTTTTCTTTTTACGACCTTGATCATATCAACCTGCCTTCCTTCCTTAAAGGCTTGTTTGATTGACACAATCATCGATTTGACAGGTTCTTGTTCGTAACACAAATCTCCGATTACCGCCTCTCGGGGATTAAATCCCTTTTCAATTTCAACTAGATTAGTATCCACTTCAATGACTGTATGTTTGCTGTTGTTCATATCTTCCTCCTGTTTACTACATGATACATGAACCTCAAATTTGCCAAATAGGGCTGATACATCTAAAAGGTAAACTCAAAAAATTTGCTTAATAAAATTAAAATAAAAACTGTCTTGAATAAAACAATGATAGTAAACCCACTTTCATTTCCGTTTGCGATCTGTAGATATTGATAAAGGAGCGCTATTCCTTGTTTTATATGGACTTATCATTGTTTTCAACAGGTTAGATCAATTCTTTAGATCACTAAAGATCAATAGAGTTCAAGTAAAGATCACGGCATCTTTAACTCATTGATTATAGTAACTTTATGAAAGGATCCGGCATTCGGATGCATGCGAAAAGCATTTGAATGAATAAGGAAGGCATTTACTGGAATGCTTATGGCATTTAGGTAAATGCGTAAAAAGCATTTGCAAGAATATGTTATAAACAGTTTGCCAAATGAAAATCTTATCACCGACGAGTTAAGTTAATGATTAAAAACAACGAGTTAATCCATCCTTTTGACGTAACCAGTAATGAATCAGGTAAGACTTATCAACTGACGCCTAACTCGTCCAAGTCGGTTCAGCCCGTGGCCCTGCTGAGATTGAGTGTATTTACCCCTGTCGGCACAAAAGAAAACCGCGACCGAAACTTTGAAGTTGATGCCTCTGATGAGCTTTCGTGTATGGAAATTGCAAGATCGGAGGGTTATGACGACATCAAGATAACTGGTGTCAAACTATCTATGTCTACCGACTTTAAGTGCTGGCTCGGGATCATCATGGCTTTCAGTAAATATGGTTTTACTTCCGAGAAGATTAGCCTGACTTTTAACGAGTTTGCGAAGATGTGTGGTATCAGTTCAACAAACATCAACAAACGAACTCGTGCGCGCTTTAAAGAGTCATTAATGAACCTTGCATCGGTAGTGCTTGCCTTCTCAGACTCTCGTAGTGGTCGGTTCACAGTAACGCATCTGGTGCAGAAGGCTATGATTGATCCAAAAAGCGATACTGTTGAGCTGGTTGGGGATCCTTCTATGTGGGAACTGTATCGTTACGACCATAAGACATTGTTAAGCCTTCAGGTTCTATACATTTTGGCTAAAAAAGAAGCTGCGCAATCTCTCTATATTTATTTTGAAGCAATGCCAGCTGGTACGTTGTTCGTTAATATGAAACGGTTGAGGGAAAGGTTGCTTCTTACAACCCCTATTCGTACGCAAAACCAGATAATTCGTAAAGCAATGCGGGAACTTGAATCTATCGGATATCTCGATTATCAAGAAGTTAAGAAAGGTCGCGACATACAATTTCAGATCTTCAAAAGAAGCCCTAAGCTGGCCCTTGCCAAACAAGGTTGAAAGCTATCTGGTATGCACTGGTTATAACCTGCTGAAAAATAAGTTATTTATCAGTGCTATGCTTAGTGCTTCTTTTACTACTGGTCTTACATCTCGGCTTAATGTGCAAAAAAGTAACTTTTCAAACGAACTCCTGACTATTCATCTGTATGCCTTTCTGACTCAAGCGTACATGCTAGCCCATTCATTAAATGCCGTTGAGCAAGATGGTTTCGTGCGCACTCTATTCACGTGAATGCCTTTTGTGGATTACGCCTCTTACATTCATACAAATGCTTTTGATGTCGGTATCCCAAAAATTCATTCATTGAAATGCTTTTGTTTGCCACTGTATCCCGAGCATAGCTATGCAGTGGTATAAAAAGGCATTTTGGTGAATGGCATTAGGTCGAATGACACACAGTTCAGCTTTGTTAAGAGCGAGAATGGTCCAAGACATCTATGACATTGGGCATCAGAAGGACTATGTGCTTGATATGAGATCAAAAAAATATCAGAAGCATCACAACTCCAATGGCATTCAAAGAAATGCCTTTGTTTTGTTAGTACACCAAACAACCCAAAATTCATGCAGTTATATCAAAGACTCATTCGCAAAAGGACTCAGCCAGAAAGCATTTGCTTAAATAGCATTGGCCAAAAGCATTCGAATGAATGATGTTCGTATGGACAAGACAAAGTCCCACTCACGCCCAGAGGTGTAAAAGGCATTTAGATGAATGACGCACCGGCCCGAGGATTGTATGTAGTTTCTCCAACTGATAGTTGCCGAACCAGGGAGCACAGTGATATGCGGCCTTCTCAGAATCAAGAGATAGATAATAAGGGAACAAAAAAGATTAGATATGAAGCTTAGTTACCTGCCCGATATCTAGTTAGAGCTTTTCAAACCATCAAAAGTGACTTTTATGCTTGAGGAGTCTCATCAGCTTCAGGATTGAGCTTAACGTAATCTTACCCCCTCCCCTCTTTCAAACTTTTACTAAGCGTTCACTGGTACCTTTCAAAGATTATGCTTTAGGCCCTTTGCTTAAAAATTCACCAATCGCTAAACGTTAAAAAAAGGGGGTTTATGCGAACGGAAGGATCGGAATAAAAAAGTATTATTCATTCGCGTTTACGTGAACTCAAATCTACACGGAGTAATTATGGAACTTTCTTTAAATATTGGCCTTAGTGAAAAGAAATCTAACACGGCTGCACTTTTTAAAACAAAAAGCGCAAAAGTGATTTTGTTTGTTCTGCTGACCGTGCTTTTTTGCGGTCTGGCATATGCGGGTTCAGATGATGGGGCACTGGGAGATATTTGGTCATACATGAGTGAAAGTATGACTGGAGCTCCGGGCAAAATTCTGGCAGCCGCGATGTTGATCTCAAGCGTATATTTCTCTGTCCTTAAGCCTAACCCGGGCCTGGCACTGGTTTCATTATTCATGATGCTGGTAATGGCCAACGGCGAGAAAATTATCAGCACCTTTATGGATGCTGGCGTACCGCTGTAATTTATTGTTAATCATGCATGAGGGGGTTCATCCCCCTCTCTGGATTTTTAATGAGTAAGCAGAACGACGTTCCTCAGCATACCTATAGATTCCCTTTCAGGATCAACATGCCTCTACTGATTTTGTTTTGGGATGCCAAAAAATTAGGGCTTGCATTCATTCTGGTTGCATTTGGGAATATCTTCGAATGCTTCGGGTTTTCTGTTGTAGCAGCGGTTGTGTATTGGATTGCGTATAACAAAGCAGCTGAGTCAGGAATAAGAGGATTGCTAAAACACAAACTCTGGTGGCTCGGTTTTTTGCCAGGTAAAGCAGTTTTTAGTAGCCGTTATTTCAACGATCCATTTATCAGAGATTTGTATTCTTGATGGAGCTATGAATGAAAATGCTAAGTGGCATTAACATCCCTTTTTTCAAAAAATCTAAAAAGGATGAAAACGGTGATCTTGAACAGTCATACGTAAAGAAAGATGAAAGTGCTAAGGGACGTTTTTTGGACATTAAAAAACGATTTAGCCCACAAGCTGAAGCGTCAGGTGCTGGAATTACATACAGCGCCCTGATTAATCGTGATACAAAACTTATCCGCATTAATACTGTTTCAATAGCCGTCATTGGGTTATTGGTTGCAAAGATTCTTTTTTTCACTGACCCAGTGACGATTGTTACCCCTCCAAACATGAATGAAGAGATCACGGTTGTTGGTAACAAAGCATCGGAATCTTATAAAACACAATGGGCTCTCTTTTTTAGTACCCTTTTAGGGAATATTAATCCAACTAATATTTCCTTTGTGACGGCCTATGTCCTCGATGCCCTTTCACCTGAACTACAGGCTAAAACGAGTGAGTCTTTACAGGAGCAGATAAATATCATGCAGGCTCGTGGTGTTGAGCAGACCTTTAAGCCTAATGATATTTACTTTGATCCAAAAAATGACATGGTCTATGTCTGGGGTACCAAAACGACTCGACTTGTAAATGTTCCGGACAAAACTGAATCATCGAAATGGACTTATGAATGGGTTCTCGGGATGAAAAATGGTCGCCCAAGAATTGCATATGTAAATCAATATTCCGGAACACCGAATATTAAAAAAATTACGATAAACGGCAAAGAGCAACTGGCAACGCTGGATAATCCGCCACCGTCTACAGGTAACAAGTGATGATTAAAAAAAAGGGCTTAGGCTTCAACGCAATTACAGCATTGATCATGCTCACGACTTCGAACTGCGTAATCGCTGAAGAATACCAATTGCCAGCAACAATTAATAACCCGGTTGTAATGCCAGTTGGTGCTGACGGATTTCAGAATGGAGCTGCAAAAGCCATTATTCCGGGTCAAGCTGGTTCTGAACAGTCAGGTGCACAAACAAACCTTAGTGAAGCCGGTAATGCGCAGGGACAAAAACCTACAACTGATCTCCCTACCGTGCAACTTTCCCCAGCCAGCAATGCTTCGCCTGCGGTAAGCGCTATTACTGGAGCATTATCAAATAATCCTAGTCTCCCCGGATTTGACGCACAGACCCGATCTGGTGCAATTGATAGCTATGGGAGACCAACAGGTACCTCTTCCCAGCAGAATGCAACCAATGCGACCGCCACGTCAAAAGCCGATGAACTTTATGTCGAAGCTCGTAACCGATATAAAGAAGTTCAGCGTGTAAATGTGCCGCCTGGTGGGAATGTGGTACTGCCAGTTTCACGAGGACTTCAAAACAGAATATCGACCAGCTTCAAGAATGCTTCTGTCAGTACTTCTACCCCTGCTGAAGAGGCAAGCATATTTGTTAATGGTGGCGATGTCTTTATTTCAACTAATACCGATAAACCAATCGGGATTATGTTGTCTGAAGATCAGGTACCTGAATCGACCTATAACCTGACCCTGGTACCGCTTGATGTTCCCGGTGCGATGATTTCAGTTACTACATCTTTAAGCCCATCTATGCAAGCCAAACGTGAAACCTCATTGGATAAGCAAAACTATGAGGAAATGTTGGCCCGCTCCCAGTCAGAAGAACTGGCTCCAACGGATCCAAAACAAGACGATCATAAACAAAGAATCATTGATTTATTGACTCCTGTGGCTCTTGGTGAGGTCCCTTCAGGATTCAGTTTACAACAGGACCGACTTTCTCGTATTCCTGCGCCAGAGCAGTCACCATGTAACTTTAATATGTATGCAAAGCTCGGTCAGAGACTGGTTGGCTCACGTGAACTTATTGATGTAATTCTTGTGAAAAACGATAAACCATACGGTCAAATCGTTGCTGATCAGCAGTGTATGGCAGAAGGCGTTATTGCAAGTGCTTTATTTGATAAAGCATACCTGCAACCGGGAGAAGAAACAGAGCTTTACATAGTCCGGGATAAATTGTTCAAGGAACGCGAGGCCCGGGTTACAACCAGACCAAGTCTAATCAGAAAATAATATGGGAAAAGTTACTTTGCCTGATCTGCTTGGGGCCACCGTGATTGGTTTTGTCGTATTTGCTTTAACCAGCTTTTACTACAGGTCAGAATATATACCAAAAAGGAGTGTATTAATCGTTCCGGACGCACCCATTAGTATCGAAGATGGCAGTAACGCTTTTCCCGTTCAGACAGTAATAATGAACGATCCAACTCTTATTGATAAATTTGTAGGAGAGGGCAATATTAATGAGGAGAATGCTTTTGACTATCACAAAAGTAACGTTTTGGAACCTAATTACAAACATGAAATATCTAGAACGAGCCAGATAGATAAAGCTGAAATGAATCATCCATCTGTTCGTGAAAACTGGGCCAGAGCAGGTGAACCCTATATCGTTCCTCAGATGTCTGACAGCGAACGAAATCTAAAAATTAAACGATTCCAGAAACCTACAAGTGGAGCTAATCATGGACATTAAAAAGGCCTGGGAAAATAAGACCGTCAGACTTTCTGTTATTGGCGCTCTGCTGGTAGTGATTGTTTATATTATTAGCCAGTCTATTTTTTCCACACCAGTTAAGAAAGAAAAGAAAACACAGAAAAAAGACATGCAGACCAATTTGTTGTTAGATGATTCGCAAATGAACAAATTGAGTAATGAAGAAAGCCAGAAAGTATATAAAGAAATGGTTAAGCAAAACCGACTTGACCAAAATGCGGCGAAAGAGGACCGCGAAAAAGCAGAAAAAGCCCAACAGGAAACTAAAGCCCAAGTTGCAAGTTTAACTTCTCAACTTCAGCAGCTGTCTCAGCAAATTAATGATATGCAGACAAATCGAAACGGCAATCGTAACTTGGATGCTGGTAGTTCGCGTAAAACGATTAATGAGCAGGCACCGGCAGCTCCTTATCAGCTTAATGCTAATGCGCCGATTAATGGCGTAAACCCTAATTACGCTTCTATCACACCTACGCGTAATAGCCCAATGAGAACAATCACACAAAGTTCCATTAAGACTAATGGTACCGATGGTGTCATTCAGGTTATGCCCGTGTCTGAAAACAGAATCAAGGAAGGCAGAGAGGTCATTGCAGGAGATAAAGCGCCAACTCGGACTGTACGAGGTGATGGTACTGCGCCAGTTGATAGCAAAGCGCGGCATGCTGCCCGAAAAGATGAAATGTTTCTTCCGGCAACATCTATTATCACTGGTGTTCTGATTACCGGGCTTGAAGCGCCTACAAGCCTTTCTTCCAAATCAGAACCAATGCCAGTAACGATGCGTATTAAAAAAGATGTCATCATGCCCAATAATTTCACCATGGATTTGCGTGACTGTAACCTTCTGGGTTCAGCTGTTGGTGATCTGGCGTCACAGCGTGCTTACATACGTGCCACTTCTATCTCTTGTGTTAATTCAAAAGGGAAAGCTTTTGACGTAAAACTGGAAGCATATGCTGTAAGTGAAAATGACGGAAAAAATGGGATCCGAGGCACGCTTATCAGCCGAAATGGTAACGCAATTGCAGGAGCTGCATTTGCCGGTGGACTTTCTTCACTTGCCGGTAGCTTAAGTCCCAGTAAGGTATCTTCACTTAACATCGACCCTAATTCACAGGCTCAGTATCAGTCCCCTAATTTTGGTGCACTTGGGGCATTAGCCGGGGCTGGTGCAGCTCAAGGTGGTCTTAATCGACTCGTCGATTACTACACCGCAATTGCAGAACAACAGTGGCCAATCGTAGAAATTAGCCCTGGCCGAGCTATTACATTTGTCGTTCAGACCGGAACTACAATTCCAACGAATCTGACCAGTCGCTGAGGTTTAAATGGATAGTTTAGAAAAAAAAGAATCGCCTGAATCAGCTGGACCTGAAATCACTAAAAAAATGGTGCGAGAAAGGACAACAAAAAAAATTACCTTCGAAATTGATATTGAAAAAATATTGAAGTATTTATTTTTCTTCGCCTTTGCCGTATTGGTCATTATTTATGGTTATAAAGGCTTTATGAATGTTTACGATTACTTCAATAAACAATCCCAGCCTTCGTACAAGATTGCAGTGCTTGACATGCCTGAATTACGTAAGGAATTTTTCAAGCATCACGGAGGCCGTACTGCTGACAATGATAGATCTCAATTCGAAGAATATTTCAGAACATTAATGAAGATCTACCGTGACCGTGGCTATTTAATTATTGATGCAACGCTTGCCGTTACTGTACCGGATAGTGTTGAAATCGTCACTTATATGGAACTTGAAGATAGCTCTGAAGCGGTACAATCAAGTTCTTATAATGCAAAGAAGTAGAGGGCACCCAATAGTGAAAAAGTTACTTTTCCCTTTAATGGCGGCTTTCGCCATTATGGCGAATACGGTCACTTATGCTTCAGAGCAGGTCCTAACTAATAGTGATGCTGCTGCGTTAATGGCAAAGGCAAAGGAAGGTGGCGTTTCACCCAGTCAGATCTCGGGTGTGTTATCAAAAATGAAAGGATATAAACCTAAGGATGCCATATACATTCCTTCTGGTGGGCTATACCTCTTTCAGGACGAACGTTCGCAGCTAATGGCAGTAACGACCGATGGCCGATACTCCCTTACTGGGGGAAGCCTTGTTGATGTAATTAAACGTAAACCTGTTCTGACTGTAGAAGAAATCAGGAATTCCTATTTTATTAGTCTTGATGAGGCCCCCTTCCCTCTGGAAACTGTAGCGTCCATTCCTCTGGGAAATTCAAAGCTTAAAAGACAAGCAGCCATTTTCATAACACTTGATTGTGACGGTTGCATGGAACTTGTTAAGAAATTCTATGCAGATCGGGACAAGTATCGGATAGATATTGTTTTAGTTCCCTCACCCGGTGAGCCAAAAGAAGAGCTTAGAAGGCTCTGGTGTAGTAAAGAAAAAGGAAAAATAAACAACCTCGATATTCTTCGTTGGCTAATGGGAAGCAAATCCGACATTGAAAAAAGATTGCTCTCTCAAAAAGAAGCAGAAGAATGTCCGGCGGAACCTTTGGTAGCGTCATTGATGCTCGCAGGAATTTATAAATTGCAGGGTGTACCTTCAGTTGTCAGACAGGATGGTTTGGCTGGTAATGGCATTCCAAAAGATTTCGACTACTGGTTGAACCAAAGCGTTGAACCTCTCTTAAAAAATCCATTTGAGACAAATTAAGGCTAGTTTATGAACATCAAAAGATTGGTACTCAGTGCTCTGGTTGTAGGTACATCCTCATATCTTACGGGGTGCTCCATCGGTAGTTCCGAATCCGAATGTCCAGGCATTGAAAAGGGCGTTATCTGTAAAGGTCCTCGCGAAGTTATGGAGTTAACTAATAATCGAGATGATCTGTCTGCACTGGCGGGGGAAGAGTCGGAATCGGGAAAGGAGAAATCGGCTGTCAATGACAGCCGTTATCCAACTGAAATTAGCCCTCCAGGGGAAGTCAAATATCCACAGTCTACTACCCTTAAAAATCAGCCTGTGGCTTATTCAAAAACCGAAATTAAGCCAGTTGGTCAGTTACCTGTCATGTACGATAAAACTTTAAAAATGGGTGCCCCTACTTCATCCATTGGACCACGGCCTATTTCTGGTGTACCGGTTAATTCAAACGTAAGGATGACTAGCAGTTATAGCACTGCCTCTTCAACTGGTAACCCTTTCGTTCATCCGGCTGCGGAAGTCGTTAAACAAACAAGCTATCCGGTTTCTGCTGGAAATGCCCCACGCTACGTTGCACCTAATTCTGATATCAGCCCTGGTAAGGATATGTACTCTCTTTACAATGGCCAGCCCGTTAACCCGACTCTCAACCCTGGGCAGATCCAGCAATACCGTTCGCAAGGTTATAAACAAGCTGTAGTGGCTCCTGAACCACTTGCTGTTCTGCAACAGGGGAAAGTAATGAGAATTACTTTTGCACCTTATACCGATGATAACGATGCGCTTAATCTTCCCGGCTACGTTTATGTCAACGTAAAACCGCAAACATGGATTGCTGGCAAGAATTCGACCTCAAACCCAGCTCGCATAGTTCCTTTAGAAGTACAGGATGCGGCCCGGGAAAATATGCAGCAGCAACAAAAAGCAACTAAAGCTGTCTCTTCGAACGGCATTGTTAGACAACTGTAAGGTCAAATATGGAAGCTATCAATAATTACAATAGCGGTTTAAATCGCCATCAATTAGGTGGGTTTATCCCTGTTTACGATCAATTAGCAGGGACTCACTATTTTTTGATTGATGGCAACAGATTAGGGTTTATGTTTATCTGTAATCCATCCCCTGGAGTTTTTGATAATCAGCAAGATGTTCTTGCTGAAATGTTCAAAATGGATTTCCCTACAGATACTGTCTGTCAAATATCTCTGACTGCATTGCCAGACCTGACTTTACAGCTTAGTGCTTGGTCAGCTGTGCGAGGTGGGCGTATGACTGGGAACGATAAGCTTAAAGCAGATCTGCTTAATGGTTATCAGTTGGACTACTACGACAGAAGTATGCATAAGCCTTTAAAACCTGATCATGATAACCTTATGTTGAGGGATTTTCAGGTATGGATCTCGCTATCGATTCCTTTACAGTCTGCCCTTCCTACCGAGCTGGAACATTCGCGTATCGATTCACTTTACTCTGAACTTGTAAGTAAGTTAATTACGATTGGATTGCATCCGTTTAAGGTCGATGCAGAAAACTGGCTCTATTGTATAGATAAGGTCGTAAACCCCGGAAAGAACTCCCGGTGGGCTGAAGGTTTCATAGACGTTAACACTATGAAAAGGCTTAATGAACAAGTTAACGTTCCCGGCCGTAAGTATACAGTCACAGAAAATCATTTCTCATCAGTCACACAAAGTGACGACGAATCTGAGCATCGTTACTTCAAACAACTTTCCGTTGTAAAGTTTCCTGAATACGTCAATTTCGGTTGTATGTATGAGTTAGTAGTTAACTGGATGCATGGACGTAAGACAATTTTCAGCCCATTTATGATCACTCAGACTGTTCAGTTTGCCGATCCGCTCAAGTTGTCAAAAGAAAACGTCCGCTACAAAGCAATCACTAATAAACAGGCAAGTATACCTTCAGTTGTCACATTCTGCCCTCGCCTGCGGGATATGGATAATGACTACATGGCCGTAACTCGCGAGCTTGAGGATGGCGCAAAGCTTTTAAGAGGGTATCTTACTTTCACTGTTATGGGTAGTAATGCCAATTCTGTGCAGACAGCAGCTAACGATCTCAAATCCTTTTACCTCGAAAGCCGGGTCAAAGTAGCAGATGATTCCTTTATCGTTTTCCCGTCATTTATGTCATGTCTGCCAATGTGCAATGACCCAAAGACAATTTTCGACCTTGACCGTTCCGAAGTAGTGAGCAACACCGGAGCGGCTCATATGACACCGATCTTTGGGCCCTGGAAAGGTAATACAGATAGACCAGTACTGAGTTTAGTTTCTCGTGAAGGTCAACTCATGGGACTTGATATTTTCAAGACTTCTGCAAGCTATAACATGGTTATTGGTGCAACGTCAGGTGCAGGGAAGTCATTCTGGACAGCATATCTAATCAATAACTATCTTGGAGCTGGACCGCGATCTAATAACCTCGTTCATTATCGCTCAACATTTAAGCATTTTTTAGAAAACGAATACCCAGATGATGATCCTGACGGTGCTCAAGTATTTGTTGTGGACGTGGGCCGTTCTTACCAGGGGATTGCGGAACAATATACAAACAGTCAATTTATTGATTTCGGTAAAACCCCTGACTTCACCCTAAATCCCTTTGCCTTCCTAACTGACATCACTGTTAACGACGATGTATTTAACGAAGCACCTGAATTTACCGGTGAATCAACTTCAAACGATGCAGAAAAAGACAAAGTTGCTCAGACCATAATGGTTTTGAATCAGCTAAAAATTATGGCTTCAGAGAAAGGCCTTATCGATGATTATCAACAATCAGTGATGCTTCAGCTTATTGCAGAAGAGTACCAAGAATCCAGAAAATCAGGTCGGACCGGTTCAATAACCGGCTTTGCTCTGCGTTGCAAGAAGCATGAAGACAAACGTATAAAGGATATTGGGGAGCAACTCGGAGCATGGTGCGAAGGTGGAATTTATGGGCACCGGTTTACCGATACGTTGCCTCCAATCAACTTCGACAGCAGATTTATTGTTTTGGAACTGGAGGAGCTAAAAGGCACCCCCCACCTTCAGACAGTTGTATTAATGTCTATCATTCAGGCTGCTCAGCATGCAATGTTCATCAAAAAAGATGGGCGTCGTCGCTTGTTCATCCTTGATGAAGCATGGGAGTACATTCGTCCTGATAATTCATCAGGTGCCGGAAATCAATCAAACCAATTCTTCTCTTCCTTCCTCGAAGCGGCATGGCGTAGGTTCAGGAAAACAAACTGCGCTGGCATCTGTATCACACAGTCGTTTGAAGATTATTTTACTTCTTCTGTTGGCCGGGCCCTGACTGCTAACTCGCCTTGGAAGATAATCATGAAACAAGAAAAAGAAAGCATTGAAGCAATGAAGGCTAATAAATATTTTTCTACTTCAGATGCAGAATATGAACGTATGAAAAATATTCGTACAGTCAAAAAGGTGTTTTCAGAGATGTTAGTCAGGTTCGAAAACTTCCAAGAGATCTGTCGGTTATACGTAGACCGGAAAATGGAGCTTTGTTTTACTACGGATAGTGCTGACAGGAGTAAATTATGGGAAATTCAAAGCCGCGAGAATTGTAGCTATGGCGAGGCAATAGAAATTCTCTATGCTCAAGAAGTAGCAGCGGGTTTGGCCGCGTAGAGTAAATATCTTCAAGCAAAAATAATTAAACCAGATGTCTCATAAGAATCTGGTTTTTTATTGTATGCCTTAAGTAAACAAATGAGGTTGTGACTTAATGAGTTTATCACTGTGCTGCAAATTTTGGTTTTATAATTAATGTGTTGTAAAAACAGTGACATAAATACAAATCGCAGTTAGGTTGTGTACGCATTAAGTAAACAAAATTTATAACTTCAATACTGACATTATAAGATGAAAATCACGTAAATTACATTTTTGTTTACCAAAGGTAATCAAAGTAGCGCGGCATTATTAGTGAAAACAGATCACTGGTGTCATTTTGCATACAAAACTTAATATCCTTTAATCATTCTTCTAAAAGTTTATTATTAACGGTTTGGTTTCTGAAAATTTATCCAATTTGCTCACCGAAGACTTTTAACTTATTTAACCCCCTTTATCGCCAAACTGTGATTTTCTAATGTTAGTCTACAGTTCTAGGGCCCTTGCTCCCATGATGCGAATCCTGCCACCTAATAAAGATTAACGCCTCATTCCTGTATGCCGGTCTTACGACGCCAGTGCACGGACTATTTTTGGTCATCACAAGGACAGGCGGGAGATTTAATCAGGGCGTGGTGTTGCTGAGCAGCAGCTGCGGCACTGTAAGCCGAAGGCGGAATTAACTCCTTTATCACCATCTGGGGACGTCATTATGGGTAGCCCTTTTAACTTGCTCAGGACCATTAAGCTAAAATTCCGGATAGCGATTGACGTAAGATTTAGGCTAAGCAGGTAAAGTGATCCCCGCTCCCGGGGTGACAACTTTATACAAAAGGCCGAGCGGAAGATTGTCCTTAGGGAATATTTCTTTAACACAGCACGGGCACTTACTCACGCTGCCGGATTTAACCCCCTTAATCGCCAAACTGGGGTTCTGTCCTCATGCTGGCCTTCAGTTCTGGGCGGGGTTGCTATCACTTGCTCCCTAATGCGAGATGTACCTGCTGATACAGATTAACGTCATATTCCTGCGTGCCGGTCTGCCGACACCAGTGCACGGGCTTTTTTCGGTCATCACATTACCGGGCAGGAGATTTTATCAGGACGTGGTGTGACTGAGCAGCAGCTGGGGCACTGTCATCCGCTTGCAGATTTAACCCCCTTAATCGCCAAACTGGCGTTCAGTCCTGATAGTGTCCTTCCGTCCTGGGCAGGGTTGCTAACACTGGCTCCCTTAATACGAAATGCGCCTGCTGATAAAGATTAAAGTCACATCACTGCATACCGGTTTGCCGACTCCGGTGCATGGCCTTTTCCGATAATCACAAGGACGGACGGGTGATTATATCTGTGCATAGTATGTCTGA
>NZ_JASEYC010000016.1:0-72186 GCF_035064245.1 Citrobacter sp. R-1.5.2 | reverse complement strand
CCGATAATCACAAGGACGGACGGGTGATTATATCTGTGCATAGTATGTCTGAGCAGCATCAGAAGGCACTGTCAGCCGCTGGCAGATTTAACCCCCTTAATCGCCAAACTGGGATCAGTCCTGATAGTGTCCTTCCGTCCTGGAGAGGGTTGCTAACACTTGTTCCCATGATACGAAATGCGCCAGCTGATACAGATTAACGTCTCATTGCCCATGCCGGTCTGCCGACACCGGTGCATGGCCTTTTCCGATATTCGCAAGCACAGATGCTTGATTTTTTCAGGGTGTAATATACCTGAGCAGCATCTGAAGGCACTTTCAGTCGCTGTCAGATTTAACACCCTTAATCGCCAATCTGGGATTTTATGATGTTAACCTCCAGTTCAAGACCCTTGCTCCCATGATGCGAACCTTGCCACCTGATAAAGATTTACGCCTCATTCCTGTATGCAGGTCTTACGACTCTAGTGCACGGACAATTTTCGGTCATAACAAGACCTGGCGGAAGATTTAATCAGGCGTGGTGTGACTGAGCAGAAGCTGGGGCAATGTCAGCCGCTGGCAGAAAAAACCCTTATTCGCCATCTCAAACCGTCATTATGGGTAGTCCTTTTAACTTTCTCAGGACCATTAAGCTTAAACTCCGTTTAGAGAATGACGTAAGATTTAGGCTAAGCAGGTTAAGTGATCCCTCTCCCGGGTTGAACACTATATTCATCGTACGAGCGGAAGATTGTCCTTCGGGAAATATTTCTTAAACACCGCTCGGGATCTTATTGCCACTGGCGGATTTAACCCCCTTAATCGCCATACTGGGGTTCTGTCCTGATGCTGGCCTTCAGTTCTGGGCTTCGGTTGCTATCGCTTGCTCCCATAATGCGAAATGTGCCTCCTGATACAGATTAACGTCATATTCCTGCGTGCCGGTCTGCCGACACCAGTGCACGGGCTTTTTTCGGTCATCACATTTCCGGGCAGGAGATTCTATCAGGGCGTGGTGTGACTGAGCAGCAACTGGGGCACTGTCAGCAGCTTGCAGATTTAACACCCTTAATCGCCAAACTGGGATTCTGTTCTGATGTTGACCTTCCGTTCTGGGCGGGCTTTGGTTTACTAACACTTACTTCCATAATACGAAATGTGCTTGATGATGCAGATTAAATTCACATTACTGCATACCGGTCTGCCGACACCGGTGCATGGGCGATTTCCGACGATCTCAAGAACATATGGGAGATTATATCAGGGAGAGTAGTATGCCTGAGCAGCATCTGAAGGCACTGTCAGCCGCTGTGAGATTTAACCCCCTTAATCGCCAAACTGGGGTTCTGTCCTCATGCTGGCCTTCAGTTCCGGGCTGGGTTGCTATCACTTGCTCACATAATGCGAAATGTACCTGCTGATACAGATTAACGTCATATTCCTATATGCCGGTCTGCCGACATCAGTGCTTGGGCTATTTTCGGTCAAAACAAGACCTGGCGAGAGATTTAATCAAGCGTGGTGTGACTGAGCAGCAGCTGGGGGCACTGTCATCCGCTTGCAAATTTAACCCCCTTAATCGCCAAACTTGGGTTCAGTCCTGATGTTGGCATTCCGTTCTGGGCGGCGTTGCTATCACTTGCTCCCATTATGCGAAAAGTGCCTGCTGATACAGATTAACGTCATATTCATGCATGCCGGTCTGCCGACACCAGTGCACGGGTTTTTTTCGGTCATTACAATACCGGGCAGGGGATTAAATCAGGGCGTGGTGTGACTGAGCAGCAGCTGGGACACTGTCAGCCGCTGGCAGATTTAACCCCCTTAATCTCCACACTGGGGTTGCCTCCTTAAGTTGGGTTTCATTTCGGGGTGAGGTTGCTAACTCTGCTCCCATAATTCGTAGTGTGCCTCCTCAAGAGATTAACACCTCATATCTTTAGACTGGACTGACGACAACGGTTCACAGTTAGGAAACGTATATCAGCACACCGGTGAGATAGATTTTAGGGTCTAAGCAAGAAATAGGGTAGGCGTGAAGATTCATTAATGGAGCTCTTAACTTCAAAGCGTAGAGAAGGAGACAAGAATCGTGGTTTAAACAGGTTGTGCATTAGGTATGGACTAGAGAGTCTGAGCTCACATCTGCAAGTTAAGCTCACAAAAAATCATAAAAAAGTAAACAAACATTAGCTTAAGATTGAAACTAAGGATAGAATTGTACGCATAACAAGGAAATGGACGCATTATACGTAAAGTTTACATATATGCGTAAAAGTCGGTTTTCAGTGCAAAAAGGTCATAACCATGAATTTACTTGAAAAGATCGCCCTCGTTGGTCAGCGCATGAAAAGCGAGCAGATTTCTCTAAAGGAATCTCTGATGGCTTCATCAAGAGTATCTGTTTCTGATGATAGTGTTGATGGTGTTGATAGACTGATCTATAACCACTGTTTGAATAAAAAAAATCTCTCTGATTTTTTTGGGAAGTCACGAGTAACGTTCAATAAAATACTTTCGGACTTAGAAGAAAAAGAACTTGTTGGTGCACCTATTTATCAAAACAAAAATCATCTTTACACCCGCTGGGATGTTCAAAAAATAATGGATGCCCTGGGTTATCCCAAGTACCGCGATCATTACTTTAGCAGAGCTATTGTTACTCAGAATCATAAAGGCGGTACAGGGAAAAGCACTACATCTGTAGCTTTAGCAGTAGCAGCTGCTTTAGATCTACAACTCAATGCACGTGTATTAATGATCGAATGGGACCCACAAGGTTCGATTGGAAGCAGCATGATTCAAAGTGTCTCAGAAGATGATGTCTTCCTTACAGCAATTGATGCAATCCTTGGAATTTATGAAGAAAATTCTGAGTATAAAAAATATTTAGATTCAGGATTCTCTGAAGAAGAAATCATCACTAATATGCCTTTTTCAACGCATCTGCCAAACTTGGACGTAATAACGGCTTTTCCGACAGATGCTCGTTTTAAAGATAAATACTGGCAATGTTCTAGAGAAGAACGTACGTCTTTGTTACTACGTTTCAAGGAAGTTATCTTACCGGTACTGAAGCAGAACTATGATTTGATTATTATAGACACTCCACCTGAAGATTCACCTTTGATCTGGGCTGCTGACGAAGCGGCCGATGGGATTCTTGTCGCAGTGTCACCACGTGAATATGATTACGCCTCTACTACAGACTTCATGCTTACAATAAGTGAAAGGTTTAAACAATCACCAAGTAAGGGCGACAATTTAAAATGGTTCAAAGTTCTTGCTGTCAATGTAGATGACAAAAGTCCATATGAAAGAATAGTTTTGGATAAATTAATCAGAACTGTTCAGGACCTTTTGATGTCCGCTAACATAAAAAATTCTGAAGCATTTAAGGCAGCTGCTTCCAAAGGGCGTACAGTGCTTGATATCAAAAAATCAGAGGAACTTTGTTCCGCAAAGCAGCTTGATGTCGCAGAAGAATCTGTATTACAGGTATATCAGCAATTTATAAATGAAATAAAAAGTTTTTCAGCTAAGCAAGGAGTTAACGCATGAGCGATGAGCAACATATCGGGAATGATAAATCTCGATATTTAAACGCACCAAAGCGGACAGAAGTCGGTCACCGTTCAGGTCTTGCGGGTTTGAAAACAGCACCTCGCATAAAAAAGTTATTCACTCTTCATAAGGGCCGGAGACTTGAAGCGGAACATGTGATTGTTCCAGCCCAGAGAGTGGAGAAGGAGACCTTAGTCCATCCAGCGAACCCACGAAATCAAGAAGCCCTTACAGATTATTCTGTTAGAGATATTCTTAAGCAGATTGAAGAAAGAGGGGTCGATACCGAAGGGATCGCTGTAAAAAGAGATGGGGTTTATTTATTAATAGAAGGAAGTCGCAGACGTTTCTGCTGTATAAAGGCAGAAAAGGATCTCCCCCTGTGGGTTCTTCCGGATGAACTAACCGAAGATGATATAAATTCAATTATATCCGCAGCACAAACATCTCGAAAATTTTCATATAGAGAAGTTGGGTTTCAATTTATCAAAAAAATGGAAGAAAAAGGATTTTCTACTAATGAAGAACTCGCAGCATATCTTGGGATTAGTCATGTATCGGTAGCCAAAAGAATCCAGGCGGCCCGTATTGACGAAACATTGATCTCTTTATTCCCGGATTATGAAGGAATCCCGAACTCCTATTATAGTCGCTTGTCTCGTTTACAGAAATATGTGCAAAAAAATCTATTTCCTTTAGATGAAGTAATAGATAATGTTAAAGAGGAAACAAAAGATTTAGACATTGGAGATCTCCAGGTTGCTCAAAAAGTTGTAATGGAAAAAATCACACAATCTGTGGAAAGTGTTTGTGAAAAAACTTATTCCACAAAATGGGAAACAAGTGATCTTATTACTTTTGATAACAAAGATAAGTATGCAAGAATCAGTAAAAACAATACTGGTAGAAAAATTCGCTTTGAATTCAATAGGATAAATGCGGGTTTTATTAAGGAACTAGAGGAGTTCATAAAAGAAAAATTAAAAGTATCAGAATAAATATTGAACTGCATCTTTATGATGCAGTTCATATGATTTATATTTTTAATTTCTTGTTATATTAATATGGGGTGTGCGCAGGTTCAGACATATAAGGTCTTAGTTCTATATGAACAGAAGCGCCATTCCCATCATTTACTACGTTTAAAGGTGCTTTTCCCGGCAATGACATAGTTGCAACGTCAGGTCCAGAAACAGCAAAATTATTTTCTGCTGAAGGCATTACTGTAAAAATCTTTATAGCAACATTTTCATGTCTAAATAATGAAATCCCAAAAGTAGAACCAGCTTCGGTATTGCTCACGTCCACAACCACAGGGGTTTTTCCTAGATATTCATTAGTTAGTATGTTTTTTACTAATGCCCCTTCCGGGACAGTATAGATACGGTATGGATATGCTAAAGCCGTGTGACAAAAACATATTAAAATAACAATTAATGTTTGTTTCATAGATTATCCTCATTCAAAAATAAAAGATATAACTCTTGAAAATCGTGGTTAGTAATTAGGTCCGCTTTTCCGGGAAAATCGTAACTAACAGAAAATAAAAGCGAAAGCGAATCTTTTCCTTTTGCTTTGGGAGAGATTCTGCTAAAAGCACGGTTAATAAACATAAGTTGATCTTCATTGTTGAAGCAAAGTCCAAGCATTCCAACCGTAGGAACTACGAATGTGCTTACGCTGCCTGGGGGCAAAAGTTGCTTACTACGGGCATTGTAAGCACAACGACTACCACCTAGCGTTAGGCCTGAAAGCTCAATAAAACTTCTGGTTCCATTCTTGGCGACAAGCCAAACATCAGTTCCTGAACTTTCGACACGTAAAGTAACTTTTCCGTCAGTAAAGGCCTCACTTTTATTGTATAGAATAGGGTCAAAACCAACTGTCGGGAGTTCTTCGATTTTACTTTCTACTGACTGACAACCAGTCAGTAATGCAAACAATAAAAGTGTGATAACTTTAATCATCCCGCTTCCTTAGATTGTTTTTGGCGCTCGTTATAAAAGATAATGATTCACCGGGGTAGAGAATTGTTTCTTTCGTCCAATAACCATAACCACCGAGGATATTTTTTCTTTTCTCAATATAAACGGGTTCAGAAAATACTAAATGTTGATATTTAGGAAGAGATAAGATTTCATATTTTCCTTGTCCAACTAAGAGGTAATTCTTCTCTTTAGGATTGATGGTTACTGGATTACCAACACTTTGAGGTATGTTAAGTTTTTTTATATTTAGGTCAGAATAGTCAGGAACGGACACTTGATCATTAGACGTATTTCCGGGAAGAGTAAACCCTTTACCCTGATCCGGTCCAAAGATGGCAATTATATCTTTGTTGTTTCTTGTGATCGAAACGATAGCCTGAAGGGGCGTATTAGCAAGGTCATTTATAAACGATATAGTTAGACTTGATTTTGGCTCGACCCAAACAATGCTTTTTCCGGATGTGCCTTCGCTTAATGCAATTTTTTCATTTAGTAAGATTTTATTTTTGGCAATGATATTATACTCAAGTTTTGGTATCACAATAAAAAGTGATTCTTTATTTGAAACATTCATGATTTCTAAGAAATTGGTTTTGGTCATGCTGGTCTTTAGAACAGGCCTATATTTACCATTTATAAACCACCTTCCGTTTATAAGCTCCGCTTTAGCAGATATAAGTGAATCACTTTTCTGTGCGGCAGAAGAAAAAGCATCTTTTCTATGCTCTTTCTCTTGATGTGGTGCAGCTGCTGCGTGAAGATGCAAAAGTAATGTTGAAATTGAGATAATCTTCCAATTTATCTTCATCTTGTTACCTCAATGTTGTTTTCAATCGAATCGAGTTCTAAAGGATAGGTTTTAAGTGAATAAAACTTGTTTGTTGTTTGTATTAGCTGATGACACAATAAAACTGGATTGTTCTTCATGATTATTTCTACTAATGTAAGTGCTGGTGAGTCAGTTTGCGGTATACCCGGAGCAACTATTACCTGGTCTTCTAATTTTGACATATAGAGTGATCCAGTATTTATATGCAAACAATTACCGATCAGTACTGGAAGATTGTTTTGAGTACGACCATGGGCTTTTCGAATGCTGTTTACAGGATTCCTACCTAGGACCATAAGGTTGACGTCATTTATCATCATTGGTATTACGGCATGGTCCATACCGAATAGAAACTGGCTCTGAAAAATATTCACATTGGCATAGTTGAATGCTTGAAGCGCATTATAAGTATCAGTGAATGATGTGCGGATAGGGGCGTAATCAGAAGGGCAAACCCCAATTTTTATATCGCCTTTTAGTAAAATCTGCATCATCGTACCAAGCTGGGTATTAAGAAGTTTTTTTACCTCTTCCTCTAAATAGTAACGATTCACAGCTTTATGCCACTTTCCGCCCATTACACACCATCTCTCATTGAGGTATGTGCTGGGGTAAAATGTTCTCCGGTCTTTGTTTAATGGTAACAATTTTTTTAACATTTCTTCTCCGGCTCCGGCAGCTGAGAAATGCCTCACAAAACGTCCATCGAAAAAGCCACTGTTTATCGCCTTCATCAATTCTATGGGTTCCGGCCCATAGTCAAACAAATTTCCAGTAGAGAAAATTACTATCTCTTCTTCTGGCTTTGTAACTGATTGGATCAAGTTGCACAGCGCAGAGTAATGTCCATGAGGATCTGCCAGAAAGAAAATCCTTCCGGAGAAGTTTGTAAGGTCTATAGTTTGGACGTGCTCAGCTGCCATAAATTCCTCTACGTATGTTTACATCGATGATACGGTATTTCGAACTATGATTTTTTTACAAAAAGGCGTCATTTTGGATTCTAAGCCTAAGGACCTTTGTTACTTACAGGTAAAGGCCCCAGTCCTGGCTCTCAAACAGTTCATACTTAGGATGCAAAGTAACTTTCTGATTATAATTGGCTCCTTTATAAACATGGTTAATACATGAATACAGGAAATTTAACGGTAAGGTATTTAAAATGGAAGGATGCTGAAATAACATAGACTTACGTATTTTTTTAATAGTGTTAATGTTGATAATAGGTCACCATTAATGTATAAAGTTAATATCTAATATGGTCCTATTAATAAAAGAGAGTTTTTATGGCTGAACTATTAAAATCTGAAAGTCCTGTTTCACCATCAGTGCAGGATATCACTGAAGCTTTAAAAATCGTTGTCGATGATGGAAGTAAAGCTGCAAAACTGGTTTGTCTTAATGAAAGAAACGAATTAGTTCCCTTGCTTACACAAAATAGTTTTGTTCCAGATTTCCGTGTTCGCCATGAGGGTCTCAATCCTTTTAACTATCTTATTGATGGGCTGGAAAGGTTTTCGCATCACAGCGAATCTAGTAACTCACTGGAATCGACTGATGTATCTCACCAATACGATGAAATTAGCCGGTTAAATGTTCACCATGCACTTCATGCTTCTGGTTTAGTTCCTCAGGATGTTCACCTCTTTGTTACTTTACCACTTAGCCAGTTCTATACTGCTTTAGGGGAAACGAATATTGAAAATATTCAGAGAAAAAAAGATAATCTGATGAAACCAGTAGAGCGTTATCTTGACGGTAAACGCTATTCTTTTAACGTTTTGTCTGTGACTGTTTTCCCTGAATCTTTACCAGCTGTGACCCGGGCAGATGAAATTGAGGATATTGCTTCATTTGAATCAAGTTTGGTAATTGATCTTGGTGGTACTACTCTTGATGTTGCAAGTATTACTGGGCAATTAGAACAGATTTCGAAAGTAAAAGGTTTTGACCGTATTGGTTGTTCTATTGTTTACGATGAGATCAGCAGGTATCTTGAATCTGAGAAACTGAATACGAGTAATGCTTACATTCATCATCTTGTTGATAATCGTCATGATAAATCAGCTTTGAAGGTTGCAGAGGACAAGCGTGACGGTGTTTTTGATGCGGTAAACTCTGCGGTACAGAAGTTGCAAAGTAAAGTAATCAGAGCGGTTACACAAGTCGAAGAGAGGCCTCATAATGTTTTCCTTGTTGGGGGAGGTTCATATCTCATCGAAACAGCTATTCGTAAACATTTTGAAACGGCTAAAGTTATCATGGTAGACAATCCGCAGTTCGCATTATCTTTGGCAATTGCTGATACTATTTATTCAGAATAATGAGCTAGAACATGGCTAAATACCCTATCTCAAATAAGGCAGATAACGACCGGATTCAGATCCGGTCTTTCTGGATATCCGAAAGAAAAGCACCCTATGTTTATAGTTTCTTGAAAAAAACAGAACTTTGTCATAGGGGTGACCAACTGGATTTAATTAGGTCGGCTATTAGTACCGGGTTGGTATTAAATAATTTATTTCCTGACTTGGCAAATTTTATAAATGGTTTAAACGAAAGATTAACACTTGCAGATCTTAATAGGTTTCTGAATGATGGAAATACTATAGATACTGAACCTAAGCCTCCTATTAATGTATTGCTAGAGAATGTCTTAGATCAAAAGTTTAAGGAGTATTTAACACCTCTACAATTAGATAATTCAAAGCAGGATTCTGTTTCTGTAAAAGAAACCTTCCTTGTACAAAAGGAACATGCCTGCTTTGGTGTGAAGATTGAAAATGAGGGAAGCGATACCTCTATACCATCTGAAAGCCCACTTTCTTCAGGTGCATGGCTTTGTTGAATAAATCGAACTTTTGCTGAGTTGAAGGATCAGATCACGCATCTTCCCGACAACGCAGACCGTTCCGTGGCAAAGCAAAAGTTCAAAATCACCAACTGGCCCACCTACAATAAAGCCCTCATCAACCGTGGCTCCATAACTTTCTGGCTGGATGATGAAGCTATTCAGGCCTGGTATGAGTCAGCAACACCTTCTTCACGAGGCAGACCTCAGCGCTATTCTGACCTTGCCATCACGACTGTGCTGGTCATTAAACGCGTATTCAGGCTGACCCTGCGCGCTGCGCAGGGCTTTATTGATTCCATTTTTTCTCTGATGAACGTTCCGCTACGCTGCCCGGATTACAGCTGTGTCAGCAGGCGGGCAAAGTCGGTTAATGTCAGTTTCAAAACGTCCACCCGGGGTGAAATCGCACACCTGGTAATTGATTCCACCGGGCTGAAGGTCTTCGGTGAAGGCGAGTGGAAAGTCAAAAAGCATGGCCAGGAACGCCGCCGTATCTGGCGTAAGCTGCATCTCGCCGTTGACAGTAAAACACATGAAATCATCTGCGCTGACCTGTCGCTGAACAATGTTACGGACTCAGAGGCCTTCCCCGGGTTAATCCGGCAAACCCACCGGAAAATCAGGTCAGCCGCCGCCGATGGCGCTTACGATACCCGGCTATGTCACGATGAACTGCGGCGTAAGAAAATCAGCGCGCTTATCCCTCCCCGAAAAGGTGCGGGTTACTGGCCCGGTGAATATGCAGACCGTAACCGTGCAGTGGCTAATCAGCGAATGACCGGGAGTAATGCGCGGTGGAAATGGACAACAGATTACAACCGTCGCTCGATAGCGGAAACGGCGATGTACCGGGTAAAACAGCTGTTCGGGGGTTCACTGACGCTGCGTGACTACGATGGTCAGGTTGCGGAGGCTATGGCCCTGGTACGAGCGCTGAACAAAATGACGAAAGCAGGTATGCCTGAAAGCGTGCGTATTGCCTGAAAACACAACCCGCTACGGGGGAGACTTACCCGAAATCTGATTTATTCAACAAAGCCCAGGTGCATCCAAAATTTCAAAAGAAAAGTCCATTTCCTCTGTGGTGCCAGTGCTAGAAAAAGTATCGGATGAAAATCAAACCGCCTCCATAAGCATAAAATCTAAAGCTAAGGCAAACAAGCGACTAGCGACTTTGGCAAGATAGGTGAGAGACAGTACAATCGACTTCTGAGTTCAACTTGTCTTACCAGGAAAGCCAGCATACTTGCTGGCCTTTTTTTTGTTATAATAAACTCAGGCTTCAGCTGAATCTGTAAAATTACTGTTAATGAAACGGTATTTTAGGTTAATTTGGATGCTGTTACAGGAAGTGCGGATTTTTCCTAAATTTGTAAAAAACCTAAGAATTATCTTAATAAATCTGGTACTTAATTATTATTTTACGTAAAAAGTCTTTGTGGTTTAATGGTTATGTAAGGATTTTTTGATACCCTTATACCCGATGGACCTAAGGTCACTGACAACGATGTTCATGTAGAATCTTCGTTTCTGTAATCCCTTTTGTCCTTGTCCCAAATGATTGATTATTATAATAAAGGCTGATCGAATGCTATCTCGCAACTCACTAATACATGGTTTACGCCGAGACCAGTTAATCGGAGTTCTGACTATTTCAGAGTTTCCGGTAGTTATGGTAGAAAGCCACTTCATTCAGTCTGAGGTTATGGGAATAAAACCCGTAATTTTTAATATTGATGAGCTTCTTGTTTCTATATCCCCAATTTCCTCTCTTAAGTTCGATTGGGAGTGGGCCCCAGTTGATACAATACTCATTGAAGTTATCATTCCACCTGTAGAGTCAGACCTTGTAAGTGCAGAAAATGACTTCCTCCGTGATTCTGGTATTGGCCATATCCAGTGCGAGCCTGGCGGAGCATCAATACGACGTACAGTTACCTTCGTTGGTGGAATAACCGCTGATAACTTACTGTATCAGTTGAGGCTTATGTGCGTAAGCGCGTTAAAACTTTTAGGAGAGGAACTGGGGGATGAAGTCTAAGATTAGATATGTTTTATCTGGTTTTGTTGTGTTATGTGCATTTGCTGGAGTTTATAAAATCCTAAACAATGTTCCGGTTAAACCTGACCTTTTGGACTTCACTGGAAACACATTTAAAAAGACATCACTCTTCCTGCCATGTGATAAAAGCTCGCCTTCTTTAAACATTAAAATTGCTGATAACGAGAAAATCGTGATCAACGGCATCGCTTCAAAAGTAACTTTTGTTGAAAAGGCTGACCCCGTCAAAAGCCCTGGTTTTTGTGATGATCTTGATCTAAACAATTCTCGCCTTGTACATACGGCATCTTACAGCCTGGTGATTTCTGAAACCAAAACAGGATTTACACTATCAAATTTCAAGCATCTTGCCGATGATGAATCATTAGGCGGTATGTGGTTTTATCAAAAGTGACTTTTTATATGGCAACTTCAGACTTCGCTCTTAAAAACCATAATGTTAAAGCATTTGGTCAGGATGCAGCCCTTGTCATTGAGATGAACAATGAAGATGTTAGCTCATCAAAACCTTCACCTTTTTCAAATGAGATTGATAATTATTATCTTACATTGCACGTCGCTCCAAGGAACGCAAAAAAAGATTATGACTGGGGCTCAAACCGTTCTGTACTTCTAAAATTGTCGACGAATGAAGTTATGCAGATGGCATCTGTATTTCTTAGAATCATGCATACTTTAAAGATTGATAAGAGGAAAACCTCACATCATGGCCACGTCGTATACAAAAATATAAGCGTTACCCCAAACGAGAGGGGCGGTTTGTTGTTATCCGCAGGGATAGTTCCAGTCGATAAAGATGGCTTAAAACCCTTCATGCACATGGTCCCCGTCTCACAAATGGATTGCGTTAAAATTGGCCTCTACATACTTGGATATCTTGCTCAAAAAACGCCCTGGGTAAGCTCCGAGTCTATAATTACCGCGCTTCGCTTATCTGAAGCCAAGAATTCAAAATAGCGCATTAACATACGGAATATACGGAAAAATACAGGTTTTTTTAAATGTTATACGAACGGATATTTCTGTTTTTCATCGTAAAGTGAGTTTAATTTTGCTCAGAAAAACAGGTATTCGTCATGAGAAAATCAGGTTTAGGTTTAGCCCTGTTGTTTTCTTTAATTGCTCCGATTAAAGCGGTCTATGCTGAAGCGATTATGATTTCAGGAAAGCTACAGGCTGATTTGCCAGCCGTATCCTTTGACCCGGGGCCGGGCGACTTTGTTGCATACGTTAATTCTAACACTATCACTGCCTCAGGTGCAGGCACAGCCTGTAATGTAACGGTTGATGATCGAGCGACTTCCTCTGTTGATAACCTCGTTTGTTTTTTTGAGTGGTTACCCAATACCTTGGGATTAACTTCTAACGGCTTCACTCTTTCAGGCGTTCCCAACACCACCGGTGATTTAAAACTACCTTACAAGATTTCTTACTTCTCTGGTTCTGAACGGAAAAAAGTTGAAATAGTAAAAGGTGAATATTCAATCAAAAGTGTGGCACCGGTAAAACCAACTATCACCGGTCTTAAATCATCCCTGAACGGATTAGTCTATGACGGCTTTTCTTTCAAATCGTATTTAAAGGATGAAGCGATCAAAGATATCGCTGTTTCTGTTGAACCCCGCAATTATATTCAATACATCTCAATAGGTTCAGGCTCCGCCTGTGAAGTACCTATTGGCGGAACTTCCTGTACCATTGAAGTTGGAAGCATTAAGGCCAGTGATACAGATGAACTTTTGGGTTCACGTGATATCACAATTACAGCAAACTCTAAGAATAATTATTTCGCACCTCCTGAATCCAAAAAGCTTGTTGTTAACTGGGATTATCGGCCTCCTGTAGTAGACCATACACTTTGGAATTTTACCGATGAGGCTAAAACAATCAAAGTAGGTGGCCAGGACATCTATACCGGAGCCAAAACCGTTGCTGTGGCCGTTAAGGTACCCCAGCAAGAAACAGAAGGTGAATGGTGGCTCCCAACAGCTATGTCGCTCACTATGACTCCGGATGGCGTGTTTAAGCCGACGACTAAAGTGACTTTAGATGATGGCACTGAGATTGATTTCAAACAGTCCTGGGCAACCCCTTTACGTAGAACTTTACAGCCGGTAAGTGGACCTCAAAAAGTCGGTGATGAGTACCTCTATATCTTTGACTTAACGGATCTTATAAACGGGTCCTACGCAGCGACTTTTACAGTAGAAAATACGAGCAAAAACTCTTCTACGTACACTGAGCCTGAAAGCAAACTGATGCTGTCTGATAACCCAACGCTTATGGTTCTCAAAGATGGGCAGGTATTAACTAAACGAGCACCCGTATACTTCCTGAACGAGATTATCGTTGCAGCTTTCCAGGGGCAGGCTGGGGTTGCTGACATAAAATCAGTAACAATAGACAACAAAGTAGTTTCGTTAACACCTACAAATTATAAAGGTATTTACTACCTGCCGGTTGGAGACGATTTAGCAGTTAATTCGGATCACGAGATTACTGTGGTGGCTGAAAACCTTTATGGAAAAAACGTAAATTTCAGTACCGTGTTCACTTATCAACCTACTGGATTCACTCTTAAGAATCTGGAAAAAAACGTAACTCTTTACTCGCGCGTACGTCAGTATACGGACCTGCTTAGTCAAACAGCTGGTGATAAATGCACTCTGTTTACCACAGAGGAAAATGCGAATGCTTACCTCGCCTGGTATGGGGAAAAATCAGATGTTACAGCATGCTACCCTCAGTGGAACAATGTCCCTGATGGGTTGGAGTTCTATTTTAAAGGACGTACCCCGGGTCTAACTGGATTCTTTAATAAAACAGGTGAGAATCTGCTCGACTATCAAGTCTATATGATTAACGGGAAGGGCTCTAAAGCGGTTTCCGCAAGGAATCGCCGTACTCTGACCACACAATTACCATACAACCCGATCATCTCTTACAAAAAGAATAAAGTCATAGCAGGCATCAATCCGAACACTGCTCTGGCTTATACGACCGGGGGGGAGGCCGCTCGAATATTAGCGAAGGTGGTACCAGCTGACGTTACGATGATCGTCTCTCAAAACGGCTCTGAGGCTGTCAAAACGTCATTTAAAAATCGTTCCTCAAACAACGATGCAACGACCTTTGTACAAAGGGTCAAGGTTGCTGCTGCACCATTGTGGACAAAGAACGTCTTTGACATAGCTGTAGAATACTCAAAGGATCCAGAATTAAGAACTACAGACACCCTCAACGTATATACGGTGCCTGATTTCAATATTCGAGCATCGATGGAAGTGGATGACAAAAAAACAGCCACATCTCTTGAAGTGCCCTTAAAGGTAACAGTGGGGCGTTATAACAACTCCACACGTAAAAGTGCATTTGACCGTAAAACAATGGGAGAATGGGACGTCACGATATACTCTCAAAAAAGTGTATACGGCAAAGATCCAGAAACAGGCCGTTATAAAACTACATACGAAAGAACTGCGCTGACTGAAGCATTGCCGGTCAATGATGCGGGCATTGTCGAAACCAAGATTAAAATTGAAAATATGGATCTGGGTAATATGCGTCTGGTTGGTGTGGCTAAGGTCAGATCGCCATTCTCTGATTTTGAAATGAAACGTGAGACCAGTGCTGTAGGCATTCGAATCTATAAAGGTGAGGAACTGGAGGGTAACCTGTCGAAAAGCCTTATTATCGGAAGGATCCCACTTAGTACTCTGGTAAGCTTCAAATCTGCCAGTACGGCTAACTCTGATGCACTCGCCCCCACCGAATGGCAGCAGTCCTCTGATAATGGTCAAACCTGGACCATGCTTTCCGACATGACCGGAAAGAGAAGTGTAAGTATCAAAAAGACAGAAGTAGGAAAGTGGCTTTATAGGGCAAAAATGACTAATAAATTCACATCCAAGATTTCCTACACAGATGCCTTAACGGTAGTTACCTACAAGCAGCCTAAGCTCAGTATAGATGTTACAGACATTCTTCAGGGCTCAGATATACCTGTAACCCTGCTTGATAACGATGAACCTATACCAGCAGGCACCGCTGAGGTTCTCTGGTCAGAGGATAAAGTCAACTGGGTGCAGGGAGATACAACTTACACTGTGGCTTCAGCTGATACCCTACCGTCTACGATTTATGCCCGGATGCGTTACCTTGATTCCGATGAACTGGCAGAGGAGTCTTCATGGAAGGAAACGTCTGCTCGGTTGGCAGCCGCAAAACCCAAGCGCCTTTCTGTCTCGGTAACGGGGGTTTCAAAGGTAGAGGTTGGTCAAAAAGTTACTTTGGAAGGTAAGTTCACGAACCCTAACAGTAAGTACCAGAATGGTAATAACGTAGTTGAAGAATGGAAAACACCGGATGGCCAGACATTTAAGGGCTCTTCACTGTCTGTTACCCTTACTGAGCAAATGTTGGATAAACAGGGATATGCTGCTTTTGAATACAGTGCATGGTTAGCGGACAATAAGGAGAATACGGTTTCTACCCGTAGAGTTTCTGTCAAATCGTGGGTTTATAAATTTCCCGAGATGAAAATAAGCTCCAAACTTAAATACGACATGGCACCGACCACCCTACGCGTTGCGTTGAGCGGTATTAAGGATGGAGACTATCCTGGTGTTACTTATTCCCGTGAATGGATCTACGACAAAGAGAATCTGGTAATCACTAAAGATGAAGGTGACACCAAAGAATTTACAATTGAAAATCCTGGCAAATATACATTGATGGTTGTTTTCAAAGATAACCGAAACAATGAACAGCGTATCGAAAATACCTTTGTTGTCGATGAACAAACGCCAATGAACGTTGAGATGACACCCAAGTTCTCTAACAAATATATGAGAGCTCCACTCGATGTAACCTTAAGGTCAAACATCAAGCTATCTCATTCGGCGGACTCGATAGATACGGTCACATACAAGGTGAACGGTGAAGTAATACCCAGCGGCAAAAATTATTGGGCTCAACTGATCTCGGGTTTAAAAGAAAAGAAATACGAGATTACAATTGATGTTGTTAGTAAACTTGGACAGAGAGGTTCAGCATCTGTTGAGTTTGATGTCGTTAAAAACGCAGTGCCTAATTGTACATTGAGCTACACGGAAACCAACCTAAGCTGGAGCTTTACCAATAAATGTGATGATACTGATGGAAAAATGGTTAGATATGAATGGTTCATCAACGGCGAATTAAGGAACGTTTTCGGTAGTACGGCTACACTTTCTAAAAACCTTAACCGTGGTAAGCAGGACATAAAAGTAATTGCTTATGATGATAGTGGAGACTTTGCAACACAGCACGTGACAGTTTTCGGACCGGCTGAAGAGGCAAGTAAGTCTGAAAACACTGTATCAATACCAAGCAGTGAGTAGTTAATTTTTAAATATAAAGCCGGGACATTATGTCCCGGCTTTTTTATACCCAATAATTGGACCTTTGAAAAATTAATGTCGGAAAGTAACTTTGCTCCAAAGGCATCTTTCATGGCCGCTAACAAAGCTGCGTATACATGCTGAGGAATTAACATTCTTATAGGTGAATATTAGGTTAGTTTGCAGACTTCCGAGCGTTGAAAAACATGGATAATAGTTACTTGGATAGAGGTGCATCTGCCTAGTAAAAATATTCTTCAGTGCCAGTGAGAAAAATATGAGCGACTACATACCTAAAAAGAGAGGGCTGCTTATACTGGATTGGTATGTCCCCCTTAATATTTTATTGCTGATTCTCGTTATGTGTGTCTTTTTCACCCGTTATACATTTGGATACGGTTTATTGAATGGGTGCCTGCCTGCTGATTTTTATATGATTGATCATTCGGATAAAAGTATTAAAACTGGTGAACTCATAGCATTTAACATGCCGAAATCGGTACGTTTTATCCCAGAAAATGAACGAGTCATAAAAATTGTTGCCGGTGTGGGCGGTGACAAACTTAAAGTAACAATGGATGGGGTTTATAACGGGGACAAATTTTTTGAAGCTAATGCACGTCGTATTTCGAAGAAATACAATATTCCGTCCATTTTGATTGAAAAAGAATTGATAATTCCTGAAGGCGAAGTTTTCCTAATTGGGCAAACCGATCACTCATGGGATTCCCGTTTTTGGGGAACAGTAAAGCTGAATTCAGTAATTGGGAAAACATATGCGATCTTTTAATGTAAATAAAAAATATTTACCAATACTTCCTGGACTTGCGTTATGTGCAGTTTTAAGTAATACAAATGCAAGCACTGAGTATCAACATGATGCTGACCTAATCGCTCAGCAAGCAAAAGGGCTTGGGGCACAGGCTAAAGGTGCACAGCAGCCAGATGGGGCTCTTAGCCTTGATGCTACGCTAAAATCACCAGATGTGCAGAAGTACATAGCGCAAGCTGAAGCACTCCAAAAAAACCAGGACCTGAGCAAGCAAATAAACCGTGGTTACGTCCCCGGTATGAATGCGGATAGTGTTCAAGCAGTTATAGACCATACCCAGGCTATCAGGGCCCAAAGTAATAACTCTGAAGCTGTCAACGATATAATTAGAAGACGTGATGAAATTCAAGAAAACGCCAGCCTTAATGAAGCGGCTCTGAAAGCTGTGGAAAATAAGCCGGAAGTCATGCGAGGACAATCTAAAAATATCGAAAAATTGTTTGGTTCCTCGGGCATCACAGCTGCTGACTTCGAAAGAAAAATGGATAGCACACGTGAAGAAGCACTATCAACTGAAAATGGAATAACGATCTTTGCTTCATTTAGCTTGCCGGATTATGTACTGGAAGACCTTCTACGTACGGCCTCAGAGCATAAAGCTCGTGTAGTTTTCAATGGTCTAAAGAAAGGAACTACTCGGCTACCAGAGACACAGGCAGCAATAAACCAAATGATTGTCAAAGGAAAATTTGAATCTCCTTTGATTACAATTGATCCTGATAGCTTCAGTCAGTATCAAGTAACTCAAGTACCGACAATTATTTCTAGGGAGCAAGCTCGTTTTGCAAAAATGGTAGGCTCCTTCAACGTTGAGTTTTTTCAGCGAGAACTTGCTAAAAAACCCGATCAGGATATTTTCCCGGTTGCTGGTACCACTTATCCCGTTGAAGAAAAGAGCATCATTAAAGAACTGGAAGAACGTGCACAAAAATATGACTGGGAAGGTGCAAAAAAAAGGGCCGTTTCTGACACATGGAAAAATCAATGGATGGTCGACCTCCCTCCTGCCCAGGAACACAAAGAATTTTTAATTGACCCTACAGTGAGGGTCACTCAGGACGTAAAAGATAAGCAGGGCCGTGTAATAGCTTCCGCCGGTGAGTTGATTAATCCACTTTCGAGATTTCCTCAAAACCTGACGATGATAATTTTCGATCCACTCAATCCGGGCCAGCTGGTATGGGCTGAGCAGCAGTATCGACAACGTCTGGGTAGTGGAAAAGTAATGCCAATGTTTACCCGTATCCAAAAAGATAATGGATGGGATCACCTAAATGATTTACGTGAAAAATTTAACGGTAAGGTGTTTAAAGTTAACGAACAGATCATCTCACGCTTTCAGATTAAAAACACACCTGCGCTTATAACTACTGACCAAGATAAATTCCGGATCACCCTGTTTAGCGAGGCAGAAGTCCGTGGTATCGGAGCCCCAAATCTTTCAGAGGAAAAATAAGATGAAACTCGGATTTATTATAGGCGCTCTCTTTGCAACATGGCTGACGCTAAATTATCCGGACCAGATGAGAAGTTATTTTACCAAAGCCGTCGACTATATCGAAAGTGTTGCAACATTTATTACATCCAAGTGAGCATGATGGTGAAAAAATTCAAAAAGTTACTTTTAGAGTTCATTGTAGCAGTTATGCTTTCGCTTTCTATACCGGGTATGGCTATGGCAGCAGATGCTGGAGTCCCTGGGGCTATGTGTCAGTCAGCTGGAGTGTGGCAGGGCTTGATTAAGAATATCTGTTGGAGCTGCATTTTTCCCATGAGGATAATGGGCATAGGGGCAGCTCCAGAAGGCGCTGCTCCTTCACGTCCGGGTTGCTACTGCACAGATCAGAACGGCGTACCGGAAATAGGTTGGCAATTGAGCTTCTTTCAGCCGGTGAAGATTGTTGAAGTTGTAAAGAGCCCCTGGTGCAGCCCCTTTCTTGAAGGCACGATGCTTCAAAAATCGCAGTTTGATATTGGTAAAAGCAACACAAATCAGCCAATGACAGCAACTGAAGCCGGATTTTACGATGTTCATCTTTGGGAGTTCCCAATCATGACAATGCTCAAATTACTGATTATTGGCGAGTGCACTGCTGAACCCTATATAGATGCCAGCCTGACCTATATAAGCGAAGTGGACCCTATGTGGGAAAGTGATCTGCTTACACTCGTCCTGAATCCAGAGGCAGTAGTTTTTGCAAACCCAATTGCCTCAATGGTGTGCGCTGCTGACTGTGTAGCAGTAACAGCAGGAAAGGATAATCTCGCTGCATACTTTTGTGCCGGATGCGATGGCAACCTTTATCCATTAACCGGCCACATTTACGCAAATGATGACGCTGTAAGGACGAGTTCACTGATAACCCAGCGTCTTCTGACTAAACTACATCGCCAGGGAATGCTGATGCGAACGATGGGAGCAGACGCAATGTGTGAGAAAACGTGGGAATACTTTACACCTCGTTCCCAGTATCGGCTTTCAATGCTTTTCCCAACTCCTGAGGCGAAAGGGCCGGATTGCTGTCATCGTCTTGGTGATTCGGTACATGACTGGTCAACCCTTAAAGGTGGGCGCAAAAAAATAGGCAATGATAATTATGTCTATATGTTGTGGCGTTACAATGACTGTTGCGTCAGATATATACCAGGCGCTTGATTTCTAAGGGTAAAAATAATGAAACTTAGAAAAACGATAGCTTCAACTATTATTGCATCAATGATTGCCAATACTATGAGTTGGGCTTTTTATATCTCTCTCATAAATATGGTAATGACTCCTCGTATTTATGCGGCAGACGCTATATTTGACCAGCTCGAAAGTAACTTTAATCTTGCTAATCCTAACGCAAATCGCAATGCGACAACCAGTGCTCAGGACATTGTTGAGAAGTACAAGAATGCGGATTCAGGCGAGAATGTCAGTGGGAAGATCACCGAGAAATACGTGGGTAAAGCCGAATCCGCTAATCTTAATCTCGGAAAGTATGGGGCAGGGAACTCAAATGAAAGTGTCATGAAAAATGCCGCATCCGATGGAAAGTCCATTGGTAGCGCCGTACAACTGCCGAGTATGTCTGGAGGGACAATCAATTCAAACTATACCAAGGAAGGGGCAAAGCTGCTCTCTCGGGATGCTAATGGCAACATTGGTATAAGCAGTAATCCCAATACTACTCCTGGAACCAAAACAAATACCGGAGAGATTTTCAGCTCAGAGCAAAAGCACAGCGATATTAAGTTCAATGCCGCAGATCGTTATGGGGATGAGGATGGCTTTGTAAACGATATAAAGAATCGGAAAAGCCAGTTATTTGATGCTCAAAGTTATGATGGCGTTGCCTACCGCACCCTCGTAAATGCTAACAAGGACAACCCGGCATCATCTATAAAGCCTAACGATCCCATGTTTACTGCGGGGAGAAATGAGATAACAAATGCTGTTGCTGGTACTGGAAACTGGCTTCAGAACTGTAATGTTGAGACCTCTAAAAAAACAGTAACCACACACTATCCTGATTACAAAGAGTTCTACTGTAACTCGCCTAAGCAAGATAACTTCAGCAGCTGCACGATAACCCGTGATTTTTCAGTCCCTGTTTACATTTCAGGCGGAAACGGAGACATGTCGATGTGCGGCGATAATTGTGTGCGTATATGGTTTGGTCGCCGTGATGACAACTACTGGAGTGACGGGGTATATGATAACGAACTGACATTAAAATTCCATCCGGATGCAAAATTGGCCTCAGCAAAGATTGTTAACGCGGAGTGGGATGACCACATGCGGGTAACACTTGATGGCACGCAGATTTTTGCTCACATAGATGGTGCATATCGAGAAAGTGACTATCCGGCTCCTAAGGGATCTTGGGAGTTAAAAAAATCGTGGAAACTCGACAAGGTTTACGATGTGACTGATAAGGTCAGAAAATCGGTGTATGAGGAGCCTGATCGAGAAGTGACAATGGCATCCAGAGTATGGGTTGGTGGGAAGGGTGAAGGGTATTTTGAGGTTGAGCTGACTTTTGAAAATATGAAGCTCGAAGATAAGCACGTCCAGGAACCAGCTGGTTGTTACGATGCTGTACAAGCTCCGAATACATTCTGCCGTTTCGATCGGTTTAAAGATATGGATGTTGGCACAAAACGGCTTCCGGAAAGCGTGCTTTCATTGGCAAAGCCTCTGTATGAAGGTGATAAAGGATTTCTTACCTGGAAGACAAACCTTGAAGGCTACTTTTGTGATCCATTGGCCAAAGACAAAATTTGCTCTTATGACGCTAGTGGAAAAATTATGAAAGACGCTAATGGAAAGGACCTCTGTTACAACTATGAAGAAATAAAGAGTATGCCTGATGCATGTAGTGCTTATAAAAATGATGCAGCATGTGTACTCGATAAACAAACATGTGCAGAGGGTTGGTTCGATGAGGGCACTAACAGTTGCTACATGTATGAACAGAAATACACCTGTGACAGAGGGAAGGATGTAGTTCGGGAGGTTGAATCTTCTACAAATGCCTGTGTTGGCATGATCCCATGTTCAGGTGGAACATGCGAAACTGGGCCAAAGGAAGAGAACAACGATTTTGGAAAAGTTGCGGCTTATTCAAACATGGTTCAGTACATGCAGGGCGAAGCCAAATGCGAAGACCCTAACGATGCCAATTCATGTTCCGTCTTTGAAGGAAAACCTGAATGGTGTGGTCGTTCAGTAGGCTTTGTAAATGGCCTGGCAAAGACGGACTGCTGCGAAGCACCACAGGGAACCGCAGGAGCACTTGAAGGTATCATGCTTGCCGGATCTATGATCAGAAACACAAACTGGACCAGAGTTAATGCTCAGCTAATAAAATGGACCGGCGGTGATACAGGTACATGGGCTTCTATGTCTAATGCGGTCGGAGAGTGGACTGCATCAGCTGGTAAAACAGTAGGGCAAATGTGGAACAACGTCACGAGCTCCTTAACGAGCGTATATGAAAACGTCGCTGGTAATCTAAGCAGGGCAGTTGGGTCTTCCGCAACTTCTGGAGGGGCAGGAGGTGCTGGCCAGTTGGCACAGGAAACAATGTCCAGCTTCGGTATAGGTCAGCTTAAGCAGATGGCAATGAAGAAAGCCTACGAATTGCTACCAGATACAGTTCGTGACTTTGTCTTTAAGAACGTTGCTACTACCGGAGGAGAGGTTGTCTTCTCGGCTGCGGTTCAAAACTTTATGCTTGCATTAAACGTGATCGGTTGGATTTATACAGCCTATCAGGTCACTAAAATGCTTTTAGAAATGTTGGTAGCATGCGACCAGAAAGAGATGGAAGCTTCTATTCATAAGAATCAAAAATCCTGTTTTACATTAGATACGGAACGATGCGTCAAATATCTGAATGTTGGTTTCACAAAGAAATGCGTTAAAAAAGCAACAGACATGTGCTGTTATAATTCCATGTTGTCACGCGTTATTATGCAACAAGCTTATCCGCAATTAGGAATAGACCCTGTCGCCTCTAATTGCGTGGGGCTATCAATAAAGCAAATACAGCAACTGGATTTCGATAAAATTGATCTGACGGAGTGGATTAATGATGCAGTTCAGGTAGGAGAAGTTCCTGATCAATATTCAAAATTCTCCGAAGAATCAATTGTGGAAAACTTACCATTCCAGAATGAGAACTATCAACTTCCATCAGAACGTACCAAGGAAGCAATGGGCGGTGAAGAAAATATGATAAAGGCCAGACAAGAAAATGCTCAGGCTATAAAAGAGGAAAATGTAGATTGTAGCTATTTACCTCGACCGGCCATATGTGAGGTAGGTTCAACTACGCTGGATCCGGTTACGGGCAAGCAGTTGCCGAAATATTGAAGAAGGGGCCGTTAGGCCCCTTTTTTAATTACTTGGCTTTCAATGTTTTTTCTGGGAAGCCTTTTTTACCGTATTCACCGGTAAAGAGGTAATAATCTTTTCCGTTGATGGAGGCTGCAACACCCCCTGGAGTTGTTGTATTTGGGCTATCAGAACGGAAAATGATACCCGAAAAATCAGCGCTTGTTTCGTTTCCTTTAAATGGGATGAACACATAACGAATTACAGCGTAATCACCAGCGGGAAGGTTTAGCTCAGGAATTTCGGTTCCTGTTGCGGGGCGAATCGCCTGAAAGCTGTACATTGAATCTGTAGGGAAAACATCAGCATCAGGCTTAGAGGGCAGATCACAGGTACTCCATTTATTGACGACTGCCATATCAATTTTACATGTGGCCAGAGCTGCTTTCTGTTTTTCAGGGTTGTATCCAAATGAGGCCTGAGTTGCTTTTGTATGCTCAAAAACATACTTAGCTCCCTCACGTACCAAACTTTCATCATTGTAAGGCAATTTTTTTGGATTGGGGACGAACACTAGGTATTGATTGACCTGGATGTATTCGGCGTCAGAAGAACTGTACAAAGAGCTGAGGCTCATGATCCCAAAACCTTTTAGACCGCCTGTTACGTAGCCCATCGAACTATTGATGAGATACTTAGAAAGAAAGTTGTCGGCATCCCCTCCAGGAGTAACCTCTTGCTCCTTAAAATTAACGTCGAAACCAGCAAACGAATAGGCATTCTTGGCGACAGAATCATTTGCATTAGCATGCCAGTACTGGCCGTGACTGTACGCATTCAGAGCGGTGCCTGGCGTAGTGCCGGTGTCACCGGCACAACCCGATAGGGAAAAACCAATGACGACAGAAGAGACCAGAGATACTAAACGTAAAAGTTTCATTTAAAGCCCTTTTTGTAATGTCTTTTGGAGATGGAACCATTATTCCATAGTCACGCGTTTCACAAACAACCTGATTGCATAAAAAAGGAAAAAAAGTGATTTCCAGTAGAACCAGCAGTACACAAGAAAAGCGCTTTTATAAAAATGTATAATTATTAAAACGAAGTAATGAGGTTGAAATGGGTAAGCCAACAGAAGAGCAAAGACCTGTTATCGAGAATGCTAGCGCAAACAATATGGTGATAGCAGCGCCTGGATCAGGCAAATCGTTCACCATGATAGAAGCGGTTATATCGATTCTCAAAAAGTATCCATATGCAAGAATCGGGATGGTGACCTTTACTCGCGCTGCAACAAACGCACTTGCAGCAAAGTTACAAAAGCGATTGAGCAAGAAGGATCTTGACCGGGTGCTGGTGGATACTTTTCACGGACTCGTTAAGAAGCAACTGGACATGATTCGCTGGCCGGGAAAGATGTTGATAGGGCCAGCACAGAGATCTGTCATTCACCGGGCTTTGAAAGAATCCGGTGTAACGATGAAGTTTGCTGAAGCTGAATTCGTTATTGATGCTATCGGCAGAGAAATGGATACGGATGTGATTTCAGTTCGGCATAACAGACAACAGATCCATTTGTTTAATACCTATCAGGCGTTATGCCAGAAAGACCATGTGGCGGACCTCAATGCTCTTTCAAAATTTGTTGTCGGTCAAATGCATTCGGGAAAAATGCGCACGTTAGATTTGACACATTTGATAGTAGACGAAGTTCAGGATACTGACTCTATACAATTCTCATGGATAGCATTGCATACAAGAGCTGGAGTCTATACGAGTATAGTTGGAGACGATGATCAGGCCATCTACTCCTTCAGATCCTCAGGAGGAGTCAAAATATTTCAACAGTTTGAAAAACACTTCAGACCTAACATATTTTACTTAAACACATGCTTTAGGTGTGAACCTGAAATTTTAGAGGTGGCCGGAGCACTGATAGGAAAGAATGTTTACCGTTATGCCAAAGAGTTACGCTCGGCAAAAAAGGGAGGGGGAAAGGTCACTTTTCGTTCATATGTAGATATGGAGGAACAGATACAGGGTATTTTAAGCCTTATAAATCAGGATCCACATGGATGGGCAATTCTAAGCCGCAATAATGCTCACTTGGATGAGCTAGAAAGTTTGATCGAACAGCCAGTAATTCGTTACGGAGGTAAATCATTCTGGGATGAAAAAGAAACAAGCGATGTGTTAAGCCTTATGGCCTTTTTCCGACAATCAAATGATCCTCGCTTAATGAAGAGAGTATTGGCATTGTTTGGAGAACAGGAATCAGTTTTGGATGAAGTGGCATTGAGTATGAGAGGAAGAAAAGTTACTTTTGGCGACCTTGCCATCCCGGAGGACAGTTCTCTCGAAACAAAAACATTACATTCAAACTTCGTGCGCTTTACCCAGGAAAGTTCTGATAAAGTTGAGATAGCAAAACGTTTCGCCAACCTTACGAAATGGATGGAATCGTCGTCAATCAAGATGAGGAGTAATAAAGGTACAGCAACCTTAACAAAAATTGCTTTAGACACTTGTAAACAGTGGGCAGAAAAGACTGGTTGGATGAATATGATAAATCGTGCTGCTGCAATGTCATTAGGCCCTAGGAAGAAGGACGAGGAATACAGCCCAGAGAAAGTAGTCCTATCAACCTTGCATGGTTCAAAGGGTCTTGAGTGGAATAAAGTAATAATAATGAGTTGTAATGCGGATCAGATACCAAGTAAAAGATCAGTTGGGGAGGAGGCAATAGAAGAAGAAAGACGTTTGCTTTATGTTGGATTTACGCGTGCAGAAAAGCAACTTTTTGTAATGTGGTATGGTGATCCTTCTTTCTTTTTAAGAGAATGCAGTGAAGAAAAGATAAAAGAAGCAGCTAATATTCGAATTTCTCCACTTTATACAGAATAATTCGATATGGGCATTTACTTATGCTTAAAGCTATAGTATAAAAACAATGAGCTTAAATATCAGCTCCCAAATTTGAGTAACTTTGCTTAAAGTTACTTTCGCGTTAAGCGTTGATTTAGCCGTGAAAAGCGGCCAGCTTAAACAAGCTGTAAGACACCACCGGCAAAATGTCACCTTTGTCGCTGGTGCACTTCCCATGCCTGCAAAAGGCAATCTGAATTTACCAAACCGTAACTAATTTAGCTCCTCCTGGGGCTATTTTTGTTGCGTACTTCTAATGCCAGATAGTATAAATCAGGCGGTTCATAGCTTACGGGAGATGAATGACAGGCTTTGCCTTCGTGTTGAAACAAAAATTTGTTTCTTCCTTCTTACTATATATAGGTGACCCCAAATGTCTAAAAATAAAGCTCGCAGTAAAGCCCTTCATCAAACCTTTAGTGAAATTATTCCAGAGATGGATAAGGCGCTAAACAAACAGCTCTTAGAAGTTCTGATGAAATATACAGAACGTGATAATGAACTGATTGTTATTTTGAATGAGGACGGCCCAAATATCATTGAACTTAAGTCTCTTAAGCCTGTGTCTTTGTTGGCCGAAAAGCTTTCTGCTTATTCAAGCTATTATCATGTGGATGTTGTGGAGCTCGTGGTCAAGAAAATTGATTTCGAAGGAGCTTATAAGCTTCTTAAAGCTTCCCCAGATGTACCACTTTTTAAAAGCTTAACTGAACTGGATAAATATCTTGTTGAGGAGTTTGAAAAATACGGATTAAATTCATTTCTTGACGTGGATAATCTGGATTACTCACTTGAAAAAGCCAGTGAACTCAAAAATGAGCAGTTAATAAATTGGGTTTCGGACATCATTTGCAAACGTGAAAAATTAACTTTACGTAAGCGTTTTGATGTCGCAGTAAAGGCCCACTACGAAAATGTAGAAAAAATGTATGATACCATTCGTCCGTTAATGAAAAAACTGGGTTTCCCAGAAGATCTCATGACGCACACCTTTAGTGAGTTAAGCGTTTTTGAAACTAAAGGATGGGACCATGCAATAAAATCGAAAATTGAGACTCTCGCTAAGCGTGAAACTCAATATTTAGATGATGCGGCTAAAGCAGAGAATCGACGTCTTGTAACAGAGAAGTTGGAGAACTCTTTAGCGATTGCACCAACTAAACCAACAAGAAATTGGTTACATATTGCCGGAATTGCCTGTTTGGTAGTCTGCACGTTCATGTATGTAACTAATAAATTTATTTAATCCTGTTAAGGGGGAACCCTAACGGGGCTTCTCTTTGAACAAATCGAGGAGCGGAAAATGTCATATCTTGAATATATCAATGAAGTAAAAGTGTCCGGGATAGTTATCAGTGCTGTGGAGAAAAAAATGACTGACCAGAGTATAGGTTTGTTAATAAAGCTCAAAAATAGGATGAAGACAGAAGTTGATGGTGAAATCACTGAGAGAGAATTTTCAGTTCAAATCAAGGTGTCGCCTGAAATGTATTCAACCTGTTTCACTGGTATAAATCAGGGTGATGAGTTGATGGTCTCCGGTTATATTGTTGTCGATACTATTATGATTGAAGGGAGAGAACATCCTCTTGACTACATGAGAGTGGTAGCAACAAGTAAGTTGGCTCACATACCTAAACCTCTAAAAGGTTTTGGACAAAGTAGCTTTAATCAGATCTGACATTAAACCCACCCTAAAGGGGAGAAATCCCTTCATGGGATTTCTCCTTTTGGAGTCCCCATGAAACAAAAATTTAGGGCTACTGCAATAAGTAGTAATCAACTTAGTTTTTTTTCTATATTCGATATAGATGAAGATGAAATAACGCAAATAGTTGATTCACCCAAAGAGCATTTAAATGATGCATACACGTCCGGATTAAACTTTAAATCAGATGAAAGTAACATTTCTGAGATAAATTATGATTCTGAAAGGCGTGAAAATCACCTTTATGAAAAATCCAAATTACTTAAAAATCAGATTTTGCATACAATTAATTTTGCAGCAGAAACAGATTATCTATATTCGGTTGAAGAATATAACCCAGATTTGGGTGGTCTGGTAATAGAATGGACCCCTGAGGATGTGTATGTTGTTTTTCTATCCGCTATGGAAGAGTCTTTGGAAATCATTAAAGAACTAGTGTTGAGGAGAAAGTTATTCTTCAAAGATGACAATGGTAATATCACAGTGAATCCACTTTTAGAAGCTGAAACACGGTGGTATATGTCAAAATCATTTGAATACACTTGTTTATCTCATGGACTTGATGCATGTGAATTTAGAGCGGAATTAAAATCATGGCTCTATTATCATTCGCATCGTTCGATTAGTGAAAACACGAAATTAGCTGAATGCAGGAATGATGATGAAATCATTTTGCATGATTGCAATGACGATATGGGCTGGGACATCTTCTTTGATCAGGATTATTTAATGTCAGAAAAAAAACTGGCTGTTAAATGGACTGACAGGGAAATTATGGATGTTTACATAAAAGCTTTTAAATCCACATTAGAGTTGTTTGACGAGCTTGTTTCATGTGATCTGTTAACTAAACGAAACGCTTTTGGCAAGTTAGAAATAAATCCAATATTCGAAAATCATTTTGAATGGATCATGTCTGAAGCTTTTGAAATAGTGGGAAATCATCTTGGTTATAATGTGCCTCAAATCAGGAAACTGATGGCAACTATTTGCCAAATGAATCTCAAATAAAATGCCACTGGCAAACATCTGCCAGAGGGCGGTGTTTGCATTTTACCGGAGTTAAAAATGTCTAATGCCGCTATGAAGTTAAATGAAACATCTTCTGATGCTTATGAAAAATTAGAAGCTCTTCTTTCCCCGGATGTTATAAAGTTAAAACATTATGTGGATAAAGGTGAGTATCTTTTAGTTCTAGCAAAGGACCTTTTTGGTATTCCAGAAATGGATCCAAAGATGGCTGTGCCTGTTTTCAAAACTAAAACCTCGTATCGAGCTCCGCTGAACAAAGACTACATACCAAATCCCCGAATACTTGAACAAGTGGTTAAACTGCTTATCAGTCCGGATATAGATTTAAGTGTGTGTCTTAAAGGTGAGTCCGGTTCTGGCAAGACTGAAATGGTAATGTACATTAGCCACATGATGAATTGGCCGCTGACAATTAAGCAGATCAACAGCAATATTCGAGTTGATGAGCTTGAAGGTGAGCGCAGTCTTAATGGTGGTAATACAGGTTTTGTACACAGCGATTTGGTAACGGGATTTCGTAATGGTCACCTCATTCTTCTGGATGAAGTGGACAAAATCGATCCTGATACGGCAGCAAAACTTCACATGCCCATTGAACGTAAGCCCTGGTCACTCAGTGCTAATGGTGGTGAGGTTATAACTGCTAATGGCTACACGCGATTTATTGGTACTGCAAACACAAACATGAGTGGAGGCGCTCGCCGGTTCGTTTCTTCTCAACGTCAAGATGCAGCTTTTATAAAGCGGTTCTTGATAGTTGAAATGGAGAAGCCCGACAAAGTTGCTTTAACCAATGTGCTTACTAAACGATATAGCTCTTTGCCTTTTCAGGTCATTGAGAAGTTCGTAAGAGTAGCGATTGCAGTAAATGACTCTGGTACAGAAGACAGTGTGATGGATATTCGTCAATTAGTAGCTTGGGTTGGCACGTCGATGACGTTAAAAACCTTTAGTCTTCTTGACACTTTCAAAATAGCTTTTGCTTCTGCTTTACCTTTACATGTGGTCGATCTTGTTCTTCAAGCTATAGATCTTTCTCTTGGCGAAGACAAGGATAAATCGCTGGAGTATTTCACAGCAAAAAAGTCGAGTTAGATGGGATTTGTTATGAAACCTCTGATATTTGTATCTCAGAGTTATCCCATCTTGAATTTAGTGCGTTTTTAAGTACGGATGGTGCTGCTACCATTGCTATAGCAAAAAACGGAACTAATTTTACTGGACTTATGCAACTGAATAACGACTATTCTTTATTGTTTTATCATGATGGTAAAATAAATATGGAAGGTCTAATTAAAGAAATGGAATTAAAAGGTTATATGTATCAGGGAGCAATGGGCAATGATGATGTTGCCGCTGAGTTTCCCGGTATTCTTTTAATTGCACCAGAGAAGCTTTAATATCAACCCTATCGGGAAATCTTTCCCGTTGGGGAGGGTTTCCCCTTTTTTTTGGAGAAACCCATGACTTTAAATACTTCAATGCTTAACAAAGTATCTGCAAAACAAATCTCTGAGAATTTTGCAAAATCATATCCAGATTTACTGGAAGGTGCAGTTATAACAAAAATTGAAATAAGTGGCTGTCAAGGATCGCGTCGAACCGATAAAATCGATTTGTCTTATGATGGAGATGATATTACGGATCAAAAAAGCGTATCTAAAAGCGAAGTACGTTGGATTGACATAAAAGCCCTTAGCTTCAAAAGTACGATTACCAGCAGAATATCAACCCTTTGCTCACGCTTGTGCATCCGCTATAGCAATATGTGGATTTTACCAGTTTCCAGTATGGAAGAGTTTCTGGAAGGGGCCCAAGAGATTGAACGAGAGTTTCAGGCAGGTATTCAAAACGTTGTAGACAATTATGAGATGCATATTGAGGCTGAAAAAAATAGAAGCCCAAGAATGTCTTCTTTGATTGATCAGTTGAAATTAACTAAAGATGATTTCATAAAATCCTTTAGATTTAATATTGCTCACTTTATTCCTTTTACGCCTATTAGCGTTGAAGGTGATGAAACCCAGGACTACTATCAGGAACAATTGATAACAGATCTGGCAGAAGAAGCAATGAGGGTTTATGAAAAAATTAGTAAAAATAATAATTTGCGCTCAAGTACTATTGACCGACTGAAGCAAATGCAAAATAAGATCATTAGCTTCATGTTTATACATAAAGAGGCGGCAGTACTTGCAGAAGCTATAAAACACATAATGAATAATTTACCTAAAGGTGCCATTTCTGAACCTCGCGACGTTGCGGTGTTACAGCAGTGGTTTTATTTCATGAGTGATGCTTCAATGTTAAAGCGTATTATTTCAGGAGAGCAAAAGGTTACTGACTGGTTGGAATCTATTACCAGATCATTTAATCAAAGCTCACAAACAGAACCGAACGCGCTACAGAACACAGGTATTGAAGCTATTTTAGATTCAACAAATGTGTTTCAGGTTGAACCTGTCGTAGAGAACGATATAAAAAACAGCACGTTTTCAAACACTGATTCTGTAGCTGAACCTGAGAAATCAGTTTCGCAACAGGAAGACAATGCTGAAAATGGTTTTGATATCGAGCTCAAAGGCTGGTAACTGTTTGCTTTATTAAAAACCCCAGATGGGTACTTCACCATCTGGGTGAGTACCCCTTTTTTATAAAGAGGTATTCTATGAAATTAGATCTTAAATCATCGCCGCGCCATATTAAGCGTTTACAGAATATAGCAAAAGTCATTAGCGGCTTAGGCGATGTAAGAGTTGTAATAGACGACAATACCAAAGGACCGTATTTTGATCCTGTCAATAAAGTTTGTGTTTTACCAAACGGCGATTATAGCGATGATGACTTTGTCAGTCTGATTGAAGGTTTTACCTGTCATGAAGCTGGTCATGGTCGCTATACCGTCAGTGAGGTTTACAGTGACGCCTTTAATAGTGTTCTCATGTCATCTGAAGGGTTTACACGCTTCGATGACGGAATGAATGCAGAGTTTGAGAGCCTCGCTGAGAAACGTAAAGCTTATAGCAGGGCAAAACGTCTTACCGGGCTTATAAATCTGTTCGATGATGTACAGATGGAAGAGAAGGTTGGTAACGATTATCCGGATGCAAAGCGGCGGCTTGCAGCCACTTACGCACTGATGGTTAAAGCCGGAAGGATGACTCCTGATATATCTTCTCGTCCGGAAAATCCTGTCCTATTTATTGAGTGGTATCTGCTTAACTCATTGCGAGTAAAAGTCCTTCAGCAGGTAGGTCACAAAGAAACCCTCGATCCGTTTTTTGACTATGCCCAAAAGATACTTTCTCCAGTAATTTCTGATGTTGAGGAAATTTTTCATGATGCTCTTGGTTGTGAAAATACTCAGGGCTGTGAATCCCTTGCTCGTAAGACCCTGGCTCTTTTAGAGAGACTGCGGGATGAGGCAAAGGAACAACAGCAGCAGACAGAGCAGGAGGAGCAGGAGGCATATGATGAATCCGAGACCGATACCGATACCGAATCAGAAGATAAATCGCTTACGTCGACTGATAGTCGTGAGGATGATTCTGAGGACGATAGTGAAGGTCAGGCAGATACTTCCGATAACGCTGATCTTGCTCAAGAGGGATGTTCTGAGCCTTCAGAACTTGCTGAAGATAACGAGGGAAATAATGAACCCACCGGTGGCAATCCCACGGGTGATAACATTATTGAAGACGATACTGATGCGATTAACCCTTCCGAGAGTGAATCAGATGAAGCCAGTTCGACTAACGTTGAAGATGAAAGTAACTTTTCATCGGCTCAATGGGAGATACTGGCAGATTTGTTGGATGCCTTTCTTAGCAGTGATGAGGATAGCGAAGATTATCACGATGCTTTGGCTAAAGAGATTGAAGGTATTGCATCAAAAGTATCCGATGACGTGAAAGCCGAATTCGGTGCTTCTGAATGGGATATCCCTGATCTCCTTATCGATTTGAATGTTTACAATGAGGCTTTGTCTCTGAGTCATTCAATCGGTAGCGACTTGTCTGTTTTACAGCAGGTTAAAATGCGTGGCCGAAACAAAACTCATGAGCGTGGAATTACCTTCGATGGAAATCGATTAATTCTGTCACAAATGGGAGTTCGTGATGTCTTCAGAGCTCAAAGCGAATCTAAAAATAGAGGGCATGTTGGCCTCGTATTAGTTCGTGATATTTCAGCGTCAATGGCTAATGATGAAAGATATATTCATGCCATTAAGTCAGATCTTGCTTTATCGATGGCCGCTGAAAGTTTGTCAAAAATGCATGTCTCCAATATAGTTTTTCCCTTCAAGGAAAGTGAATTTGAGATTATCAAAACGTTTGATCAAAGCGTTGAGGAATCTCTATCGAAATTCACTCTTGGATGTAAGGGTTATTATACCCCTACGGGATCTGCTTTAATGGCAGCTGTTGATCTGTTACTTGACAGCCAATTCGATAGGAAAATAATTTTTCTTATAACTGATGGTTATCCGAATAAATCGGAATTTACTATCGTCGAAGTTATGGAAAAGGCTAAATGTAATGGAATAGAAATCGTTGGTGTTGGTATTAAGACTGATGAAATAATTGGTTTTGAAACGGACACTTTCGTAACAGTTGATGATACTTCTTTATTGTCTATTGAAGTCAGTAAGCTAGTTCATCAAATACTTTCTTAATAAACTCTACCCAATCGGGGCAAAAAGGCCCCGGTGGGTCTTTTTGCTCCATGAAGGAATAAGGAGCAAAATATGACTCAGATAAAAACTTACCGTGTAGAACATGAAAAAGTCGGTGCGATGCATAAAGTCCGTATTTTCGGACGTGTTGGTGAAGTTATAAGCAATGATAGCCCTCAGGAAAGAATCTTCCGCGAAGTCACTATAGCGGAGGGTAATAGCCAGCAGGCTGCGTTACTTGTAGATAACTACATACAGCGTCTTGAGAATAATGGCTTCACGACTGAAGCATAAATGTTGAGGGCCCCCGGGCCCTCTTTCTTAAATTCTGCGTTGTGGGTTTCTCCCTGTCTTCTGCACCGCAGAAGGCATTGAGAAACTCACAATGCCAGATAAGAGAGATCATCATGACTTATGCATCCCCGGCTCTTCGTCGTAAACCACAGGAAGTATCTGAACACTTTATTAAACTCGTTCATGCTCGAATTGCTGAAGTGTCTGGCTGGAAGTATATATTCGAAAGAATACCTGCTTTCAAAGACGCTTGTGCAAAAGCCCCGAGCCAGGTTCCTTGCCCGTTTACTGGCGCAGGGAAATCGAAGTTTCGTTTCCGGCAAAAAGACCTTTATACCGGATGTGCGATCCATAATGACTTTCCGGTAAATGAGTTTTGCGACGGAATTGATGTTCTGGCGAAATATTATGAATTAAGTAAAACGCAGACTTGCAAAAAGATTCTCTCAGATTTTTTCGGGATGGATCTGCATGCTCCGTTAACTGACGCCGACATTGAAAATGAACGACGCTATAAATCAGCAGTTCGTGCCACAGAAACTCTTGACCGAGAGGAAGTGGCAAAGCGAATGCGAAAACTTGATGTGATGTATCACTATACCGGTGAAATAAAGCCTAATACTCCTGTTGCTTTGTACCTCCGTAATCGTGGGATCTCCCGCTTACTGAGTCACTTACCAAAGGATTTAGGCTTTAATAACCGGATCTACTATTGGGATAAAGATAAGCAGAAATCGATTATCTATCCGGGAATGATTGCAATCTATCGTGACACCCGAGGTCGGCCTCTGACTATCCATAGAACATACGTAGACAAAAACGGTGATAAGGCACCTGTAGAAAATCCAAAGCTGATGATGAAGCCTCCTGCCGATATGACAGGTGGCTCAATTCAGTTGTTTGACCCTCACTATGATTCAGGTAGTTCGACCTGGACACTGGGAGTGGCTGAAGGGATCGAGAATGCGCTTTCTGTTGTAGAAGCGACTTCAACACCATGCTGGGCAGCCAGCTCCGCATGGTGCCTTGAAAACGTTACTGTTCCTGATTTTTTACTGCCTCCGCCGGATGTAAAATATATAAACTTTTATATCTGGGCGGATAAGGATATTGCTAACTCACAAGGCACTCGTGCCGGTATCGAAGCTGCTCAGCGACTTCAAAGCCGCATGGTTGAGTTTTTGGCTAAACGATATCCCGCATCAAAGCTGACAATTGAAGTCTTCGAACCAGCACAAGATATTCCTGATGGGAAAAAGGGTATCGACTGGAACGATGTTCTCCAGTTAACAGGGCAGGATGGATTCCCGATTCACTGGGCTCCTGAATGTCTTAATCAGCTGTAACAACGATAACTCCCCCGCATTTTGCGGGGGGGGTTATCTTATCAATATTATTTTTTAAATTGTATTGATAAGATAACCGCTTTCCTTCGTGATAATTACCTGCCTTTAAGGTCTTTTCACGGCTGAGATGCTTGCTCAGTTAAATAAATGTGCGGTACTACTGGCTATGGTCGGTTGTATGACATGGTTATTCCATAAACTATTAAAACCCATAACGGGAGTATTACCGTTATGGTGATGCTCGTCGTTTTACATCGGAGAGCATTTTAATGAATTTTCAAACTAACGAAGTTTTTAATAAATTTGCTGCTGTTATAAAATCGCGCATCGTCAATGAACCATCGTCATGCTATTTGCTGCATGATAATGAGATAGATATAACGATTTTGAAACATGGCATATTAGAAAATGACAGAAACCTGTTGTACGTAGTTCGTCCTTCAGGAACGTGTTTGTTGCGTTGTGACAAATATTTCTATCCGAAATATTATCTTCGTTGCCGTGGAGATTATAAGTCATTCATATATGTCCATCTTGATCTACATAGTGGTGAAGCTAAAGAAATCACATGGGAGCAAGCAGACGATATGCTGTCTAGTCCAGGAAAACCCCCATTAAAAGGAAATCTTGGACGATTTGAGTATATAAAAGTTGTGGTTGAGGACCTTCGTATTCGAGGTTACGCTGATTATCTTCCTGCGTATAATCTTGATGACCTTCGCCGTTTTGCCTTACAGGACGACCGCCCATCCCTTGTCAGATACATTGACAATGTAATGGCAACGGTCTGATTGGTTGCTAATTGATTTACATATTTTCCCTGATGGCCAACCTGCATCAGGGAGGCCTCAATAACGACTGGAGGCTGTATGAAGTTAGCTACGGACCTGGTAAAAGCTATTTTGATTAGAAATGGTGTTGAACCAGTAAATATAAGCGAATCATCTAAATTATCTTTGAAACAACCACTGACAGAACTTAAATTCAGTTTATATTTGCGAACTGAGCATTTATCTCACTTCCTACCCGGTTATGTTTATTCTATAAAAGAATGTCCACTGTCATATGACATCGGGATCGAAATTCAGAAAATCTTCGAAAGTTTACATTTGTTAAACGAAGAATTTGAATCCCTCGGTTTTGTTTCTGTATGGATAGAAATGCATCAAAGCATTTTTGAACAAAGTCGGTTTAAGAAAAGTAACTTTACTTTTCGGGAGGAAGAGGTCGAGCTTGCTAAAGGGCTTGTTTGTTCTCACAATTCACAAATAAGTAATGCGGCTTATTTCTGGCTTCAGCACTTTGAGGAGTTTATGATTTATGTTCGTAATAAGCTTATCGACCTCTTTCGAGAGGCCTATGACCTGATCCTTGGAATGCAGCAAGTATTTTTCATTCGGGAAAAGGAAGAGCTGTTGAAAACTATAAGTTATGGGGATGACCTGTATGAGGTGAAATTAATGGCGGCTGAGCTTTACTCTATCGAACAGAACTTAAAGTGTTCTGAATCGATAAGTACAAAATCTCAAGCTTCGGCATATATTAACCGCATCCGTGAGTTTGTGCGTTCGGGGTGGAGGCAGGGCTATATAGTCTGCCATCATAAGCGAAGTAATCAAATCTCATCATTGTCATTACCGATGTACTTGAAAGATACGTCAGGCCGAAGTGCTCGAAAGCGAGTAAAACGTCTTATATCTTCTACAGTTTGTGGTAGAAATAAAGATTTAGGTCTTACAGATTTTTAATTAAATTATACCCATGTGGGGATCACACCCCATATGGGAGTGATCCCTTTTTTATTGAGAGAGGATCACATGAAAATTATCGAAAAAATCATTAATGCCTTTTTGGTTGTTCAACATAAAAAAATACAGGTTAAAAACATTACATTTTTAGACAATGGGCAGGGCATGTTCTCTGGTATGTCTTTTGATGCTGATGTTTCACTGGAGTTTATGTATGAATCAGCAAAAGCATATAGTTCTTGTTTCTGTGATATTCCCTTTCCAGGTTTTGAAGATGCAAATCTGGAGGAAATTACGAAATTTCAATTAGATGCTTTGAAGCAAAGAAAGAATCATTCTTTCATTGTTAACCATTTGAGGTTTCCTATAGTTTTAAGGGAAGGGTGCAAAATCGAAAGAGGAGAAGTCTATTCAATTTCGAATTGCACTTATAATAAAGAAAGATTGCAGTATCTTTTTTCTCAGGATATTTACGGTAAGTTGTATAATTCCTTAGAGAAAGAATTAAGCTCGTTTTTCTCATTTATCAATGTTGAGGTGCACGAGTTGTTAAAAGATGCTGTATGCTTTGCATTAAAAATCCTGAATAAGATATCTTTGGATACACCTGAAAGACTTATTAAAGCTTTTAATTATCGTGACTGGTATTGTAGTTACGATGTTGAGCTTTTTAGGAAAGGCTTACCTGGTCATATTCTGGAAGAGCTCATTGCTCCAGATATCTTACTTTCAGACCTTAACGGTTGTAGAAAAATACTTAGAAATGCAAAACGATTTCTAAATGGACATACAAAAACCAATTGTGTTTATATTAAATATGAATGGTGGTTGGGGCCTGTGGATACCTCACACTCAGCTAAGTTGATGTCTGACAAAGAAATTAACAACCGAAGTGACTTGAAGAATTTTTCAAAGGTCTTTTTCAAAGAGTGTTTAAGTTCTGGTAAGTCGGAATATGAAAACCATCTTAGTGAAAAAGAACATGCGCTTCGCTACAATTATTAATTAAAATTATTTTCTCCCATAGGGATTTCTCCCTTTGGGAGAAATCCCTCTATTAAGAGGGTATTTAAATGAATGCGATACAAAAGTTAGTTGAATCTATTCTTGTTAAAATGGGTTTTGTTGGCGCTGTAGTGGAAAATATATATTTGGATTCAAAACCATTTCGGCATATTCGATTTGTGGCTGATATTCCAGTAATATCTTTTCTACCTCATTTGGTGAAATATCTTAAGGGCGCAGACCATCTTTACTGTGGTAACGATGATTTGCATCCTCTTTTCATTTATTTTTCCGAAGCGGCTACATTAAAAGCAGGCCCTGTAAATCTCGCGAACTTTCGTTTTGAAGTTTCTATAGCTTCAACTCATTTACGACTGGTCTCAGAGCAGCCTGATTTGCTTATCAAAGGATTTAACCGGGATAATCTAGAATACGTTTATTACCGCTCAGATTTGGCCTCTAAGGATCTTATACTAGGCCTTGTTGAACACGGTTCTCCTTTCATAAAACATCTACATGGACTTATACAAAAGCGAATTTTAAACGAGTTCTCTCTGATTTTTTCTGTTCTTGAAAAGATTTTAGAAAGCGCGAAGCCACAAATTCTTGCTTGCTTCCATAGTGTTGATTATGAAATGAACGTAAAAATAATAGCCGAAGCTATACCTGAAACTGTATCTAATCAGATAGTCACATCTGATTATATAGTTAATTCTATATCAGATGCGGACAAGTTTATAAATCATGTTCGTCGCTATTTAGCAGGCAGGGTAATGAAGAGGCGGATATACGCTGAATTAGATGTTTGTGAAGAAACATCAAATATTTCACTAGTGAACTTAGGATGCTTTACGTCTCCTCTGCTCGTTACGGAATATCAAATGTTTAAGCCACACTCTTCAGGGTTATATCGAAAAGCTATAAACAACTCCTTAAAACAGTTCAAACCAGAAATGCATGTACCTTCTGAAGAACTCTTTTATAATTAATCTAACCCATCCGGGAACTTGCTTCCCGGTGGGAAGCACTTCCTTTTTAGTCATGAGGTAGTGTAAATGTTTAAAGAATCTGACCACGTGGAATTTGTTAGTGCCTTTCTTTATCAAAATTTAGGCCTTAATGTTCCCGCTGACGATATAACCGTTCAATTATCTGATACTTCGTTCGACAAAGTAACCTTTGATTACGATGTAGATATCGATAATTTAAATTGTATGTTGGATCTCTACATATCTGAACTAATAAAGCACAACGCATCTTACTCCGATTCTATTCTTTTGAAACAAAAAATAATTTATTTTCTTGGAGTATTTAAGAATTTCGGATTTTTTACGTTTGATATTCGCGGATATAGTAATACTTTAAGCCCAGTTAAAGTTATTGATATTGTTTCAATGATTATTAATGACTGTGAAGAGTTATCTAAAGCTAATTCTTCTACTGATGCTATAAGAAATCTTTATCTCGATAAAATGAAGGTGGATGGGAAAGTGTTAGTTGCGAAATTTGCACTTAAACAGTTTTTTCATTCCGACTTTGGTGACTTTATCTCATTTGTCGAGAAAAGAATTACAGATTGTCTTAATGAAACTTTAAGGATTATCAAAGCTGTTGAACATGGCTTTGTACGTGTTGGGCAGCATAAGATTAATCGCCGTATTAATGATGACTTAAAGTTATGCATTGATTTCAATACTGATGATTATCCGGCAAATATGCCAGATATATATATTAAGTTTAACGATACATTTGATGGGAACGGGGCGTTATATTGTGACAATGATGCCCTCATATCCCTCTATACCGATGTTGCTTCAATTATCAATGTGCCGGTGATGATGGAAGTAAGATTGATCAATAAAAGAGGGCGTGTTGTCTGTGATTCTTCGCATTCAACTTACGTATCTCTCGAAAGTAATGACCGATACAGAGTAACTGATCGCACATTACTAATAACTGAAGCTTTTGACGATTTTCGTAACGCGTCTCAATGATCCTTTTGCTTCAGTCCAAAAAAGTAACTTTGGTTGGCTGAAGACACTTGTCTATGACAATGTAAAATCTGTCGCTGGCATCTTCTTTTAGCTTAACCAAACTTTTATCTAACCCAGTGGGGAAGTCGCTTCCCTTCTGGGGCACTTCCTCTCAAATTTGAGGTAGTGTATATGACACATTCATCTGATGATAAAAACTATGTCCGAGCAGTTCTGAGCTATCTTGGCATAGATTTTGATGAGGCGGATATAGTATTAAGTGTTTGCCATTGTCAAAGTGACGAGCTTTCTTTTACCTGTAATATCAAAGCTATTGAACTCAAGAATGCTGTTGATTTATATGTCGATAGTATCTCTGAGAATGAAATAGAAGCTTTAAACAGAGAATCTTTAAAATCTCGACTCTGTTACTTTCTTGAGGTGTTTGACGCAGTCTCTGGTCAGTACCTTGAGATTTCAGGAAAACACTTTGCAACTAGCCGTTTTGAATATGATGATGTTTGTAGTGAAGTTCTTAGCATGTCTAATGATGTTTCTCAGTCGAAAGGTTATGACCGGGATGAATATAACAGACTGATGCAGGTTGATGGTCAGGTTATGATTGCCCGTTTTGCTTTGCAACAGTTCTGGGATACTCATTTTATTGGACTAATAACATTTGTATCTGAGTCTATAACATCGAGCCTCTATAAAGCTTATGAAACTTTTAGTGATATAAGTTTGGCTTGCTATAAACTGAGTGAATATTCTTATTCACGCTCTATCAACAGTGAATTGACCCTTAATATTTCACTTAAAGAAAATGACTTCTGTGAGGACCTATCTGATTGCTATATGGAAGATGAGGCTTTACCTTCTGGTAGGGTAATTTCTCGACGCAACAATGACTCCATAATAAGTATTTATGAGAGCTATGCTGCGGCTTCTTATATTCCGATGATTGCATCTTTGGAAGTCGTTGATGAATACGGCGAAGTGGTTACTGACCTCTGCCATACCGTTTATGTTTCAGAGTTAACCGGTGGGCGGATTAAAATCCACGACCGTAATGACTTAGTATCTGAAGTTTTCGATAACCTAAGAAATTTAAATCTTGCAGTTGGAGATTCAGTTTCACAAGCTGCTTGATTCTTTCCCTGATTTTGATTTTTTCTCACATACTCTTATGGCACGGTTTCCGTGCCTTTTTTTTGCCTCGCTTACAAGCGTCTACTCCTCTTCTACCTATCCCACCTTACATCACCACTTAAAATCTATCTTTCTAATTCCATTATCCTTTTCGTAGCCTCTAATGCTCTGGTATGAACATACTCTTTAAACTCAAAAAAGTGCTATTAACGAAAAAAAATCCCTAAAGAGATTTGTATACTGTTCTCAACCAAGGAGAGCTCATGAATGAACTAAAATCCAAAAACGAGAACAGTACCAAAAGCAACTTTCCCCCGGTTGATAATCAGTTTTGCTTTTACCATGTTGATTTCAGCATAGAACGACTACTTTCAACGGCCGAGGATCTCCAGCTTGAGTACATCTTCCAGAAACCTGGAAGTGAAGTAAGAAAGGATTTGGTTGAGCGATTCGAACGTGGAGAGCGCTTTGTTACAGCTTCACACTGTGACAATTTCTGTGAAATCCTTGGTTGTCAAGGCCATCAGGAAAATGCATAAACCCATAAACCTACATTTCCACTTTTAAGGATGTTCACTAAAGAATGATTGGAGAAAGTATTTTTGACTGGGTAATTTACGGAATATCCATTTTGATATTTGCCTCAGCACTAATTGAAGGAAAGACAACTCGCTACCCAGCACTTTTTTTCTATGGGAGTTTAATTTTAATGTTAATCCTGATAGTTGCTGGAGGCCTTAACTGGTGGTTCTACAGGTCAAAATATGGCGCAGTAATCGTTATCTTCACAGTGGTCTCTTTACTGATGACTCGATTCCGCCTGGTCATATATAAATTAAGATTAAGAAAGTTAGTTTCAGAAATCAGATTTCGTATAAAAACGGGTTTTCGTATAATTCTTGTTTTGTCGGATAATGAGGATGAGCGTAATGTTCTGCTGTCTATGCTTAGCAACGTATTGCCAGAGCAAACGCTTATTCACACGCGTGATGCTCTCGGACCTCATTCAGAGCCTATCCTAAAAGCTCTTGAGCTACATCATCAACAGGGAACAGGTTACATACTCGTCTGTGAACAACAAATCTCAGCGCGTACGTGGTTGAGTATCGTAGAAAATGGGAAACCTGATACATCTATAGCTGTTAATTTTCATTCGATCCCAGAAATGGAGTGATTTTTCAATGAGTAGAACCGTTTCACAAAGTGTCACAGAAGATTGTCTTTTTGATACCCGCACACAAGTCAGATTACAACTAAGTCGAAGCGTTCATAAAACGCTGGCATCTGCTAAAGAAATTTTACAGGGAAGGGGGGTTGATTCGGTCTCTATTGAAGATCTTGTGCGAGCCTGTCTTGAAGAGAACCAGCCAATTGATCTAGCCTCACTTTACCTTGAAAATCTCTTAAAACAGAAAGGTACCAGCATTTGCGATTTTTAGTGTTTTCAAACCTATTAGATAAAATGCCGGTTGTGTTTATATAACATCAATAATTTCATGCAACAGGTAAAACATGAGTACTCAAAAGCAACTTTCCAGAACTACCGGCACTGAACGTATGTTTAAGGAAGAGCTGGCGTTATCCTTAATTTGTTGGGTTTTCACCAGTCCTTTTACCAACTGGACCGATAAAGTCTTCAGTGGTATTGAAGTTCCGTCTGAAGGACCGTCATCATTACGGGGTGAGACAGAAAAATTCTTTCGTTTTGTCGTTAATGAAGAAGGCTACGACGCAGGAAGGGCTGCTATTGGTCTTGACCTATGTTGTTTTTCACTTCCGTTGTGTTTGTTCCCGGACGCTGCCCTGTCTGAGGAAGAGGTTATGAGTAAGTTAACCGGAGAAGTTATCCATGGAATTCTTCTTTCCTTACCTGAGTTTATTGATATGCCAGAAGTGCTCGCTTACCAGGTCAGGGATGAAATTCTTGCTTTTAACACTCGCTGTGGAGACGGGATCTTTCATGGTTGGAACACGGCTTCAGAATTGTGGAAGTTTGAAATCTTTCCCCGCACCACCATCATGATGCAGCATACTTCGGCAATACATTAAAATTAGGCGGGGCAGAATGCATAAAAAACTTTTTCTTCTCGAATGGAAACCCTGTCAGAGCCGCGTATGGGCCGGTTGGATGGCCCTGTGGTTGACTATCAGTTTTCTGATGTTATCTGCCTTGCTTATGACAGATCATCTCCTGAACAAAGTCATCCTGCCGCCAACATGGTTGTTGATCTGGTTTTCGCCAATGCTGGGGTTTTTGATAAAAGTTCGCGTCGTCGAAACTCAACATTTCCTGGAGCATGACCTCTGTGTTGCAGGTTTCTCTTTTTACCGCTGGAAGAGGTTAGTTTCTCCCGGGCTTTGGTCAGTTGACTGTATAAATGGTCGTTTTCGCCTCAATCGGATCACCCAGGTGGGTAAGACTATCCACTATCCATGGCGTCTCCATTATCATCCTTTGTTCATGAGCCCTATCGAACATAAATCGCATGCTGTGAAAGCTGTTTCAAAATGACTTCTTTAGAGGTTTACATGACATTTATGTTCTGCAAGGTCAGCCTGGGCAGCAAAATTGATTGGAAATAACATGAGCCTGGAGAAACGTATGAGTTATGACGATTTGCCCTATTTTCGTGACCAGATTCTGGAACGCATCGACTCGCTCAAGTGTTTTCTTTCGAACACCCCCCCGATGATGGCAAACCTGATGACTGTCTCCACCGTATCTAGAACAGAAGAGCGCTTGAAGCAGGTTAAACCCATCAGGGTTAGTATTAAAGACGATGCTTCGGTTGAGGAAATTATTCAGGCACTTACTGACATCTGTGTGGATGACATAGAGTCATTAAGTCATGATTCCACCAAAGTAACCACTAAATACCCGGGTCTAATCATTGTCCCCGAAAGAGCAGATCTTCTCGAAAGCTTGATCACTTCTATAAACGAAGCAAAAAATGATTTTGCTGCGGCAATGAGGCGTATCGATAATAAAAAGAATGTCCGTTTTGATAAAGTGCACAAGAAGCTCCCGGGCCTTGTCGCTATGCACTCAACAAGAAATATCCTTTTCATCAAGTCCCAGCTTAAAAAAGTTACTTTTTCATGGCGGCTAAACCGAAACCAGGAAGTTAAAACAGCAGAGCAACTTGTGAGTTTGTTGGAGCGCAGGAGAGCCTCAGAAGTAAAAAATGTAGCAACTACCAATTTGAATGTCGTGTCTAATATCGATAAGGCTTTACACCGTCTTGAATTTCACCCACTGAAGCAGGGCGAATCTTATCGCCTTTGTCGAACTAACTCTTTCCCTGTTCCGATTGCTCACATTTTTGCATTTAGGCCTGAAGGGCAGGAACGAAACGGGAATAAATATGCTGAGACTGATTATTCAGTAGTAAAAGCATCCTTGCCCATTTTCGCAGCAGGCAACATACCTCAATTAAAAACGCTCTCTGACTGGGCTCCTGAAAACAGCCAGGGTCCGTCCAACCAACGGAAGCTGAGCCTGAAATATACAGAACTCGTGCCGGGGGCTGAGCTGGGCATTTTCATTGTCAGCCCCGAAAATTAAGGAACAACAATGCAATGGATTTCCACAGCCAGCCAGAAAATCGATGAGCGTCTCTATCGTGTCTGCGTCTGGGTAAAAAAATATCACGCTGATGCGATTAACCGCGTTGTGCTAACCGTTGATCTAAGTAAAGCCCGACATGACCCTGACGAGGACCAGGTAAGAGCAGAGCTGCTGTGCGGCCATTATTTTTTGCTTCGTAAGGAAAACGCTTCGAACTCTGCGCCTGACGATCAAAAGTTTGCTTTCCTGCCTGACGGGCGCAATCTGTGTTGGCAGACCGCAACCCCGGTGCTTCAGCATCTCCTACTCAATAAAAACGTTCCTGAGTCGCTGAGGTTGCTTACGGACTACATACATATGCGTCTGGCCAGGCTGACAATGGTACCTATGTCCGGAACCATCATGAACGAGGCTCTGCTGGACAGCATCAGCTGGGTTAAGGTGGATTTGACCTACTTCTGGCAGTACGAACAGCTCAGCTCTCATCTGGGACCCATCCAGATAACCCACAAGGCACTTGTACGCTTCGGGCACCTGGCAAAGAATGATGAAAACTCCAGTGCCATAAGAATTCTGCGTCAGCGTCTGTCTTCAGAATTCTTACAAGAATTTCAGATGGCTGAGGATGAGCTAAAGCGCAAACAGTCGTTGATGGGCACCATGGACGTGAAAATGCTGTTTCATGCTCATTACCCCAGCCAGAAGATGCTGGTGGCTCGATATAAAAATGGTTGGGTAATGGTGGATTGTTTTCTGTTTCACCATACCAAACCTAAGAAAAAAGCAAAAAACAAAACTACTGTGGCTAAGCCTCAACTTAAACAGACTAAAAGAGAAGGGAGTGAAAATGGAACTGGGCATTATGGTGTGCATCGTGTTGTTACTCTCAGTGGCGGCGGCGTGGATCAGTAATAAGACAGTTGATTTGCTCGAAAGATTCTATTTCAAGCGTCCGCTGAGCATGGAGTACGCGGCATGGCTACGTGTAATGTGTGCAGGCTTGTTATTAGTTTTTATTCAGGTTGCTCCCCAATTTACACTCCTGTATACCCTTAAACTTGTCACGCTTATTAATCTTGGAATCCAGACAATGAAATTAAATGGCGTGTACAAATATAAAAGGACGGGAATTTTGCCTCCGGGAGGGGCACTCTCTAATCTCACCAGACTTAACCCGTTCAAGAAAAAATAAAGTTATGCGCCCGTGAGGGCGCTATTCATCAAAGGCATTTCGCATAAGCTTGATCATGGCTTTTTTACCAGCTTCAATATTGCGAATGTAGCGCATAACCATTTCTTCATTCGACCAGTTCCCCATTTCCATAATCTGTGGTAGCGAGTAACCTTCAATATCCAGCTGTATCGCACCGCCTACACGAACGCTGTGCCCTGTCCAGTAACGGGTTTTAGTCTCATTTGGATAAAGCTCATTCCACATTTCTTTAAATGCCCGTAAAAGGGAATTTTTGCTGAGCATACCGGCATCGTCCACAGTGTCTTCCTCATCTTCATCGTTCAGAAGACTTTGTTTAGCACGGTAGGGCAGGTTATGCCGTTTAAGAAGCTCAGATAGCTCATTCCCTTTACTCCGAAGCTTCCAGCCGGGTGGCATATAGCCTGTATCATGGAAATTTACGGCCTGGAAAAGGTATTCATCTGGATGACTGTGCTGATCCATTTTCACAAGGTTCATCAATCTCAAGAGGCAGTTAGTTAACTGACGTGTCAGCCGGTAGGTAAGAAGTGTACTGATGTTCGTTTTTGTACGGTATACCGTCAGGTTAAATTCACCGGTCATACTATCCAGAGACAGATCTTTCAGACGTATACGGCGAATTTCGGATGAACGGAGCAGTGTTTCAAAGCCTGTCCAGATCAGGCACAGGTCACGAAGCTTACGAACTGAGTTTGTAGTACTGCGTAACTTTATCAGAGCCTTGAGATCGCCAATAAGAAAGGGAGTTGCCTGTTTAGTCGTCTTTCGCTTCCGGGCTTCCGATTGTTTTAAGGCTTCCAGCATGTACCATGCTTCAGACGTAATAATCCCGGGCAGGTTAAGCCCTTTTTTATGGATACTGTTTAAGGCCTGAAGACAGCTGTTTATGCTGCTTCGTGACAATTTGCCTTCAAGATGCCCCATAAACGCCAGCAGAGCTTCCTCAGACACGGGGAGCGAACTTACTGGCCAGTCTGTATGCAACCGGGCATTCGCCTGATACCATTCGTTCCATACTCGTAGCCAGTGCAGATAGGTTTTAGCTGTGTTGTATCTCAGATGGGAAAAGTAACGGATCAAGCGTGAAAGCTGTTTATCATGGTTGCCGAACGTTTCCAGCTGCTGATGCAATTCGCTTTCCGAAAACTGTCTGATCACTGATTGATTCTTCATCCTGCTCACCGGGATACACTGGTTTTATTTACAGTCATTTTAGCACTCATGTACCTGGTTATGAACAGGGTGGAAACAACGAAAAAGGTTGTGAAATCGTTAGGCTTAAGTGAAAAATGATATTAAGATTATCCCTGGCCAGTTGAGGCCTGTCTAAAGAAGGTTGATTATGTCTGACACAAAGCAGTCTTATTTAATGAAATTCCGTAAGTGTAGTTCGTTCGAAACGCTCGAAAAAGTATTTGAAAGGTTATGTGAAAAAAACTCGGGTGTCGCCTCTCTTGAAATTTCTGGTGCTTATGATCATCGTAAAGCTGAACTGACAATGAAAAAGTTATATGACAAAGTTCCTGCGAGTGTGTGGACCTTTGTTCGCGAGTAATTATTGATATTGGCACAACAAAAAGACTGTGTCTGGATTTGAAAATAGTTTATGCCCCTTTCGGGGCTAAAGGCACTGTAATAGCCTGTCTTTTTAACTTTCTTATTAAGTTCGGAGAAAGACTTTAATCATAAGCCAAGCCCACTGCTAAATACATCCGATATTCTCCTTAATTTTAGAAGTTGTGATAAAAGTTACTTTACCTAAACTTCTCTCTCCATATTTGTAAGGCTCTCATTTGATTCTTGTCAAACATTAATCTGGAAAACTAAAAAATCATTTCTTTTAATTCGTTTTACAGAAATCCTCCTCCGTTATTTCGGATATAGTTTGAATAATTATCAAAAACGGGGTGCAGCCATGCGTAAGAGTTACACATTTGGTATTCCATTTGGACTCCAGAGAGAATCAGGACTCTTTTTAGATATTACAGAGGTCAGCCGGGGTATCGACTGTAACTGCATCTGCCCCGCTTGCAAAACTGATCTGTTAGCAAAGCAGGGGGAGGTCAAGCTTTGGCATTTCTCACACAGTACTGCTGTAGCCGGTGACTGTGATGGTCTGATGGAAGCCATCCGGGGAAAAATTATTGAAGTCATCAACGAGCACCAGGTTCTTGGTTTCCCAAATCTTCTCGCTGGCGACGATGGTGGGCCGGTTTCACTGAATGAGGTTATTGGAAGCGGCAGTATGTTCGGAGGCACAGCTGATCTGTTCGTAAAGGTTAATGATTTATGTGTGGCCGTCTTTCTGGACAGGGATCGTAGCATTTCTGCGAAGTTAACCTTTGACCACCTTCATCCTTCCGAAAGAGTTGCCGCATTGCGTATCGATCTTCCAGATATTGAATATGAAATCAGTCAGGTGCAGCTCGGGCGACGTAAAACAACATACAGTGAGTGCATTGAAAGCCTGATCATTGATGAGACCAGTTCCCGGGAATGGCTATATCATCCATTAATGCATGAACTTGAATCTGAACCTCTTCAGGAGTATCGGGGACGGGAGCCTTCAGAGGAAGGGCCTCTTCTTCAGCGCCTTGCTGACTGTAAGATGAAATTGCCTGATATCCTTCCGGGCAGTCATAACGCGTTAGTCAGGTTACAGCAGGATACGATTGTATGTCTGTGTCGGTTAACGGTTCGGGCTTATGACATCGCTCAGACCGATGAATTTCCTTTGTTCCTTCGCTATTTCAGGTTGCACTGCCTGGAAAACAGCGAACATGTCAGTTACGAAAGACTGATCTGCTGGCAGGAAATGATTTCAAAAACCCAGGAAGGCCAGTCCTTGACACAAAACGAACTTGAATATCTTCATGAGATTGTCCGCATCGCCTTATACAATCACCGGCTTAACAATGTCAGTATTTCAGATGTTAAAAACCATGACACAGGAAAGGAGAGCGGCAGGGTAGAGCCACAAAACTATTCACTCTTATAAATAAATTGGGCTTTGCGCATTAAACCCTTGCCGCAGGAGGTGTACCGCATATCCGGCACAGACAGTCAGTTTTTCTGGCAGCTTAAATTTGACACAGCTTAATATAGTGATTCATTAAACAGGTTCAGTATGCTGCCAGAACGTTTTAGTCGTTATGGGCGTCCGTTAGTTTTCTACTAACTGAACGACGACCAGCCTGCCGCCTTCCTCCTTTGACAGAACAAACTGAGCGTTATTCGTCAGTTCAATTTTTTCCCCAATGGCAATCTGTCGTTTATCCGGTAATGACATAAGCCCATTTATGCCTTCATTTACTAACCACCACTGATCGTTATGGAAAACAAAATACCCAACTCGTTTCCTTTGCAAATCGGTTGTACGCTCATTTGGCGCAATGAGGCGATTCACATGCCACGCATAGATTGACTGCCCGCTCCACACCATCAACCGGTGGTCGTCAGGACGATAACTGCCTTCCTTTCGGGAAGAATATAAATTTAGAACCGGTAATTTACCCTTGTATGGCGTACCGCAGTAGGGACAAACCGGCTTTGTCTTACCCGAGAAAACGTACCATTTCTGTTCACACGCCTTGTTCTGGCAGGGCTGTATCAGATCGACTGTTTTAACCAGGGCGCTTTCCCACTCATCGGCGGTCGGGCGTTTAGTGGCATCGTGTAAGCCATCTATAAAGGCGCGCTCAAACAAAGGTGTCAGATAAGGGCCCATGATGGTGTAAGGAATTTTCTCCGGGTCAGCCCAGGGCAGTGAAAAGGACGATAGCTGACTGACTTTGACTGCATTGCTTTTGTCTGTCGGATGTTCAATGAAGAGTGCCTTCTCACCCATAGATAAGGTCTCATCACGTACTTCATCCGACATGTCATGTATTTTTCCGCCACGTAGCGGATGACGGAAGAACAGATACATGTAGATAAGCACCGACAGCGCATGACGGTCAGTAGTAATGCTTGGCAATACGCGGTTCGGATCCTCTTTGGAAAGATGACTGGTTTTCACCACTTCCGGAGCGATAAAATCCGGGGTGCCCACCACGTCGGGAGGATACTTTCCAGGGACAACCAGGCCGTCTACGTCAATGATGCAGGCATGTCCCATTTCTGGATCGATAAGCACGTTTTTATAGCTTAGATCGCTGTGACAGAGACCTGCCGCATGCATCCTTCTGACGGCTCTTGTCAGCAGCAGACAGACCTTGAGATAGGTAAGCGTATTGCCTCGTTCACGTGGGTCGAGAAATTTGTTCTGGTTGCTGGCGCTGGCAAACCATTTGCCTTCCTTTTCACGACCTTTTATGCCAAGAAAATCATCGTTTTTAGAGCCGTATTTAAAGAAAAAGTAGCTTTTGTAGGTTGGAACCACGATGCCGATTTTATGCCCATGCTCAACAACATGGGTCGGCCAGCAAAACAGGTCCTTCCAGTATTCACCTCCGGACTGGCCAAAAATGTTTTGCCTGTAGCGTCCGGTGATCATATCAATCCGATCCCGGGCCTGCTCGTTCTGCGGTTTATGATAAAAAGCGACGACGTATGATTTATCAGGCGAAAAGTAAACATCCTTCATCGAGCCCGAACCAATTACCTCGTCAACATACTGGACTGTTTCGCCGTCCTTTGTTTTGCACGTAACGATATTTGCCATATTGATCACCGAAAAAGCGTATCCCTTACCACAACACCGCAATAGTGCGGTCATCATGGTTCCCTGTGGAGAAAAAGTTAAGCCAGTCGCCTAACCTCTCAGGCGCAATACTGGCGTCTGTAAGGACAGGGTTGAGCTCATCAACGAGACGGGTCCATTTTTCGTCACTGCGAAGCCCATTATCCGTCTCAAACAGAGGGTCTGAGACGCCGTCTGTCATGAGGATCAAGTGAGATACATCATTCCATTTACCCACGCTGATGCGGCCGCTAAACGAGGGGTCTGCGATAATGCTCTGGTCAAGGAAACGGGTTTGTCCTGCGTATTCTCCGCTATCGGGATTTCCCAGTATCCTGACTTTACCGGAAGGGCTGTATGCACCTATCGCACCATCACCAAGCCAGAATGCAGTCGCAAACAGCTCGTTATCAGTTCGTAGCGCTACAGTTGCCAGAAGGGTTGTTGAATAGGATTTCACAGGTTGTTCTGCACAAATGGCTTCGTTCTGGATACTGTTGACCGCGAGCGTAGCTGCCTGTTTAAAATGATGAAGCATGGCGTTTATTGTTGCCTGCTGATCGCTCCCTTCCCACGCCGTGATGTGCTGCTTTAAATGGACGCCTTTCACACCACTGAGCTGATTTAAAAGGTAATCGCCAGCCGTTTTGACTGCAATCCGGGAGCCTTCCCGGGAATTTACCGCACTACCGGCTCCGTCTGCGACCAGCATGACAGACCATCCTGTTTCCTGGCAGTGGTTGATGTAGAAGTCGTCATCTCTGAAGCTTCCGGCATGCTCATGAGAGCGTCCCCGGCGACTGGCGGCAGCAATACGTATATCACCCCTGACCAGGCCAGCAGCGTCCAGATGGGACTTAGGGTAGGGAGCGTCTGCTGGTGGCTCTACCACCTTCCACAGGCTTCTCGGATCGGGATTGATTATAAATAGCTGTTTTGTTTCACATTCGTCGTGCGACGTGCATGACCAGATTACTGAAAGCTCTATATCGCCGCTTTCGGTGGGAGTACCTGTCAGCAACTCCTGTTCTTTGTCAAAAGACAGGCCAATGTTCCGGGGAAAGACAACGTCCCTGACAGTAGCCTGCTGGCCCTCACCCAGAACGATAGCAACCGGCGAAGAGAAACGTTCGCCTGCGCGGGCGTTGGGGATCGTTATTTTAGCTCTCGGGGGAACGGCAGGTGGCACAGCTAAGCTGGCCCGCTGCTGGCCTGTCGGTATCTGCCCGGGTTTTAATACCAGGGAAGACAGGTTTTCGTCTTCCCTCTGTGCTGGTTTATCAAATTCGTAATAAGGCATCAGCTTCCAGAACGGAGGATGAGGCTCATTTTCTGGCAGGGGTTGCAGTGCTGATGTATCGGTAGCGTCAATGCCCGGGTTATCAGCAACACTTACGACCGTTTGTTGCTGATCGGAAAGACTGGATGCTGACGAGGCGGCAATCTCTGCGTCGTTATCACCTTCGCTAACCCGCGCAGATAAACCCTGTGCAAGGCTCTCAATCCGCTCTTTAAGCCGCATAATTTCTTCGGTAAGGGATGGGTCCTGCGATAGAAGTAAAAGCCGCTCACCTTCAACAGGGTGGCCCAGCTCAGACAGAACTAAGCGGATAATCTTCTCTTCAAGTAAAGCATTTTGCGACATCAACCTCTCCCTCTGTTTACGTCGAAGTTAGTGTTTCCGCCATCATTGCTGAATGACAGGCCTGTTTCACACCACGGGCAGATCACGTCATCCGGGCCGTCAATACACAGCAACTTTCCGCATGAGCACAGGGCAAACGCACTGGCATTACCGCAGTGGGGGCAACCCGGTACGCCATGCAGTTCGCTGGTATTTACCTGCAAACCGGTAGCGGTGGCATCTGACCACGCAAAATAGTCCTCATCGATGGGATAGCATCCGGCAATATTAAAGCTGTTCAGGTTCAGACTGAAATCGAGCCCGGAAACCCTTGCTGGTGGCCGTTCATACTTCATCAGGTACGGACGACGGGTCTTGCTGCAACGGCCGGTAAGCGTAACGCAGTTTTCGTCGTACGCTTTTACTGGCTCGTCCTTGGCCAGCCGGACTATGTATTCAGTCTGGCTGAGCTCAGGTTGTTTGTCGTCCCCGACGCTGCGGCTGTGCGCCGTAACCGAGGCCGTGATCCATTTGATGAAGCGGGTAAAGTCCCCTTCCTGAGATTCGGTGAACAGCATGACATTCTCTGTCAGTTGCCGCAGGATATTCAGGTCCGCTGACGGCCCCAGGCCAACGGCAATGAGATTCACTTTACTCGCGTAGTGATCCTTCCAGCGCTTCACTTCTGCGGTTGTGTCGTCAGTCGGACGTCCGTCGGTAAGGAGATACACGACGGGTTTCCAGTCGCCTTTAGCCTCATGAGTGGTTTTTCTGACCTGGGTATCAATTTGCACGGTCAGCTCACGCAATGCAGCTCCAAGGCTCGTACCGCCGCCAACGGGAAGGCGGGGAGGGTAGAACGAGGCAATTTCGTGAAGAGGTACAATCGTACGGGCTACACCGGCAAATGCGATTACCGAGACCCAGGCTGTTTCAAGTGCGTGTGGATCCTTTCTTAAATCTCCGACGATCATTTGCAGACCATCAGTCATTTTTTTCAGGTTTTCACCAATCATGGACTCTGAACAGTCCAGGACAAAAAACACGGGAAGGCGTCTCATAATTTTCCTCGTACGGCTGGTACGGCCAGCAGAAAACGTTGCTGTACAGAAAGGTGCTGCCCGGAAACAGCACCTTTCTGTCTGTCAGAGCACCAGCTGGATTTCTGGTGGAGGAGGGGGAAGGGTATCAGTTCCGTTATTAATCCCCGCGCTTGTGCTGCCGGAAGACACGCTGGCCGATACCCATTTAAAGAAACCTGCAAACGCGGTTGAATCTAGCGTCTCCAGAGACACAACCTTATCGGTGAGCTGTTTTAAGTGCTCATGGCCTGCTTTAGGACCAACGGCGCAGGCAATGATGGATCCGAATCCCCGGCCGCGAATCGCTTTTACCGCTTCACCGTACGCCAGGGCATCAGAAGGGGTTCCATCAGTCATCAGGAATACCAGAGGACGCCAGTCTCCTTTGGTATCACCATCTGAGCGACGTACATCCCGTTCAACACACTGCATCAGACATTCAAGGGCAGCACCGGTGAACGTCCCGCCTGCGCTTGGCACAACGATGTCAGAAAACTGGAAGTCTTCCAGCGGCGTGAGAGGAATGAACTCACGCGCCTCATTGTCATAGGTGATAATGGAGATATGAACGCTTTCGAGGGCGTAGGGATCCTGGCGAAGAGCGCTAAGCATCGCCTGAATTCCAACGTTAACGGAATGGATTGACTCACCGCGCATCGAGCCGGATGTGTCGATAACAAGGTAAACAGGCAGGCGGCGCATCACATGTAATTCCTCAGGTGCGAGACAAACGAATCTGATTCTGAAGGCTCACCAATTGCCCTGAGTTTCCAGCCTGTAGCCTCGCGTATCAGCTCGGCAAAGACCATGGAGCGCTGGCTGGCGAAGGCGGGTCCGCCAGAAAGATCGAATCGTGCCATTTCAATATTACGGGCATCTACTGCCCGGATGAAGGCATTCTGAACTTTACCAAAGTGCTGCTGGAGCTTTTCACCATTGTAGATCTGAACGATGAACACAATTTTCTCGTACTGAGCGTCAAGGGAATTCAGGCGCACAATAATTTGCTCATCGTCACCGTCACCGGCTCCGGTTCGGTTATCGCCCGTCAGCCAGATATTGCCTGACTTATGGCGAAGGCTGTTGAAAAAGATGATATCGCCATTCACAAGCGTTGGTTTACCATTTTCCACATTGCCGAGATCGGTCACCTTTCCGGCTGAATTACACAGGAAAGCGATCACATCAAGGTCGTATTCTTCTTCTTTTTTACCAAAGATCCCGCCGAGAAAACCTTTCTTTTCCTCATTAATATCCCAACCGAGGCCGATAGTAACGGACGAGAGATCGTATTCATTTTTTTTCAGGCTTACGCCCTGGCCTTTGCTCAGACTGACAGACATGATATCCCCTTAATCAATAAAATTATAAGACCACATTTACTTCTGGCGGCGGCGGTGGCAGGTCTTCAAGACCGATCACTTCTTTTTTGCTGGACTCCACTTTCTGACTGCCTACCGAAATGCTCGCACTGACCCATTTAAAGAAAGCTTTAATCGTCGAACTGTCAGCTGTATCGAGCTGAACCACGATTTCAGTGATTTCTTTGAGGACGCTGGTATCGGCATCATGCCCGGCTGCACATGCCACAACAACGCCGGTTCTGGCCGCTTTAAAGTCATTCAGGCCTTTACGCCAGTCATCATTCGGACTTCCATCCGTCATCAGGAATACAAGGGGACGCCAGTCACCTTTAGTGTCAGCCGTCGTTTTCTGTACTTCTTTGGCAATGGAGCTGGCCGTGAGGGAAAGCGCTTCGCCAAGAGACGTGGTGCCGCTGGCTGTTAGTGCTGGCATCTGGAAACTCAGGAGGTCTGTCAGGGGGACTGCCTGTCGGGCTGAAGAATCAAAGGTGATCACTGACACGTGAGCCGTTTCGAGTGCATACGGATCCTGTTTCAGCGTGGTAAGCAGCGTCTGAACGCCATTTTTAACCGCTTCGATAGGCTCTCCGTGCATAGAGCCGGACGTGTCGAGTAGCAGATATACGGGTAAGCGTCTCAAATGTAATTCCTTCTTAAGAGATCGGAAGAGGAGAGTAGTTTCAGGAAGAGGCCAGGGTTTGTTGATTTGATAAAACGGCACGACATCTGTCGGGTGGAGATTAAATACTCAGAAGCGGCATTAAAGAAATAAGTTAACCACCATAGAATTACCGACATGTGAATGGCCTCTTATCAACAGAAAAATAATTCAGACCGGACTGGAATATAAGATTTCTGAAAAAACTCGGACAAATAAACTGTCTTATGTATGAAATTCATCATACATCACAGATCTGCATGAATGGAGTGTAAAACGCCCAAAGATTGATGTGTAGCACAAGAGGATGTCAAGACACCAGGTTTTGTAGTCAGTAAGGCGCTGCTGGCATTGCGGGAGGAGAATAGATCAAAACTACGTCACGCCAATACAGAGGTAAAATATGACAAAACCGGGGTTTTCACCCCGGTCTGAGATTTAGCGTCAGGACTTTTTAGCGCTGTATTCTTTTATCAGTTCGTCAACGGAGTGCAGAGCCAGCTTCTCTACCGCTTCACTTCGGGTCGAGCCACTCAGCGCAGCCAGACGGTCAATTTTTCTTAAGATCCGCATGCGTAGCGATAAGGACACGGCTGTTTTTTTATCCTTATCGAGTACGACCTTCCCTGTAGACTCACCGGTTTTCAGTTCAGCATTCTGTGCGAGCGCTTCATTCATCCGGCGAAGGGTCTTTTTATCCAGCTGGCCCGGATTAACGAGATGGTAGGAATGACCTGCCTTGCTGTATTTGATCTCCGCAGAATATGACTCGCGTAGCTCTTTGAGGGCCCGGGTTAATGTCGGCTCTGAGCATTCCAGACTGGTTATAATGTCGGCAGCGGAAACGGGCTTGCCGGTGCCCAGTAAGTTGGCAAGCTTAAAAATCCGGGCCTGTCTGGTATTTAATTGCATCGTAAGATTTAGCCTGCTTAAAGGGTTAGTGGTTCAATAGGCTGAAAAATGAAGGTACTGCTCATCTTTCGAATAACCGGGTGATCGCCTAACGCTTCAACCGGATCAATGTGTTCTATGCCTGCAAAATTTACTGACGACATCTGGCTGCGAGTGCATTTGCAGGACAGGATATACTCATCCTCCAGATAGCCGGTCCGCTTACTGACCCGTTGCGTAAAGCCTGACACAATCACGTTGTCGAAAGGTAGCGTATGTAAAACGATACCGACCAGGCGGAACAAGCAGCCATGGACGTGGCGGGCATAGTTTTCGCGTACGGCTTTTTGCGTCATGGCTTTTTCCGTCAGCTCCGTGCCCCGGGCATTAACGCCGTAAATCTTATCAGGGAAATCTTCAATCTCAGCTAAATCAACGTCCAGCAGGACTGCTGATAGCTCCGGCTTTACTTCAAATGCAACAATCGTTTCACGCGGCCATTCAGTTTCTGCCAGCACACCCGCCAGGTATGATTCGAAAAACGCGGCGTCTGTCCGGAACTGCTGCCGGGCATCTGCCTGAGCCGTGGCGAGCCGTTTTTCATGTTCTTCTGCTTCAAACTTCCAGTTTGCATACTGTTCGGCCCAGGCCGTCCGTTGTTGCTGGTACCGGTGCTGTCGAAGGGTATTCTCACGCTCCACATCAATCAGCTCCTGCTGCCACCGGCGAAGATTTTCGGCGTGGCGCTCAGCTTTAGCTGATTCCGATTCAAACCATTTACCCAGAAAACTAATGCCTTCGCTCTCGGCAGGCTTTTCCGGCAATGCAAGGTAGTCTGGCTTTTCTGGACGCACCGGTGCCGGAACCTGAAAAGGCGACGTTCTGTTATGCAGGTATACTGCTTCCAGCTCTGCCCAGCTGATGCCTGTTTTTGGATCCGGCGTCAGCTCGTGAATATTACGGATTGCGGTTACCGCTGACATGAGTTCAGCGGCTTCCTGCTCAAGCGCCTGTCTGAGCCCCGGGTCGGTTGCCGTCCGGTTTCCACCTCCGGAACGCGCGGCCCGGTCAAGCCGGGTACGGTAACTCAGCCCGGTACCGGGCAAGCCCAGATTGGCATAGGTCCCCCGGCTACCAAAAGAAACGGAAGCACCTCTCGGCCCGACACTCAGGCTCGGTGCACCGTTACTCAGGTTGAGGCGAACGCCAGGAATAATGTTGATCGACTTTCTGAACCTGAACCCCATTATGATTTCCTTAATGATGCTGGGTCACGGTAAGTAATCTGATTCCATCAGCGCTTTGCTCGTTCTGTAACCCATAAAAACGAGCTCTGTCCAGAATGCCAGCCGCCCAGCGGCGATGTGTGGCGGGTTCACACATTGCTCCCTGCGACTTAAACACGGCCTGGGTAGAGTTCAGGATCCGCAGAGCGTCAGAATACTCACCCTGAGTGACCATCAGCGCGTTTTGAATGACCTCTATCTGACCCGGGTGAATGGCCGTTTTCCCAACAAGCCCATGTGCCATATCAAGAGCCAGCTCTCTGGCCATAACGGCATGATCGTCAATATGCTCACATACGGGCGCGGTCAGGGCAAAATCACGCGGGCCGAAGACTGAAACGAGCATTTTGATGACGTAGCCCATCGGGCTGTCATACAGCGTCAGGTCCCGGGGGCGGCGAAGCGACACAACGTTCATAAGATCGTTGCCGCCGATTCGAAGCGCAATAATGCGGTCGTGGCAGGGATGTTCCACCAGGCGAGTGGCCAGCTCGCGCATCTGAACCACGTCAAAGACGTCTTCTGTTTCCAGCGTTGGCATCATGCACAGGTGAGTCCCGCCCATGATATCCCACCATTCAGCTAACGAACTGAGGGTAAATTTCGGCAACACAAACCCATCGACAGCGGAAAGATCATAATGCGCTTTTAACCATCTGCCCATTTCGGCATGCCGAGGGCGAATGAACACCAGAGGCCAGTCATTTTTACCCAGGCTACGCATGCTGTTACTGAGCTCGTGCAGCAGGTGCTCCAGATTTTTGAGGGCGATGGGGATGTCTGCTTCACTGACAGCATCCTCCAGGCAAATCACCAGAGAGCGCAAACCCGGGATTTTCCCGTGCAGGACGGCATCAGCAATATCTTCCCGTGTTGCAGGCATGTATAGCGTGGCTCCCAGATTCCAGGGAGAAAGACGATTTTTCATCAGAGTACCTTCTTGATAATGGTTACAGCCCGATACTGGCCGAGGGTTCCCCCCATTTCTGTAACAACTATTCCCTTTTCACGAGCAAGCCCTACAAGCAAGGCAACGTCCGGGTCGTCAATAGAACGCACAAATACATGGTCCGGTACCCGACGTAATACAGCCCGGGTTGCTTCAGCAATACCGGGTTTAATACGATTGACGCTGTCCACTTTAAATTCATCGGCCAGGAACGCGATAACGTCGCGACTTGTCTGCCATAAGACCCGGGCTGACTCCATATTCCAGCTCAGGGTAGCGAGGGATGACGGGGTTAACTTCTTACGGAAATGGGCGACGGTATCGACAAGCATCCGGCTGCATTCGAATTCACTGAGATGCTCGCAAACCATGCACCCATGTAATCCTTCAGAGGACCATACTGACCGGGAGATCAGGCCTGATACCGGCGCACCCATGATGCCAAAAGGAATGAGCCAGTCATCATCACTGGCTGCAAGCCAGGAGCAGCCACAGGGATCGGCCAGGACAACCAGTCGCGGCTGCTCAGGATAGCCCGGGCGATCTTTCAGTGCGCGTACAAGCTCTCCGGTAATTGCGCCTTTACCTGTCCATCCGTCAACAAAGACAATACCGCTGGTACCATGGCGCTCTTCAATGACGTCGAGGGCTGCACCGTCAATTCCACGATCCCGGATAATGCTGATACCGTAATGCCATGAGGTTTTCCCCATGTCACGCAGGGCCTGGTGCAGCATAACGCCGAGCGGCACGCCAGCTCTGACGAGACTGGCCAGTACAATGGGCTCATCACCGAAGCGTTCGGCCAGAGCAATAGCGAGCTGTGTGACTTCTTTTGCAAGTCTCTCTGCGCCCCGATCCAGCGCCCGGTGAAACAAATCAAGATGCCATTGTGTTGGCGCTGGCTCCTGACTGAGCATGTCCGAATAATGTTTCTTCCCTGACTGAATCAGCTCTTCTTTTTGCTCAACCGGCGTCATCTCAATGACTACCGGCTTTAGCAGAAATTCCACGTCACCGGGCTGGTATGAGCCGGTAAATGTGTCATGTGGCTGCATTTTAATTTTCTCCAAAAATTCGCTGTGAAATGGCATCTGCAAACTGACTCTGACGCGGGATGCCAAACCAGCTGCACAGTTTCATAAAACGATGATCGCTCAGGCTGTCGCCCAGACCAATTACGGGGAAGACTCCGCGTTCAGCCCGAAGTTTTTCAAGAAGCCATCTGACTGCCAGCCCTTTCTCAACCGCGGTGGGAAGCCAGGCCACGTTATTACTGTTGCGGTGGATGTAGAAGCCCTCGGTCGGAAACACCGTTTCTATCTCATCTGCAATGGCATTGAGCTCGTCAAGGCGGGTGCTGTCGCGGTGCTTCATCACCATATAAACCGCCGTTTCACCGTATTCGAAGTTCAGCCTTGCCCAGGCATTGATCCCTTTTGCGTCCATCATTTCAGTGATCAGACGCTGCATCGATGTCAGCTTTTCCTGATAGGGAGCCAGCTGGCCGAGCATATGGGCCTTCCACTCCTCGTCGGGTTTGCCTTCTGGCGTGAGAATGACGGCCCCGTGAGTGGTGATTGCCCAGGAGTGGAAAGGGATCCGTACGCGGCTGATTTCTTCAGTTCCCCGTGCGGTAACGGGTATGAGTTCAGCCTGCTCCAGGAGCCAGTCCACCAACATGGACTGTTCTTCCGTCATAAAGCTTCGTGGATTCAGGGTGCGATCAACGGCACCGGTACGGAATGGCTCCAGGGCCAGCTCGTCCACCATTTTACGACGGGTCTGAAAGAGCGTGTCGTCAAGGTCGCTCAGAACAACGGGTTTATTCATAGGTAACAATCTCCACGACGGCCGCAACCTCAGCCAGCGCTTTAAGAAGCTGCGTGTCAATACTTTCTGCGGGTGTCTCAGTACACACAAGAATGCGGTCAAACTGCTGGTGGGCGACGTTATAGACAAAATTGGGGATGCCCAGCCCGTAGTTATCCGTAAAGGAAATGGCGGACTCAATGGCATAACCAACGGCGATAGGGGAGCGGGTGGTCGATCCATAAAATGCCTGTGCTCCGGCAGCTTCGAGCCGTTCAGCAAGCAGGAACGGCTCCCAGACGAATTCCCCGGTCCCGAGAACCAGAATACGTTCCCCCTTGTGGACGGAGACCTCATGGCCGAGATCGGCCGCAGGTGCGAGCATCCCCAGTCGGCCCCAGGACTGTTTTCCCTGGATGTCCCATTCTCCTCGTGAAGTTACGTTGACTTTCGGCATGTCCGGGACAGGTGCATCAGGTAATGGGGTCCATCCCCACTTACCGCTTACAAGAGAAACCGAAGTGACTGGTAAGGTGCTGCGCTCGGACAAGGCTTTGCCACTCCAGTCGGTAAGCGTAACGGCTATAACCTGTTCAATATGTTGAAGCTTGCCGGTATTACGCAGGGCTGAAAGCAGGTTAATAAAGGTATTACCGGTGGTTGCCTCGTCATCAATCAAAACCAGCGTTCGTGCGTTGGTAACACGACGTCTTTTCTCTTCATCATCTGGCAGATAGATCAGATGATCGGTGGCGTGGCTGTGTTCTTCCTTGAACTCGCAAAGCAACGTGCCATCAACCGGGTGACGGGTAGAGGTCAGATAGACAGATTCAGGATGCTGGTGGCGCACTTCATCAAATACACCGGCCCCAAGCCCAACGGCGGTTTCAGCCATACCGATAAACAGTACGGGTCCTGTCAGTGTCGAGGGGAACTGGCTGGCAAGCTGTCTGTAGGCCTGCCGCATGACTGAGGGTGGCACGGGAATGTGCCTGCCGAGTACTTTGCTGACAAACAGAAAGGCGCGTTTCGGGTTACGTCTTTCAGCGATGTCAAACAGGTCATCGAGCGAAACTTCACCCTGGTCGCGGGTTACCTGAATCGTACCGCATGAGAGGGTACGGCGATAAATCATATCTTCGAGGATATCAGACATAAATACGCCTTAATTCAGAAGGTTAGAGAGTGATTCCGGGTATGCAATTACATCCGTAATGGATCTCACCGCAACCGGAGAAAAGGTGTTTTTAGCGCTCTGGCGCACCATATCTTCAGACATCAGACCGAGCTTAAAGGCAGCAAATAACCCAGGAAGGTTCACCCCGCTGTGAAGGGTATAACCCACCCCCCCTGACGGACGCATGTTGGTTTCAAGCAGCACCGGGTTGCCATTCACATCGTTTCGCGTCTGAACATTCACCAGCCCGTCGGCCTTCATAACCCTGGCGCAGTCACACGCCAGTTCCCAGGCGCTTCCTTCGTTTACCAGATACTGGATAACCCCTTCCTTACGGCGTCCCACGGCTGCGAGTATTTCGCCCTTATCCGCGAGGATATCGACGGAAAATTCCGGGCCTGGCAGGTACGGCATCAAAACAAGGGGTTTAAACGACTCAGCAGCTGATGCTGCTGCAATATACTGTTGCGGACTGACCAGACGATGTTCGGGATGATTAAAGACGGCCATAGGCGAAGCACTGTCATCAAAGCGCCAGAATCCCATGCCATAGATACCCGTCACCGGCTTCACGCATACCGGGCTGTCAGTGAACGGCGGGGCCGCGAGGTGTGTTTTTAATTCTGCCAGCGTATTCACCCGCCAGGATGGTACGACCGGGAGACCCTTTTGCTCCATAAACTGAGCAAAAGTAACTTTTTCGTCAGCCAGAGTTAACCAGTCGACGCCCGTTGCACCGGTAGTAAGGGTGGCACCGGTCGATTCAATGGCTGAACGGTGTTCTTCAAACCACTGGCTGTTACGGCCAGTATGAATATGGTGGATGCCGTAGGACTGAATGGTTTCCTGGATAAACTGAAGACGTTTTTGAGGATCTTCAGGTTCAGTCAAAGAATAGTCGGCAACGGAAAGGATTTCATTTCTTTCGTTACGGTGGGAGGCAAAAACGGTAATGGCAAAATTATTTTTTTTTGCAAATGATTTTACCCCCTGAATAATATCTCGCTGGGAGGATAAACCTTCCATAAACCAAATTTTCTTGTTCATTTTTTTTAATTATCCGGAACGCCATGCAAATTTATGATTGAGAAGTGAGTCTATGAGTGTCTAAGCTACATGTCAATCATAATATGATTTATAACTCCTGTGGTTATGGAGTGCGTCAGGTTTTTTGGATTCCTGATAACACATTGATATTTAAATTAAACTTAGAAAATTAACACCCTGAAAAGGATTTCTTTTTGTGTTTTTACAGAAAACTACCAAAATTTCCCTTGTCAGAGAACTTCATCATGATATGATTTTCTTCGTCAGTTACTAAATATACCTTTGATTGTCTCGGTCATTACCATTTTAAGGAATAAAACATGGTTTCATTAGTTAAGAACCAGACGGTATCACTCAGCAAAGAATCATCTGCATTAAGCCAGCTTCATTTCGGTCTCGGTTGGGATCCGGTTAAGAAAAAAGGTCTTCTTGGAGGATTGTTTGGAGGCAACGACTCAATCGATCTCGATGCTGGCTGCGTATTAATGGACAGCACCGGTAAAACAATTGACACCATCTGGTTCCGCAAACTGGAATCCACCTGCGGCGCTGTTGTGCACAGTGGCGATAACCTGACCGGTGAAGGTGACGGTGACGATGAGGTGATTAATGTCAACCTCTCCCGACTGCCTGCAAACGTTGAATACCTGGCGTTTACGGTAAACAGCTTCCGTGGTCAGTCGTTCAATGACGTCGAAAACGCGTTCTGCCGCGTTGTCGATCAAACCGGCAAAGAGCTGGCTCGCTACAAGCTGACTGAGCAGGGCTCACATACCGGGATCGTCATTTCTTCGCTGCGCCGTAATAACGGCAACTGGGACTTTACCGCCCTTGGCCATGCCTGTCGCGGCCGCACAATTGACGATATGCACTCCGATATCGTTTCAGCGGTTATTCGCTAATGAACCTGACGCCGGGGGGCAATGCCCCCGTTCCAGCCCAGGAGTTGCGGGTCCGGATCACCTCGGGCGGCCAGGTGGATGCTTCGGCGTTTCGCCTGTATGCCGACGGGAAGGTGCAGGGTGATGCGGACATGGTGTTTTATGGTCAGCCACGTAACGATGATGGTACCGTCAGCCTGGTCAGTGAAGGCCAGTACTCAACCTTTACTGTCGCGCTCAACCGGCTGAAACCTGATGTCCAGAAAATTGCGTTCACCGTGACCTGTGACGGTGGGCAGACGGTGTCCGGTCTTCGTAATCTTTCCATCGACGTGGAGCAAGGGGCTACCGGCCTGGTTAGCGGCAGTGTCGAACTGAGCGGCCGTCAGGAAGCAGCCTTAATTCTGGGTGAATTTTACCGTCGTAATAATGACTGGAAATTCCGCTTCGTTGCGCAGGGGTTCAACGGTGGACTTAAACCGCTGGCAGAGCATTTCGGCGTAAATATTGCCGACGAACCGGCTCCCGCAGCCCCGACTCCTCCGGTTGTAACCCCTCCGCCAGTTGAGACAAAAATCAGCCTGAGCAAGGTATCGCTGACAAAAGAGAAGCCTGCAATCAGCCTGACCAAACGGGATAACTTCGGTGAAATCCGGATCAACCTGAACTGGCACCGGGGCAGCGGCAAATCAGGCTTTGCAGGCATGTTCGGCTCCAAAGGAATCGACCTGGATCTGGGGGCCTTTGTTGAGCTTCAGGACGGGTATAAATCGGTCATTCAGGCGCTCGGTAATGCATTCGGTGATTATCGCGATGAACCGTATGTTCAGCTCAAGGGCGATGACCGGACGGGTGATGTATCAGACGGCGAGTGGCTGCATATCAATGGACGTGAATGGAAGCATATCCGCGAAGTGCTGATTTACGCCTTTATTTATGAAGGTGTTCCCAGCTGGGACAAGACTGATGGTGTGGTCACCATTCATGTGCCGGATCAACCGCCCATTGAGACCCGCCTGACCGAAGGTGAAAACCGTCGCACATTGTGCGCCATTGCCAGACTCGTAAACGAAAACGGCGCAATTAAAGTCGAGCGAATTAACCAGTACTTCAAAGGCCAGGACGAAATGGACCGGGCATTTGGCTGGGGATTTCGCTGGAGCGCCGGTTCTAAATAACACAGCAACAAAGGAAACAGGTATGAGCTTTTTCGACAAAGTTAAAGGTGCCATTAACTCAGGCCGTGACGAACTGACCCGCCAGGTTGGCCGTTTCAAAAACAAAAAATTCATGCAGGGCACCGTTGCTGTATGTGCCCGTATTGCCGTATCGAGTGACGGCGTAAGTTCGGAAGAAAAGCAGAAAATGATGGGCTTTCTGCGCTCTTCAGAAGAGCTGAAGGTCTTCGATACCAATGAGGTGATTGAGTTCTTCAATAAACTGGTTTCAAGCTTCGATTTCGATGTTGAAATCGGCAAGGGCGAAACCATGAAATACATCCTGGCGCTGAAAGATCAGCCTGAGGCCGCTCAGCTGGCCTTACGTGTTGGTATTGCCGTTGCGAAAAGTGACGGTAACTTCGATCAGGACGAGAAACTGGCCTCCCGCGAGATCGCTATCGCGTTGGGCTTCGACCCGGCTGAATTTGGCCTCTGATCCACATCCCTAAGGGTAAAATATGGTTTCCACACACATCGGCTTCCCGACTGAAACGGTCATTGTTTTTATTGCGCTTTCAGTCGGTGCCATCTTTATTGACCTGTTTATGCACCGTGATGACAAGCCTATTTCGCTGAAGAGTGCGGCGCTCTGGTCCGTATTCTGGGTTGTGGTTGCGATGGCATTTGCCGGTTTCCTCTATATCCACCACGGTGCTGAGGTTGCCAGTCTGTTTGTCACGGGTTATGCGCTGGAGAAAGTGCTGTCGGTCGATAACCTGTTCGTCATGATGGCCATCTTCTCCTGGTTCGCCGTTCCGGATCGTTATCGCCACCGTGTTCTCTACTGGGGGATCATTGGTGCCATTGTCTTCAGGGGCATCTTTGTCGCCATCGGTACGAGCCTGCTGAGTCTGGGGCCGTATGTTGAAGTTGTCTTCGCTATTATCGTTGCCTGGACAGCGGTCATGATGCTTAAAAGCGGTGATGACGATGATGAAATTGAGGATTACTCCCAGCATCTGGCTTACCGCATGGTTAAACGCTTCTTCCCTATCTGGCCGAAGCTCAGAGGGCATGCCTTCCTGCTTAACCAGAAGGAAGTGGATGCTGAACTGGCGAAACCAGAAAACAGCGATGTCACCATTGGCCGTGGTAAAAAAGCGGCGCTGTATGCGACCCCGCTGTTCCTGTGTGTGGCTGTGGTTGAACTCTCGGACGTAATGTTCGCGTTTGACTCGGTACCGGCAATCATTGCCGTCAGTCGTGAACCGCTTATCGTCTATAGTGCCATGATGTTTGCTATCCTGGGCCTGCGTACTCTGTACTTTGTCCTTGAGGCACTGAAACAGTACCTGGTTCATCTGGAGAAGGCCGTTATCGTGCTGCTGTTCTTCATCGCGGCAAAACTCGGCCTGAATGCGACCGATCACATCTGGCATCATGGTTACAGCATCGCGGCAACAACCAGCCTGTATGTTGTACTGGGTGTACTGGCGCTGGGCATTCTCGCAAGCGTCATGTTCCCGGGCAAACCTGAATCTGAGGAAAAGGGGAGTTAATCCCCTTAAGTGTTAACCTGAACAATTACTAATCGAAGAGGTTATTTTATGAGTGTTTCTCTTTCCAAAGGCGGGAACGTCTCCCTAAGTAAAGCAGCTCCGTCAATGAAAAACGTCCTGGTGGGCCTTGGCTGGGATGCGCGTTCAACAGACGGTCAGGACTTTGACCTGGATGCTTCAGCATTCCTGCTGGCCTCAAACGGCAAAGTGCGCGGCGATTCAGATTTCATCTTCTATAACAACCTGACGTCATCCGACGGTTCCGTAACGCACACCGGCGATAACCGCACCGGTGAGGGCGATGGTGATGATGAATCGCTGAAAATTAAACTGGACGCCGTCCCGTCTGAAGTTGACAAGATCATCTTCGTTGTGACCATCCACGATGCTCAGGCTCGTCGCCAGAGCTTTGGTCAGGTATCCGGTGCGTTTATTCGTCTGGTTAATGACGATAACCAGACTGAAGTTGCTCGCTACGATCTGACCGAAGATGCGTCCACTGAGACTGCCATGCTGTTCGGCGAGCTGTATCGCCACAATGGTGAGTGGAAATTCCGCGCAGTAGGTCAGGGTTATGCTGGTGGTCTGGCATCTGTATGTGCTCAGTACGGCATTAACGCGTCCTGATCAAAAAGTAACTTTTCTACCCGGGGCTGTTAATGCAGCCCTCATTCAACTGTTTGCAGGAGCTAAAAATGGCAGTTTCTCTCGTAAAAGGCGGCAATGTATCTCTGACCAAAGAAGCACCAACCATGAATGTTGCTATGGTTGGCCTAGGCTGGGATGCCCGTGTAACCGATGGTCAGGGTTTTGACCTGGACGCTTCCGTGTTCGCAGTAGGCGAAGACGGTAAAGTGTTGTCAGATGCGCATTTCATTTTCTTCAATAACAAAACCAGCCCTGATGGCGCGGTAGAGCACCAGGGCGACAACCGTACCGGTGAAGGCGACGGCGACGATGAGCAGGTCAAAATCGATCTGACCAAAGTCTCAGCAGATATCAAAAAACTGGTGTTTGCCGTTACCATCTATGATGCAGAAGCGCGTAAACAAAACTTCGGCATGGTGAGCAACAGCTTCATGCGCGTTTACAACAACGACAACGGCACGGAAATTGCCCGTTTCGATCTGTCTGAAGATGCCTCAACCGAAACCGCTATGGTCTTCGGTGAACTGTATCGTCATGGCGCTGAGTGGAAGTTTAAAGCTGTCGGTCAGGGCTTTGCCGGTGGCCTGGCGGCTCTTGCCTCCCAGCACGGCGTTAACATCTAAAATAACGCTGAATCATACCCCGGCAATGCCGGGGTTTTTTTTGGTTGCGATCCGCTATCAGGAGGGGGGGGGCAGAAAGGGTTCGGGAATCTCAGAAAGCAGAGAGATGTTAATTCTGACGTGAGCCTTTTAAAGGCAGGAAACGGATTTTTCTCTGGTTGCTGGTTAAAGCCTGTATTCCGTGCCTTATATCAACAGCATGCCCCTCTGATATATGTTACGTTTGCGACTTATGAAGGCACGGGTTCTGGAAGATAAAATACCCGACCAATGGAAATTCCAATTCAACAGGTATAGAAACTTCAACGTGATGAAATATGGTGTCACACCATATATACGCCTCACCAGAAATCCAGCGTCCTGAACTAAGCCAGGGGAACCTATATAAACGCTGCGCTTTAAAATAATCAAAAATCAGGAGAGTTAATGTGAATCTACAATCCGGACAAAACATACCACTTCAGCAATCTGCGATCAGGCTGAATCTTCAGTACCCTACCAAATCCGGCTTTAAAGGCGAACCCGATACCTGCCTGTTCCTGCTTAATGCTCAGGGAAAGGTCAGCGGCGATTCTGACTTTATCTTTTACAATAATCTGTCTTCTCCTGAAGGGGCAGTAAAGCTCGTTACCGGTTCTCAGCAGTCCAGCATTGAGATAGCACTGGATCGTGTTCCTGCGAACATCAGTAAAATTGCAATCACAGTTGTCATTGATGGTGAAGATACCATCAGTGGGCTCAGTTCGTTGAGCATGCAGGCTCAAGGAATCGCTGAGTTCCAGGCTGAGACTCAGGGCCGCAGTGAGAAAGCAATTATCCTGGGTGAAGTATATCGGCACAATGGCGCCTGGAAGCTTCGTGCGCTCGGGCAGGGTTTCAACGGTGGTCTTGAGCCTCTGGCCATTAGCTATGGCGTTGATGTCGCACAGCCAGCTCCGCAGCCAGCAAAGCCTGCTCGTATCAGTCTGGAAAAGAAACTGGAAACCAGATCTCCGCGCCTTGTAAGCCTCGCTAAAAAAGCCTCGGTCAGTCTTACTAAAAATAAACTGGACACCCTTGAGGCAGCGGTTGCATTTGTACTTGACGCATCCGGCTCAATGAGTGGCCAGTTCAGTAAGGGTAACGTTCAGTCTGTGCTGGACCGCATCGCCGTTCTTGCCGCCCAGTTCGACGACGACGGTGAAATGGATGTCTGGGGATTTGGAGAGAAGCATAAGAAGTATCCAAACGTCACACTGGACAACCTGGACACATATATTCAGTCCATTCGCGGGGCTGGAAAGCGTTCAGCCTGGGAGAACCTGCCGGGCCTCGGAGGGACAAACAACGAGCCTCCTGTGATGGAAGAAATAGTCGACTACTTTAAGGACTCGAAAATCCCGGTGTATGTTGTATTTATTACCGATGGCGGGATCAGCAAGACCCGGGCGATTAAAGATGCAATCCGGCGTTCTGCCAACTACCCCATCTTCTGGAAGTTTGTCGGCCTGGGTGGTTCAAGCTACGGTATCCTCAAAAATCTGGATGACTTTACTGACCGCCGGGTTGATAACACCCACTTCTTTGCCATGGATGATTTCGGTTCGATTAGCGATGAAAAGTTATATGATAATCTACTGGAAGAATTCAGACCGTGGATCGATGAAACAAAAAGGTTAGGCATCCTTTAATACGCACAGTTTGAGCTTGGTTGAATGAGCTCTACAGCAGCTTAATACTGTAGAGCCTTTGTTCATTGGAAATCGTACAGGGAGGCGCATATGGACCGCATCAAGTACCTGAAATGGATAGCTGAAGAATCACCAAGTACGGCTCAGCAGCTGGTGGCCTGGTTAAACAGAGCAAGGCACTATACGCCCGACATGAAAGAGCATCAGGCAGGTGTACAGATTCAAGAAAAGGGGATTGTTGTAGGGCTTAGACAAAGTACTAATCGTTATCATGGAGATTGTCTGACCATACATGTGGTACGGCTTCCGGAAGAAATACAAAACAAGGGATGGTTTAAGTCTTTTCTGAAGCTTTGCTGTGAATCGAATCCCTGGTGCGATGTTGTAATAGAAGACGTGAAAAACCCATATTTATTAAGCTTTTGTAAGAAACTAAACTTTACTGTATTAGATGAATTTTACCCGAATACTTACATAGTAAACACAGATGCCATTATGAGTTTACCTATCCCACCCTTAGGGAGATACGAAACCTATCTTTATTAAACCTGCGAACCTTTACCGGTTGCGTGGGGAGCGGATGGACTTCGGCTAAAGAAAAATCACATCGTCTATTTTGACCAGAAAAAGCTAATCTGCTTGATGTAATGCAGAAACGCATTACATTAATATCTTCTCCCAACAATCACCTGAACAATTCCCTGATTGCTTTTCACCTCATACCAGTGCTGGCTCATAGTTAGTCCTTAAGCAAATTTGTTATCGGAATAAAGAACGAAGCCAGCCTCATCGAGGCGCATAACCTTCTTCCCTTAACGCCTGTTGTAATTTTTCAATTGCGCTTTTCATTACCCAGGCTTCTTCGTCACTCACAGCACAGCCACGAAGATCGCTCCAGCTCAGACGTTTAACTAATTGAGCAAGGGCCATAGTTTCATTCTCATCAAGCTGCAAACTCAGTGTCTCAATACCTTCCACTATCTAACCTCCCTTATACTGAAAAATGGCGCTTTATTTCTGACCAGATGCCGAAGCCTTGAATGCGGCCGGAACTGCCGTTGTTTCTACTTTACAGAAATGGAATTAAAAAGTGGTGGTGCTGGGCACGTTTCTTTTCCAGTCGGGGTTTAAGCCAGAGCCGAAACTCATTCAACTTCTCAGCAGCCAAAACCGCTTCAACGGGGAAAACTTTATATTTACCCTGCTGCTGAGGTTCACCCAACCATCGCCTGATGGCTCCGTCAGTCCATAAACGAGTCTCTTTGAGCCTGGTTACAGTGACCCATTTCCTGGACCATTCATCAAATTGTCGCTGGCGATCCCGATAACGTTGTTCTTCCTGCTGACGAAGCCAGTCGCGATCAACAGCGAATTTTCGGTATCCAACAAAGAGCCCTTGTACTTTGGCCATGACAACATTCCGGTTTGCTTAGAACTGTTCAGACAGACATGTCAGGGATAAAGCTGAAGAAAAAGGTACAACGAAGAATAACCAAGACATAGGCCTGCCGGGTAAGTGGTGCGGTGCACAGGACTGTCGGAAAGTACGCTCAGAGAGGGTCGTTTAAGCATGATGCACCACCGCCAGCCAGCCTTAATAATGGTAATGTACCACTGGGTTACCAGACAGACCAGTAACGCATCAAACATAAAACTGTTTTTTAAAAAACGTCAGGAACGTAGCCTGACCTTTTAACCAGTGGTGTAAAAAACATACAGATTGCTCTGAGGTATGAGGTTCAGCAACTAGCCTTGTCGACGCAGAAACATTAAGTAATCAATAGCAGCTATCGCAAACAATGGTGAAAACCACCACGTGCTTTTCAACAAGCCAAGCGGCAGAAAGAGTACAGTTGCCATCGAATAAACAAAAACACGAACCATACCATCTGTAATAAACATAGGCTATTTGCAATCTGAGGTTGGATTGTAGATTTTAGTTAGAAATGGATCAAAGTCCGTTTTGTGCAAAACTTGGTTGACAACCCTCTTTTGGAAGATGTGCCGTTTCGTGCAAAAGTTGGTTGGAGGCCAAGATGGCAGAGTTCGTAGGTTCGGCTGCTTCGCAAGCTGATTTCATTTGGAAGAACGCGGAAGACCTGTGGGGGGGGATTTCAAGCATACCGACTTCGGCAAGATCATTTTGCCGTTTACTCTGCTGCGTCGATTGGAGTGCGCACTGGAGTCTACACGGGAAGCATCGCTCGATAGCCAACCAGCCACGATTGAGTTCTTAGAAGCAGAGTTCAGTGTTGATTTCGATGCGCTGCTATCTTGACCGCCAATCAGACCCGCATGGTTCAGGTTTGTGTATGAGAGTCCCCAAATGGCTGTAGTTCTAACCAAAGCCTTGATTGAAGCCGGCCGCGCCGGAAATAGTGGGTACAGAAAAGGCAGTTGCTTGCGCTGGGCGTAAGTTACCCGCCGAAAAGCGGCTGGATCGAACGACTGATCGGCACTGAGGTATCTGACGAGCAGTACGAACGCTTTCTGGGGCACAGCACGAGCAAGCAGGCTGAACAGATCCTACGCGGAGAGCAGCCAGCCAAGGGGCTTCAGTATGCAAAGCGAGCGAAGAAGCTCGCTTCTGAAAGAAAAGCCACAATTGATCTGGATAACGAGCACCTGTCTGAAATCGAAAAGTATCGGTAGCCCTAGACTTTTAGCCGCTGAAGATCTCTTAGATACCATTGGTGAAACTTGCTGAAGTCAGCCTTCTGTTTCTCTACCGTGCTGTTATAGATCGCATCACTGGTAACCGCACAAGCAGTCCAGCCAGCCTCATAGACGAAGCGAGTAGCTATCGGTGACTTCTTCGGGGTGCTATCCCAGCGGTTTTTGAGCCACCGCGCAAGCCCTTCATCAAGAGGGACCACCAGATTTAGCTGCTGTTTTGTGCGAGTGATACCGACATAAAACAGCCGACGTTCCTCCTCGATTTCCTCTTCGGCCGGAGGGGTGTTCATCGATGTGCGAACGCTGTAAACATCATCGGGTTTGCCGCCAGGAAATTCCTGCTCATTCAGCCCGATCAGGGGTCGTCTCAGAAAACGGAATCTATGGTCACTCCCGTTTTTGCAACACCGATTTTGACGACAAGTTGGCTTGCTTGAATCTAT
>NZ_JASEYC010000015.1:89395-120401 GCF_035064245.1 Citrobacter sp. R-1.5.2 | reverse complement strand
GTGAAGTTGTACGCCATCCCGCACTTCCAGGTGGAAGGCATGGACGTCAACCTGTCACTGGTTTCCCAGATGCCGAAAGCCAAATCGTAAGGCGAGGGGAAACCAGGGATGAAAATTTACCGCCCACTTTGGGAGGATGGGGCTGCTCTGGCCCCGCAACAGTTCCAGCAGCAGGCTCGCTGGAATGGACACGTTGCCGACATGGTCGCCCGGATGGGTATTTCTCATCCCTGGGGCGTGGTTGCGGCAGAGTTTGATGATGCTGCACTGGCACTCGCGCGCCTGAATGCCACCCGTCTGGTGGTGCGCTTTCAGGATGGTACCCTTGTTGATACCGAACTGGCCGATAACCTTCCGCCAGTCTGTGATTTTTCCGCCGCAAGTGGCTCTGAAACCGTTGAAGTGGTTGTTGCCCTGCCGTTACTGAGCGCCAGTGGCGGCAACCTCGATAACGGCCAGGACAGTGAGCGCCCGCGTCGCTGGAAAGCTGAGCGTGTTGTGGTTCAGGAACTGGCCGGGCATGAAAGTGGGGAACTCGCCATTCTGCGTAATGCCATCACGCTTCGTTTGTCTACGCAGGAAAACTCCGCTTATCTGACCTGTCCGGTGACCCGCCTGGTGCGTAATGTGCAGGGGCAGTGGAGCCGAGACCCGGCCTTTATCCCGCCGATGCTGTCTGTTGCCGCGAGCCCGTGGCTGACCACTGAACTGGGTGACCTGCTGGTCCGCCTACAGGCACGACGTAAGCGTCTGATGGCCATGCGCCGTGAAAGCAATGAGCGGATGGCCGACTTTGCGGTCGCGGATGTCTCCCTGTTCTGGCTGCTCAATGCCCTGAATAGCGCCGAGCCGGTACTGATGGAACTGCTGCAGACGTCGGAGCGTCATCCGGAACTGATGTACTGCGAACTGGCACGTCTGGCAGGCAGCCTGCTGACCTTCTCACTGGAGCACGATGCCGGGGATATTCCTGCTTATCAGCACGATGCACCGGAGCGGGTATTCCCGCCGTTGCTGGCACTGCTCGATAAGCTGCTGGAAGCGAGTTTGCCGTCGCGAGTGGTGAGTATCCATCTGGAGCATCAGGATCAGATCTGGAAAGGTGCTCTGCACGATGCGCGCCTGCGCGAAGGGGCGGATTTCTACCTCTCCGTACGCTCCTCCATGCCGAACCATGAGCTTCAGACGAGATTCCCGCAGCTGTGTAAAGCGGGCAGCTTTGATGATGTGTCGGACGTGGTGAATGTGGCCCTGAGCGGAATGGTTATCAAACCTCTGACGCATGTTCCGGCCGCTATCCCGTTACGTCTTGAGAATCAGTATTTCTCGCTGGATCTGAGTACTGATGCGGGTCGCGCGATGCTTGAGATGGGCAGTTGCACCTTCTATACCCCGCGCTCACTGGGGGATGTGAAACTTGAACTCTTCGCGGTGCTGCGCTCATGAATAAATCCGAACTCAGCCAGACAGAACGTATTTTTTACCCGGGGTGGCTGATGGCCAGCCAACTGCGAGGCGGTCAGGAAGTCCGTGATGGGGAAGGGCTCTATCGTCGGGCCTGCCATCTGGTGCTGGAGGCAAAAGCGGCGCTCACGGAGGCAGGTTACAGCGATATCAGCCGTGACCATATGGTGTATGCCCTGTGCGCACTGCTTGATGAAAGCGTGATGAACCGGGGAACCTCCGATGATGGCTATTTGATCTGGCGCCGTGACCCGCTACAGGCGCACTTCTTTGGCACCCTTAATGCTGGTGAGGATTTATGGGAAAGGATCCGAAACCTGCTGAAAGAAACCGCCCCTGACGCCGCCGTCCTGACCTGCATGTACCGAACTCTGCAACTGGGGTTCGTGGGTCAGTATCGCGCCCAGGATGATGAGCGTCGGGAAGATATTGTTCGCGTTCTCGCGGAACGGGTGCCGGCCTTCACGGTGGTGCAGGACGCCCCCATTGTTGCACGCGCTTCACGTCTGCATAGTGGCCGTCGCTGGTACTGGCTGAGCTGGGTTGTGGCCGCTGTCGCCCTGGCGGCGCTCTGGTTCTTTCTTTCGTCTTCGCTTACCGATCTGGTAAGCCAGACCGTCAGGCCGGGGTAAGCGATGCGGGATGCGTATCGAAGTCTGTTAACTGCTCTGGGGGCTGTACTGGCGCTGTGGCTCATTCTCGGATTCTGGCCACTGTCTACAGGTAGCCGTTTGGCACTTAGCCTGCTGGTTGTTCTGGTGTCCGGGGTGATGTTCTGGCGTCAGAGCTGGGCTTCTCAGGCGCGAGCGGCCGCTGTCCGGGATATTGTGGATGAAAACCTGCCCCCGGAAGACTTTCAGGGGGCGGTGATCCTGGTCTGTGGGGATAACGCTCCACTGTTTGTGTCTGGCTCCCACCATCGGGAAACCCGGCAGGGATGGTATTTGTGGGTGAAAGATGCGGAACAGCTGCCACTCTTTGCCCAACACCTGAGTCTGGCGCGCCCGGCTCTGGTATCTCAAATCTCCGTCATGCTGGCGGTGGTACCTGAACAGCACACATCCGGTGATAATTTTACCCAGTCTCTGCGGGGCTGGCAGCGTGCTGTGGTCCAGTGCCGTGCGGCATTTGGCACGATCCCCCCGCTGTGGACCGTGACCTGGGTATCGCCCCCTGAGGTCTGCGCGGAGCCCGAACCCGTCTGGTTTACCACTGTAAGCCAGCGAAGCGGTATTCAGGTGTATCAGTCCGGTCAGGGTAATGTGTCATTGACGGAGTGGACCCGGGATAGTGGATCTGACGGGCGACTTTCTCGTCTGGGTCTGGGTCTGTGGCTGGACAGCCTGCTTGCCTGGCAGAACAGCGCGGTGAATGACCTGCTGTCGGTACGGCTGGGTGAACTACCGATGATGAAAATCTGCGTACAGGGCATGTGCATGGTGTCGGTGAGCGGTGTCGCGGGCAATATCTGGCAACAACACATCACTTCTGTGACGTCGCTGCCACCGGATACGGCCGAGACCACAGAGCTACTGCCATTGCCTGAGCAGCTGTTGCCAGCGTTACCGCGCCGGCGCGGCGTCAGCCGCCAAATGGTGTTCTGGCGTCATGCCGGATTACTGGGCGGAATTTTCCTCGCGTTGGCCATGCTGGCGTCCTGGATGAACAACCAGCGCCTCATTCGTAATGTTGGCGATCACCTTGCGTTGTATCACCAACTGGCGGGGAAGCCTGTGGCACCGAAACTGCGGGCGCAGCAGCGCCTTAGGGCTGATGGTGCATTTCTGGACGACTGGCAGCGCCGTGGGGAGCCACTGCGTTATCGCCTGGGTCTGTATCAGGGGCTGCGCCTGATTCCGCACGTTGAGGCCGCCGTCAGCGACTGGGCACCTCCGCCCCCGCCTCCACCGGTCATTAAAAAAATCATTCAGGGCCCGAAAACCATTCGCCTCGACAGCATGTCGCTGTTCGATTCGGGTAAATACGACCTCAAAACCGGCTCCACCAAAATGCTGGTGAACTCGCTGGTCGGCATTAAGGCGAAGCCGGGCTGGCTGATTGTGGTCGCAGGCCACACGGATAACACCGGGAATGCGCAACTGAACCAGGCGCTGTCACAGAAACGTGCTGAAGCGGTGCGCGACTGGATGCGGGACACCGGTGACGTGCCGGAAAGCTGTTTTGCGGTGCAGGGCTATGGCGCAAGCCGTCCGATCGCAACCAATGACACCCCGGAGGGCCGTGTGCTCAACCGCCGTGTCGAAATCAGTCTGGTACCGCAGGCCAGTGCCTGCCAGATACCGGGCAAACCCTCAGCGTTATCGCAGGATGATGACGTTTCTCAACATTAATGGAGTAAATCCGATGGCAATTCCTGTTTATCTGTGGCTGAAAGACGACGGCGGCGCGGACATCAAAGGGTCTGTTGACGTTCAGGATCGTGAAGGCAGCATCGAAGTGGTGGCTCAGGAACATAACCTGTACATCCCGACCGACAACAACACCGGCAAGCTGACCGGTACCCGTATCCACACCCCGTTCCTGTTCACCAAGGAAATCGATTCGTCCAGTCCGTACCTGTACAAGGCGGTGACCACCGGTCAGACCCTCAAATCTGCGGAATTCAAGTGGTACAAAATCAACGACGCGGGCCAGGAAGTGGAGTACTTCAACACCAGGCTTGAGAACGTGAAAGTGGTGAAAGTGAATCCTGAAATGTACGACATCAAGGATCCTTCCAAAGAGAAGCATAACCACCTGGAACGCGTTGAACTGCGTTACGAAAAAATCACCTGGACCTACAAAGACGGCAACATCATTCATTCCGACTCCTGGAACGAACGCGCCACCGCGTAAGTCACGAGCGGGCAGAGTTTCTCTGTCCGCTTTTTTGCTGAGTGCCTGTCTGAAACGGGCTTTCAGCAAAGAAAACCACAAACTGCCAGCCTGACCGTATGCGCTTTGGTCCCCTTCACGGGAAACAGCGAGGGGCGGTAGCGTGTCAAGGAACCGACAAAGAGAGATATTCATGGAAAATCCAGCCATCCTGTTACGTCGTCTGAACCCTTACTGTGCCCGGGCCATGGAGGGTGCGGCTTCTCTGTGCCAGACCCGCGCCCATGCTGATATCCTGCCTGAGCACTGGCTGCTGAAACTGCTGGAGCAGGGGGAGGGTGATCTCACCGTGCTGGCCCGTCGCTACGAATGGGATATGGATACCATCTGGCAGGATTTGCTGTGCTGGCTGGACAAGCAGCCGCGCTCAGTACGTCAGCGACCGCAACTGTCTGACACTATTCAAACGCTGATGCAGCAAGCCTGGCTGTTGGCTTCACTCGCTGGAGAAGAGCAAATCCGCAGTGTGCATCTGCTGATGGCACTGGTGGATAAGCCCAAACTGGCGCGCTGCGATGGTCTGTGGCCGTTACTGACGCTCGGCCAGAGTCAGCTTGAGCGTCTTCGTCCGCTGTTGGATACGCAGTCGGATGAACGTCCGGAGGTTCAGCAGGAAGCGAAGCTGGCACAGAGCCATGGCGGCGAGGTCGAATTCGTTGGCCACCCGGTTGGCGCGGGGGGTAAAGACGATGAACTGACCCCGGCGCTACAGAACGCGCTGGATAAATTCACCCTCGATATCACCGCCAAAGCGAAAGAGGGCAAGATTGACCCGGTGTTCGGCCGCGATACCGAAATCCGTCAAATGGTCGATATTCTCTCGCGTCGCCGCAAGAACAACCCCATTCTGGTCGGTGAACCGGGTGTCGGTAAAACCGCGCTGGTTGAGGGCCTGGCGCTGCGTATTGCCGAAGGCAACGTCCCGGAGTCCCTCAAATTGGTGAGCCTACGTACCCTCGACCTGGGCCTGTTGCAGGCGGGCGCAGGCGTGAAAGGCGAGTTCGAACAGCGTCTGAAAAACGTCATTGATGCCGTGCAGCAGTCACCCATCCCGATATTGCTGTTTATCGATGAGGCCCACACCATTATCGGTGCTGGCAACCAGGCAGGGGGCGCAGATGCGGCCAACCTGCTGAAACCGGCGCTGGCTCGTGGCGAACTGCGCACCATTGCCGCTACCACCTGGAGTGAATACAAACAGTATTTCGAGCGCGATGCCGCGCTGGAACGCCGCTTCCAGATGGTGAAGGTCGACGAGCCGGATGACGACACCGCCAGCCTGATGCTGCGCGGCCTGAAATCCCGCTACGCCGAACACCATAATGTGCATATCACCGACAATGCGGTGCGTGCCGCGGTCACATTATCCCGCCGTTACCTGACCGGCCGCCAGCTGCCGGACAAAGCTGTCGACCTGTTGGATACCGCCGCCGCGCGTGTGCGGATGAGCCTCGACACCGTGCCGGAACAAATTGTGCGCCTGAAAGCGCAGCTGACCGCGCTGGCGCTGGAGGAGCAGGCGCTGCTGGAAGATATTGCGGCAGGTAGCAACCGTCATGGTGACCGTCTGAGTGCCATTGAACAACAGCGTGCACCGCTGGAAAGCACTCTGCAGCAGTTGGAAATCCGCTTCACTGATGAAAAACTGCTGGCACAGCAGTTGATGACCAGCCGTCAGGACATCAGCCAGCAGGCTGAGATTTCCGACCTGCAACAGCAGCTCGAACAGGCACAACAGGGTGATGTACTGGTTCAGGTGGATGTGGACACCCGCACGGTTGCGAACGTGATTGCCGACTGGACCGGCGTGCCGCTGTCTTCCCTGATGAAAGACGAGCAGACCGAACTGCTGACGCTTGAAAACGAAATCGGCAAACGTGTCGTCGGCCAGGATGTGGCGCTTGAAGCCATTGCCCAGCGCCTGCGTGCGGCGAAAACTGGACTGACGTCAGAGAATGGTCCACAGGGTGTGTTCCTGCTGGTTGGCCCGAGTGGCGTCGGAAAGACTGAAACCGCACTGGCGCTGGCGGATGTGCTGTATGGCGGTGAGAAGTCACTGATTACCATCAACCTGTCCGAGTACCAGGAGCCGCACACTGTTTCCCAGTTGAAAGGCTCACCACCGGGCTACGTGGGTTACGGTCAGGGCGGCATCCTCACCGAAGCCGTGCGCAAGCGCCCGTACAGCGTGGTGCTGCTCGATGAAGTTGAAAAAGCCCACCGTGATGTGATGAACCTGTTCTACCAGGTGTTCGACCGCGGCTTTATGCGTGACGGCGAAGGCCGTGAAATCGACTTCCGTAACACCGTTATTCTGATGACCTCGAACCTCGGCAGTGACCATCTGATGCAACTGCTCGATGAGCAGCCGGACGCGACCGAGGGCGACCTGCACGAACTGCTGCGTCCGGTTTTGCGCGACCATTTCCAGCCGGCACTGCTGGCCCGCTTCCAGACGGTGATTTATCGTCCGCTGGCCGAAACGGCGATGCGTACCATCGTGGAAATAAAGCTGTCACAGGTCAGCAAGCGCTTACATCGTCACTACGGCCTGACCACGCAGATTGATGAGAGCCTGTATGACGCACTCACTGCTGCCTGCCTGCTGCCGGACACCGGCGCACGCAACGTCGACAGCCTGCTCAACCAGCAAATCCTGCCGGTGCTGAGCCAGCAGTTGCTGGCCCACATGGCGGTGAAGCAGAAACCACGCAGCCTGACGCTGGGATGGAGTGAGGAAGAAGGGGTTGGGCTGGAGTTTGCTCATGGCTGAAGAAAATCAGGATCAGTACAGAATCAAAGAAGGTGGGCTCAGGCTACTTACGGCAGGGGAAATACAGCTGGCGCAATCCGTTTTTTTATCCACCATTGATTATTCGAAAGTATGGATCCACAGAGAGAGCTATCTCCCTTTCAATTTACAGGATAGCAATACGGCGATGACCCCGAATGGTGAAATATATTTTCAAAGTGAGTACAGGGATGATTTTTCGCAGTCTACCGATGATCTGCAGCATATGTTTATCCACGAAATGAGCCATGTCTGGCAACGAGCAAGAGGGATGAATGTTATTGGGCGAGGATTAGTCAGTTGGATGGTCAGCTACCATTACTCGCTTGATGGTCGCTTGTTGAGTGAATATTCAATGGAACAAGAAGCACAAATTATAGCGGATCATTTTATCCTGGATGTCCATGGCTATGATCGTTGGCAGCGCCTCAGAGGCTGGGAGATTGTGACTCTTGATGGGGATAGTTCTGAAACAACCATCCGAGAAATGTATAGAAATTCATTGAGAGGATTTCCATGGTGAAAATAAAGCAGAAACATTCAATATTATTTTTTGTTTTGTGCGTCATTTCAATTTTTATATTGACAGGTTGTCCTTGGGGAGGCATGAAGTATTACCCTGCCGAAACGGCCAATGTTTGGATGAAAAATCATGCAGTTTGTTTTTATGTTCCTGACAGTAAGGATTATCAGCCTGTTTTCATCTCGATAAATCCCAGGGGGACATCCTCTAAGGAAAGACAATTTACTGAACAACCCAAATTACGAATAACAGATGGTCAATTGTGCATTAGTCCCTCTTTTTACTCTTTTCCTTATACGTCAAAAAAAGCCTTTATTGTTGAAATTGTGTTGCGTTCCCAGGATAGACGTCATCATCCAAGAAGTTTTGTTACTGGATTTGAAATGATCAACGGGAGAGCTAGGAATGTACCATTGACAACACGAGAATTCGATGTGCCCGAGACGTCACGTTAATTTAAACTCTCGGTTGTGATGTTGTGGTCGGCACGTAATCCTTTTTTGCACTAACATCACCTTCGATAGTGATGTTATTGAGTTAGTGATGCGTAAACAATACAAAATTGCATTACGAGGGTTTCCATGGTGAAAGTAAATGGTTTTCGTATGTCTTACTCGGTTGTTCTTCCTGGTGTGTGTCTGGCGATATTAACTGGATGCCCAGGCCCGGGAGATAGGTTTATCCCCCATGAAACCACTTCTGTTAGTAAACAGGGAAAAAACGTATGTTTTAACATTACAGATGCTCAGGATTATCAACCTGCTGACATAGGAATAAATCTGCGCGGAACTCCCTCGAAGGAAAAGGACTTTAATTTTTCCCCTGAACTTACGATCGTTGATGGACAATTATGTATTCCTCCTTCTTTTTATCACTTCCCTGATAATGGGAGGTTTATTGTTGAATATATATTAACTTCAAAGAAACATGATGATGAGCCACGGAAATTTGTTGTCGGCGTGGGGATAAATCATGGGGAGGTTTACAATTTTCCGTTGACCGATCGTGAAATTGCAAGGCCGTATGGTTCAATTAAAGTTTCTGAATAGTGCTCCGGTATGACGTCATGAAGGTTTTTATCTTTTTAGCTTTAGTGGTGGCGGGAATTCTGTTTCTTCCGGATACTTTTATTTAAACGTTTGTTAAGCATTTTATTCCCATTAGTGGCGAAGGGAATATGCGGTAGATAATTTTGAAATGGCCGTGTTGCTGATTAGAACCCTCGCCTGTGCTGTCGGGGATGGAGCCGTAATCATGCTTTTTCGTACTCGCTGAGTACCCCTGATTAAACCTGTTACTTGCCTGTCGGCAACAATGTCATGGACAGCAGGTTGTCCCATGGAGTCAATATCATGAGTCTAACAGATACGCTGAAGAACACCCTGTCTGCATTAACTGAAAGCGGGCTGAACCGCTATCGTCTCGACATTCCATCCTGTACGGCTTCACTGGATGTTGAGACTTTTACCGGTAAAGAGTTCATGAGCGAGCTTTACCACTACACCATCTTGTTCACCAGCAGCGATCAGAATATCAGTTCAGCGCAACTGTTGACCAGGCCTGCCACGCTGACCATGGGAACAGGGCCACTGATGGGGCTGACCGGGCAGAAAGTGGTGCATGGCGTGGTGACGCATTTTAAGCGTATCAGTGGCTCACGTGACCAGGCGACATACCAGATTATTATTGAGCCGTTCCTGTCTCTGCTGCGCAAGCAATTCCGTACCCACCGCTTTTTTGTCAATAAGTCGGTACCGGAAGTCGTCGCTGAAGTATTGCAGGAGCATGGCCTGAAAGGCTGGGAGTATGAGTTCACCCTCAAAGCCGACTATCCGAAGCGTGAACAGATTAACCAGTACAAGGAAAATGACCTCGCGTTCATTGAGCGTCTTCTGGCCGAAGTGGGGATATTCTATTTCTTCACCCTGCAGCCCGATACCCATACCGAGGTGGTGCATTTCGCAGACAAGCAGAGCGCATGGACGTTTGGTAAATCTCTGCCACTCAGCAGTCCGTCAGGGATGAGTGATAATGCTGCTGACTCGGTATGGGGGGTTAACGTCCGACAGAACGTGGTCGAGCGTAATGTTACCGCCAGTGATTACAATCACCGTGAAGCCCAGAATGTTCTGACCTCTGTACCGGCGGACATGACCCGTGGCGATGGTGACGGTGTTACCTACGGTGAGGTCTATCACTACCTGCCGCGTCATCTTGAACGTGGCGATAAAATCACACCTTTAGCGGAAACCGGCAACTTCTGGGCACGCCTTGAACATGAGCGTTTTCTGTCACGACAGACGACTATCAGCGGCTGCAGTAATGATGCCCTGCTTTCTCCGGCCCAGGTGTTGACCATCAGTGAACGCGTTGTACTGCCGACACTGCCATCAGAAACGGACAACGGCATTATCATTACCCGCACGGGCTATATAGCCAGCCGTAAAGATGCCCTGAGCGTGATGTGGGAGGGGATGCCGTACTACGAGAACCGGTGCTGGCGTCCTGCCGCTAAAAAGCGCCCGGTGGTCAGCGGCACGCTGATGGCGCGTGTGACCAGCGCCAAGGATAACGACATCTACGCCTGGCAGGATGCATCCGGCATGTACCGGGTGAAGTTTGATGCCGACCGTGATGACAAACGTCAGGGCATGGAAAGTATGCCGGTGCGTTTTGCCAAGCCTTACGGTGGGGACAAATACGGCTTCCACTTCCCGCTGATACAGGGCACTGAAGTCGCCATTGCGTTTCATGAGGGTGATCCGGATCGTCCGTATATCGCCCATGCCATGCACGACTCCCGCCACGTAGACCACGTCACAGAAGCCAACAGCACGCGTAACGTTGTCAGGACCGCGGGACTGAACAAGCTGCGGATGGAGGACAAGCGTGGTGAAGAGCATATCAAGCTCAGTACGGAGTACGGAGGTAAAACCCAACTCAATTTAGGGCACAACGTCAATGCTTCCAGGGTTCTTCGTGGCGAGGGGGCGGAGCTGCGCACTAACGACTGGGTCAGCGTTCGTGGTGGAAAGGGTGTTTTGCTTACTGCAGATGCTCAGCCTGACGTCGGCAGTAAAATGCTTGAAATGGACAGGGCCGTAGAACAACTGGAACAGGCACTCACGCTGGCAAGAAGCCTGCAGGCTGCAGCGAAAGGAGCGAAGGCAACGGTGTCTGACATCGACAGCCAAAAGACGCTAAACAGCTCTCTGAAATATCTGAAAATGCCAGGAATGCTGGCCAGTGCACCTGCTGGTATAGGCATTCTCAGTCCTGAGGCTGTCCGGCTTGCTTCAGGCGGGGCAAGTATTGGCCTCATGTCAGGTAAAAATACCGATATCAGCGCCGGGCAATCGTTCACTGTAGCGGCAAGCGAGGCTGTAAGTTTGTTTGCACAGGCTGCAGGAATGAAAATGTATGCGGGGGCAGGGACGGTTGATATTCAGGCACAAGCTGATGCCATGAATGTCTCAGCATTACAGGACATCACTGTCGCCAGTGGTCAGGGAAGCGTGAAGGTGAATGCCAGCAAGGAACTGATTTTAAGTTGCGGTGGCGCTTATATAAAGCTTAGCGGTGGGAATATTGAACTGGGATGTCCGGGGAATATTTTGCTGAAAGCGGCCAATGTTAATCAGACCGGTCCTGTCAGTTTAGATACACCACCAGTGACTTTCCCGAAAGGGTATGGCGGAACGTTTACTGTTACCGATCCTGAATCAGGGGATATCAAACCATTCACCAGTTATAAAGTAACGTCTCCTGATGGTGAGATATTTGAAGGAATATCTGACTCGTCAGGGAGGACCACACCGCTTTACACATCGATGCCTGGCAACGTAAACATTGAATTTCCACGTGAGCAAAAGGATGAAGGGCCTGGGCATTGGGTTACGATTGATCATGATTATCATGGGTTGAAAAATACTGCAATTATGGCAATCAATCGCTTAACCTCTATGGGAGATGAAGGACGTGTTTTTGGTTCTGAAGGAAAGGACTATATGAATACGAAGAGAGATAAAATTCAGGAATGGCAGCCTTTGCCATCTGATGCCGCCGACGAGAAATGTCAAAAATCAGCAGTTCATCGCTATGGAGAGCAGAGAAAAGTAACGCAAACTTTCCTGGAAGGTGACGATGCCTGGGCTATTACAGGCCAGTCGTGGCACTGGCAACCAACTACCGCTGATGATGTCTATGAGGGAAGTAAATGAAAGTTTTCTTAAAGCGGAATCGTGTATTGTATTTTTGGGCTATGTTTGACCTCTTTTACATTGTCAGATTTGGTTGGTTGAATATCTCTCAGGGCCGAATTCCTTTAGTTGATGATATATTATCTTTTAGCGATATCTATCCGCAGCAAGGAGTGTATTCGCTAATCCTTTTTTCTTTCTCGTTACTGCTTAACATATCAATTATCTTTTCTGCTGTAATGTTCTTAAAAAAGTGGAAGTATGCAAATTGGACAGTCTATGTTCAAACGCCATTCAGGTTGTTCTTCATGATTCCTTCTATATCAATATTGCCATGGGTGTTTAAATCTATGTCAATCAAGGCTGGAGTGATATTTCTTGCTGCTGTGTTCATCTCAGAGATAATAAAGATTGGAACATTTTATCTAACAAGAAAAGAGAGCCAATAAGTTTGTTATTAAACTTGGACAAGGAGGGATGTTTATGGCAGGCAGTTCATTAGTGACATCTGTGACGCATACAGAAGCAAAAGTTACAGCGGGAAAGCAGAAACCGTATTGGGTAGAATTCCAACTTGTAGATGAACAGAATGAGCCAGTGGCGAATATGCCATGGACTATGGAAAGCGCTCATCCTGTTTCCGGGCCGGTGGAGGGATTCACTTATTCTGGTCAGAGCGATGCTGACGGGCTAATCAGAGTCGATATGCCGCATGGGCTGGAACTGAGGTTGACGTTAGATGGCAATCAGCTGGCTACGGAAATGGAAAAACGTGCCTTGCGTGTGAGCAGGGATGCGGAAAATGATTCTGTTGTTCGCCCCGGTGCAGAAGAGAAGGGTTATATCTGGCACTATGCGGTATTGGGCGAACTATGCCATCAGAAACCTGATTTGCAACTAAGAGAAGGGGAAGAGCTACCTTTATTCCATTTTCCGAACAGCAGTTCATTTCAGGGTGTTAAGGTCAGAACAAATGAGCTTGAAAAACGCCATGTGATTGAAATATGCCCGTTCAGAGCCTGGGATCTAGTGCTCCATCACCAGAATGATTACTCTATGGCCAATACCATCAATTTAGGGTTGGCCTCTGATTTAGCATATGATGATATAGATATCATTACGAAGTATTTTATTAATAAATGTCAGGACCTGTCGACGATACCATCCAGAAAGATTGGTCAATCGACTATTAATGCTTTAGTTGTTGATGTGCCGTATTCTGATAGGTATTTTCTTCCAATAGATATTGATTCGACCAAAGCTGATGATCCTGAAGGAGATACGCAGCTTTATTATGTCTACAACAACAATAAAATAGTCATAGCATGGCGTGGGACTGCAAGTCTGACTGATGGGATAACTGATGCTTCTTTCAGACCAGTAGAGTCCGATAGTTGCAATATCAAATCTGAATGTACTTCATTAGTTCCTGTTGGGAAAGTGCATACTGGTTTTTGGGCTGGTTATACCTTAATTGAAAGAATGTTTGAAAATCAGCTTAATGAACTTAGCAATAAAATTGAAGGTAGGGATTTGTTCATTTGTGGCCATAGCTTAGGAGGAGCGCTGGCGTTAATCCACTCTGCAAAATTAAAGGAAAGTAAACCACTTCTTTATACTTATGGTATGCCCAGAACGTTCACTAAAAATGCTGTTGATGTATTATCAAGTATTACTCATTATCGGCATGTAAATGATCAAGATCCAGTGCCATCGGTTCCGCCTGAAGCTGACCTGGATAATCAGTTATATAAATTATGGGGGCCTTTGGGAACAACGCTTGGTTTTTTATGGTCTGTCGTTGAACTTACCGCCTCGCAAATCGTAGAGTGGGGGGACTGTTTTTGGCACCATGGGAATACGGTCGCATTTTTAACCACAACTCAAAGTAGAAAGTGGCAACAATGTAGTATTGAACTTCCTTACCCAAGAAATTGCATGACCATTCAGGCAAGGCTTCCTGAAAAGGTTAAGCTTTATCTTGTTCCTTCGCTGGCGCTTCAGGAAGCCAAGCAATCCGGGCAAGATCAAAAGGCTTTTAAAGCTTCACTAAATAAGGAAGAACTTCAAGAATTTTTCCCCGAAAGCATGAATCCAAATAGAGGGATTCCTGCGAATGTTGGAAATCATCTTCTGACATCATATATGCCCTATATAAATAATAAATTGTTAGGGTTAGCTTATGAAAAAGGGTTAAGCGATGGAAAGGCCTTCACTGAGCATGCCGATAAAGTAGCATCCTTTAATTTACAAATGGACCACTATTCAGGTGAAATCCCTAAGAATGAGTTTGACAGGAATAAAAAGTTTCTTTCGCTCGAGGATTTGCTAGAAAATTCGCTTAGTTCAACCATCTCTGCCGCATCCGGTTCCGATGCTCTTAAAAGATTTGGCCATTATGGTGAAGAGGACATAGAAAATGTATAAGATATTAAATTCATTCGTCTTAATCCAGTTTGCTTTATTGCTAAATGGATGCGCTCAAGCAACTGACAGAACATTATCACCACCATCGAATTCTGATTGGGTTAGTATTGAGATTAAAAATCCTTCTGCGTATACAAAGCCTTTTCCTCTTGAAGTGTTGTATGTATCAACAACGTGCAAGCGTGAGTTGATGAGTATGCGAGATGGTCAACATTATGAGAAAGTGGGACTCAATCCAATAAAAATACCGCTTCAGGAAAAGGACTCATCCGGTGTATGGATTGCAAAAATAGCAAAAGATGGCGGCAGTAAGTGTAACTGGAAACTGAGTGAATTCAATTTGGGTATTGAATATATTGATGCTACTCACCTGGGGAAGGGGTTAGTTCCGGGGACTGCAGTTGGCGCAACAATTGCGTTTGATGACAATGCAACTAAAAATGGTTTATTTAAAGTATCTGAAAATTCTGAACTTATTTTATCTCCTGCGTACTATCCCTTGGTACAAGACAATAAACGCATTAGTGAAAACAATATGTTGAATTTATTTGGTAAGAAAGATTTTATGCAAATAAAGATGGTTTCTTCTGCTAAAGATATTCAGGTTGTATTTAAACCAACTCTTGATGAATCTAAACTTGTTAAGATGATTGCTCCAAAAGAGCATAAAGCTGGAGCATTTTATAAAATTATCTACCCTGATGGAACGGTTGTGTCTGATGGAACAACTCACCCTGATGTAAACAGATTAAAGGATTAATCTGTGGATAAACTTATAAATAAGTTATTCCTCTGCTCGCTAATGTGCTTTATTGTTAGTTGTGTCAGTCATTATCGCCACCATCCTAACTTCCTGATTTTAATATGATCAATGCACGGTAACTGCTAAATAAATATAGGTGTTAATTATGTCCAATGGCATCGTATTGATCGGTGACAAAACTTCTCATGGCGGAAAAGTGATCTCCGCCTCTTCCAATATTACTGTCGACGGGAAAAAAGCCGCGTTAGTGGGTGATATGGTCAACTGCCCGGTAGAAGGGCATGGAACTAATCCTATCGTGGAAGGATCACCGCACCGGACATTTAACGGGCGGGCTGTTGTGGTCGATGGCTGCAAATGTCAGTGCGGTTGTACTGTAATTTCAAGTGCTCAGAACAGCACTGTAGGATAATCAATGGGCTGGGAAAGGACGAAAGCAACAACAATGGTGTTGCCTCCTGAGCCATCTTTGATGGGATGGCTGTTGGCAGGTGGTATTGCTGCGGTTGTGGGTATTTTGCTGTTTATTCTGCATGCGTCAGGCATGGTTAACGCACTGGCTGTATTCAATATCTGGTGGCTGGTATCCAGCCCGGTTCTTGGCTGGTTTTTCCTTTTTTGTTTGCGGGGGTGGCTGTGGGGAAGAACAGTCAATGAACATCATTTTTTGCAGAAGGAGGCTGAATACGGACAGCAACAGTGGGAAGCATGGGCTGGACGCTATCTGGCCGTACTTGGAAGCAGCATACTGCTACCTTCCGGAGTGACCTCTGACGCCATTGCTAAATCAGATGCTGCAGATGCTCCGCAATTTCTTTCACTGACCTGCCATTTTGATGCGAAATCGACGACGTCCACCTCCTTGCTCGAAATGGGACTGGCCGGTGTACAAGAGGCGATATCAATGTTGCCTGCGACAGTACCATTCAACGTCACCATTGTGAGCGACATGATTTCGTCAGACTTCGAGACCCGGTTTCGCAAATCATGGGGGAAAATTTATCTTGGGCGTGAGCTAACAGGTTCGATCTCATGTTGTGAAGCCCTTTCTTTTGACTGGCTCGAGGAGCGCCTTAAAAATCCCGTTTTCGATATTGATTTGATCCTGATATTGCAGAGTCAGGGTGCTGAACAGTATTCCGATGCACTCGCAGCGATGGTACTTACCAGCGATGATGTTGCTGAAAAATACCAGCTTTCACACTCCGCCCGCATATTGCGACCGATGCCGCTGGACATGACAAATTTCAGGGCTGATATGGGGTTGTTCCTCGAAACACAAACGATCGCCTGTCAGACGTCAAACGTGTTCTGTGATTACGGGCACTGGAATGACGGGTTTGCTGATCTAATGACCGCGTCTCAATCACATCTGACACCGTGGGTGCCCCAGGAAATTGATGTACTGGAAAAATATAACGGAATTCCAGGGGCCGGGAGTGCGTGGCTTCTAGCCTCATTACTGGCCGATATCGTGTCCGTCAGCAACAAACCTGTTTTAGGGTTGTTTACCTCAGGTACTGATCGTTTTGTCAGTACTGTTACCTCAGGGAGTAAAAATAATGATGCCGGGTAGTACATGGAGCAGAGGGGGGCTTGCCGGCATAATAGCCTGCATCTCAGCGATTATAGTGGCCTTGATCCTTCATTTCGGCCCCTCGCATGGCCTTGATACCCGACCGATGCAAGTGCTTGCATTCATTGCCGTATGGATAGTCCTGCTGATTGTTTTCTATACGCCGTTCATGTTCCGGTTTATGAAGGAAAGGTATCATCGCTGGCAGGAACAGAAGAACAATGCGTTGCCTTCTGATGAATCAAGAGTTGCCCGGACTCCGCCACGCAATGTCACCGTTGATACCGTCCGTGACACCATGCGTAACCTCTACGGCCGGCGCTGGGGACGTAAAACCCGTATCCTGTTGATAACCGGCACTGCCGCTGAAGTGGAGCAATTGACTCCGGGCCTTACAACTCAGTTCTGGCAGGAAGACCGCGGCACACTGTTGCTGTGGGGCGGTGACCTCAATACGCCAGCGGACAGTGCCTGGCTGACCGCACTGCGTAAACTGCGCCGTCGCCCGGCAGATGGACTGGTGTGGGTCACTTCAGCTTTTGACCAGCTCTCAGCATCAGACCTGGAACAGCCGCTGCCGGTACCGTCTGAAAGCACCATGGATTCCTTCTCTCATGCCATTAGTGCGCGTATGGAAGCGCTTGGCTGGAAACTCCCACTGTATGTCTGGTCCCTGCATCCGCGCGCCGGTAAGCCGGAAGGGCGCATTGTGCAGGCGACAGGCTGCCTGCTGCCTGCCGGTTGCCGTACCGAAGGGCTGGCAGAGCAACTCTCCACCCTGACGCCGGAACTGATTTTACAAGGTCTACAGCAGACCTGCGGTGAGGTGAAACATAACTTCCTGCTGACGCTGGCCGACCAGCTCATCCGCGAGCCACAGAGCGTGATTGCGCCGCTGTCGATAATGCTCAATCCATACCGTCCGCTGCCGCTGGCCGGCGTGGTATTCAGTCAGCTTTCTGCTGGTGCCGAACGTGCCGTGAAGCACCACTGGGGCATGGATAAGCGCTGGGATGTTCTGCCTGAGTCTGTCCGGATGCTCCCTGTCGGACTGCGTCCGCGCAAGCCGGGTATTCCATGGCGCAAAGTGTGTGGGTCTGCTGTCGCCCTGACAATGGTGGGCTGGGCCGCGTGGATGTGCATCGCATATGTCACCAACCGCAGCCAGATTGACAGTGCAAATGTTCAGGCCGCACTTGCCGCCCGACAGAATCAGCCGCTGGAGCAGCGGCTGCATGCGCTGTCTGAACTCCAGAAAACCCTGGCCCGTCTGCAATACCGCGCTGAGCATGGCGTGCCGTGGTATGAGCAGGCCGGGCTGAGTCAGAACACTGGGCTGCTGGCGGCACTGTGGCCACGTTATCAGGACAGCGCACAACCTTTGCTGCGTGATGCCGCCGCTGTTCACCTGCTGGCTCAGCTCAGTGCCTTTAATGCGTTGCCACCGGGCAGCCCGCGGCGTGAGCAGATGGCAAAAACCACCTATGACCAGCTTAAGCTCTACCTGATGCTGGCGCGTCCGGAACACATGGATGCGGTCTGGTTTAGTTCGGCGCTGCTGCACGACTGGCCAAGACGAGATGGCGTGAAAGACGGCGTTTGGCAAGGGATGGCTCCGTCGCTGCTGTCATTCTATGGTACGCAGTTGGTGATGCATCCGGAGTGGAAGCTCCGTGCTGATGAGGGCATGGTCAGCCAGGCGCGTTCGCTTCTGGTTCGCCTGATGGGCGTGCGGAATAGCGAATCGACCCTCTATCAGAAGATGCTCTCGCAGGTGGCGCACCTGTATGTCGATATGCGTCTCGAAGACATGACCGGGGATACTGATGCTGCCCGCCTGTTCAGCACCACCGAAATCGTGCCAGGCATGTTTACCCGGCAGGCCTGGGAGCAGGCCGTGCAGCCAGCCATCGAAAAGGTGGTGAAGGCGCGTCGGGATGAGCTCGACTGGGTGCTCACTGACAGCAAGCGTCAGGTCAGTACACAGGATGAGACCTCCCCGGAAGCGCTGAAAAAACGTCTGACGGAACGCTACTTCGCGGACTTTAGCGGGGCCTGGCTGGCGTTCCTCAACAGTCTGCGCTGGAACCAGGCCGCGACGTTGTCAGATTCCATTGACCAGTTGACCCTGATGGCCGATGTGCGCCAGTCACCTCTGGTCGCCTTGATGAATACCCTTAACGTGCAGGGCTGCACCGGGCAGAGCGGGGAGGCGATTTCGGATTCGTTGGTGAAATCAGCGAAAAATCTGCTCGGTGGTGACAACCAGGCTGCCATTGACCAGAGTGCCGGCGTTCATGGTCCGCTGGATGCGACCTTTGGTCCGGTGCTGGCGCTGATGGACAAAGGCCGTACGGGTTCCCAGGAGCAGAGCCTGCAGTCATACCTAACCCGCGTGACACAGGTGCGTCTGCGCCTGCAGCAGGTGACCAATGCCGCCGACCCGCAGGCTATGACCCAGACCATTGCTCAGACGGTATTCCAGGGCAAAGCCGTGGATCTGACGGAGACCCGTGATTATGGCAGCCTGATTGCCGCCGGTCTGGGGCAGGAGTGGAGCGGCTTTGGGCGCACGGTGTTTGTGACCCCAATGGAGCAGGCCTGGCAGCAGGTGCTGACCCCGGCGGCCGACAGCCTCAATACCCAGTGGCAGAAGGCGGTGGTGGCTGAATGGAACAGTGCCTTTGGTGGACGCTATCCGTTTAACAATTCCAGCAGCGATGTTTCTCTGCCGCTGCTGGCTAAATACCTTAACGCGGATTCCGGGCGCATCGCGCAGTTCCTGCAGACCCGTCTCAAAGGCGTGCTGCACAAAGAGGGCAACCACTGGGTGCCGGACAGCATCAACTCTCAGGGACTGGCCTTTAACCCAGCGTTCCTCAATGCCATCAACACCCTGAGTCATATCTCGGATGTCGCCTTCACCGAAGGTAATGCCGGCATGAACTTCGAACTGCGCCCGGGCACTGCCGATGGTGTGATGCAGACGGACATGATTATCGACAGCCAGAGGCTGACCTACGTGAACCAGATGCCCGCGTGGAAGCGCTTCGCCTGGCCTGCGGATACAGAGGCTCCGGGGGCGAACCTGAGCTGGATTAGCACTCAGGCTGGCACTCGCCAGTACGCCGACATTCCAGGTGCATGGGGCTGGATCCGACTGCTCGATAAAGCCGCCGTCAGTGCTTACCCGGGTGTCGGCAGCAGCTACAGCCTGAGCTGGAAGGTACAGGACGGCCGTACGCTCAATTATACCCTGCGAACCGAAGCTGGAGAGGGACCACTGGCACTACTGAATCTGCGTAATTTCCGCCTCCCGGAAACCATCTTCAGCACCACCGGGATCGTACCATCAGACCCAGCGACAGATACGGCCAGTGACGACAGAGAGGCGTACTGATGAGTACGCTTAATGCCTTGCTCAGTGCCTGCCTGGCAGAACAGGCTCCCTTGCTTGCCACCACTTGTGAGCGTGTGGCGCAGTGGGACAGTTGGCTGCACCCGCAGCGTGACCGCAGCCGTAAGACGGCACTGGAATGGCTGGCAGGATCGCGTATGACCGACTCGCTTTCCCTGTACCCGGAAGTGGCCAGGATCGATGCGATGCGCACCACCGGAGCGCTGCGGCTGATAGTCAGGTTTGCTGAAAACGAGCCGGATGAAACCCGCCCGTGCCGCCGTGCTTTGCGGTTAAATCCACAGGAACAGAAATAAATGGAAGATTTGACCCTGCGTTATTACGACGCAGAAATGCGCTACCTCCGTGAAGCCGCCAAAGAATTCGCCCGGGCCCATCCGGACCGTGCCGCGATGCTTGATCTGGATAAGGCCGGAACCCCCGATCCCTACGTTGAACGTCTGTTTGAAGGCTTTGCTTTCTCAATGGGGCGGTTGCGTGAAAAGATAGACGATGACCTGCCAGAACTCACCGAAGGACTGGTTAGCATGCTCTGGCCGCACTATCTGCGCACCATCCCGTCGCTTTCGGTAGTGGCACTCACCCCGTCTTTTCATGAGATGAAAATGGCGGAAGTCGTGCCTGCGGGGCTGGAAGTGTATTCCCGCCCGATGGGGCCGAAGAACACAGTGTGTCGATACCGCACCACGCAGGATGTGATGATCAATCCATTGAGCGTTTCTGGCATCACTATGACCACCGAACCCGATGGTCGCTCTCTGCTGCGGATGCGCTTTACCTGCAGTAGCCAGGCTGACTGGTCCAGTGCTGATCTCAGTCGCCTGAGCCTGTATCTCGGTGCAGATGCCCCCGTCAGCAGCCAGTTGCATCTGATGCTGACCAAACGGCAGGCGGCACTCTACATGCGCCTGCCCGGCCAGACCGACCGCATACGCCTTGACGGGTACTTCTCGCCGGGAGGATTTGCGGAGGAGGATGGGCTGTGGCCAAAAGGTGATACCGCGTTCAGTGGCTACCAGCTGCTGCTGGAGTATTTCACCTTTCGCGACAAGTTTATGTTTGTCCACCTCAATGGCCTGGACGGTATTACGCCGCCTGCCGGAGTGGAGTACTTCGATATTGAAGTTGTGCTCAGTACGCCGTGGCCATCAGACCTGCCGATCACCGATGAGGCGGTTCGTCTGCACTGTGTGCCGGTGATTAACCTGTTCACCCTGGAGGCGGACCCGCTCACTATCACCGGGCTTGAAAGTGAGTACCTGCTGCGCCCTAAGCGGCTGCAGGACGGGCATACCGAGATTTACTCGGTGGATTCGGTTACCGGCTCCAACCGGGCCAACGATGCGGAGTACGTGCCGTTCAGCAGCTTCCGCCATAAAGGAGGGATGATGCGTCGTCATGCGCCACCGCGCTACTACCATACCCGAGTGAAACGCAGCGTGACCGGGCTGTATGATACCTGGCTTATCCTGGGGGGACATCAGTGGGAAAATGACCGGTTATTTGAACGTGAAGCCGTGTCGCTGCAAATCACCGGTACTAACGGCCAGTTGCCGCGTCGGGCATTGCAGAGCACGCTACTGGATCGCTGCGAGCAGGTGGTGGATACGCAGCTTTCTGTGTGTAACCTCTGCAAGCCCACGCTGCCTGTCTATCCTCCAGCGGAAGACCGTTTCCACTGGCGGGTATTGAGCCACCTCGGCTCCGGTTTCCTGAACATGATGAGCACCGCCGAAGTGCTGCGCGGGACGCTGGCGCTTTATAACTGGCAGGAAGATGAACTGAACATCCGGCGTCTGGAGGCGATTTTGCATGTGGAGCACCACCGCTTGCAACGTTTTGAGCAGGGCTTTCTGCTGCGCGGGCTGGATATCGAAGTGACCCTCGACAGTAATGGTTTCACCGGTGAGGGCGATATTCATTTGTTCGGTGAAATGCTTAACCGGTTCTTTGCATTGTATGCCGATATGAACCAGTTCAACCAGCTCACCCTCATCGTTCAGCCAGAAGGAAAATGCATCCGGTGGAAAGAGAATCACAGTCCACGCCTGCCCGGCTGATGGCGCAGTTACGGCAGTACCTGCCGTATATGAACTTTTATCGCTTCTGCCAGTTACTGGAGCAGAGCCAGGCGGATAAACCGGTTATCGGCAGCAGCTGGCAGGTACGTCATGAACCGGTACGTTTTCGGCCCCATCCGGGCATGGGTTTTCCGGCCTCTGAGATCAAAGGGGCAGAGCTACCTGAACATCCGCACCTTCCACCCACAATCCGTACCACCTTTATGGGGCTCTACGGCGTGGAGTCACCTCTGCCAACGCACTATATCGATGACATCACCCAGCGCCGGGAAGGGTATGAGGCCACCGCGGATTTCCTCGATATCTTCAACCACCGGCTGATTGCTCAGTACTACCGTATCTGGCGTAAATATTCATATCCGGCGACTTTCGAAGAAGGCGGTAAGGACAAAACCTCGCAGTACCTGTTGGGGCTGGCCGGACTCGGTATTGAAGGCTGTACGGACAGTATCTCAACCCCGGCTTCGCGCTTTCTGTCACTGCTGCCGGTCATGTTGTTGCCCGGACGAACCGCAGAAGGCATGGCCTCGCTGGTGCGCCTGCTGGCACCCAACACGCAGGCGAAAATTTGGCACCACGACAAACGCCGTGTGCCGCTGAAGAAGCCGCTGACCATGAGCGTCAGCCAGCCCGTCACCCTGACAAACCGCCCGGTGATGGGCAACTATGCCACCGACGTGAACAGCCAGATACTGATGCGACTGGTCACCACTGACACGGCAGAAGTGCTGGGCTGGTTACCGGGCGGGGAGCTTCACACGGATTTAATGGCGCTGCTGCATGTGTATCTTGGGTCTCGCCTGGATGTCCGCCTGCAGCTGTGTGTCGACCGTAGCCTGCTTCCGGACGCGACAATGAGCACTAAACCCAACGCCGGAGCAGTCCAACTGGGCCGCACCGCTGTGATGCGGCCGCTGAATGCGGCGAACACAGTAACGCACCCCAACACTATAACCATCAATCTTGGCCGCTATGAACGGGTACAGGAAAATATTCACCGCAGGGAGACCGATGAAGATGGCGATTACCGCTGGTAAATTTCCTCTGGCTGCGCTGGCCGTTGGTATCACACTGATACTGGCGGGCTGTGGGCTGACTCAAAAAGTGACAGACGGCACTGTTGCCGTGACCAAATCGATTTTTTATAAGCAGATAAAAAACCTGCATCTGGATATTCACGCCCGCGAGGCCGTCAACAGCAATGCGGGTGGCGTGGCACTGTCCACAGTAGTGCGTATTTACCAGCTCAAAGACCGGAAAACATTTGACACGACAGACTACCCGTCACTGTTCAAGGCGGACAGCCAGGCCATTAAAGCAGACCTGGTAGCTGAGAAAGATATCCGCCTGCAGCCGGGCGGGGCAGTGACGGTTGATATGCCGATGGAAGAGAGTGCGCAGTATGTGGCAGTAGCTGGCATGTTTATGTCACCGGACCAGGTGAACAACACCTGGCGGGTGGTACTGAGCCGCGATGATCTTGATCCGGATAAAGCCCGCGTTATTGAGGCGGGGAACAACCGACTGACCCTGCAGGCGCTAAAAGATGAGTGAATCCTCCCGTCCTTCACTCTATGAAACGCTCTACGGCAACTTCACTGTTGGCCTCGATCTCCATCAGGTCAGTGAACAAAACCAGGCCATTCTCTCGGTACTGGATAACATGCAGCGCATCCTCAACTGTCGCGCCGGCACGCTGGCGCATCTGCCGGATTATGGCCTGCCGGATATGACCAAAATCCTGCAAGGCATGCCGGGTACGGCCCATGAGCTGATGGGGACCCTGTCTGCCGTCCTGCTCAAATATGAGCCGCGTCTGAAAAAAATTACTGTCGTCCTGCTGGAGCAAAACGCCCCCGGTGAGTTGCGTTATGCCATTGATGCTGAGCTGAAGGGCATTGGCCTCGTACGCTATGGCACCGAGTTTATGCCCGAGGGACGAGTGATGCTGAGACATCTGAAGCAACAGCAGTATCTCAGCACAGCAACCCGCCTGTAAGGTCAGATAACACCATGTCAGTAAAATCACAGTTTCTCGAAAAACTGCAGACCAGACAGTCTGCTCCGGCTGCATCTGTCAGCAAGACTCAGGCCGATATTGCAGAGTTTTGTCTGCGAATGACTCAACTTCAGGAGCAGATGGACGCGTGGCTGGAAAGTACCGGACTGAGCGTGGAGGCGTACAGTACATCTGTTACGGACCTGCTGGTTGAGGGGAGAGTATTTGATATTGATGCTCTCGTTCTGCGTATCGACGACCGGTCTGTAAAATTTGTGCCGGTATTCCTTTATGGTCAGGGTGTAACCGGGTGCGTGGAGGCGACCTTCCATAATGGAAGACTCGTGACGCCTCTGGGGCGATTATTTATGCGGTCAGGCACGGTGAACAACTGGACCTTTACTCCGCCTGGTGCTTTATCCCCCTCCGGGCAGAGTTTTGATGAGAGCATATTTTTTGGTTTGATTCTGGCGCTTCTTCCATAGCGGAGCCGGAATGAGTAATAGTTTGTTTGCCTGTCTGTCATTGCATAATTACCTGGCGAAACAGTTAATGGCTGACGGAGAACAGAGAAATAAAATAACGAAATAAATAACGGATATGGAAATGAGAAAATTAATCTTTCTTCTGGTCTCAGGGGTACTGTTTACGGCACAAGCCGATGCTACGCGTGGAAGGCAGCCCTGCTCAGGTTCAAAAGGCGGTATAGCGCACTGCACTTCGGATGGCAGCTTTGTCTGTAATGACGGGAGTCTGAGTCAGTCGAAACGATTTTGTTCCGGGTATGGTTCCTCAGAAGCCAGCAATCCGTTAAGACCGTCTACTTCCACTCGCAAAGCTAAAATGAAAAAAGTGACAACTGCGAAAAAGCAGGAGCCGCAAAGTGTTGCAGAAAACGACGAGTCGGTCAGTACCCAACCCCGACAGCCCACATGCGCTCCCCTCTATATGGCCAGCAAGCCCGGATACACTCATTTACCGATTTGCTCTGGGAATCAGTATTAATTCGATATGGAAAAGATTCTCTTCCCATTATTCATATTAAATCGTCAGGGTAAACATAAGAAAGGAAAGAAATAAAACATGGCAAGAAGAAAAAAAGATGACAATGCAGCAGGTATCATCCTGGTTATTCTTGGCGCAATTGCCTGGGGTGTTTATGTCGCGGTAAGAGCATTAATCAATCTTAATGAGCGATTTATTGAGTCTGTGTCGAATCCGGCCGGAATCATCGGTCTGTTCTTTGGCTTACTGATAGCCGTTGCGCTGATAATGCGGGTTTTCATTTACCGGGGCTTTCGGAGGAAAACAGCGGAGCTTGAACAGGCCGTGTCGGACCTGGCACAGAAAAATAAAGCCTTTGAGGAAACTGTCAGTACTGAAGTAGCTCGCGGTCTGTATCAGGAAAAGAAACAGCTTTCCGGCCAGTGGGATGACTTTCACAATGCCAGAAACAAAGCCTCCCGCGCACTGCAGCGTATTGTGGACTCCGCGTATAAATTCAAAGTCAAAACCCTGCTTTCCGGCACCACGGTAAATAACTGGCAAAGTAAGTACGACCAGCTCAGGAAGGAGAGAGAGGCTTACGCGGCCATCAGCGAGAAAATCACCTTTCTGGAACTTGAGGATAACGCCGACTGGGAAGGCGTAAAACAGCAGTTTCTGGATAAGGTCGCCCTGCTGGAAAAAGCGCAGGAAGAAAAAGAATATCAGGCTGAGCTCAAGCGTCAGATGCGGGAAGAGAAACAGCGACAGGATGAGCTGGAGCAGCAGCAGCGCGAAGCGGAAGAGGAGGAGCAACGCCTTGCTGAGCAGCAGCGTTTACTGGAAGAAGCCCTTCTCGCTGCTGAAGGTGCGCACCGGGAAGAGCTGGAAAGACAGCGTCTGGAGCTGGAGCAGAAAATCCAGGACGTGCATCAGCAGTATGAACGCGCCAAATCTATGGCCCAGCTCACGAAACAGGGACACGTGTATGTGATTTCGAATATCGGCTCCTTCGGTGAAAACGTCTTCAAAATCGGTATGACCCGACGGCTGGAGCCTATGGAGCGTGTGAAAGAACTGAGCGGGGCAGCCGTGCCGTTTGATTTTGACGTCCACGCTATGATTTCCTGCGATGACGCTCCTGCGCTTGAAAAGACACTTCACGACCATCTGGAGCGTTACCGGATTAACCGGGTTAACCTGCGTAAGGAATTTTTCCGGGTTGAACTCAGCAAAATTATCGATGAGGTTGAGCGTCACCATGGGCAGGTTGAATATATTGCTGACCCGGTGGCGCTACAGTATCTGCAGAGTCTCCGATATGCAGAAAGCGAAGCCGCATAAGCAATCACTTTCAATCGCTCCTTATACGTCAAATGGACAACCGGTCATGAATGACATCACCCCGCGTAAAATCAAAACCGGCGGAGACCCGCGCACGCTACTGGATTATGCCACCCTGCGTGATGAACTGAGTAAGCTGACACATCCGGCTCGCCCGGATGTGAACTGGCGTTATGCCGAAAAACTCTGTTTCTCACTGTTTGAGCAGAACGGCGTGGAACTGCAAACGGCAGCCTGGTATACGCTTGCGCGTACGCAACTGGCCGGCTTATTCGGGCTCAATGAAGGGCTGACGATACTCGAGGCGCTGATAAGTCATCAGTGGGGGGCGCTGTGGCCTCAGCCTGTCCATGCCCGCATGGAAATCCTCAGCGGTCTGAGTCAGCGCCTGCAGCAACGAATGCGCTCGCTGCCGCTGAATTACTGTGACCTCAGCCAGTTGTACCGGGCTGAGCAACTACTTACCGGACTGGGAGAGGTACTGCAGCGCCTGGAGCTTAAGCATCTGAGCCAGCTCGATACATTGCGTACTATGATGCACAACAGTGCTGTCCGGCTGGAAAACAGCGATGGCATAACCAGCACGGGGTCGAACATTCAGCCAGGTATTGTGTTGTCGGCCACCGTGATGAATGCTGCGACAGCATCCACGAGAGACTTTGCTGGTGGTCCGGATGAAGATACGCCAGAGAGTGCAGTGAAGTGGGTATATGTCGCGCAACCGGAACAGAAGCCGAATGTTGAGGTGCTGGCAGCAGTGCCCACTCCGGTAAAAAAATGGGAATCCTTAGTCGCCGGGATGTGTACCATGCTGGTGGTAAGTGCAGTAACGGTATGGAGCTGGCATATTCTTCACCGTCCAGACCCTTTACAGACTCGGCTTGCAGCTTCACTGGCTCCGTTCCCTGCACCTCTCACGTCTGAACAACTGGGGATTTTGCGTCAGCGGACTCCGTTACCGCAGGACCTTATCGCACAGACTCAGCAGCAGCTTGCCCGCCTGGATAAGTTGCCGCCTGACTGGGATATTGCATACAGCAGAAAACTCATCGAACAGGTTCAGGTATTGTGGCCGGAACAGGCTAAGACCCTGGTACAACAGTGGCAACAACAGATTAATATATCAGTACTTCCTGCCGATAAAACGAACGGCTGGCATGAAGGTATGATGCAGCTTCAGGCTCTTGCCGATAAACTGAATACACTTGATGGTCAGAAGGGAAAATACATCACCGTCAGTGAACTTAAATCGCAGATCTTTGGGATGCTGACAAGCTTCCGGCAGACCGTGCCGGTGGAAGAACAGCTTCGGCAGTTGAAACTGCTCCCTGAAGACTCTCCGCAGCGTCAGCAGCAGATTCAGCAGGCTGAGCAGCATCTCCGGGCTCAAGTCTATATGCTGGCGCAGGAAAAACATCGTGACTGATGTAAATCATTGAGCGGTTAACAGGAATCTCATTAAGGGAGTATTTTTATGAAGTTGTATAGTCTTAAAGTAAATGGGTTTAAACGTATCCAGTCTGCAGAAATAAAATTTGGCGATGCCACATTTTTAATTGGTGCTAATAATGCTGGTAAAAGCTCTGTACTGAAAGCTGTTGAATGGTTGCTTTCGGATAAAAAGAAGATGGATGTTGATTGTTTCTATTGTGAACTTGATGATTCACGTGAAAATAAAATAGCAACTGAGTCAATTATACTTGAGGCTGAATTCAGGAATGTGCCGGATGAGGCATTGCAATGGAGGGGATTTAAGGGGAGGATATTCGATTATGATGCTGGGGATAGCGGTGAAACAGGAAAGTCACTGATCTACAGAAAAACATATGAGCCTGGTAATGATGCCGTCATTGAATTGAAGTCTCTTTCAAGAAAACTTAACCCGCGTTTTGAAAATGCAGTCAGAGCATCTGACCTGATTGAAGCAGGGGCTAATTCCGAACTTATATCTGAATATTTTCCGGATCCAGCCAAAAAACTAAATGCGGCTGACAAAGAAAAACTAAAACTCATTGATGAATTATGGGACGTTTCTGATGATGAAGAAATTTGGGATAAAAACCCAGGTGGAATTGCTGGAGTTGTGCTGTCCCGGTTGCCTGCATTTTTATTAATACCAGCAGAATCAGCTTCTCATGAAATTGAGACCAAAACGGGGGCCTTACAGAAAACGCTGAATGAACTATTCAAAGATGTGCGTGGTAATTCAGAAAATTACAGAAAGGCGCAGGAATCCCTGAATGCACTTGCGAAAGAATTAGATCCTGCAGATGAAACTTCAGAGTTTGGCGTGATGATGGGTGAGCTTAACGGTGTATTAAGCGGAGTTTTTCCTGAATCAAAGATATATGCTACGGCTGATTTATCTGACCCTGATAACGTACTTCTCCCCTCCTTCTCGGTTGAAATGTCGAGTAACATCAGAACATGCGTGTCAAATCAGGGTACCGGAATGATTCGGGCTGCTGTATTTGGATTACTGAGATTTCGGCAGCAATGGTTGAGAAAAAAAGGTAAGGATGATGCTGCAACCAGAAGTCTCATTATTGGGTTTGAAGAACCAGAAATATATTTACACCCCAGTGCAGCAAACCAGATGAGAGATTTGATTTATGAACTGTCAGATGGCCAGTCACAAATAATAGCGACAACACATTCACCTTATTTGATTGACCTGTCAAGGAAGCCCCGGCAAGTACTTAACCGATTCCATTATGATAATTCGCATACAACTGTCTACCCACTATCAGTAACAGAAAAATTTAAAGCCCTGCAGGATAATGATAAAGATCAGATAAAAATGCTGATTAAGCTGGATGATCATGTATCGAGGATCTTTTTTACCCGAAAGGTTGTTGTTGTCGAAGGCGATACAGAGGAAGTCATTATCAAGGAAGCTATCCGCAGAATGCCGCAAGTGATGCGAAATAAGTTACTTGCATCAACAGAACTGGTTAAAGCGCGTGGTAAGGCTGCAATTATCGGCCTGGTGAAGTATCTTAGCGCGCTGGATGTCGATTTTTTTGTTATCCATGATCGTGATGGTGGCACTCCTGGAGCTGAGGTTTTCAATGCTCCGATTGCTGCTGCTGTTGGGGACGCCAGTAAAGTTATCATGCTGGAAGAGTGCGTTGAGGATCTGCTGGGGTATCCTGCTCCAGGTAGTGAAAAACCATTTAAGGCATTTCAGGAAGCGCAGCGCTGGGGGGATGACTGGAATGATGTTCCTGAGCCATTAAGGAGAATACTAACCAGAGCTTTTTCACCGTTTATTCATTGAGTAGACTGGATGCAAAAAAGAGAAAATACCTGTAAATAGGGAACTGAATACGAGCGCCTGGCGCACTACCAGTACATTCGCCAGCGCTCTCTTGGTTGAAAAGCAACGTCTGTAGTTGGTGCAGTGAAATCGCAACAGGCTGCCTGTAATTTGAATTCGCTGATTCATTTACTTGAACAATCGACAGTATCATCGAGCGATACCATTACTTTGTTCAATTAAAATATGAAGTTAGAATCTAATGATAGATTGATTTTATCAAAGGGGAGAGTGTGACAATTGCAAAGGATTCTATTAATGGTGAGATTGTTCACGGTCATGATCTCAGGGGAATGAATGATCTCTATATACGAACAACCACCTTTGAATGCCCCTATGACAAGTGCAGGATACTGGCTACACCATGTAGTTACAAAGAAACAAATTTAAATCAATCATACTTCCGATATAAAGAAGATCATAAGCCTGGATGCGAGATTCATGATCCTAAGAATGAAAATAAGCATAAATCAAAAGGTGATAAAAAGCATAACTCACCACCGGCATTAGCTATATCTCTTCTGAGACTCGATGTACCTGAAAGAAAGAGCGTTACTTCTAGAAGAGGGCCTGATCAGCGGGTGCGAGATGATGAAAAAGAGTCGGAGGATAAAGCACATCCAGTATCTTCCTCGAGTATCAAACCGGTAGTAGACTACTACGTTAATGGTGATAATCGGTATGAATTGTTATCAATCCCCCCTTATGGGGTTAGAAGTTATAAAGATACTTTCCAGTTAATTATTTATAGAGAAGGTATTAGATATAACAAACCGGCAATTTACTTTGGTAAAATCCAATCCAATATACGTCTGGAGAGAAAGTCGGATTGTTATTACCTTACTTTTTTAGCCAGAAAGAAAGGTACTAAGCAGGCATATAAACTTGAAATAGATGTTTCAGGGTGGGATGAAAGTAAAAAAAACTTTTTCTATGATGAGTATGAAAAGCAACGGAGAGAAGCGAATGACTATTACAATGGATTAAAAGATAAGAGAAAAGCAACCAAATACCTTAATGTTTTTTTCTTTGGTTTTCCCGATGAGTTTGATAAGTTTTTATTTAAAACTAATCGTTTTAAACTTATTTATATAGTGTTCTTGAATGAGTTTGATGCAACTTACAATGACACAAACTACTACATTGAAAAAGAACCACGAATTGGATATGAAATTAACAACGAACATTTGACTGTTCATCAAAATAAAATAAACCTTGCTGAG
>NZ_JASEYC010000015.1:0-89295 GCF_035064245.1 Citrobacter sp. R-1.5.2 | reverse complement strand
GTTGCTGAGGTTGCTGAGGTTGCTGAGGTTGCTGAGGTTGCTGAGGTTGCTGAGGTTGCTGAGGTTGCTGAGGTTGCTGAGGTTGCAATAAAATCATCTGACTTTATTCAGCCTAATCTTGATAATGGCGAATTCAATAGAAGTACTGCTATCCCGGCCTCTAATGGAAAAATATTGACTGGAATAAAAAAGATAATTTCACTTTTTAAAAAGTAGAAGTATAGAATAAATATATAGCGATGATAATATTGAATCACAACGGACAATCTAAATGCTTCCAGAACGTTGATATGATTAAGTGAAGCAACAGAGTGTTTTGTTAATTAACAAAAAAGAAAAAACACGCTGGAACTCAGCCCATTAAAGGGCTGAGCTTTTATGCTACGGTATTTGTACCTTCCAACCCATCAATATAATCAGCGTACTACTACGTCATGTCCAGGCGCTCATCCAGATACTATGCATGGTTGTATGTGCAGTGAATACTATTTTTAAGAGTTGTATTCACGTTGATTCCCCACAAGCCTGCTAAAAGCAGGTATTCTGTAACAGATACTCTTTTTAAATCCAGGATAGATATATTCCGGAAGGACGAGCACAGACTGTTAGCTATGTCACTAGTTTTCTGTCACGCAGAATTACTGCTTGTGCTGAACCTCGTTCAGATGCTTAACTCCCAAGACCTTCTTAAGGACGTCCAGATATTCACTTTTGTTATCATAAAGCCAGTGAATAATTTCATTTTTACTGAGAAGTTTTGCAATGTATGATCTCACAACCATCAGGTTGAGATTGTTTTCAGCAAATTCATTTTCAATATCTTGCGTTTCAACCTGAAGCGCGGCCATTTCTTTTTCAAGTCTAGCAAGCGTTTTGATCATATCTTTATCGTCGGGAGCATTATCTGGCTTTCTGACCAAATACTCAGCAGGTAAGGCATGTAACATAGATAAAGCGAATTTTTTAGTAAAATTATTCAATGTTACCATTGTTGATACAAAATCCATCTGTTTGTGGAGTTTTATTTTTCTAAGGACATCGAAGACATTTTGCGATACGTTTTTATCAGCCAGTAACGCGAGCGCTTCCTTCGAAATTCCTTCGGAAATACGGAGTCTGGTGTTAATTATTCCCTGAGATAATCCAAGAACTGCACACAACTTTTCCACTGATACACCAGATTCCACCGCTTTCTGGAGCATCCTTTGCTCCTGAAGTATAGTCAAGTGATTTACCCTTTTGTTATATGAATATGTATCTTCAACCGGTGAAATAAGACAATGTGCATGTGTAACCTCCAGGTCTTTTAAAGCTTCGATACGTAAATGTCCGTCGAGAATTTTATGTTCCCCGTTTTCTGTAATAAAAATCATTATAGGCTCAATTAAACCTATTTCAGCTATTGATGTCAGTATTTGTTTGTACTTATTACTGGATCTGATATTAACTGGAATCGATCTCGATGGCGACAATATATCGATAGGATATAGGTGAAAATGGTTGTTAAAACATTGTTTAATCATTTCATTTCTCTCTTTTTATCGTGCAGGGGATAATATTTCAGGCATATCAGTAATGTTGTTTTTATTCAATAATTCACAAAAGTGACTATCCTGAGTAAGTTGTCTGAATATTTCTTTTACCAGCATGAGAGTTTCACGGGAGTACCGTGCTTTAGCCTGAATTTCTTTGTGTTCATCTGAACTTTTCTGATACATTGAAGCGAGCTCTTCTGCAGAGTATTTCTTTTGAATCCGCTTCGTTGAGAATGTTTTATTCGTTGAACCTTTATTTCCATTTTTTCTATTATCAATAATTCGCTTGATAATGTTAATTTGTTTACCTTTGATAGTGCCGTTCAGCAATGCCTCTGTCAGGGAATCCTGAATCGACTCATCGGTCGCCCGGGAAATCTCTACCGCAAGGTACAAAGGTATATTACCGGCCTCAAAGGCAGCCAATAATTTTTTCTCACCTTTCTCCAGAAGGCTACTTACGCCCTGCACCCAACTTACTACGTACCCCAGTCGTTCGCCGATCTCCTTGTCGGTCAATCCCTGCTTCTTTAACTGCCTTACACTGTCCAGAAGCTCGGTTGCCCGGGGTTTCCTTCTGGCAATATTTTCTGTGAGGCTCATCAGGTGGCCTGTTTCTTCACTGACGTCTTTTACAATCGCGGGGATGTATGCTTCCTGATAATGGATGTAAGCTTCAAGCCTCCCCTGGCCACAGATTAAAGCAAATTCATATTCGTTGTGAACGATTCTACGAACGGTGACAGGGCGTTTCAGGCCAATTTGACGAATGTTCTCTTTAATCTCTTTATGTGTGAACTTATCTCGTTGACGAGGGTTAACGACCAGTATTTTGTTTGTTTCGATAAGTACAACTTTTTCATCAGACATGTCATGAGTCCTTTAATTTTACTCTTCTTATTAGCCGGTAAAAAGGGGCTAGGTTATCAAAACGGTACAGGTCCAGTTGATAAGGATTGCTTTCCTCTAATGATATTTTCTCGGAGAGAATATCTATCGCAGGAAATATATAATAGTCAACGGCAGACTGATTTGAACTGTCCATTCTCGCAGCAATGCTGATATCAGGAGAGAACATTGTCCTGAATTTTATTTTCCACCGTAGTCTTTTGGGGCTGATGCGCTGACAGTGTGCAGACTGTATAGCAAGAGTAAATTCATCATTAATGTGAAGTATTCCTGGTGCTGGTGTATCGCTTACCCACCCCCCTTCATGACTGATGTTATCGATAATTTTTTTTATTGATCTGTCGTTAAACTCGTTAACCAGTTTCTTGGTTTTTAACCATGTGTAATCAGTCTCTGGAGTGTAGCCGATTAATTGGTATACACGTAAGAGACTCCCAAAACGAGAGCGATAAATACTGCTGGATGGAAGAAGTTCTTCTTCATCAATGATAATACCTGATAATCTTCCTTTTTTTCTCAACAGAACTCGTAATTTCTCCAGCAATTCATCCTCAGATAGCCGTGCAGCACGCGCTCTGATAATTTCGTTAGCCCTGTTAAATTTTTCAACCGAAACAATGGGTGTGTAAGCTCCATCATAACGTATCCAGTCCTCTTCTGGATTGATAACATACTGTTGTTTTAGCTTGAAAGATGTTTTGTTATAAACGCTGTTTCCTATATATTTTTCACTGGTCAGGATTTGATGTACTTTTGCTCTGCTCCAGCAACTTCCATTTTCAGCAAGGATCTGCCTGCGATTCAATTCAGAGGCGATGACTAATTCTGGTTTACCTTCGTCATTGAACATATCGAAGATGCGATTAACGATGCTGATCTCTTCTCTGGGACCGGGCGTCAGTATGACCCGATCGGTCTGAATACTTTTGCGTTGCCCGTGTTTCAGTTCTCCCTTGGAATTATGGCTTTCATCAATTAACAGTCGCCTGAGCCCATAGCCCGCAAGTCCCCCCTGGTGGTAACCTTTTTTAATGAGATTTACCTGTCCCAGAAAAACTTTCTCAGACTGGTTTCGACTGAAACTGGCTGCGCCATGTCGTGATAACGCCAGACCCAGAGTGAACATTTCAGGCTGAGCCTCAGAGAAATGTTCAGCACAATAAATAATCTTGACCCCTCTTAATTTAAGAAGATGGGAATAATGGCCTGCTTCGTCAGTATCCTGGAATCGACCAAAACGACTGACATCGTAAACAAGAATTAATGATATAGCGATACGATGCTCTAAAACATCATCAATTAACGCTTTGAGACCTGGCCTGCCTGAAAGATTCAGCCCACTTTTACCAGCATCACTGTATGATTTGATTATCGTAATATTGTGTTTTTTTGCATACTCCCTTATGTATCCAGATTGATTATCTAGCGAATATTTTTGGTGGTCAGTTGACATCCTCATGTATTCGGCTGCGTAAATCATATTGTTTGCTTTTATCGACAAGCCATCACCCCAGAAAACAAAGTATCTCGTTAATAATTGTGTTGGATTTTAGTGATTTCAATATTTATTTATCAAATCGGCATATTTGATGTGCTTTATCAATTTAAGGTTTGATAGTTTTGATTTTTTAAAACTGATTGAGGGAAATATTGTCTATATAGCTGCTGTTACCGCGAAATTTTTTAGGATAATACATATATGAAAAGGTGGAGGTAATCAGTACGTGAAGCTTTTTATTGCTGAAAATATTACTTTCGTAAAGAGTGATAGTGTTGTGCTTCATTGCGAACATGACATTACTGTAGGGAATTAGTTGGAAAGTTAAACGGAGTGTGAATTTTTGATCTCTGCAGTGAAATGTTTCCCCCTGGATCGCTTCAGGCTAAAGTCCATGCAGTGCGGAAATATGCCAGAAGGCGATAGAAAAAAATAAAAGAATGGCGTTCTCCGCACCTGAAGGTGAGGAGAACAACCACTTAACTGTTTGTCGATGAACTGAGAAGCTTGTCAATATAATCAGCGTACTACTGCGTCATTTCCCGCCGTTCGTCCAGATATTGTGCGTGGTTGAAGGTTCCGCGAATGCTGTTTTTATCCATGTGAGCGAGTTGCATCTCGATCCACGTGTTTTGAATCCCGCATTTTCCTGATTGGCTTTGATGCGGGCTGCTATCGAGACTGGAGTTTTGCGAAGTCAAACGGGCTCACTATTTTTTCCTCATTTGCATCCAGAAAATCAGCCCACCATTGCAGCATCAGCCTGCGTTCATCCAGAAACTCCGCTTTATGGACATAAGCCGCACGTACGCCATTTCGCTCCTGATGGCTCATCTGGCGTTCCACTGCGTCCCTGGACCATAACCCTGATTCAATCAACGAACTACAGGCCATTGCTCGGAAGCCGTGACCACAGACATCGACCTTTGTATCGTAGCCCATCAGCCGCAGTGCGTTATTCACCGTGTTCTCACTCATGGGTTTCCATGGATTGTGATCGCCGGTGAAAATTAGTTCATGTTCTCCGCTGATAGTGTGTATCTGTTGCAGTATATTCAGCGCCTGAGCAGAGAGTGGCACAAGATGCTCTGTTCGCATTTTTGAGCCACGATGGGAATACTTGACCCCTTCAATAGGTTTCCGCTCAGGAGGAATGGTCCACATGGCTTTCTTAAAGTCGATCTCAGACCACCTGGCAAAGCGTAGTTCACTGGAACGGATGAAGATAAGCAGGGTGAGTTTAGTTGCCAGTCGGGTGAGAGGTTGCCCTCTGTATTCATCCAATCGTTCAAGAAGCTCTGAAATGCGATTTAAGGCGAGGGCAGGGCGGTGCTGGCGTTTCACCGTGGTTAACGCGCCAGCCATATCCACGGCAGGGTTATAGGTGATAATGCCTGATTGCGCAGCATAGCTGTATGATTGCAGTGATACGCTGCTGAAGGCGCGCTGCAATCTCATAGATCTCTTTGGCTTCGGCAGCTTTTACTGGAACAAGTAAATCGGGGGGCCTGAGGGTGGTAATGTCACGTGAGCCAATAAAGGGAAACACATGAGTTTCGAGGCTTTTCAGTATTTTCTCACTATGTGAGGTTGACCATTTTTTGTTGCTCTTATGCCACTGCCTTGCGATGCCTTCAAATGTCTGAGCTGCTTCGGGGACTGACTTTTTGATCCGTTTCTGTTCGCACGGGTCAGTCCCCTCAGCTATCAGCTTCCTCGCCGTATCGCGTTTTTCCCTTGCTTCTGATAACGAGACTTCAGGATAAACACCGAGAGCGAGCGTTTTCTCTTTGCCCAGAAACCGGTAGCGGAGCCGCCAGTAGCGCGAGCCATTAGGGTGAACGAGCAAAAACATGTTGCCGCTGTCGGCAAGTTTATAAGGTTTTTCATCCGGTTTAGCTGCACGGATTTTAGCGTCAGTGAGCGCCATTGGCGGTATCTCCTGATAGTAAAAGGGGTATAAATTTTATCGAATCAGACTATACCCTCAGTTGTACCCTCGCAAGGGACTTGATGCGGGTTGACGTTGATTGAGTTGGGTGGAGTTAAGGGATTGTAGAAGTGTTGTTTTTGGCGGGCTTAGAATGCAAAAACGGACCTCCGTGGAGGTCCGTTGATATGAATTTGGTGCCCGGACTCGGAATCGAACCAAGGACACGGGGATTTTCAATCCCCTGCTCTACCGACTGAGCTATCCGGGCAACGAGGCGCATTAAACCCGATTCACCTCGTTTCGTCAACGAAATTTCTTCAAATCAATGCAGACTGCACAATCTATCACCACATTGCTGGTATTGCACGCATTCTCAGGCAAAAAAGGCAGTCCATGCTGCGGAAAGCGGCATTGCCAGTAGCAGGGCGGGAAGCATATTCACCACCGCAAACATTTTGATTCCACAAATACGTAGACCCGTCGCCAGCAACAGCAGTCCGCCTACCGCGCTGAAATCAGCCATCATGGCTGGGGTTGTCAGCGGTAAAATCAGAGCCGCGCAGGTGGCGAGCGTCAGCTGGATTGCCAGCATTGGTATGAAAATGGCAGATACGGCGATTCCTAGCGAGCAGGCGAAGATAATAGCGGTGAAGAAATCGAGAAATGACTTCGCGATTAAAATATTAGGATCGCCGGTCATCCCTTCATGTATCGCCCCGAAGATCCCGGTTCCGCTGGCGCAAAACAGCACGATGATAGCCACGTAGCTTTGGATGAAAGATTCGTGTGTTGCATTGACATCCGATTTGGTGAAAAGCTTCTGTGCTTTGGCGACCGCGGTATTAATGCCTTTTTCCAGATGACAGAACTCGCCGATCAGCGCGCCGACCAGCGTTGCCAGCACCATCACCGGCAAATTGGCGCACTTGATGACCAGTAAGATACCGATGCCTAACGAGGCCAGCCCGAAAATAGAGGTCATTGAGACCCGAATTCGTTCTGGTAAATGCTGGCTGAGCAGTGCACCAAGAACACCACCGAGTAAAATGGCGCTGGCATTGATAAAGGGTCCGATTACCACATTTGCTCCTGCATACCCATTATCATCTTGATATTAAATGAAATGAGCTGGGTATAATTATGTTTTCAGAATGCATTATTATGACGCTAATATTCGATAGAATGCTTGTTTATCTGTGAGGTTTATGCACTGGATTTTATCTTGCGCCTGATAGTGAAAGCTGCCATGATTGCGCGAATTTTCTCCTGTCTGAATGGGGCTGCCTGGGATGTTATTATTACCCTTACATCACCTTTCTGCGCGACGTTTGCCCCTTCCTGCAACATCTCTTTATTCTCTCACCATGCGGTGACGGCAGCGCACGCTCACTGCAGGATAACAGTAAAATCAGAGGCTATCTGCTTTTACTGATGTCTGGCGGTCGGGGCTGGTGACCAGTTTGACCTGTCATTTCGTGGGGCATAGCAATGCGGCTTTGCCCGGGACTTTTGATTCTCCCGATACGGGTTTTTGCACTTATGAAATCAATGAATATTGCCGCCAGTGGTGAACTGGTTTCTCGTCTGTCTACTCATCGCAAGGTGGTGACGCTGGACAGTACCGATTTTACTGACGTCGCGGCAGTCGTCATTACCGTTGCGGACAGCCGCAGCGGGATCCTGGCTTTGCTAAAACGCACCGGGTTTCACTTACCGGTGTTTATATTTTCAGAGACCAACGTGGATGTACCCGCCGACATTGAGGCGGTTATCTGCGGCAATGCGCAGGACTGGCTGGAACTGGAGTCTGCCGCCTGTCGATATGAGGAAGATCTGCTGCCACCCTTCTATGACACGCTGACGCAGTATGTTGAAATGGGGAACAGCACCTTTGCCTGCCCTGGACACCAGCATGGCGAGTTTTTTAAGAAGCACCCTGCGGGTCGTCATTTCTATGAATTCTTTGGCGAGAACCTGTTTCGCGCGGATATGTGCAATGCTGACGTTAAGCTCGGCGATCTGCTGATTCATGAGGGGTCCGCGAAGCATGCACAAAAGTTTGCGGCTAAAGTCTTCCACGCCGATAAAACCTATTTTGTGCTGAACGGGACCTCTGCAGCAAATAAAGTGGTGACCAATGCGCTGCTGACGCGTGGCGATCTGGTGCTTTTTGACCGTAACAACCATAAGTCGAACCACCACGGTGCGCTGATCCAGGCGGGGGCGACACCGGTTTATCTGGAGGCGGCGCGTAATCCGTTTGGCTTTATTGGCGGCATTGATGAACACTGCTTTGATGAGGCGTATCTGCGCCAGCAAATCCGTGAAGTCGCACCGCAAAAGGCTGACCAGCCGCGTCCGTTCCGCCTGGCGATTATCCAGCTTGGAACCTATGACGGGACAATCTACAACGCCCGCCAGGTGATCGATAAGATCGGTAGCCTGTGTGATTACATCCTGTTTGATTCCGCATGGGTTGGCTACGAGCAATTTATCCCGATGATGGCTGATGGATCACCGCTGCTGTTGGAGCTGAATGCTAACGATCCGGGGATCTTAGTTACCCAGTCGGTGCATAAACAGCAGGCCGGATTCTCGCAAACTTCGCAGATCCACAAAAAGGATAACCATATTCGTGGTCAGGCGCGTTTCTGCCCGCATAAGCGCCTGAATAACGCGTTTATGCTGCATGCTTCCACCAGCCCGTTTTATCCGCTGTTTGCGGCGTTAGATGTGAATGCCAAAATACATGAAGGCGAAAGTGGACGTCGGTTATGGGCGGAGTGCGTAGCGCTGGGAATTGAGGCCCGTAAAGCGATACTTACCCGCTGTAAGATGATTCAGCCGTTTATTCCCCCAGTGGTTGATGGTAAACCGTGGGAAACCTATCCGACGGCGGTGATTGCCAGTGAGCGTCGCTTCTTTAGCTTTGAACCTGGCGAAAAATGGCATGGCTTTTCCGGTTATGCGCGTGACCAGTATTTTGTTGATCCCTGCAAGTTGCTGCTAACCACCCCCGGCATTGATGCACAAACCGGGAAATACACGGCGTTCGGCATCCCGGCAACGATTCTGGCGCACTACCTGCGTGAAAATGGCATCGTGCCGGAGAAATGCGATCTGAACTCGATTCTGTTCCTGCTCACTCCGGCAGAAAGCGCAGAAAAAATGGCACAACTGGTGGCGATGTTGGCGCAGTTTGAACAGCATATTGAAGATGACACGCCGCTGGCTGACGTGTTGCCGACAATCTTCAATAAGTATCCGGTACGCTACCGGGACTACACGTTGCGTGAACTGTGTCAGGAGATGCATTCACTGTACGTCAGCTTTGATGTGAAGGATCTGCAAAAGGCCATGTTCCGTCAGGCGAGCCTGCCTGCCGTGGCGATGAACCCGCAGGATGCCAACAGCGCTTTTATTCGTGGTGATGTTGAACTGGTTCGAATTTGCGATGCGGAAGGCCGTATAGCCGCTGAGGGAGCGTTGCCTTATCCTCCAGGTGTGCTGTGCGTGGTGCCAGGTGAAGTCTGGGGCGGGGCGGTACAGCGTTATTTCCTGGCGCTGGAAGAGGGCGTAAACCTGCTGCCGGGCTTTTCGCCGGAGCTGCAGGGCGTTTACAGCGAGACTGATGCGGACGGCATTAAACGTCTGTATGGCTATGTTGTGAAGTAAGCGCCATCTGGCCAAAAAAAAGGTCACCATTAGGTGACCTTTTTTCATCAATAAAGATTAATGTGCGATAGTCTGCGTGCCAGTCGGAACGCGTACGTGTTTATATTTAAACAGTGCCACGAAAGCGAAGGCCAGAACCAGTGAGTAGCCAGCGAAGATCAGCCACACCGTCTGCCAGTCAGTGATACCATTCAGCGTGTAGTACTCAACCACTTTACCGCTCACCAGCCCACCCAGAATACAACCGAAGCCGTTGGTCATCATCAGGAACATACCCTGTGCACTGGCGCGGATTTCAGGACGTACCTCTTTCTCTACAAACACGGAGCCCGAGATGTTGAAGAAGTCGAAGGCACAACCGTAAACAATCATCGACAGAACCAGCAGCACGGTACCGAACGGAGTCGGATCGCCGTAAGCAAACAGACCGAAGCGCAACATCCACGCCACAATACTGATAAGCATAACGTTCTTGATACCGTAACGGCTTAAGAAGAACGGGATGGTCAGGATAAACAGGGTTTCAGAGATCTGGGAAATAGACATCATCACCGACGCGTGCTCAACGATAAAGCTACCAGAGAACAGCGGGTTGTTATCGAAGCTGTGCAGGAAGGTATTACCGAACATATTGGTAATCTGCAATTCTGCGCCCAGCATCATTGAGAAGATGAAGAAAATGGCCATACGCTTGTTTTTAAACAACGCGAAGGCATCCAGGCCAAGCATTGATGTCCAGCTCTGATTTTTCTGCTGATTGGCAACCGGAATGTGTGGCAGCGTCAGGGTGAACAGGACCAATACGACGGATAATGTTGCGCCGATATAAAGCTGCATATGGCTCAGTTCAAAGCCAGAGAAGCTGACTGCCCACATGGCCAGAATAAAGCCGATGGTGCCCCAGATACGGATTGGTGGGAAGTCGGTGACAATATCCATCCCGGCAGACTGCAAGCGATAGTAAGAGATGGTGTTGATTAACCCCAATGTTGGCATATAGGCCAGCGAGTTAAGCAAAATCACAAAGAACATTGCCCCAGGCGTGGTCACTTCGGCTGCGGCGAACAGCGTTCCTGCACCGACCAGGTGGCAAAGCGCATAAACCCATTTTGCACTGATCCATTTGTCAGCCACGATCCCTAACAGGGTCGGCATAAACACGGCGGCAATCCCCAGCGAGCTATACACTGCGCCGATGGATGCACCGTCGAATTTAAGGGTGACAAACATATAGGAGCCGAGGGTTGTCAGCCAACTACCCCACAGGCAGAACTGCAGAAACGAGAGAACTTTCAGCTGCAGCTTAAGATTCATGTTAATTTCCTCACACCGTAATGCGGATGGATGTTTTAAAAGGCACATTTGCCGTTGCAATATGATGTGATTCTATCAATGAGAGACACCCTTTTTTTGTTAGCTGTGACAAATATTTGCAAACAATTTCTAATTGCAAAGCAAAATGGTGACGGAGTTAACACTTTTTCCTCCTCTGCCGCGGGAATGAGCGGGCAGAGGAGGAGGGGATTATCGACGTCGATAGGTTTTCTGTGCGGAATTGACCTTGTAAAGATAGCGACGTGATTCTGCAGAGGGATGTCGCGTGGTCAGAGTTTGGTAAACGTCACCAGGTGACATGCTATTGATAATATTCGCGGCCTGAATTTTATCGTTAGAGAAAACGCGCAGCACGCTTCCCGCGCCGCCGTTATAGGCGGTGATGACCGCATAGCGACGCGAGGTTGGATTATCAATACCGCCCAGATAGACGTTGTTGAGCATTGCCAGATAGGCCGTACCCGTATCAATGTTACTGGCTGGGTCGAACAGGAAGCTGCGGCTTGGCGTACCTGAGCGCCCCTGGGAACGGAACACATCTTTCCCGGCGCTATGTTGGACTACCTGCATGAGTCCCAACGCATCGGCATGGCTGACCGCATAGGGGTTAAAAGAGGATTCGGTCTGCATGATAGCCAGAATCAGTGACTCATCAACGCCATACTTCCGTGATGCCTGACGCACCATACCAACGTACTTATGCGCACGCTTATCAAGGTGGTTTGGCACCAGATTAATGGTCACGCTATAGATGATACGCAGGCCGTTGCTGCGGCTCTTCAGGCGCGTTTGTAGCAGATAGTTGGCAAAGTTAGTGGCACGTCCCTCCCAGCGAATCGGTTGGCCGGTATTATCCACCACCTGCCCGTAGAGGAACGGTTCTTTGGAAATTTTGATGTCATCGACATCGGAATAGAGATCGATAGATCCCGGATCATCGCCCATCAGCAATGTTTTGATGATCGCCCGACGCAGGTGTCCGGCGGGATCTGTCCCGGCAATGGTCTCGACGGTGATTGTACCGTCATCGAAGTTGATATGGCTGCGGGTTTGATACTGATCGGTATACTTTACGTAGTCCTTCGGACCCGCAATCAGCACTTCCTTAAACCCCCACAGATTCTCAATGTTATGGGCAAACTGCCCCATCAGAATATCAAAACCGTTGGTATCCTTGACCCAGGCTTCATTATAGGAATCGCCTTTTTTGGTCGAACTGGAACAGGAGATGAGCAACGGCGCAATAACGGCAAGCGCGAGAAATTTTTTCATCATTCCGGGAGTGCGTGTTGTGTTTGTTATTGGCAAGGACCAGATTAAATCGTAGGCCGGATAAGCGCAGCGCCATCCGGCAACGGTTCTTATGACTCTGGTGTATAGCCTTCAATATGCACATCTTTGCCTTCAAACAGGAAGTTGATCATTTCCTGCTCCAGCAGTTTGCGGTGCTCGACGTTCATCATATTGAGCTTTTTCTCGTTAATCAGCATGGTTTGTTTATGCTGCCACTGCGCCCACGCTTCTTTAGAAATCTCGTTATAAATGCGTTTTCCCAGGTCGCCCGGATACAGCTGAAAATCCTGACCTTCGGCTTCGCGTTGCAGGAAAGTGCAAAAAATTGTTCTGCTCATTAAAAAATCCTCTCTATCGACCGATACGTTAAATCTGCGTACCGGCGCGTAATTGCTGTAACAAACGCTCCACGGGAGCCGCCAGGCCGACTGACGGCGGTTGCGCTAAGTTATACCAGAGCGCGTTGCCTTCATCCATGCATGCGGTGAATGAGGACACGCGAAGCCACATAGGCACAATATCTAAATGGAAATGGCTAAAGGTATGGCGAAACGCATTAAGTTGGGTCAGATTATCTGCGTTAATTTGTCGTTGCGCCAGCCACTGACGAAGCCCATCTTCATCGTCAAACTGCGGAAAACAGTATAATCCCCCCCATAAGCCGCTGGGTGGGCGCTGCGCGAGCAGCACCTCATCATCATGTTGCATCAGTAAAAAATAGCCCGTCCGTTCGGGTAACGTCTGTTTGGGCTTTTTACCGGGGTATTGTGCCCAGCTTGCATTGGCGGTCGCCACACAGCCATTTTCTAACGGGCACAGGGAGCACTTAGGTTTTGAGCGCGTGCAGACCATTGCCCCTAAATCCATCATTGCCTGGTTGAAACGCTCAACGCCGTGGGCGGGCGTGACCTGCTCGCTCAGTTCCCACAGTTTCTTCTCGACCTCTTTCTTACCCGGCCAGCCGCTGACAGCATAACAGCGAGCGAGCACGCGTTTGACGTTGCCATCGAGAATCGGAAAATGCTGACCCAGAGAAAGTGAAAGGATCGCGCCAGCAGTTGAGCGTCCAACGCCTGGCAACGCAGCCACTTCATCAAAGGTCTGTGGAAATATTCCGCCATGCAGGGTGACCACCTGCTGCGCGGCTTTATGCAGATTCCGGGCTCGGGCGTAATAGCCAAGGCCGGTCCATAAATGCAACACTTCATCCAGCGGTGCATGGGCTAAATCCGTAACCGTTGGGAAGCGCGCCATAAAACGCTCATAATAAGGGATGACGGTCGCAACCTGGGTTTGTTGCAGCATGACTTCTGAGAGCCATACTTTGTAAGGCGTCTTGTCAATTTGCCAGGGCAGCGTTTTCCGCCCGTATTTGTCGTACCAGCTCAATACCTGAGCTGAAAATTGAGACGCTTGCATGATTACCGTTTCATTATTGCCGGGGGCAAGATTGCAGCACAGAGGCAACGGGGTGTAAACCGGAACTTTCCGCTGCTCACTTTCTTCCTTTACTTGCATCCGGCAACTAACTTTGGATAATGCCCGTTTTCGGAACTCAAACACAGCAGACTAAACTTTTATGAAGAACGACGTCATTTCACCGGAATTTGATGAAAACGGCCGCCCTTTGCGCCGGATTCGTAGTTTTGTTCGTCGCCAGGGGCGACTGACGAAAGGGCAAGAACACGCGCTGGAAAACTACTGGCCGGTGATGGGCGTTGAGTTCAGCGAAGAGCCCGTGGATTTCACAACGCTGTTCGGTCGCGATGCGCCAGTGACGCTGGAAATTGGTTTTGGTATGGGCGCTTCGCTGGTAGCGATGGCGAAAGCGCGTCCGGAACAAAATTTCCTTGGTATTGAAGTTCATTCTCCGGGCGTTGGCGCGTGTCTGGCATCAGCCCATGAAGAGGGCGTCGAGAACCTGCGCGTAATGTGCCATGATGCCGTTGAAGTCCTGCATAAAATGATTCCTGACAATTCTTTATCTATGGTTCAGCTGTTTTTCCCTGACCCATGGCATAAAGCACGTCATAATAAACGCCGTATCGTTCAGGTGCCGTTTGCTGAACACATTTTAAGCAAACTGAAGCCTGGCGGCGTTTTCCACATGGCAACCGACTGGGAAGCTTATGCGGAACACATGCTTGAAGTGATGTCCTCCATTGACGGATATAAAAATCAGTCAGAGAGTAACGATTATGTACCGCGCCCGGAATCGCGCCCGGTAACCAAATTTGAACAACGTGGTCATCGTCTTGGCCACGGCGTATGGGACTTAATGTTCGAGAGGGTGAAATAATGGCAAAGAACCGTAGCCGTCGTCTGCGTAAAAAAATGCACATCGACGAATTCCAGGAAGTCGGATTTTCGGTTGCATGGCGTTTCCCGGAAGGTACATCGGGCGAGCAGGTCGATAAAATCGTTGATGACTTTATTGATGAAGTGATTGAGCCGAACAAGCTGGCTTTTGACGGCAGCGGCTATCTGGCTTGGGAAGGTCTGATCTGCCTGCAGGAAATCGGCAAATGCACTGAAGAGCATCAGGCAATCGTGCGTAAGTGGCTGGAAGAGCACAAACTCGAAGAAGTGCGCACCAGCGAACTTTTCGATATTTGGTGGGACTAAGTAGCAAAGGGTCGGCAAATGCCGGCCCGATTTGTATTGAGGGAAAGATATGATGCGCAAAACGCTGCTGGCGGCAGTCCTAACGTTCACGGCGATGGCCGCACATGCAGATTACCAGTGCAGCGTCACCCCGCGTGACGATGTGATTTTGAGCCCACAAACGGTGCAGGTGAAGGGCGAGAATGGCGACCTGGTTATTACCCCGGCCGGCGATGTCACCTTTAACGGTAAACAGTACAACCTGAACGCCGCACAGCGTGAGCAGGCCAAGGATTATCAAGCGGCGTTGCGTAGCAGCCTGCCGTGGATTGACGAAGGTGCCAGAGCGCGCGTAGAGAAAGGTCGTGTGGCACTGGATAAAATCATCACCAAAGAAGTGGGTGAAAGCAGCAACATGCGTGGCCGCTTAACCAAGCTGGATACGCAATTGAAAGAGCAGATGAACCGCATCATCGAACACCGTACAGACGGTCTGACCTTCCATTATAAGGCAATCGATCAGGTGCGTGCTGATGGTCAACAACTGGTCAATCAGGCGATGGGCGGTATTTTGCAAGATAGCATTAACGAAATGGGCGCTAAAGCCGTGCTCAAAGGCGGTGGTAATCCACTGCAGGGCGTGCTCGGTAGTCTTGGCGGTTTGCAAACGTCAATTCAGAATGAGTGGAAGAATCAGGAACAAGACTTCCAGCAGTTTGGCAAAGATGTTTGCGCACGCGTCGTGATGCTGGAAGATAACCGTAAATCCCTGGTTAGCACTCTGAAATAATATTCACCTCTTTTTAACGGCATAGAAACATTTCTGTGCCGTTTTATTTTGTGTTTATCTTCTTTTTTGATATCCATCTCTAAGAATAACAATTTCATGGAAATATAAATCTGGTTAATTGGATTGCGTCACATTATTCATCTGTGGGATGGACATAATGCAGCAAATTCAAGTAACTGGAGAAATAACATGGAGTTTTTCAGAAAAACGGCACTGGCAGCACTGGTTATGGGTTTCAGCGGTGCAGCGCTGGCATTACCCAATATCACCATTTTAGCGACTGGCGGGACGATTGCTGGTGGCGGTGATTCCGCGACAAAATCTAACTACACGGCGGGTAAAGTTGGTGTAGAAAACCTGGTAGATGCAGTGCCCCAGCTGAAAGACATTGCGGTCGTGAAAGGTGAGCAGGTAGTGAATATCGGCTCCCAGGATATGAATGACGAAGTCTGGTTAACACTGGCGAAGAAGATCAACACTGAGTGCGATAAGACTGACGGATTTGTGGTTACTCATGGTACGGATACCATGGAAGAAACCGCCTATTTCCTCGACCTGACCGTGAAGTGCAACAAGCCGGTGGTACTGGTCGGCGCAATGCGTCCGTCTACGGGTATGAGCGCCGATGGCCCGTTCAACCTGTATAACGCAGTGGTAACTGCCGCAGATAAAGCCTCAGCTAACCGCGGTGTGCTGGTGGTGATGAACGACACCGTTATGGATGGTCGCGACGTGACCAAAACCAATACCACCGATGTCGCTACCTTCAAATCCGTTAACTATGGCCCGCTGGGTTATATCCATAACGGAAAAATCGACTACCAGCGTACGCCTGCGCGTAAGCACACCACATCGACTCCGTTTGATGTTTCTAAGCTGACCGAGCTGCCGAAAGTGGGGATTGTTTACAACTACGCGAATGCTTCCGATCTGCCGGCAAAAGCGCTGGTTGATGCCGGTTACGCCGGGATCGTCAGTGCGGGTGTAGGTAACGGCAACCTGTATAAAACCATTTTTGATACGCTGGCAACTGCCGCGCATAAAGGTACGGTAGTCGTACGTTCATCCCGTGTACCGACGGGTGCAACTACCCAGGATGCAGAAGTGGACGATGCGAAATACGGATTTGTGGCTTCAGGCTCGCTGAACCCGCAAAAAGCGCGTGTTCTGCTGCAGCTGGCATTGACTGAAACCAAAGATCCTAAGCAGATTCAGGAAATGTTTAATCAGTATTAATAGCTGAAGGTGGCTGTGCCCTGGCCTTTCGTAGGCCGGATAAGGCGCAGCCGCCATCCGGAAAATTGCCTGATGGCGCTACGCTTATCAGGCCTACGTTCACTATATCATTACCGTATTACTCCGCCAGAAACAGCTCCAGCAGCGAATTCAAAAACAGCTTACCGTGCTGGGTAATCTGCCAGTACTCATCGCACTCGCTCAAATAGCCCTGCGCGATAGCCTCTTCAATCTGTTGACGAATAACTTCTTCGCTAAGCCCGGTGTATTGCGTGAATTCAGCGCGTGGTGCGGCTTCCAGTAACCGGAAACGATTCATAAAGAACTCGAACGGCTTATCGGCCTCAGCGACATCACGCTGACTTTCTAAGTAGCGTCCTTGCATATAACCGCGTGGATGCCGCGTTTTGGTGGTGCGCAGGATCCGCCCGTCCGGGAATGTGACTTTACCGTGTGCGCCGCAGCCAATGCCAAGATAGTCACCAAAGCGCCAGTAGTTCAGGTTGTGCTGACATTGATAGCCCGGCTTTGCATAAGCTGAGGTCTCATACTGCTGATATCCGGCAGCGGTCAGCAACTGGTGGCCTTGTTCAAAAATATCCCACAGCGCGTCATCGTCTGGTAATACGGGTGGACGAGAGCCGAACAGCGTGTTGGGTTCAATAGTCAGTTGATACCAGGAGAGATGCGGTGGATTCAGCGCGATAGCTTGCTGCAAATCGCCCAGCGCCTCTTCCAGCGTTTGATCCGGCAGACCGTGCATCAGATCGAGGTTAAAGCTACGTAGCCCCAGACCACTCGCCAGGTGCGCGGCACGTTTGGCTTCTTCCGGTCCGTGGATACGTCCCAGACGTTCGAGCTTGGCGGAGCTAAAGCTCTGTACACCAATAGATATCCGGTTGACCCCGGCGCGTTGATAATCGACAAAACGATCGGCTTCAACAGTTCCGGGGTTCGCTTCCATCGTGATTTCTGCATCTGCCGCCAGATTCAGGCGTGCACGCACGCCGTCCAGCAGCGTTTGCATCGCCGGACCAGAGAGCAGGCTCGGCGTACCGCCACCAATAAAGATCGTCTTTATTTCACGTCCCTGAGCGTGTGTAACCTCGGTATCCAGATCGCTCAGCAGATGTTGCACGTAGTCGTCATGTGGGACTTCGCCCTTCAACGCATGCGAGTTGAAATCACAGTAGGGGCATTTCTGTACGCACCACGGGATGTGAATATACAGACTTAGCGGTGGAAGCTTAACCATTACGCAGGGCATCCAACAGCAGCTTCAGCGCCTGTCCGCGGTGGGAGATCGCACTTTTCTCCTCACGGGTCAGCTCTGCCGCGGTTTTCCCTTCAGACGGCACAAAGAAGATAGGATCGTAGCCAAAACCACCGGTACCGGCAGGTTCGCGGGTGATTACGCCAGGCCAGCTTCCGTGGCAAACAATAGGGGTCGGATCATCTGCGTGGCGCATATAAACCAGTACGCAGTGGAATTGCGCCTGGCGCTTCTCGTCGGGCACATCCTGCAAAGTATGCAGCAACTTTTCCAGATTCTGTCTGTCAGTCGCATCTTCACCAGAATAGCGTGCTGAATAGATACCTGGCGCGCCGCCCAGCACGTCTACCGCCAGACCGGAATCATCGGCAATAGCAGGAAACCCGGTGATTTGCGCTGCATGGCGCGCTTTCAGAATGGCATTTTCAATAAACGTCAGGCCGGTTTCTTCAGCGGAATCAACGCCCAGATCCGTTTGGGCAACGACATCAAGGCCGAAATCGCTCAGAAGAGAGGCTAGTTCACGCACTTTACCGGCATTGCCGGTCGCGAGGACAACTTTTTGCATGGGATACCTAATCAGTTAGCGCCGCAATTTCTGGCGGGATCTGTTGCGGATGAATGATTTTAACCTGTTTATGACGGCCAAGCTCGCCCTTCTCAATGACGATCTGGCTTTTCGCTACGCGGAACTGTTTGCCGAGAAACTTCACCAGATGGCTGTTCGCTTGCCCGTCGACCGGCGGGGCTGTAATGGCGACTTTTATTTCGTCGCCATGTAAGCCCACAATACTGTCACGGCTGGCTTTTGGCTGAATGTAGAGCCGTAAAACCAGACCGTCATCGCAGGGTGTCACGGCACTCATAGCGCCATCCACAGCCCCGGCAGCAACATATTGCCAGTCGCCTGTAATACCTCTGCGATCCCCATGTTAATGACATAGAGCAGCAGCACCAGGATCATTGGGGAGAAGTCGATTCCACCCATGCCTGGAAGTATACGACGGATAGGGCGCAGCAACGGGTCCGCCAGTTGAATCAGTACGTATTCCACAGGGCTGCGACCCTGGCTGACCCAGCTCATGATTGCCATCACTAAAAGAACCCAGAAAATCAGCAATCCAATGGTTTTCAGGACGATCAACACCGCGGCGATCCAGATGATTGGCTGGAACGTGACCACCTTAAACAGCACGATGGCTTTGATAAAGCTGAGAACGAGCGCAACTAATGCTGATGCGCTGTCAATCGGCCCCATCGGTGGAATAATGCGGCGTAATGGCCCAATAATGGGCTGGGTGATTTTCACAATAAACTGTGAGAACGGGTTGTAAAAATCGCAGCGAGACCACTGCATCCACACGCGCAATAGCAGCGCCATGGTATACAGCTCAATTACCGTTGAGAGCAGGAAGGTCAACGTATTCATGGTGTTCCTTAGTTTTCCTTAATTTTTTGTGTAATCACGAGCACCAAAAATGGCAGTGCCAATGCGCACCATCGTGCTACCCGCCGCGATGGCGGCATCCATATCATCAGACATCCCCAGTGAGAGGGTGTCGATATCTGGGTAGCGCGTTTTCAACCCGGCAAATGCTACAGCCATTTGCTGTGCAACTTCAAACTGCCTTACATAATCTGACTCTGGCGCCGGGATCGCCATCAGCCCACGTAGGGTTATACGTGGTAGCGCGGCGACGTCGGCGGCCAGCGCATCAAGCTCAGCCAGCGGAATACCTGACTTGCTATTCTCATCGCTGATATTTATCTGAATCAGTACATTCAGCGGTGGCAGATCGGCCGGGCGTTGTTCGCTCAGGCGAGCCGCGATACGCAGGCGGTCGATTGTATGACACCAGTCAAAATGTTCAGCCACCAGACGGCTTTTGTTGGACTGCAGCGGGCCGATAAAGTGCCACTGCAGACCTTCAATACCGTTTTCTTTGAAGTAGCGGATCTTATCCACGCCTTCCTGAACATAGTTTTCGCCAAAGGCGTGCTGCCCGGCGACGATGGCTTCTTCGATGGCGCTCGCAGGTTTGGTTTTACTGACTGCAAGCAACGTAACTTCTTCTGAAGACCGCCCGCAACGCGTCGCGGCGGCTGAGATTTTGTCCCGGACATGTGCCAGGTTATGCGCGATATCGTTCATTTTCCGAGGATGTTCATATGAATATGGAAGAAATAGTGGCCCTTAGTGTAAAGCATAACGTGTCGGATCTACACCTGTGCAATGCATGGCCTGCGCGTTGGCGCATACGGGGAAAGGTGGAAATCGCGCCATTTACTACGCCGGACGTAGAGACGCTGCTGATGTACTGGCTCAACGACCAACAGCAGGTACAGTGGCGTGAGCAGGGGCAAATTGATTTTGCTATAGCGCTGGCAGATTCCCGGCGTTTACGCGCCAGCGCATTTGCCCACCTGCAGGGGGTTTCGCTGGCATTGAGGTTGTTGCCGCTTGCCAGCCCTCAGTTAGACGAACTCCAGACGCCCGCGCTCATTCCTGACCTGCTGCGCAGTGAAAATGGGTTAATTCTGGTTACGGGAGCCACGGGTAGTGGCAAATCGACCACGTTGGCTGCGATGGTGGAGCACCTCAATCAACATGTTGGGGGGCACATACTGACGTTGGAAGATCCCATTGAGTACCGTTATACCAGCCAGCTCTGTCTGATCCAGCAGCGAGAAGTAGGCGTGCATTGCATTTCGTTTGCCACCGGGCTACGTGCGGCCTTGCGGGAAGATCCGGATGTCATTTTATTAGGTGAATTACGCGATGTTGAAACCATCCGGCTGGCCTTAACAGCGGCGGAGACGGGGCATCTGGTGCTGGCAACGCTACACACGCGTGGGGCTGCACAAGCCATTGCACGGCTGGTCGACACCTTTGCGGCATCAGAGAAAGATCCCGTGCGTAATCAACTGGCGGATAGCCTGCGGGCAGTGCTTTCACAAAAACTGGAAGAAGATAAGCAGGGCGGACGGGTGGCGTTATTTGAACTGCTCGTTAACACACCCGCCGTTGGCAACCTGATCCGCGAAGGGAAGAACCATCAGTTACCCGGCGTGATACAAACCGGGCAACAATCAGGTATGCAGACATTTGCACAAAGTCTGCAGCAGCGACAGGCACAGGGGCGGCTTTAGTAGCCCTGTTCGAAATAGCTTTCGAGGATCACAACGGCAGACGCGGAGTCTACTTTGCCTTTATTCAGCGCACGGTATCCACCCTGCTCAAACAGGCCGGAGCGGGCTTCGACGGTACTCAGCCGTTCGTCATGCAATGTCACGGTGACACCGAAACGACCATGAATGCGGTTGGCGAATTTGCGCGCGCGTGCGGTCAGGGGTTGCTCAGTACCATCCATATTGAGCGGCAGGCCGACGATGATTTCATCTGGTTGCCACTCTTTTAGCAGACGTTCAATCAAATTCCAGTCCGGCGTACCGTCCTGAGCTTTGATAGCAGGCAGGGGTCTGGCTGTGCCGGTAATCCGTTGGCCAATCGCCACGCCAATGCTTTTGGTACCAAAATCAAACGAGAGTAACGTTTCACTCATTATGCATGTCCCGCCACGCCAGGCATGGTCAAAATATCTATGCCGATAAGTTTTGCAGCATCGCGCCAGCGATCGGCGATCGGTGTTTTAAACAAGATGTTGAGATCGGCGGGGGCGGTGAGCCAGGCGTTATCCAACAGTTCTTGTTCAAGCTGGCCCTTTTCCCAGGATGAATAACCTAATGCGACCAGCACTTCGGACGGTTGTTCCTGGGTGCCTAAGGTTTCTAAAACATCGCGGGATGTCGTGATGATGGTGTTATCGGAAATTAAGATACTGGATGCAAAACGGGCGGGCGGGGTATGCAGAATAAATCCGCGATCTTCCGCCAACGGGCCGCCGAGCATCACTGCTTTATCCAGACGGATGGACGGATCGCGTCCTTCAGGCGTGATCTTCAGCTTTTCCAGAATCCCTTCAATCTGTAAGTTTTCCAGGGGCTTATTGACGATAATCCCCATCGCACCGTTCTCATTATGTTCACAGATGTACACCACAGCGCGGCGGAAAATAGGATCCTGGAGAGCAGGCATGGCAATAAGAAAGTGATGCTGTAAATTCATTGTCAGAGGTTCTGTTTCCTGGTTCAAAAAAGCAACAGTGCCCAGTATGTGGGCAAAGCGAGAAGATGTCACCCTCTGAAAATAGCGTTGCCGGATGAAGGGCGCGCCTTATCCGGCCTACGGGGTGCAATTCCAGTCCGGATAAGACGCGAAGGCGTCTCCATCCGGAAACGTATTTACTTCTGTAGACGAGCCTCAATGGCATCCATCAGCATTCCGGTAATAGAGACCGGGAACTCCGCTTCGATTTCACGAATACAGGTTGGGCTGGTGACGTTTATTTCAGTCAGGCGATCGCCAATGATATCCAGGCCGACAAAGATCAGACCTTTGGCTTTCAGGGTTGGTCCAATGCGACGGGCAATTTCCCAGTCACTGTCGGTTAATGGGCGCGGTTCGCCACGACCACCGGCAGCCAGGTTGCCTCGGGTTTCTCCACCCTGCGGAATGCGCGCCAGGCAATACGGTACAGGTTCGCCATCGACTACCAGGACACGTTTGTCGCCGTCTTTAATTGCTGGCAGATAGTTCTGCGCCATGCAGTAGCGGGTACCGTGCTCGGTCAGCGTTTCAGCAATCACGCCGAGGTTCGGATCGCCTTCCTTCACACGGAAGATAGATGCGCCGCCCATACCATCCAGCGGTTTAAGAATAATATCGCTGTGCTTTTGCCAGAAGGCTTTCAGCTGTGCCTTGTTACGCGTGACCAGCGTTTCCGGTGTCAGGTCGGCGAACCAGGCGGTGAACAGCTTTTCGTTGCAATCACGCAGACTCTGCGGCTTGTTAACGATCAGCGTCCCTTGTTCTTCTGCACGTTCCAGAATGTAGGTTGCGTAGATGAACTCAGTATCAAACGGGGGATCCTTACGCATCAGGATGACGTCCAGATCTGCCAGCGGGAGATCCTGTTCGTTGTTGAACTCATACCATTTGTCGTAGTTCTGCTCGACGCTCAGAGTACGCGTACGGGCGCGGGCTTCCCCGTTGATCAGATAAAGATCGGCCATCTCCATATAGTGAAGTTCATAACCACGACGTTGTGCTTCCAGCAGCATAGCAAAACTGGAATCTTTCTTGATGTTGATGCTTGTGATGGGATCCATCACGATGCCGAGCTTAATCATGTTCTTCTCCGTTTATGCCTTAGCCCAGATCGCCAAAACGCACCTGAAGCGCGGTAATGGCGGTGAGCGCAGTTGTCTCTGTACGCAGAACGCGAGGTCCTAACAGGATATCAGTAAACTGATAACGTGCGGTCATGGCAATTTCATCTGCCGACAGCCCACCCTCCGGGCCAATCAGCAAGCGGATACGCTCTACGGGTAGCGGCAGTGTATTAATGCTGGCGCTGGCGCGTGGGTGCAGGTTCAACTTCAACCCTTCGTCTTGTTCAGCGCACCATGCTTCCAGATCCATTGCCGGGCGAATTTCAGGTACCCGGTTACGACCGCATTGTTCGCAGGCGGCAATGGCAATTTTCTGCCACTGCTGGAGTTTCTTGTTCAGGCGTTCACTGTCCAGTTTAACGCCGCAGCGCTCAGAAAAAAGTGGCGTAATGAGGCTTACACCCAGTTCGATCGATTTCTGGATAGTGAATTCCATTTTTTCGCCACGTGACATGACTTGTCCAAGATGGATATGCAACGGTGATTCACGATCGTCGAGTTCGGCGTTAATAACCTTCACGTCCACGCTTTTCTTACTGGCATGGGTGATTTCGGCGTCAAATACCTGATTACTGCCGTCAAATAGCTGCAGGGCCTGGCCGGGGCCCATGCGTAGTACGCGACCAATATGATTGGCGGCATCCTCACACAGTGAAATTTGGCTACCGGAAGTGATTGGCTCAGGGTGATAAATGCGGGGAATGCGCATAGTTAAACATCCGCGTCATGGCCCTGAGCTATTTAAGGCCAGGGCATGGTTAAAAATATTGACGCTAGTGTAGGTTAGCTCTTTTGTGCCTGGCAAGCGCGTTGCACATATGGATTATGGTTACCCTGTACCTTTGCAATACGCTCATCACGTTCACACTCCCAGTCGGTTACCGGATACTGCTTATTCCAGGCGTTAAAAAGCTGGGTTTGTTGGCGGGAGAGTGTGAGATCGTACTGGTCGCGCATGTAAAAATAGGTACGAGCAATGGCGCCACGGGCGCGCGCTGGCGGCTCGGCAACTTTCTCTTTGAAGTCGACTTTCATGGCGCACTGTCCATATTGGCCTTCGCCGCCGTTCCACTGGCTGTACATGAAGTTTGCGCGATCGCCATTGACTTCACCTACTGCCGGCTGCAGGTTATGCATATCGCTTTCCATCTTGCGATAGACCGGATCTTTGGCGCAGTTTTTACGCCCACCCTCCTGCCAGCACTGGCGCTGATGGCCAAATTGCCATGCAGGAACCACGTGCTCCCACTCAATTCGGCTGGCTCGGTTTTCATTTTTTCGTACTTTATAGCCGCAAGATTCGAGGTCCACGACCCCTTTTTTGCCTTGCCAGTTAATCTTACAACCACAGTAGAAGTCGCCCGGCGCATCGGCGTTAACCTTGACGCCCGCTGCTTTTGCCTGAGAAAAACTGTTGATGCCTTCGGCTAAAACCGGGCCTGAAAACGCAGCGGCTAACAGGGCCGCTGCAAAAGAAAGATTACGGTACATCACGAACTCCGTGTCAAAACGAGCCCGCAACGTAGCGAAAGTTATTCCTGTATGCAATCAGTTAGATCAGAAAAGTTCCTGATAATTCTGATGATTATTCTGCAATCAGCAGCTCACCGCAGTGGACGCAGCGGTAGGTGGCTTCACCGCGTACAACGCGGTTATGGCGGCGGACCGTCAGCTGGTGTTCCTGGCACTTACAGCGGTAGGTAAAGGTCTTGCGTTGTATGGATTGCAGTTCAAACTGATGCGTGCGTCGGGCTGGAACGCCCAGCACGCTCTCCATCATCCATTTCCATTCTTTGCCGTGTGGCGGTACGCGGCCAAAGTGCTTCCACACCAGCAAATGCGCCAGTTCATGTGGAACTACCTCATTCACGAACGCGTCGACATTCTCCATCAGCAGTACCGGATTGAGGCGGATTTCGTAGGTTTGTAACCACGCGGTGCCTGCAGCGGTGCCGCGCTGTTGATACACCAGCTTAGGTTCCGGGTAATTACGCTCGAGCTTAAGATTGGCCTGTGCGAGTTTTTCCCGCAGGCTGCGCATAACGGCTTGCTGGATAGCGATGGGAAGACGGGTGGTTTTCATAACGCCAGAGGATAGTGCGACAGGGAAGGGACTGCAAGAAGAAGGCTTCCTCCCGGCGGGAGGAAGCAATGAGATGATTAATCGTGCGCGCCAATTTCGCGCAGTTTACGACCTTTCATCAGGTTACGTTCGATGTGTTCCAAAGAGACGTTTTTGGTTTCCGGAATCAGCCACAGGGTCAGGAAGATGAACAGTACGTTCAGGCCACCGTAGACCCAGAAGGTGTTGGCGCTGCCCAGCGAATTCAGCATCGTCAGGAAGGTTGCGCCGACAATCATGTTGGCAATCCAGTTGGTTGCGGTAGAGCAGGTGATACCGAAATCGCGGCCTTTCAGCGGCTGAATTTCAGAGCACAGCACCCAAATCAGCGGACCGGCGCTCATGGCGAAGCCAACAATAAACATTAGCAGCATCAGCACCGCGAAGTATTGAGCGGCTGCCGAGTGAATGCCTACGTGCATCATCGTGCCCAGTACGCCCATACCGACGGCCATCACGATAAAGCCGAGGATCAGCGTAGGTTTACGTCCCCAACGGTCAACCAGGCCAATGGCGATAAAGGTTGCCAGCACGTTAGTCAGACCGACAATAACGGTCCCCCACATCTGTTCAGTGGTATTGGTATAACCCGCCAGTTCAAAGATTTTTGGCGCGTAGTACATGATGACGTTCATCCCGGTGAACTGCTGCATCACCTGTAACAGTACGCCCAGGAACACCGCGCGACGGAAGTTGCTGTTTTCTTTAAACAGCGCCCAGCCACTCTGTTTCACCTGCAGACTTTCACGAATCTCATCCAGCTCGCGCTTAGCTTCTGCACTGGTATCACGCAGACGCAACAGAACGCGCTCGGCGTCGACAAAGCGACGTTTAGCCGCGAACCAGCGTGGGCTGTCTGGCAGGAAGATAACGCCAACCAGCAGTAGCAAAGCCGGGATGATGATCACGCCCAGCATCCAGCGCCATGCGCCACTGTAGCTAAACGCGGTATCGGACAGATAGGCACCAAGGATCCCAATGGTGATCATCAACTGATACATGGAGATCATGCTGCCGCGAATTTTTTCCGGCGCGATTTCGGACAGATAAAGCGGCGCGGTGTAAGACGCAACGCCGACAGCCAGACCCAACAGTACGCGAGAAACCAACAGTACTTCCACGTTAGGCGCCGCTGCGGAGAACAGTGAGCCGGCAACAAACAGGATGGCACCGATCATCAGGCTTTTTTTACGACCCAGTTTGAAAGAGAGCCAGCCGCTACCGACAGCACCGACTGCTGCACCAAACATCATGGAACTCACCACCCATTCCTGAGTGTGTGCAGTAATTTGGAACTCATCGGTGATGAAAGGTAAAGCACCAGCAATAACACCGATATCCAGGCCAAAAAGTAATCCTGCCAGGGCTGCAAGGAAGCAGACAAAGAATGTCATGGCTTTGTTGGAACGCCCCGCTTTTTTATAGTCAGGCATGATGCCCTCCGGTTGGGTAACTAGTTTTGTTGATGTTAAGGGTAGGTGAGTACGGGGTAAAAAAATGCGAATCACATCACATTAGTGTAATCGGTTACACTAACATTCATCACGCTTATTAGTTAACTATTTGAAAATTAACATTTTATAATGCGATTAAATATGGCTGATTGCCTGGAATTAAGACAATCCTGAAAAGTGATGTAACAGTGATGCAGTCGCGGCGGAAAAGAGATGTTAACTCGTTGTGGATAGAAAAGCGGTGATGTGTAATCGCTTTCATTTTTATTGAAAGAGATGATTCACTGTATTGTTCAGGTGACGAGGTGTTGGAGGAGAATAGGGGAATAAAAAAAAGACCAGCACGAGGCTGGTCTTAATAAGCGGACAGTCTTCAGTAAATTACTTCAGACCGGCAGCGTCACGCAGCAGTTGCGCTTTGTCGGTTTTTTCCCATGGGAAATGTTCACGACCAAAGTGACCGTAAGCTGCGGTTTCTTTGTAGATCGGGTGCAGCAGATCCAGCATCTGAATCAGACCGTATGGACGCAGATCGAAGAACTCGCGCACCAGCAGGGTCAACTGCTCTGAAGGTACTTTTTCGGTACCAAAGGTTTCAACCATGATAGAGGTCGGTTCAGCTACACCGATAGCGTAGGAAACCTGAATCTCACAACGGTCTGCCAGACCTGCAGCGACGATATTTTTTGCCACATAACGTGCAGCGTAGGCCGCAGAACGGTCAACTTTAGACGGATCTTTACCGGAGAATGCACCGCCACCGTGACGGGCCATGCCGCCGTAGGTATCAACGATGATTTTACGACCAGTCAGACCGCAGTCGCCCATTGGGCCGCCGATCACAAAACGCCCCGTCGGGTTGATGAAGAATTTGGTCGCAGCGGTCAGCCATTCGGTCGGCAGTACCGGTTTGATGATCTCTTCCATGACGGCTTCTTGCAGAGATTTCTGGTCGATATCTTCAGCGTGCTGAGTCGACAGAACCACGGCATCAATACCGACAATTTTACCGTCGTCATACTGGAAAGTGACCTGGCTTTTTGCATCCGGACGCAGCCACGGCAGAGTACCGTTTTTGCGTACTTCCGCCTGACGCTGTACCAGACGATGCGCGTAGGTGATTGGCGCAGGCATCAGCACGTCGGTTTCATTGGTTGCATAACCAAACATCAGGCCCTGGTCGCCAGCGCCTTGTTCCAGCGGATCCGCGCGGTCAACACCCTGGTTGATATCCGGAGACTGCTTACCGATGGCGCTCAGAACTGCGCAAGAGTTGGCGTCAAAGCCCATGTCGGAATGCACATAGCCAATTTCGCGAACCGTGTTACGCGTGATCTCTTCGATATCTACCCAAGCGCTGGTAGTGATCTCGCCGCCAACTAAAACCATACCGGTTTTGACGTAGGTTTCGCAGGCTACGCGTGCTTTCGGATCCTGCTCGAGGATTGCATCCAGCACGGCATCAGAGATTTGGTCAGCGATTTTGTCAGGATGCCCTTCTGATACGGACTCGGACGTAAAAAGGTGTTTTGCCATATTTAATTTCACCTAAGGAATATTTGGTTAGCTCAAACTGTCGAGTGGAATAGCCATGTGTAGAAGATTCTACCATGAGTCTGCAGATGACGGACACTGGCAGTCTGAGTGTTAATCGGTATAGATGGATTAACATCTGGACGGCTATTTTAGGATACTTCTTCGCCTGATTTCCAGCTTTTTTTTGATTAAGGTCGCATTGTACTGAAAATGTAACTGGAAATTTTTCCTGACGGTGCTGGCAATGTGCATATTTATCTTTTGCATTTTGACCTTCTTATCGGTATAAAACGCGGCGCGCGGCTCATATCCGTCATACTTCAAGTTGCATGTGCGTTGGCAGTACTCGCTCGCCCCAGTCACTTACTCATGTAAGCTCCCGGGGACTCCCTGCGTTGCCGCCTTCCAGCAACTCGAATTATTTAGGATAGACAAAAGCACACGACGTTTTCATCGTGTTGCCACTTCCAGCCGGGTTAAAACTTTAGCTTTGGCTTGTGGGTTCGTTCCGTCAGGAGCAGCCGTGGAGGTGATACGAGATAATGAACCGTTGTATTCTGCTGAATCTGTCACACCGTTCTGGTGTACATATGTCCCCCGTAATCTGCATCTTGCATACCTGCCGATGTTATACCCATCTCGGCGCTTCTCAGGACTCCAGGGCCGGCTACGGTCACTAAGGACTGAACAAGGGCGCTCTTGGTAAACAAGAGTTTTCTCGTGGTTTCGCCGAACCGTCAGCATTAAGTTCGGTTACGTGTTTACAATGATATGAAAAAGAAACCGGTCGCACAGTCGGAGCGTCAGCACTATCTGCTGGAAAATCTGCCTGTTTATGGGTTGTTATCGCCTCTTCGGATTGCGATAGTAGTCAACTGTTTTACACTTGTTAATAAAATCTGAGGTTCGCTATGTCTGACGACATTTTCATGGGTTCGCCTTCGTCAGCGGGCGGACAGGGTGTACTACGCTCCATGCAGGAGGTTGCAATGAGTTCCCAGGAAGCCAGCAAGATGCTGCGTACATACAATATTGCCTGGTGGGGTAATAATTATTACGACGTCAATGAATTAGGCCACATTAGCGTGTGCCCGGACCCTGACGTCCCAGAAGCGCGTGTCGATCTCGCCGAACTGGTAAAAGCCCGTGAAGCACAGGGGCAACGTCTGCCTGCGCTGTTTTGCTTCCCGCAGATCCTGCAGCATCGTCTGCGCTCGATTAACGCGGCGTTCAAACGTGCACGTGAATCATACGGCTACAACGGCGACTACTTCCTGGTTTACCCGATCAAAGTTAACCAGCATCGCCGTGTTATTGAATCGCTGATCCACTCTGGCGAACCGTTAGGTCTGGAAGCGGGTTCGAAAGCGGAACTGATGGCGGTACTGGCGCACGCGGGTATGACCCGTAGCGTGATTGTCTGTAACGGCTATAAAGACCGCGAATACATTCGCCTGGCGCTGGTCGGTGAGAAGATGGGCCATAAGGTCTATCTGGTTATCGAGAAGATGTCTGAAATCGCCATCGTGCTGGAAGAAGCCGAGCGCCTGAACGTCGTGCCACGCCTCGGTGTTCGTGCACGTCTGGCCTCCCAGGGGTCCGGTAAATGGCAGTCTTCCGGCGGCGAGAAATCCAAGTTTGGCCTGGCGGCAAACCAGGTGCTGCAACTGGTGGAGATTCTGCGTGAGCGCGGTCGTCTGGATAGCATTCAACTGCTGCATTTCCACCTTGGTTCGCAGATGGCGAACATTCGCGATATCGCTACCGGCGTACGTGAATCAGCCCGTTTCTACGTTGAACTGCATAAACTGGGCGTAAATATCCAGTGCTTCGATGTGGGTGGTGGTCTGGGCGTGGACTATGAAGGGACCCGCTCGCAGTCCGACTGCTCTGTGAACTACGGGCTGAACGAATACGCCAACAACATTATCTGGGCGATTGGCGATGCCTGTGAAGAACATGGCTTGCCGCACCCGACGGTGATCACCGAATCTGGACGTGCTGTTACTGCACACCATACCGTACTGGTGTCGAATATTATCGGCGTTGAACGTAGCGAACACACCGAAGCCACACCTCCGGCTGAAGATGCTCCGCGCGCCCTGCAAAGTATGTGGGAAACGTGGCAGGAGATGCACGAGCCGGGTACCCGTCGCTCGTTACGTGAATGGTTGCACGATAGCCAGATGGACTTGCACGATATTCACGTCGGCTACTCTTCAGGCACTTTTAGCCTGCAGGAACGCGCATGGGCTGAACAGCTCTATCTGAATATGTGTCACGAAGTGCAGAAACAACTCGACCCGAGCAACCGCGCGCATCGTCCGATTATCGACGAGCTGCAGGAGCGTATGGCGGATAAGATTTACGTCAACTTCTCTCTGTTCCAGTCGATGCCGGATGCGTGGGGTATCGATCAGTTGTTCCCGGTGATGCCGCTGGAAGGGTTGAACCAGGCCCCTGAGCGCCGGGCGGTTCTGCTGGACATTACCTGTGATTCCGATGGTGCTATCGACCATTACGTTGACGGCGACGGAATTGCCACCACCATGCCGATGCCGGAGTACGATCCGGAGAACCCGCCGATGCTGGGCTTCTTTATGGTGGGGGCTTATCAGGAGATCCTCGGTAACATGCACAACCTGTTCGGTGATACCGAAGCGGTTGACGTGTTTGTCTTCCCTGATGGCAGTGTCGAAGTTGAGTTGTCTGACGAGGGCGATACTGTGGCAGACATGCTGCAGTACGTGCAGTTGGACCCGAATACTCTGCTGACGCAGTTCCGTGATCAGGTGAAAAACACCGATCTGGATGCGGAGTTGCAGCAGCAGTTCCTTGAAGAGTTCGAAGCAGGGCTGTACGGATATACCTATCTCGAAGACGAGTAACGGTAAATGCTTAGTGGTGTTGCGCTTACCGGAGCTACGAAAGTAGGCCGGATAAGGCGAAATCGCCATCCGGCAGTCAGATTCAGAGAGGGCGGCATTTACGGCGCTCACTTGAATCTGTACAAATTAACGGCGATAATTCGCCCATACAAGTAGTCACGTAAATCAATCCCTTCCTCGTCGGGCTTAACGACGCGGAGGGGATTTTTTTTCACCGATTTTATAAGAGGTCAGTACATGAGCACCTTAGGTCATCAATACGACAACTCCCTGGTTTCTAACGCCTTTGGTTTTTTGCGTCTGCCGATGAACTTCATGCCATACGACAGTGATGCCGACTGGGTAATCACCGGCGTACCATTTGATATGGCAACATCTGGTCGTGCGGGCGGGCGTCATGGTCCGGCGGCGATCCGTCAGGTTTCCACTAACCTGGCCTGGGAACACAACCGTTTCCCGTGGAATTTCGATATGCGCGAACGTTTGAACGTCGTGGACTGCGGCGATCTGGTTTACGCGTTTGGCGATGCCCGTGAAATGAGTGAAAAGCTGCAGGCGCATGCTGAGAAGCTGCTTGCTGCTGGTAAGCGCATGCTCTCTTTTGGTGGTGACCACTTCGTCACGCTACCGCTGCTGCGCGCTCACGCGAAGCACTTTGGCAAAATGGCGCTGGTGCACTTTGATGCGCATACCGACACCTACGCCAACGGCTGTGAATTTGACCATGGCACGATGTTCTACACTGCGCCAAACGAAGGTCTGATCGATCCAAATCACTCTGTGCAGATTGGCATTCGTACTGAATTCGATAAAGACAACGGCTTTACCGTACTGGATGCCTGCCAGGTGAACGATCGCAGTGTGGATGACATCATTGCGCAGGTTAAGCAGGTAGTTGGCGATATGCCGGTATACCTGACTTTTGATATCGACTGCCTGGATCCTGCGTTTGCACCAGGTACCGGTACGCCAGTAATCGGCGGTCTGACTTCCGATCGTGCAATCAAACTGGTACGTGGTATGAAAGATCTGAACATCGTCGGCATGGACGTTGTAGAAGTCGCGCCTGCTTACGATCAATCAGAGATCACCGCACTGGCAGCGGCTACGCTGGCTCTGGAAATGCTGTATATTCAGGCGGCGAAGAAAGGCGAATAATAGTCGGACTATTTTACTCGTCATTTTGGGTCCGGGCAGTGCTCGCCATCCTCACGTACTACGTGTACGCTCCGGTGGCTGTGCGCTGGCCGGGCCCAAACTGACTTCGCCAATTACGTCCGATAATGGGATGAAATCTGTAGGCCGGATAAGGCATTCACGCCGCCGTCCGGCACGATTAACGGTTATTTGATCCCGTCCGCGCTCATGCGATCGCGAATATGTTGCGCACGTTCTGCGGATGCCGGGTGATCGTCAAACATTGAGCTTTGACGTCCTGCCTCCAGTTTTGCCAGTTTCTCAAAGCTGGTGGCTAAACCCGCCGGGTTGATGCCGCGTTTGCGCAACAAATCATACGAGTAATCATCTGCTTCGGATTCCTGGCGTTGAGAGAACTGTGAATTCACCAGTTTCTCACCAAGATCGCCCAGTTGTGATTGCGACAGGCTGCCGACGATGCCGCCCGCAGATGCCGCTGCAGCACGCACGGCGTTGGTGCCTAGCGCAACCTGCATACCTTTTTTCACGTGACCCAGCGCAACGTGGCCCATTTCGTGGCCGATGACTGCTTCAACTTCGTTATCCGTCATCATATCCATCAGGCCGCTGTACACGCGGATACAGCCGTTTGCCATGGCAAAGGCATTCACATCTTTCGCCATATAGACTTTGTAGTTCACTGGCTGACCGTTAATGTTGTCGCCAAGCGCAGTGGCGATTTTGCTAAGACGCGTCGCATATTCGCTGCCAGTTGGGGCGATGGTAGCTTTGCTGTCCATATCCTTACAGGCCTGATCGCTGAGCGCTTTCACCTGAGCATCGCTCAGGCTGTAGGCCTGAAACGCCTCTGCGCCAGAAGAAAGCAGTCCATTGGAGTCCATATTCTGGCAACCGGTCAATGCCGTCGCCATGCTCATAGCAAGCAGTAAAGCGCGAATTTTCATGTTTTCTCTTCCGCACAAAGTCAGGATTATTCTAAAAATTGCGTCGTTTGCAGGTAAACCGACGCTCAGCCTAAGTATAAAGAAAAGAACAATAAGCGGGCGAGTAGATTGCGCAACATGCGCGCATGATCCAGAGATTTCTGAAGCAGTAAAAGGATGCTCCATGTACATGACACGCGGCTTGGGTTACATTGTTGGCACTTTTTTCCGGCGTAGCCCAAAACGCTCTGTCGTCAAGTCGTTAAGGGCACGGCCTTCATTATCCGATCTGGAGTCAAAATGTCCTCACGTAAAGAGCTTGCCAATGCTATTCGTGCGCTGAGCATGGACGCAGTACAGAAAGCCAAATCCGGTCACCCGGGTGCCCCGATGGGTATGGCTGACATTGCCGAAGTCCTGTGGCGTGATTTCCTGAACCACAACCCGACTAACCCGTCCTGGGCTGACCGTGACCGCTTCGTGCTGTCCAACGGCCACGGCTCCATGCTGATTTATAGTCTGCTGCACCTCACCGGCTACGATCTGCCGATGTCCGAGCTGCAGAACTTCCGTCAGCTGCACTCCAAAACTCCGGGTCACCCGGAAGTGGGTTACACCGCAGGTGTGGAAACCACGACGGGTCCTCTGGGTCAGGGTATTGCGAACGCAGTCGGTATGGCTATTGCTGAAAAAACACTGGCGGCGCAGTTTAACCGTCCAGGTCACGACATCGTTGACCACTTCACCTATGCGTTCATGGGCGACGGCTGCATGATGGAAGGTATCTCTCACGAGGTATGCTCCCTGGCTGGTACGCTGAAGCTGGGCAAACTGGTGGCGTTCTACGATGACAACGGTATCTCCATCGATGGTCACGTTGAAGGCTGGTTCACCGATGACACCGCGAAGCGTTTTGAAGCTTACGGCTGGCATGTGGTTCGTGGCGTTGATGGTCACGATGCTGACGCGATTAAGCGCGCAGTTGAAGAAGCCCGTGCGGTCACCGATAAACCGTCCCTGCTGATGTGCAAAACCATCATCGGTTTCGGTTCTCCGAACAAAGCGGGTACTCACGACTCTCACGGTGCACCGCTGGGCGATGCAGAAATCGCACTGACCCGTGAACAGCTGGGCTGGAAATACGCGCCGTTCGAAATCCCGTCTGAAATCTACGCGCAGTGGGATGCGAAAGAAGCCGGTCAGGCAAAAGAAGCGGCATGGAACGAGAAGTTCGCTGCTTATGCCAAAGCCTTCCCGCAGGAAGCCGCTGAATTCACCCGTCGTATGAAAGGCGAAATGCCGTCTGATTTCGACGCAAAAGCGAACGAATTCATTGCTAAACTGCAGGCGAACCCGTCCAAAATCGCCAGCCGTAAAGCATCCCAGAACGCGATTGAAGCGTTTGGTCCGTTGCTGCCTGAATTCCTTGGTGGCTCTGCCGACCTGGCGCCATCAAACCTGACTATCTGGTCTGGCTCTAAAGCGATTAACGAAGATGCTGCCGGTAACTACATCCATTACGGTGTACGTGAATTCGGTATGACCGCTATCGCCAACGGTATCTCTTTGCACGGTGGTTTCCTGCCGTACACCTCCACCTTCCTGATGTTCGTGGAATATGCCCGTAACGCGGTGCGTATGGCTGCGCTGATGAAACAGCGTCAGGTCATGGTCTACACCCACGACTCCATCGGTCTGGGCGAAGATGGCCCGACTCACCAGCCGGTAGAGCAGGTCGCTTCTCTGCGTGTGACCCCGAACATGAGCACATGGCGTCCGTGTGACCAGGTTGAATCCGCTGTGGCGTGGAAATACGGTGTTGAGCGTCAGGACGGCCCGACCGCGCTGATCCTCTCCCGTCAGAACCTGGCGCAGCAGGAACGTACTGCAGAACAGCTGGCGAATATCGCCCGTGGTGGTTACGTGCTGAAAGACTGTGCCGGCCAGCCGGAGCTGATCTTCATCGCGACCGGCTCAGAAGTTGAACTGGCGGTTGCCGCGTGGGACAAACTGACTGCCGAAGGCGTGAAGGCGCGTGTGGTCTCCATGCCGTCTACCGACGCGTTTGACAAGCAGGATGCCGCGTACCGTGAATCCGTACTGCCGAAAGCGGTCTCTGCGCGTGTGGCAATTGAAGCCGGTATCGCTGACTACTGGTTTAAATACGTGGGCCTGAATGGCGCAATCGTCGGGATGACCACCTTCGGTGAATCTGCTCCGGCAGAGCTGCTGTTTGAAGAGTTCGGCTTTACCGTCGACAACGTCGTCGCGAAAGCGAAAGAACTGCTGTAATTTCGATTACAGATGAAAACGGGTCGCTCAGGCGGCCCGTTTTTTTTGCTTATCAGAGCCGTTCCGGGTGCAACTGCCCGGACTCAAGCCGCACCATGCGGGAAAAGTGGCGCTGCGTAAACGCCGGATCATGACTTATCGCGACGACGCTGGTTCCTCGTGCGCGACACACCGCAAGCCAATTTTCGAATACGCCCAGCCAGCGTGCGTCAAAATCCCGGCTGGGCTCATCAAGCAGCAAAATGGCGGGTGCAATAGCCTCCAGACTGGCAACAGCGACCATGCGACGCTGCGCGGTATGCAAATCCAGTGGATGGGCATCGGCAACGTCTTCTAACTGGCAGAGTTGCAGTGCGGCTGCAGTGCGTTGCGCAATTTCTGTTGCAGGGCGCTTCTGCAATCGCAATCCGAAAGCCACTTCCTCTGCCACCTTGCTATGAAAGAGTTGATTTTCAGCTTCCTGAAACAGGACGCCGAGCGATTTAGCACGCTCCCGGTTTTTTAGTTGCGCAATCGGATGGCTCTGCAGGGTGATTGTGCCGGACGAAGGGGACAGTAGTCCGGCCATGACGCGCAGCAATGTGGATTTTCCGGCACCATTATCGCCTGTTAAGGCCAGCCATTCCCCTTCTCTAAGTTCAAGCGAGATAGTGCGCAAGCAGTCATCGGCGGCGTTCGGCCAGCGATAGCTGACCTGGTTAAGCGTTAGCATATTGGCGAGAGTGCTCCGTCATGCAGTCGCCACGCCTGCTGGCAGTAGCTGAGAAAAGGGGAATGATTGCGCTCGAACAACACAATCAATGCTTGATGTTCCTGTGCCCATTGTTGCAGTCGCTCCAGTAGCATCGTTGTTGCCTGTGCCGTCAGGCGGCTGAACGCTTCATCCAGAATCAATATCTTCGGCTGCATGGCGAGTGCACTGGCAATCACCACCCGTTGGGTTTCGCCACCGGAAAGCGATCCTGGATGGCGATGACGTAGTGGCTGACATGCTGTCAGTGTGAGGGCTGCGTCAATTCGACGCATAATTTCAGCCCCGTCCAGACAGAGGTTTTCCGGGCCAAATGCCACTTCTTCCTCAACGCTAAAAGTACAACCGGACAGTTGCAGATAAGGTGATTGTTGTACAAGTTGGATGGTGCATGATTGTTCAACAAGCGACAATTGTCCGACAGGATTGCCCAGCAGTGTTCCTTTACCTTCGATCTTCCCGGGAAGAAAATCGGGGTACCAGCCTGCTATCAGTTGCGCCAGTGTACTTTTTCCGCTGCCATTATCGCCAAAGATAGCCACCATACCGGGGTTAGCGTAGTGGAAATTGAAGAGGGCGGGCGGACGTGTGGCGTGCGCCGGAAGATAGCAAAACTGTTCTAACGTAACCATATCCAGACTCCTGTTTCGACTACCATCAGTACGACCATGGCGTAGCGTGCCAGGCGTTGGACGGTACTGTCTGGCGGTGCCCATAGTGTGGTTCGTGTACGATGCAGGCGAAACCCCCGCATATCCAACGCCGCACCACGTACAACCAGATCGTTGAGCGCATTATGGGTAAGAGGCACAATCAATGCAGGTATGGCACGAAAACGTTGATACCAGCTCTCATCCAGCGGCACGCCGCGTGCACGCTGGGCTTCATGAATAATCGCTAACTGATGTTTTAGCTGTTCGACGACCAGTAATGGCCCTGCAAACAGGTAGGCGATGCCTGGTGGCAGACGGGAAGCAAACAGGGCGCGCATAAATCGTGAGACCGGAACGTACTGCATCCATAGTTGTGACGTGGATACGATGGCCAGGATCCGTAGCCAGAGCGTAATGGCATTTGTCCAACGCTCGGGTTCGCGTGGTCGCCCACTGATCCATTCGGTAAGCCATCCGCCATGTACCAGCCACAGCCCCAGGCCGAAGGGGATCACCAGCCAGACGACATACTTCGCCCGCGGTCGTGTCGCCTTCATACACAGCAAGCAGAGAAAGGTTGCTGTGCTGTACAGGCTAAGTGGTACTCCTGCTGGTAACAGGAGTGTGGTGCAGGCGGCGAGCGCCCACAGCGCTAATGACGTAAACGGGTGCATTTAGCGCACAGCAGACATCGTTGGGAAATGGCGAGTCGTGCGTAGCGGAAGCTGACGCAGCAGTACCCAGACGATCACCGCCGTCAGAATTTTATCGACCAGATTCGCGCCGAGAACCGTGATAGCAACAGATTCAACCAGGTTCTGGCCGACAGAATGCATCCAGGCGACAAATAAATCAGCACCGCTGCCGGTGACGCCACCAAACAACGTGGTGCGGATAGGCACGGCAACAAGCGTGACGGCCAGGGTGATGATCACTCCGCTGACGACCACTTTGGGTAAGGTGCGAAACCAGCCAGCCCGCGCCAGCCAGCCAGCAACCAGGCCGATAACCATCGCTACGGGAGCGAAGGCGGCTGCAATTGGATCGGTCAGCAGTCCCCACAGCAGGTTCGTGAGCAAGCCGGTCAACATCCCCACAACCGGGCCTAATAGTACCGCGCTAATTAAGGTGCCAATGGAGTCGAGAAAAATGGGCAATTTCAACATACTGATAAGCTGCCCCCCGACCATGTTGATAGCGATAGCAATGACAATCAGTACCAGAGACTGGCTGGAAAATTGGCGACGCGCCATAGAAGACCTCTTTTAAGTGAAGCGTTAGCGGGATGAAATAACCAGTTCGTCATAACCGGAAACGGCGCAGGGTTGACGACTAAATGCCAGACTTGTTAGCTCGCCAATGACCAGTTCCAGTGTGGTTCGCACAGTACAGCCTGCCATCATGTGGCCCCCCAGCATGGCGCCTTGTGGATCGGACACCGCAAGATGGAGGTGTTCGCCAGTAAGTTCCAGTGTGCCGTTCAGGGAGATGACTTCCCAGGTACCGGTGAGTAATGTGGTTTCTTCGCGCCCGGCGTAGCGTAACGCGACGTTGGTCAGGCTTCCGGTACAACCTGCTATCCATGCCGCCTGCAACTGGTGTTGTTGGACAAAGGCATGTAGCTGAGAAAAGACTTCCTGACCGGGTAACAAACGCAGCGCATGAAAGCGAGCTTCAGATGATTGAGGATTGAATGTAGCCATTATTGAGGGACTCCGAGACTCGGACGTAGCGCTGATAATATAGACGCAGGTTAGGGAGCTTTCTGATATAAATCAGGATTTGTGACACGGCAACGAAATAATCTTGCTACGCTTATTCGCAATTCTGGAATATGGAATAAATTTAGCACTGAAGGGCTTTAAAATGTGACGCAAGTCAGATAACTGTGTTCTGTTGCTGGACAATCATTCCTTTTATTCCTTGTTTCGCTTATTCTAGCTGAAGCGTTTCAGTCGATTAAATGTTCGACAATTAATCAATTAGTCGCAGTTTGCGACAGGTAAGGTTTCCCTGAGCGGTTTGCTGCATTACTCTGTCAGCCACATCGTTTCTGAGAAATCCTTGCAGGAGACCTATGACCGTACGCGTAGCGATTAATGGTTTCGGTCGCATCGGACGTAACGTGGTTCGTGCTTTGTATGAATCCGGGCGTCGGGCGGAAATCACCGTGGTGGCTATCAACGAACTGGCGGATGCCGCAGGCATGGCGCATTTGTTGAAATATGACACCAGCCATGGGCGTTTTGCCTGGGATGTTCGTCAGGAACGTGACCAGCTCATCGTTGGCGATGACGCGATTCGCATTCTGCATGAGCGAACCCTTGATGCGCTTCCGTGGCGTGAATTGGGCGTCGACGTTGTGCTGGACTGCACAGGTGTCTTCGGCAACCGCGAACACGGCGAGGCGCACATTGCCGCTGGTGCTAAAAAAGTGCTCTTTTCACATCCTGGCAGTCACGACATCGACGCAACCGTTGTGTTTGGCGTTAACCAGGATCAACTGCGCGCTGAGCACCGGATCGTCTCCAACGCCTCCTGCACCACGAATTGTATAATTCCCGTCATTAAATTGCTGGATGATGCTTACGGCATCGAGTCTGGTACCGTCACGACGATCCACTCCGCGATGCACGATCAGCAGGTTATTGATGCTTATCATCCTGACCTGCGCCGCACGCGAGCGGCTAGCCAGTCGATCATCCCGGTTGATACCAAACTGGCGGCGGGTATCACACGAATTTTTCCGCAATTTAACGATCGTTTTGAAGCGATTGCGGTACGTGTACCGACCATTAATGTGACGGCGATCGACTTAAGCGTGACGGTGAAAAAACCGGTAAAAGCCAGTGAAGTCAACCAGTTGCTGCAAAAAGCAGCACAAGGTGCATTTCATGGTATAGTTGACTATACGGAATTACCGTTGGTCTCTGTAGATTTTAACCACGACCCGCACAGCGCCATCGTTGATGGTACGCAAACGCGCGTGAGTGGCGCTCACCTGATCAAGACCCTGGTCTGGTGCGATAATGAATGGGGCTTTGCTAACCGTATGCTCGACACAACGTTAGCGATGGCTGCTATTGGTTTCAGGTAAGGCGCGTGAGCGCTTGCAAAACTTTAAGAATCAACGAGAGGATTCACCATGTCTGTAATTAAGATGACCGATCTGGATCTTGCTGGTAAACGTGTTTTTATCCGTGCGGATCTGAACGTACCAGTTAAAGAAGGGAAAGTAACCAGCGATGCGCGTATTCGTGCCTCTCTGCCAACCATCGAGCTGGCACTGAAGCAGGGCGCAAAAGTGATGGTAACTTCCCACCTGGGTCGTCCTACCGAAGGCGAGTACAACGAAGAATTCTCTCTGCTGCCGGTTGTTAACTACCTGAAAGACAAACTGTCTGCTCCGGTTCGCCTGGTTAAAGATTACCTGGACGGCGTTGAAGTCGCTGCCGGTGAACTGGTTGTTCTGGAAAACGTTCGCTTCAACAAAGGCGAGAAGAAAGACGACGAAGCGCTGTCCAAAAAATATGCCGCACTGTGCGATGTATTCGTAATGGACGCTTTCGGCACGGCTCACCGTGCACAGGCTTCCACTCACGGTATCGGTAAATTCGCTGATGTAGCGTGTGCGGGTCCGCTGCTGGCAGCTGAGCTGGATGCACTGGGTAAAGCACTGAAAGAACCTGCTCGTCCGATGGTGGCTATTGTTGGTGGTTCTAAAGTCTCTACCAAACTGACTGTTCTGGACTCCCTGTCTAAAATCGCCGACCAGTTGATCGTAGGCGGTGGTATCGCGAACACCTTCGTTGCCGCTCAAGGCCACAACGTGGGTAAATCCCTGTACGAAGCTGACCTGGTTGATGAAGCTAAGCGTCTGCTGACCACTTGTGACATCCCGGTTCCGACTGACGTTCGCGTAGCGACTGAATTCTCTGAAACTGCACCGGCTACGCTGAAATCCGTTAGCGATGTGAAAGAAGACGAGCAAATTCTGGATATCGGCGACGCTTCTGCACAGCAACTGGCTGACATCCTGAAGAATGCGAAAACCATTCTGTGGAACGGCCCGGTTGGTGTGTTTGAATTCCCGAACTTCCGCAAAGGTACTGAAATCGTTGCTAACGCGATCGCAGACAGCGAAGCGTTCTCTATCGCAGGCGGCGGTGACACCCTGGCAGCAATCGACCTGTTCGGTATTGCTGACAAAATCTCCTACATCTCTACTGGCGGCGGCGCATTCCTCGAATTCGTGGAAGGCAAAGTCCTGCCAGCAGTAGCGATGCTCGAAGAGCGCGCTAAGAAGTAATTCAGTTCAGGCGGGGTGACCCGCCTGTTTTTCAGCGCGCTTAAACGCTCGCGAACCTTCTTCAACGGTCGAAGATACAGATACAGGACTACGTAACATGTCTAAAATTTTTGATTTCGTAAAACCGGGCGTCATCACTGGCGACGACGTTCAGAAAGTTTTCCAGGTAGCTAAAGAAAACAACTTTGCTCTGCCAGCTGTTAACTGCGTTGGTACCGACTCCATTAACGCCGTTCTGGAAACCGCTGCAAAAGTTAAAGCGCCGGTAATCGTACAGTTCTCCAACGGTGGTGCTTCTTTCATCGCGGGTAAAGGCGTGAAGTCCGACGTTCCTCAGGGCGCTGCAATCCTGGGTGCTATCTCTGGCGCACATCACGTTCACCAGATGGCTGAACACTACGGTGTTCCGGTTATCCTGCACACTGACCACTGCGCGAAGAAACTGCTGCCGTGGATCGACGGTCTGCTGGACGCGGGTGAAAAACACTTTGCTGCAACGGGCAAACCGCTGTTCTCTTCTCACATGATCGACCTGTCTGAAGAGTCTCTGGAAGAGAACATCGAAATCTGCTCCAAATATCTGGCGCGTATGTCCAAAATGGGCATGACTCTGGAAATCGAACTGGGTTGCACCGGTGGTGAAGAAGACGGCGTGGACAACAGCCACATGGACGCTTCTGCCCTGTACACCCAGCCGGAAGACGTTGATTATGCGTACACCGAGCTGAGCAAAATCAGCCCGCGTTTCACCATCGCTGCTTCCTTCGGTAACGTACACGGTGTGTACAAGCCAGGCAACGTGGTTCTGACTCCGACCATCCTGCGCGATTCTCAGGACTATGTTTCTAAGAAACATAACCTGCCGCACAACAGCCTGAACTTCGTGTTCCACGGCGGTTCCGGTTCTACTGCTCAGGAAATCAAAGACTCCGTAAGCTACGGTGTAGTGAAAATGAACATCGATACCGATACCCAATGGGCTACCTGGGAAGGCGTTCTGAACTACTACAAAGCCAACGAAGCTTACCTGCAGGGTCAGCTGGGCAACCCGAAAGGCGAAGATCAGCCGAACAAGAAATACTACGATCCGCGCGTATGGCTGCGTGCTGGTCAGGCAACCATGATCACCCGTCTGGAACAGGCTTTCAAAGAACTGAACGCGGTTGACGTTCTGTAATTTACGCCGTTCTACGTGACATGAGGCCCGCATATGCGGGCCTTTTTTATTGCCATTTCAATGTGCTGCTGACAGAGAATTCTGTGATCTGTTTGGCAAAATTCGGGTTTATTGTTTACCCTTGTCAGGTTGCCCGCCCCGGTGGGGTGGCTTTATTTCTCCCGTTTGGGTAAGCAAAAAAGGAATAGTAAATGGAAGATTTGAATGTTGTCGACAGCATAAACGGTGCGGGCACCTGGCTGGTCCGCAACCAGGAACTGCTGCTGAGCTATGCCGTCAACATCGTTGCGGCCATCGCCATTGTTATTATCGGTATGATTGTGGCGCGAATCGTTTCGAACACGGTTAACCGCCTGATGGTAGCGCGTAAGATTGATGCGACCGTAGCCGACTTCCTCTCTGCGCTGGTGCGCTACGGGATCATTGCGTTCACGCTGATTGCCGCCCTCGGACGCGTTGGGGTGCAGACGGCTTCGGTGATTGCCGTTCTCGGTGCGGCAGGTTTAGCCGTTGGTCTGGCATTACAAGGTTCGTTGTCGAACCTTGCCGCTGGCGTACTGCTGGTGATGTTCCGCCCGTTCCGTGCGAGTGAGTATGTTGACCTCGGCGGCGTAGCCGGAACCGTGCTTAACGTGCAGATATTCTCCACTACCATGCGTACCGTGGATGGCAAGATTGTTGTGATCCCAAACGGCAAAATCATCGCCGGGAATATCATCAACTTCTCTCGTGAACCGGTTCGCCGTAACGAATTTATTATCGGTGTAGCCTACGATTCCGATATCGATCAGGTGAAGAAAATCCTTACCGATATCATCCAGTCTGACGAGCGTATCCTGAAAGATCGTGAAATGACGGTGCGCCTGAATGAGCTGGGGGCTTCCTCCATTAACTTTGTGGTACGTGTCTGGAGTAACAGCGGCGACCTGCAAAGTGTTTACTGGGATGTGCTGGAGCGTATTAAACGTGAGTTCGATGCCAACGGTATCAGCTTCCCATATCCGCAGATGGATGTGAATTTTAAGCGCGTGAAAGAGCGCGCGGCCGAGTAATCTTTTCCGTACTACGGTGCCGGATGGCGCTTCGCTTATCCGGCCTACTCAGATTTCTATACTGTAGGCCGGATCAGGCACAAGCCGCCATCCGGCATTTTCCCTCCAGCTATTAATTCCTCTTATCCCTGATTAATATTATCAATTTCCGCTAATGATTTTCCCGCGCTATAGTCTGCGCTTAAGAGAAATAGCTCGGGATAAATAACGTGATATCTTATTATTTTCAAGGTCTTGCGCTTGGCGCGGCCATGATCCTTCCACTTGGACCGCAGAACGCTTTTGTGATGAATCAGGGTATTCGTCGCCAGTATCACATCATGATTGCCTTACTTTGCGCCATCAGTGACTTAGTGCTTATCTGTGCCGGTATCTTTGGTGGTAGTGCCTTGTTGATGCAGTCGCTGTGGTTGATGGCGCTGGTGACCTGGGGCGGGGTGGCGTTTTTACTCTGGTATGGCTTTGGTGCGTTAAAAACGGCGATGAGCAGCAACCTGGAGCTGGCCAGTGCCGAGGTGATGAAGCAGGGCCGCTGGAAAATCATCGCCACCATGCTAGCGGTAACCTGGCTAAACCCACATGTCTATTTGGATACTTTTGTCGTGCTGGGCAGCCTTGGCGGCCAACTGGATGTGGAACCTAAGCGCTGGTTTGCACTGGGAACCGTCAGCGCGTCGTTCCTGTGGTTCTTTGGTCTGGCACTGCTGGCGGCCTGGCTGGCCCCGCGTCTGCGTACTGCTAAAGCCCAGCGCATTATCAACACGCTGGTAGGATTAGTGATGTGGTTTATCGCTTTTCAGCTGGCAAAAGAAGGTGTTGCGCACGTTCATGCGCTGTTCAACTAAGTGTTGTCTGATGGACAATGCGGCGAGATCGGCTAAGCTTGCCTGCATGCGCCCTGAGTTTAGGGGTATATGTAACATGGAGGAACGACAGTGAAGTTCAAAGTCATCGCCCTGGCGGCATTAGTCGGATTCAGCGCACTATCGGTACAGGCAAACGAATTGCCCAATGGACCACACATCGTGACTTCCGGAACGGCAAGCGTCGATGCGACACCTGATATTGCCACTCTGGCAATTGAAGTGAACGTAGCGGCGAAGGATGCAGCATCTGCGAAAAAGCAAGCCGACGAGCGTGTGGCGCAGTATCTTTCCTTCCTTGAGCAAAACCAGATAGCGAAGAAAGATATTAGCTCCGCCAATCTGCGTACACAGCCGGACTACGACTACCAGAATGGTAAAAGCGTACTGAAAGGCTACCGTGCGGTACGTACTGTTGAGGTTACGCTGCGTCAGTTGGATAAGCTGAACGCCCTGCTGGATGGCGCGCTGAAAGCGGGTCTGAATGAGATCCGCTCGGTATCGCTGGGTGTGGCTCAGCCAGATGCCTACAAAGACAAGGCGCGTAAAGCCGCAATTGATGATGCCATTCATCAGGCTGAACAGCTGGCGGCGGGCTTCAATAGCAAACTTGGCCCGGTGTACAGTGTGCGCTACCACGTTTCCAATTATCAGCCGAGCCCGATGGTACGGATGATGAAGGCAGACGCGGCACCTGCTGCATCGGCTCAGGAAACCTACGAACAGCCGGTCATTCAGTTTGACGATCAGGTTGATGTGGTCTTCCAGATCGAACCCGCGGCGGGTCAGCCAGCAGCAGCGCCTGCCAAAACGCAGTAATCTTTTCAGACCCGGCTTATCCGCCGGGTTTTTTCTGTGAACAACTGTAAAAATGCGACTGCATCGCGAGTCTTTTTTTTGTCTTGATGAGGATATGCCGTAGTGATTTTATGAGGTGACTATGGATATTTTTATCTCGAAAAAGATGCGTAATTTCATTCTGCTGGCGCAAACGAATAACATCGCCAGAGCGGCAGAAAAAATACACATGACCGCATCGCCGTTTGGCAAAAGCATTGCTGCACTGGAAGATCAAATCGGCTATACGCTGTTTACCCGTAAAGATAACAACATCAGTCTGAACAAAGCCGGTCAGGAGCTGTATCAGAAATTATTTCCCGTCTATCAGCGGCTATCTGCTATTGATAACGAAATCCATAATGCCTCTCGTCGCTCGCGGGAAATCGTCATCGGCATCGACAACACCTACCCAACCATTATTTTTGACCAGCTGATTAGCCTTGGCGATAAGTACGATGGTATCAGCGCCCAGGCTGTCGAGTTCAGTGAAAATGGGGTGATTGATAATCTGTTCGACCGACAACTTGATTTTATTATCTCGCCGCAACATGTGTCTCCCCGGGTGCAAGAGCTGGATAATCTGGCAGTAAGTGAATTACCGCCGTTACGCCTGGGGTTTCTGGTATCCCGGCGTTACGAAGAAAAACAGCCACAGGATTTGCTGCGTGAGCTGCCCTGGTTGCAGATGCGCTTCCAGAATCGCGCCAACTTTGAGGCGATGCTGGATGCTTACATGCGTCCCTGTGGGATCAACCCGACGATAATCTATCGTCCGTACAGCTTTATGGCCAAGATTAGCGCGGTGGAGCGCGGGCAGTTTTTGACAGTGATCCCTCACTTCGCCTGGCGGCTGGTGAACCCGTCGACGCTGAAATATTTCGATGCGCCCGGCAGTCCCATGTATATGCAGGAGTTTCTGTATTCGCTGAAAAACCATCGCTACACCGCCACAATGCTGCAGCATATTGCTGAGGATCGTGACGGTACGGCAACTTAACCCAGCATGGAACCGGTCTCGATCAAATTTCTATGCAGATCAAAGGCATGACTGAGATCGTGATGAATATGCCCGCCGGGCGCTTTTTCCAGATAGTGGTGCAGGTAGTCCTGGTACAGGGGATGAGCACAGTTGTCGATGATGGTATGTGCCCGTTGCAGAGGAGATAACCCGCGCAGATCGGCAATACCCTGTTCAGTGATGATCACTTTCACACTATGCTCGCTGTGATCGACATGGCTGCACATCGGCACAATAGTGGATATTTTCCCGCCTTTGGCGATCGACGGAGCCATAAAGATCGACAGATAGGCGTTACGTTCGAAATCGCCGCTGCCGCCAATACCGTTCATCAGATTGACCCCCGCGACATGCGTGGAGTTAGCATGACCATAAATATCAAACTCCAGGCCGACATTAAGCGCAATAACCCCCAGACGACGGATGATCTCCGGATTGTTGGAGATCTCCTGCGGGCGTAACACTATCCTGCTGGTGAAGAAATCCATGTTGTCGTAGATCTTCTGCAGCGATGGGGCGGAAATCGTCAGGCTTGAGGCGCTGGCACCGGTTACCTTCCCTGTTTCCAGCAGATACACCACCGATTCCTGCAACACCTCTGAATACATCATAAAGGGCGGGATATCCGGGTTCTCACCCAGTCGCGCCATCACTGCGTTATTGATATTGCCAACGCCACTCTGAAGGGGCAAAAACTCAGGTGGAATTCGCTTGTGCGCCATTTCTGCCAGCAGAAAGGTGACCACGTTATCGGCTATTTGTTGGCTGACCGGGTTGGTTTTATCTGACGCATTACCGGCATCTGGCAGTTCGGTATCCACTATCGCAACGACCTTTTTCGGGTCTATCTGCACGCACTGTGTCCCGACACGATCCATGGTATGAAAAATGGGCACGCTGTTCCGCCGTGGTGGTGCGCCTGGAATAACAATGTCGGCAAGCTCTGCTACGCGCGGGTTATGGTAGTGGTTCAGTTCGATTACCACTTTTTTTGCCCGCAGCAGCCAGGTTGGCGCATTGCCTATCCCGCTTGTGAGCCAAATCCGTCCATCTGGCGCGATGGCTGAAGCTTCAATAACGGCAATATCGATCTCGCCAAAAAAGCCGTAATTGACCATCTGCGCAACCTCACTCAGATGGAGATCGACAAACCTCACCTGGCCCTGGTTAATTTTCTCGCGCAGGCCGGAGGAGGTTTGATAAGGCGCACGCCAGGAAACGGCATCTGCCTCTGATAATGCATCGTCAGCGGCAGCGCCGATTGACGCCCCAGTCAGCAAGCGAATCTGAAAGGGTTGCCCGGCCTGATGCTGTTCGCAGGCGCGTCGGGCAAGCGCTGTCGGCAATGCTTTTGGTGAGCCTGCTGGTGTGAATCCGCTAAATGCCACCATATCATCGTGTTGGATAATTTCTGCCGCTTCTTCAGCGCTCATCCGTTTCATGGCTCTCTCCTTTCTCTGACCGCAATTAGTGGCCGACAAAATTCGGTTTACGTTTTTCCATAAACGCATTCATCCCTTCCTGATAGTCCTCGCTGTCGTACACCGCGCGACGCATACCCTGAATACGCTCGAACTCGTCGGAATTCATGGTGTGTGCTTCACCCAGCACGCGTAGCTCTTCTTTGATAACGGCGATCGCCAGTGGCGCTTTTTCTGAGATGTGGTGCGCCATTTGCAAAGTGAAATCTTCCAGTTCGTCGACGGGGACGACATGGTTAAGGATCCCGACGGCCATGGCGCGTTGTGCTGTAATGGGCGAGGCGGTAAAAATCAGCTCTTTCACGATGTGAAAGCCTGCATCACGGGTCAGGTTGTGGATGCCCACCAGGTTATAGGGCACACCAAGGTTGACTGGCGTCATCGAAAAGGTGGACGTTTCAGCGGAGATAATCAGATCGGAGCTCATGATCATTTCAAATGCACCACCCCAGACGCTGCCTTCAACCATGGAAATCACGGGTTTCGGGTATTTTTGGATCATGCGGGTTATCTGACGCAGCGGATCGTCATAGGAGAGGGGATCGCGACGTCCGGTTGGGAGTTCATGAATGTCATGCCCGGCAGAGAACACTTTTGCCCCGCTTGGTGCGCGCAGAATAATGCAGCGAATTTCCGGACGATTGAGATCGCTCAGCGCCTGTATCAGATCGTCGATAAATACTTTGCTCAGGGCATTGAGCTTGCGGGCATAGTTGAATTCAATGACCGCGACTTTCTGGATGATGACAACGTTGACGTATTGATAAGACATAATGTTCTCTTTATTCAAAGTAATGATGCTGGATAAATTCGCTGATGTGTCGCAGCCCGGTGCGCGGCGAAAGATCATTGTTTTTCACGGACTGTAGCGTTTGCTGGAAGTAGTGGTCGAAGTCCGCACAGGCAAACAGCAGATGCAGCGCTTCTTCTTCAGCTTGTTTCTGTATCCACTCAACTGCCTGTTTTTGACGCACTTTTTCCAGCCGACCGCTGGTGGTAAGACGCGTTTTGAAGTCGGTTATCGTCTGCCAGATTTCCTCGATGCCTCGCTTTTCGAGCGCACTACAGGTCAGAACCTGCGGCTGCCACTCGTCATACTTGCGGCGCAGAATATGCAGGGCGGATTCGTACATATGGCGTGCGATGGCAACCTGGTTACGGTTATCACCGTCGTCCTTGTTGATGACGATCAGATCCGCCACCTCCATCAGGCCTTTTTTGATGCCCTGCAAATCGTCACCGCCACCGGCAATCTGCAACGAGATAAAACAATCAACCATCCGGGCCACTTCGGTTTCGGACTGCCCGACGCCGACGGTTTCCACAATCACCACGTCAAAGCCCGCCGCTTCGCACAGCAGCATTAACTCACGCGCGCGCTGGCTGGCGCCGCCTAAATGCCCGCCGGAAGGCACCGGGCGAATGAACGCCGATTCTGCGCGTGCCAGCTCGGTCATCCTGGTTTTATCGCCAAGAATGCTGCCGCCGCTAACCGGGCTGCTGGGATCGACTGCAATAACTGCCACCCGTAATCCGTGGCGGATGAGCAGCATACCGAACGCTTCCAGAAAGGTACTTTTGCCCGCGCCTGGCGTACCGGTAATCCCCAGACGCAGGGCATGACCGGTGAACGGCATGATGGCGTCCAGTAATTGCGTACTCAGGGACTGGTGGCGCGGGTGGCTACTTTCGACCAGCGTCATCGCCTGCGCGAGCGTGGCGCGCTCACCCAGGCGCAGGCGCCGGACGGTATCCTCAAGCGTGGCGGCGTTAATCATGATGTTGGCTAATGCGGGTTAACACATCGCGGACGCTGTCGAGCATCGGCGTACCTGGGCCATAAATGGCAGCGACGCCACGCTCATGCAGGAAGGCGTAATCCTGCGGCGGGATAACCCCTCCCGCGACCACGCAAATATCTTCGCGCCCCCAGTTTTTGAGCGCGGTTACCAGTTCCGGGATTAGCGTTTTATGACCTGCTGCCAGTGATGATGCACCAATCACATGCACATCGTTTTCTACGGCCAGGCGGGCGATCTCTTCCGGTGTGGAGAACATCGGGCTGAGATCAACATCGAATCCGAGATCGGAGTAGGCGCTGGCGATCACCTTCGCGCCGCGATCGTGGCCGTCCTGGCCCATCTTGGCGATTAGAATGCGCGGGCGACGGCCATGCTCAGCCAGAAATTGCTCAGTTTGCGCAACGATAGCGTCAAACTCATCGGCGGATTTATCAGACTGGTGATAGCTTTGCGCAATCACGCCGGTAACGCACTGGCTGGGAACCAGATAGCGGTCAAAGGCAACCTCCAGTGCGTCGGAGATTTCGCCCAGCGTGGCGCGAACACGGGCGGCGTTAATCGCTGCGGCCAACAGGTTTTCATTGTGCTGTGCGGCGTGGGTCAGCGCTGACAGTGCAGTTTTGACGGCATCATTGTCACGCGTTGCGCGGATATGCTGCAACGAAGCAATCTGCTCGTTACGCACCTTCACGTTGTCGATCTCCAGCACCGACGTCTCGTCTTCTTTATCCAGCTTGTACTTGTTCACGCCAACGATGACGCGCTTGCCCTGGTCGATCAGCGATTGTTCACGTGCCGAGGCTTCTTCGATCATCCGTTTCGGCAACCCGGCTTCGATCGCTTTCGCCATGCCGCCGACTTCATCGATCTGTTTGATGATCGTGCGTGCCTGCTTAACGATGTGATCGGTGAGCGACTCGACGTAATACGATCCGGCCAGCGGATCGACGGTGCGGCAGATCTCCGATTCTTCCTGAATGATGATCTGCGTATTACGCGCAATGCGCGCGGAGAAATCTGTCGGCAGACCGAGCGCTTCATCAAAGGCGTTGGTATGCAAAGACTGTGTACCGCCGAGTGTGGCGCCGAGTGCTTCGATGGTGGTGCGAATGACGTTGTTGTACGGATCCTGCTCGGTCAGGCTCCAGCCGGATGTCTGACAGTGGGTGCGCAGGGCTAAGGATTTCGGGTTGGTCGCGCCAAAACTGCTGACCGCTTCGCTCCACAAATAACGCGCTGCGCGCAACATGGCGACGTTCATGAACAGATCCATGCCGATACCGAAGAAGAATGACAGGCGCGGGGCAAAGTCATCAATTTTCAATCCTGCAGAGAGTGCGGCTTTGATGTATTCAATACCGTCAGCCAGCGTAAATGCCACCTGCTGCACGCAGTTCGCGCCAGCTTCGCCCATGTGGTAGCCGCTGATGCTGATGGTATTAAAGCGTGGCATGTTGCCAGAACACCAGGCGATGATGTCGGCGATAATGCGCATCGAAGGTTTTGGCGGATAAATGTAGGTGTTGCGACACAGGTATTCTTTCAGAATATCGTTCTGAATGGTCCCGGTGAGCTGTTCCGGTGTTACGCCTTGTTCTTCTGCAGCGACGATATAAAACGCCAGTACCGGCAGCACTGCGCCGTTCATGGTCATTGATACCGACATCTTATCCAGCGGAATCTGGTCGAATAGTATCTTCATATCTTCGACGGTATCGATCGCTACGCCCGCTTTGCCGACGTCACCCGCCACGCGCGGGTTGTCAGAGTCATAGCCACGATGAGTGGCAAGATCAAACGCGACGGAGAGCCCCTTTTGTCCGGCAGCGAGGTTGCGGCGATAAAACGCATTCGACTCTTTAGCAGTTGAGAAACCGGCGTACTGGCGAATGGTCCACGGCTGCGCGGTATACATGGTGGCGCGTGGGCCGCGCACGTAAGGCGGCAGGCCGGGGAGAGTACCTGTTACTTCCAGATTATCGAGATCGGCCTCGGTATACAGCGGCTTGATGGCAATCCCTTCCGCCGTTTGTCTTTCCAGAGATTCGACGGTTTTTTCCCGGCGACTGAGTTCTTTATTGGCGAGTGTTTGCCACTCCTGTACGTTTGCCATTTTTTGCTCCGTATTACGCAATAAGTTGAATCTTTACGAATACGGTGAGCTTTTTCCGTCAGCTTGTCGCCAGCAAAAAATAGCCAACAGGGCGTCGTTTTTTGCCGCATGGTGTGTTTGATTTTGTGATGTATTTCAAAGACGTGGCATGAATAACATGAAAAAGCGGTAAGAGGAGGGGAGGCCGGATAAGGCGTTACGCCGCCATCCGGCACTCAGAGGCTATAAACAGTTTAATCCTGGCGCAGCACGTTGTGACCGTAAGCCAGCAGAGCGTCGGTGACGTTGCGCATCATGCGGCTTTCCGGTGCAAAGCGATGCCAGTAGAGCATCCGGCGCTGGAACAGTCCTGGCGTTAAGTCGATAAGCTCACCGCTTTCTAGCTCTTTTTCAATTTGCAGGTGAGGGATCATACAACAGGTCGTGCCCTGACGCGCCAGCTGAACGAAGGCTTCGGATGAGTTAACGATGTGGCATGGCACACTACCCGGCGGCAAATCGAAGTTCTGCTGCAGGAAGGCCTGGTGCATATCATCAAGATGGTCGAACGCTACCGCCGGGGCTTTCAGTAGGGCAGAGCGAGTGACGCCGTTCGGGAAATAGCGCTCGGCAAACGCTTTGGAGCCAACAAAAAGATAGTCGAGCGCACCGAGCTTATCCACCAGGCAGCTTGGCAGCGCCTGATGCTGAATACTCACTGCACCCACTACTTCACCCCGGCGCAGACGTTCCTGGGTCCGGGTTTCATCTTCAACCTGCAGGTTCAGACGAATCGGTGAATTGGCCAGTACCGGCGCCAGCGCCGGAAGTAACCAGGTTGCCAGGCTGTCGGCGTTCACTGCCAGAGAGAGCAGCAGTGGCGTGGATCCGGTTTGTTCATCACCCAGCCACTCATCTTCCAGCAGTTCAACCTGGCGCAACAGGGCCAGAAGTTTTTGTCCTTGTTCGGTAGGGCGCGGGGGGACGGTACGCACCAGCAGCGGTTGTCCGAACATATTCTCAAGCTGTTTTATGCGCTGTGAAACCGCGGATTGCGTGATGCACAGCTTTTGCGCTGCGCGCTCAAATCCTCGTTCACGAATAACCGCATCCAGTGCTTGTAGTGTTCTGTAGTCCGGACGTTTCATTGCTCTGACGCACTCCTGAAATTTTTGCTTGTTCTGCACTATGACACAATTTTAGGTTGGGTAAAGACGAAATCCGCCGCCAGCTTGCGGGTGTGGGAACATTTTTCTGCACAATGTTCTATAATGCGCGTGAATTTTCCCACCATATTCACACCACAGGCGAAACGATCATGACGCAGGATGAACTGAAAAAAGCAGTAGGATGGGCGGCACTTCAGTATGTACAGCCCGGCACCATTGTGGGCGTAGGTACCGGTTCAACAGCCGCACACTTTATTGATGCGCTGGGCACAATGAAAGGTCAGATTGAAGGCGCAGTGTCCAGCTCGGACGCCTCGACTGAAAAACTGAAAAGCCTTGGTATCCACGTATTCGATCTTAACGAAGTGGACAGCCTCGGCGTATACGTTGATGGCGCGGATGAAATCAACGGCCATATGCAGATGATCAAAGGCGGCGGCGCAGCGCTGACGCGTGAAAAAATCATTGCTTCCGTGGCGAAGAAATTTATCTGCATCGCGGACGCGTCCAAAGAAGTCGATATTCTTGGCAACTTCCCGCTGCCGGTGGAAGTGATCCCAATGGCGCGTAGCGCAGTCGCACGTCAGCTGGTGAAGTTGGGCGGTCGTCCTGAATATCGTCAGGGCGTGGTCACTGACAATGGTAACGTTATCCTTGATGTGCACGGCCTGGAGATCCTTGACGCCGTGGCCATGGAAAACGCCATCAATGCGATTCCGGGCGTTGTAACCGTGGGTCTGTTCGCCAATCGTGGTGCCGATGTGGCGCTGATTGGCACACCGGACGGCGTGAAAACTATCGTAAAATGATCTGACGGGAGAGTCTTCTCCTGTTAAAAAAATTTTGGCAGGGCAAATTTGGTGACTTGTGTCACGTTTATAATATTGTCCTGCCGATCCCTCCAAAGAAAAAGTTATCGCCAGTATTTTCCTCTGACAATTCCCGCTGAATGACATTTCCTCAGCATGACGACGCAAACGTTCATATTGCCGCAATATTATTTTTTGATATGTTGAAGAGGAGGATGAAAATCCCACACACAACACATCAGTTTGAACAAAAAAAGACAGGGTCGGGAAATGGCAAAGGTATCACTGGAGAAAGATAAGATTAAATTTCTGCTGGTTGAAGGTGTGCACCAAAAAGCACTCGAAAACCTTCGTGCAGCAGGTTATACCAACATTGAGTTTCATAAAGGCGCTCTGGACACTGAACAGCTGAAAGAGTCCATCCGTGATGCCCACTTCATTGGCCTGCGATCCCGAACCCATCTGACTGAAGATGTGATTGACGCCGCAGAGAAACTGGTCGCGATTGGCTGCTTCTGCATTGGCACCAATCAGGTTGATCTGAGCGCGGCGGCAAAACGCGGGATCCCCGTGTTTAACGCGCCATTCTCTAACACGCGTTCCGTTGCCGAACTGGTGATTGGCGAACTTCTGCTACTGCTACGCGGCGTGCCGGAAGCGAACGCCAAAGCGCACCGCGGCGTGTGGAATAAACTGGCTACCGGCTCTTTTGAAGCGCGTGGCAAAAAACTGGGGATTATCGGCTACGGCCACATTGGTACTCAGCTGGGCATTCTGGCGGAATCGCTGGGGATGCACGTTTATTTCTATGATATTGAAAATAAACTGCCGCTGGGCAACGCCACGCAGGTACAGCATCTTTCCGACCTGCTGAATATGAGCGATGTGGTCAGCCTCCACGTGCCGGAAAACGCCTCCACCAAAAATCTGATGGGCGCGCATGAGATTGCGCTGATGAAACCAGGCGCACTGCTGATCAACGCTGCACGTGGAACGGTTGTCGATATTCCTGCGCTGTGTGATGCGCTGGCAACGAAACATCTGGCGGGAGCGGCCATCGACGTCTTCCCAACGGAGCCTGCATCTAACAGCGATCCGTTCACCTCGCCACTGTGTGATTTCGATAACGTGATCCTGACGCCGCATATCGGTGGTTCCACGCTGGAAGCGCAGGAAAACATCGGCCTGGAAGTGGCGGGTAAACTGACGAAGTATTCCGACAATGGCTCTACGCTGTCTGCCGTTAACTTCCCGGAAGTTTCGCTGCCGCTGCACGGTGGTCGTCGTCTGATGCACATTCACGAAAACCGCCCAGGCGTACTGACCGCGCTAAACCAGATTTTTGCCGAGCAGGGTGTCAACATTGCCGCGCAGTATCTGCAGACGTCCGCGCAGGTAGGTTACGTGGTTATCGATATTGAAGCGGATGAAGATGTAGCGGAGAAAGCGCTGCTGGCGATGAAAGCCCTGCCGGGAACCATTCGTGCTCGTCTGCTGTACTGATTTCCTCTATATGGGCAGGCGGTTGACCTGCCCATCATTCCTCTGATTTCCCTGCCTCAAAATTTCTTTCTGTAACGCATACATTCTGTTTTCGAGCCTTGCCGCAATTGGCAACTAAAGGCAGTGCTGCGTGTTGTACAGCACTAAAAGGAATTTACGATAGAGGCTCAGCATCGCGCTGAAACGGGAAAGCCCCTACCGAAGCAGGGGCTCTAAAAAGGAAAGGGACGATGATGAGATACGTCATCATGCTGCTGATCCTGTTAATCATCGCTTGCCCAGCATATTAACAGAGAGTATGCAGGAGGGAGGTTCGCCTCCCTCACCCTTCACCGAGGAATTTAGGTCAAAAAAGCGACGCTGTCAATCGGCAAAAAACGGCTACCACTCCCAGATTTTGGACGGCGTCACCACGGCAGGCAGCGGGATATCCCACTCTTCGACAGGCAATTTTTTCACTCGCTGACAATCGTGCGCGTAGCCTACGGGCTGGATCTGATGCTGCTGCCAGTTTTGTAGCGTCCGATCGTAAAATCCGCCCCCCATGCCCAGGCGTTGCCCGTCTTCATCAAACGCGACTAGCGGCGTAATCAGCACATCCAGCTGCGACAGCGGCAATACGTCGCGTACATCAAGGCGTGGTTCCTGGATTTTTAAGCGATTGGTGACCAGCTCACTCTGAGGATGATAGTGCAGGAACAGTAAATTACCGGGGCTGAAGGGATGAAGAACCGGGAGATAGACGCGCTTGCCCGCTCGCCAAAGCTGATCTATTAGCGGCTGGGTATCGAGTTCGCCATCGAACGAGAGGAATACCGCCACGGTATGAGCGAGTACAACAGGGGGAAAACTCAGCATTCTGGTCGCGGCTTGCTGGCCGAAATGTCTTTGTTGATCAGGCGTTAATGCACGGCGGCGTTGCCGAATGAGTTGACGTATTTCTTGTCGGGATAAAGGAAGTTCAGAAAGTAGTGTCATGGCTGTTGCCAGGTAGAAGGGAATCTCCGAGATGCCGCCGCAGGCTGTAACCCTTGAACCCTTGGTTCAAGGTGAATGCGTCGTCACAGTTTTAAGGCTTCTCGGACGGGCCGAGCATGCTCACCAACCGTGGAGCGCCACATTCTTGTGGTATGAAATATCGGCTCAGGGGACTGGCCCGCTTGCAAACATCTCAGAGAAATTTTGTCTTCACGGTCACTCTACCACAGTAAACCGAAAAGTGTTATTCAAAGTTTTGGCCCGTTTTTTCGGTTATGCGACCCTGATCAAGCAACGCTTGTTCGATGGTCTGTTGTAGCATCCGAATACGTTGTTCCATGCTCGCCGCGTAATCACGCGTCTTCGCTTTTTCCTGAGTTAATTCATAGCTGATGTTCAACGCGGCGATGAAAACCAGCTGCTCAGTATTTGTGACTCTAGTGCGAACTTTCAGATCTTGCAATCGCTGATTCAGATCGTCCGCAGCCTGATTCAACGCATCCCTTTGTTCAGGCGGGCAATTCACTCGCAGTGAACGGCCAAATATTTGGATATCGACGGGTTGTGCAGACATGCCACCTTCCTGCTGATTGACTGCGCTGCCTTCGTCTCCAGACCGTGGGTCCGCGAAGGGGCGACACTATAGCTACCCTGGTATCAAGATACAAGCCCTTTTCTGGTCCACCAGGGTCCAAAGTGGTAGCATATCATGAATATCCTCCCTTTGATGACGAATGCTTATGTCTATACAGAACGAAATGCCTGGTTACAACGAAGTTAGCCAGTTTTTGAACCAACAAGGGGCCGGATTGACCCCCGCTGAAATGCACGGTTTGATCAGCGGGATGATTTGCGGTGGCAACAACGACAGCTCATGGCAGCCGCTGTTGCACGACCTGACGAACGAAGGTCTGGCTTTCGGTCACGAGCTGGCTCAGGCTCTGCTGAAAATGCACTCTGCCACCAGCGATGCGCTGGAAGATGATGGCTTCCTTTTTCAGCTTTATCTGCCTGAAGGCGATGACGTTAGCGTGTTCGATCGCGCCGATGCACTGGCTGGCTGGGTAAACCACTTTTTGCTGGGCCTCGGTGTGACACAACCGAAGCTCGATAAAGTGACAGGTGAAACCGGCGAAGCGATCGATGATCTGCGTAATATCGCCCAGTTGGGCTATGACGAAGACGAAGATCAGGAAGAGCTGGAAATGTCACTCGAAGAGATCATCGAATACGTGCGTGTTGCCGCGTTGCTGTGCCATGACACATTCACGCGTCAGCAACCGACCGCACCGGAAGTCCGTAAACCGACTCTGCACTAAGAACGAAACGCAAAGGAGAGTGTGATGAGCGAGATATCTCAGCAAGAATTCCAGCGTCGTCGCCAGGCATTATTGGCGCAAATGCAGCCTGGCAGCGCCGCGCTAATTTTCGCGGCACCCGAAGCGACACGCAGCGCGGACAGTGAATACCCGTACCGCCAAAGCAGTGATTTCTGGTACTTCACCGGTTTTAACGAACCTGAAGCCGTGCTGGTGCTGATTAAAAGTGATGACACTCATAACCACAGCGTTTTGTTCAACCGGGTTCGCGACCTGACTGCAGAGATCTGGTTTGGCCGCCGTCTGGGCCAGGATGCAGCCCCGGCAAAACTGGGCGTTGACCGGGCGCTGGCCTTCAGTGAAATCAACCAACAGCTGCACCTGTTGCTCAATGGCCTGGACGCGGTGTATCACGCGCAGGGTGAATATGCCTGGGCCGACGAGATAGTCAGTACGGCGCTGGATAAGCTGCGTAAAGGTTCCCGGCAAAATCTGCACGCGCCTGCAGCAATTATCGACTGGCGTCCGATGGTGCATGAGATGCGCCTGTTTAAATCGGCAGAAGAGATTGCTGTTATGCGCCGGGCTGGGGAAATTACCGCACTGGCGCATACCCGGGCGATGGAAAAATGCCGTCCGGGGATGTTTGAGTACCACCTGGAAGGGGAAATTCATCACGAATTCACCCGTCATGGTGCTCGTTACCCATCCTATAACACCATCGTTGGCAGCGGCGCAAACGGCTGTATCCTGCATTACACCGAAAACGAAAGTGAAATGCGTGATGGTGACCTGGTGCTGATTGACGCTGGATGTGAATACAAAGGCTACGCGGGTGATATCACGCGTACCTTCCCGGTTAACGGCAAATTTACACCTGCCCAGCGTGAGGTCTACGACATCGTACTGGAGTCGTTAGAAACCAGCCTGCGTCTGTATCGCCCGGGGACTTCCATTCAGGAGGTGACTGGCGAAGTGGTGCGCATCATGATTACCGGCCTGGTGAAGCTTGGTATCCTGCACGGTGAAGTCGATCAGTTGATTACCGAGAATGCGCACCGACCTTTCTTTATGCATGGTCTCAGCCACTGGCTGGGTCTGGATGTCCATGACGTCGGTGTTTATGGTCAGGACCGTTCGCGTGTCCTGGAGCCGGGAATGGTACTCACGGTTGAGCCAGGGTTGTATATCGCTCCGGATGCCGATGTCCCTCCTGCTTACCGCGGTATCGGCATTCGTATTGAAGATGACATCCTTATTACCGAAGACGGTAATGAAAATCTGACCGCCGGAGTGGTCAAGAATGCGGATGACATTGAAGCCCTGATGGCTGCGGCGCGACTGCAATGAGCGTGATTATCGTCGGTGGCGGCATGGTCGGCGCGACGCTGGCGCTGGCCATTTCAGCGCTGAGCCATGGGACGCTGCCTGTTCATCTGATAGAAGCGAGCGAACCTGAAACCGATCGCCACCCGGGATTTGACGCCCGGGCAATTGCGCTGGCGGCAGGAACCTGCCAACAGCTGGCGCGAATTGGCGTGTGGCAGGCAATTGCTGATTGCGCAACGGCAATCAAAACGGTACACGTCAGTGACCGTGGGCATGCCGGATTCGTAACACTGGATGCACAGGAATACCATATTTCAGCGCTCGGTCAGGTGGTAGAACTGCACGATGTGGGGCTACGTCTGTTTGCGCTGCTGCGTAAAGCGCCGGGTGTCACATTGCACTGTCCCGCTCGTGTTGCCAGCGTGTCGCGCACGCAAGAACGTGTTGATGTTACACTGGAAAATGGCGAAATGATTACGGGGCATCTGCTGGTGGCTGCAGATGGCACGCGCTCTGCGTTGGCGACAGCCTGTGGGGTTGACTGGCAGCAACAGCCGTATGAACAACTGGCCGTCATTGCTAACGTCACGACTTCCGTTCCTCACGACGGACGTGCCTACGAGCGTTTCACGCCGCATGGTCCGCTGGCCATGCTGCCAATGGCGGAGGGGCGATGCTCGCTGGTGTGGTGCCATCCGCTGGAGAAGCGTGAAGAGATCATGTCCTGGTCAGATGAACAGTTTTGCCGCGAACTGCAACGCGCATTTGGCTGGCGGCTGGGGCGTATTACTCAGGCAGGTAAACGCAACGCTTACCCGCTGTCTTTAACAACCGCGCTGAAAGCGATTACCCATCGTACGGTGCTGGTGGGTAATGCGGCACAGACGCTGCATCCTATTGCCGGACAAGGTTTTAACCTTGGACTTCGTGATGCCATGAGTCTTGCCGAAACGTTGACTCAGGCCCAGGATGACGCAGAAGATGTGGGCGATTATGCGGTGCTGTCGCGTTATCAACAGCGCCGTCAGCGCGATCGCGAGGTAACGATTGGTGTCACCAACAGTCTGGTGTATCTGTTTGCCAATCGCTGGGCTCCGTTGGTCGTTGGGCGTAATGCCGGACTGATAGCAATGGAATTATTTACACCCGCGCGCGATGCGTTGGCGGAGCGGACCCTCGGTTGGGTTGCGCGATAAATATGACCTGTAGGCCGAATTAAAGAAGTAGGCCTGATAAGCGCAGCGCCATCAGGCAATGTCGCGGAATTGATGCCGGATGGCGGCTTTGCCTTATCCGGCCTACGGTTTTTGATTGTCCTATTTTCAGGAGCAAACAGTGCAAAGTGTTGATGTAGCAATTGTTGGTGGCGGCATGGTGGGACTGGCGGTTGCCTGCGGCCTGCAGGGCAGCGGATTACGCGTTGCTGTGTTAGAACAACATGTTCCACAGCCTTTGGCGGCGGATGCACCCCCTCAGCTTCGCGTGTCGGCAATTAACGCGGCCAGTGAAAAACTGCTGACGCGCCTTGGCGTATGGTCGGATATTGTTGCCCGTCGCGCTTGCTGCTACCACGGCATGGAAGTCTGGGATAAAGACAGCTTTGGACGCATTGAATTTGATGACCAGAGTATGGGTTACAGCCATTTGGGGCATATCGTTGAAAACTCGGTGATTCACTACGCACTGTGGCAAAAAGCACAGCGTTCAGCAGATATCTCGCTGATGGCACCGGCTGAGTTACAGCAGGTGGCCTGGGGAGAGAATGAGGCGTTCCTGACGCTGAAAGATGGCTCCATGCTGACCGCCCGTCTGGTGATTGGTGCTGACGGTGCAAACTCGTGGCTGCGCAACAAAGCGGATATTCCGCTGACGTTCTGGGATTACCGTCATCATGCGCTGGTGGCGACGATCCGCACGCAAGAAGCCCATGGCGCGGTTGCGCGTCAGGCGTTTCATGGCGAAGGTATCCTGGCGTTCCTGCCGCTTAGCGACCCACATTTGTGCTCTATTGTCTGGTCTCTCTCGCCGCAGGACGCTGAACGTATGCAGCAGGCAAGCGCAGAGGATTTCAATCAGGCTCTGAATATCGCTTTCGATAATCGTCTGGGGTTATGCCAGCTTGAAAGCGAACGCCAGACGTTTCCGCTGACGGGACGCTATGCCCGCCAGTTTGCCGCCCATCGTATGGCCCTGGTAGGGGATGCGGCGCATACCATCCATCCGCTGGCAGGGCAGGGGGTGAACCTCGGTTTTATGGATGCAGCGGAGTTGATTGATGAACTTAAGCGCCTGCAACGTCAGGGGAAAGACATCGGCCAGTACCTCTATCTGCGCCGTTATGAGCGTAGCCGCAAGCACAGTGCTGCGCTGATGCTGGCTGGAATGCAGGGGTTCCGTGAACTGTTTGCCGGGGAAAATCCGGCGAAGAAATTACTGCGTGATATTGGTCTGAAACTGGCCGATACCCTCCCGGGCGTAAAACCACAACTCATCCGCCAGGCGATGGGTCTGAACGATCTTCCTGAGTGGCTACGCGAGTGTCCGTAAGGACAATCTTAAGAGTTTGAAACCCGTCACACTTTCCTCTCCCGGCGTACGCGCCGGGATGACTCTCTCATTTGAAATAATCTAATTCCACGCCTTTTTTCGCATTAGTTTTTTTAATATTACGTTTTTTTCATAACGCCATTTTTGACATTTTTTCCACATTTAATATGGAATGATGCGGCTCAGCTTCACTTATCTTCGCCTGTTGTTCTGACATAATGGCATTTAAATGGTTTTTTATGCTGTCGGCGATCTGGTCGTTTTTAGTCATAAGCTAATGTGATGGTTAATTTTGCCTTATGGTTTAGCGTCTGTTTCGGTGGTAAGTTCAGGACAAAGAGAACGTTTGCGTCGCAGCCCCTGGAGCGGCTGTGGTGCTGGGTTTCGTGGCGAAGATTTCACCACGAAAGAGTTGATAGCCCCGCTTATTCAACGAGGAAAAGATGGCTCAACAGACTCCTTTGTACGAACAACACACGCTATGTGGCGCGCGCATGGTTGATTTCCATGGCTGGATGATGCCACTGCATTACGGTTCTCAGCTCGATGAGCACCATGCTGTCCGCACCGATGCCGGTATGTTTGATGTGTCGCACATGACCATCGTCGACCTGCGCGGCAGCCGCACCCGGGAGTTCTTGCGTTATCTGCTGGCAAACGACGTCGCGAAGCTAACGAAGACAGGTAAAGCCCTTTACTCCGGTATGCTCAATGCGTCGGGCGGCGTGATAGATGACCTGATTGTCTACTACTTCACTGAAGATTTCTTCCGCCTCGTTGTAAACTCCGCCACCCGCGAAAAAGACCTCTCCTGGATTACCCAACACGCTGAACCTTACGCCATCGACATCACTGTTCGTGATGACCTGTCGCTGATCGCGGTGCAGGGACCAAACGCGCAGGCAAAAGCTGCCACGTTGTTTACTGACGAACAACGCCATGCTGTTGAAGGTATGAAACCGTTCTTCGGCGTGCAGGCGGGTGATTTGTTTATCGCGACCACGGGTTATACCGGTGAAGCGGGATATGAAATTGCCATGCCGAATGAAAAGGCTGCGGATTTCTGGCGTGCGCTGGTCGAAGCCGGTGTTCAGCCTTGCGGTCTGGGCGCGCGTGATACGCTTCGTTTAGAAGCCGGTATGAACCTGTATGGTCAGGAGATGGATGAGGGTATCTCCCCGCTGGCAGCCAATATGGGCTGGACTATCGCGTGGGAACCGACCGATCGCGACTTTATTGGTCGTGAAGCGCTGGAAATGCAGCGCGAAAAAGGCCACGAGCAACTGGTCGGCCTGGTCATGACGGAGAAAGGTGTGCTGCGCAATGAACTGCCAGTGCGTTTTACTGATGCGTCGGGCAACCAGCATGAAGGCATCATCACCAGCGGAACCTTCTCCCCAACGTTGGGCTACAGCATCGCGCTGGCACGCGTTCCGGCAGGTATCGGCGAAACGGCGATTGTGCAAATTCGTAACCGCGAAATGCCAGTTAAAGTCACTAAACCTATTTTTGTGCGTAACGGCAAAGCCGTCGCGTAATTCATCCTTTTTTGGAGATTGATTGATGAGCAACGTACCTGCAGAACTGAAATACAGCAAAGAACACGAATGGCTGCGCAAAGAAGCTGACGGTTCTTACACCGTTGGTATCACCGAACACGCTCAGGAGCTGCTGGGCGACATGGTTTTCGTTGATCTGCCCGACGTTGGCACGACCGTTAGCGCGGGTGATGACTGCGCCGTTGCGGAATCCGTAAAAGCGGCATCTGATATTTATGCGCCAGTCGGCGGTGAGATTGTTGCGGTTAATGATGCACTCAGCGACTCTCCGGAGCTGGTTAACAGCGAGCCGTATACCGGCGGCTGGATCTTCAAAATCAAAGCCAGCGATGAAAGTGAGATTGAATCACTGCTGGATGCGACCGCATATGAAGCTTTGTTAGAAGACGAGTAAATACGCTTTTGCCGGATGGCGCTGCGCTTATCCGGCCTACAAAGCATGCGTAGGCCCGGTAAGCGCTAGCGCCACCGGGCACGTAGACAGAGACAATCACGATTCACTGCACGTTTCAGGAACCATCGCCCATGACACAGACGTTAAGCCAGCTTGAAAACAGCGGCGCTTTCATTGAACGCCACATCGGACCGGACGCCGCGCAGCAGCAAGAGATGCTGAATGCGGTAGGCGCCGAGTCGTTAAACGCGCTGATCGGCCAGATTGTGCCGAAAGACATTCAGCTCGCAACCCCGCCGCAGGTAGGCGAGGCGGCGACCGAATACGCTGCGCTGGCTGAATTAAAAGCCATCGCCGGGCGTAACAAGCGCTTCACGTCCTACATTGGCATGGGCTACACCGCCGTGCAGTTGCCGCCGGTTATCCTGCGCAACATGCTGGAAAACCCGGGCTGGTACACCGCGTACACGCCGTATCAGCCAGAAGTTTCTCAGGGCCGTCTGGAAGCGCTGCTGAACTTCCAGCAGGTGACGCTGGACCTGACGGGGCTGGACATGGCATCCGCATCTCTGCTGGATGAAGCCACCGCTGCAGCTGAAGCTATGGCGATGGCAAAACGCATCAGTAAGCTGAAAAACGCCAACCGTTTCTTTGTCGCTGCTGATGTTCATCCGCAAACCCTGGATGTCGTGCGTACCCGTGCACAAACCTTCGGTTTTGACGTTATCGTCGATGATGCGGAAAAAGCACTGGATCACCAGGATGTGTTCGGCGTGCTGTTACAGCAGGTTGGTACTACCGGTGAAGTGCACGACTACAGCAAACTGATTGCTGAGTTGAAATCCCGTAAGGTCGTGGTCAGCGTTGCTGCCGATTTTATGGCGCTGGTTCTGCTGACCGCCCCGGGTAAACAGGGCGCAGACATTGTGTTCGGCTCTGCACAGCGTTTCGGCGTACCGATGGGATACGGTGGTCCGCACGCAGCGTTCTTTGCTGCTAAAGACGAATTCAAACGCTCCATGCCAGGCCGTATTATCGGCGTATCGAAAGATGCGGCGGGTAATACCGCACTGCGTATGGCGATGCAGACTCGTGAACAGCATATCCGTCGCGAGAAAGCGAACTCCAACATTTGTACCTCGCAGGTACTGCTGGCCAACATCGCCAGCTTGTATGCCGTTTATCATGGTCCGGTAGGCCTGAAACGCATCGCAAACCGCATCCACCGCCTGGCCGATATTCTGGCGGCAGGTCTGCAACAGAAAGGACTGAAGCTGCGGCATGCGCATTACTTCGACACCTTGTGTGTAGAAGTGGCTGATAAAGCGGCCGTACTGGCGCGTGCTGAAGCGGCTGAAATCAACCTGCGCAGCGATATTCATAACGCAGTAGGTATCACGCTCGATGAAACCACCACCCGTGAAAACGTGGTGCAGCTGTTCAATGTTCTGCTGGGCGACAGCCACGGCCTGAACATCGACACCCTGGATAAAGACGTGGCGCTCGACAGCCGTTCTATTCAGGACAGCATGCTGCGTGATGACGCAATCCTCAGCCATCCGGTATTTAATCGCTACCATAGCGAAACCGAAATGATGCGCTACATGCACTCGCTGGAGCGTAAAGATCTGGCGCTGAACCAGGCGATGATTCCGCTGGGTTCCTGCACCATGAAGCTAAATGCGGCAGCTGAGATGATTCCAATCACCTGGCCGGAATTTGCCGAACTGCACCCGTTCTGTCCGCCAGAACAGGCAGAAGGTTATCACCAGATGATAGGTCAACTGTCTGACTGGCTGGTTAAACTGACCGGTTATGATGCCGTTTGCATGCAGCCGAACTCCGGCGCACAGGGTGAATATGCTGGCCTGCTGGCAATTCGTCATTATCACGAAAGCCGTAATGAAGGTCATCGTGATATCTGCCTGATCCCGGCTTCTGCGCATGGTACCAACCCGGCCTCTGCTCAAATGGCAGGTATGCAGGTCGTCGTTGTTGCGTGTGATAAGAACGGTAACATCGATCTTGGCGATCTGCGCGAAAAAGCGGCACAGGCGGGTGAAAACCTCTCTTGCATCATGGTCACCTATCCGTCTACGCACGGCGTATATGAAGAAACCATCCGTGAAGTATGCGAAATTGTGCATCAGTTTGGCGGTCAGGTTTACCTTGATGGTGCGAACATGAACGCCCAGGTTGGTATCACTTCGCCAGGCTTTATCGGCGCAGATGTATCGCACCTCAACCTGCATAAAACGTTCTGCATTCCGCACGGCGGCGGTGGCCCAGGTATGGGACCGATCGGCGTTAAATCGCATCTGGCACCGTTCGTGCCGGGCCACAGTGTGGTACAGATTGAAGGGATGCTCACCCGTCAGGGCGCAGTTTCTGCTGCGCCGTTCGGTAGCGCATCTATTCTGCCAATCAGCTGGATGTACATCCGCATGATGGGTGCTGAAGGACTGAAGCAGGCAAGCCAGGTGGCTATTCTTAATGCCAACTACATTGCCAGCCGTCTGAAGGATGCATATCCGGTGCTGTATACCGGTCGTGATGGCCGTGTGGCTCATGAATGTATTCTCGATATTCGCCCACTGAAAGAAGAGACCGGCATCAGCGAACTGGATATTGCCAAGCGCCTGATCGACTACGGTTTCCATGCGCCGACCATGTCATTCCCGGTTGCGGGTACGCTGATGGTCGAACCAACGGAATCCGAAAGCAAAGTAGAATTGGATCGCTTTATCAATGCGATGCTGGCTATCCGCGCTGAGATCGAGCGCGTGAAAGTCGGTGAGTGGCCGCTGGAAGATAATCCGCTGGTTAACTCTCCGCATACCCAGAATGAACTGGTGTCTGAGTGGACTCACGGTTATAGCCGCGAAATCGCTGTCTTCCCGGCGGGTGTCGCGAACAAATACTGGCCGACCGTGAAGCGTCTCGATGACGTTTACGGTGACCGTAACCTGTTCTGCTCTTGCGTACCGATGAGTGAATATCAGTAACTTTTTCGCGTAGTAAAGCCGTTTCCTGGCCGGGTAAGGCGAAGCCGCCTCCCGGCCTTTTCATATCTGGAGGAAAGCATGGGAATCGCACTGGTTACTGGCGGCAGTCGTGGTATTGGACGGGCAACAGCGTTGCAGTTGGCAGAAGAGGGCTACACGGTTGCGGTTAACTTTCATCATAATATTCGCGCAGCAACGGAGGTGGTCAATCGCATCATCGCTGCTGGAGGGCGCGCGTTTATTCTGCGTGCGGATATCAGTGATGAGAGCCAGGTGGTGGCGATGTTCGATGCTATTGACCGCGAAGGCGAACCATTGGCTGCACTGGTCAATAATGCTAGGATCTTGTTTGAGCAGAGCACGGTGGAGAATCTAACGGCTGAGCGAATCAATCGTGTCCTGGCAACCAATGTGACTGGCTATTTTCTGTGTTGTCGGGAAGCGGTAAAACGGATGTCGTTAAAACACGGTGGTCAGGGTGGGGCGATTGTGAATGTTTCTTCAGCAGCATCAAGACTTGGTGCGCCTTTCGAATATGTTGATTATGCCGCATCGAAAGGCGCTGTGGATTCGTTAACGACCGGACTGGCGCTGGAAGTGGCGGCACAGGGGATTCGTGTAAACTGCGTACGACCGGGTCTTATCTACACTGAGATGCATGCGTCAGGTGGAGAGCCAGGAAGGGTTGAACGCGTGAAATCCATGTTGCCGATGCAGCGAGGCGGACAGCCGGAAGAGGTCGCGCAGGCGATAGTTTGGTTGTTGAGCGAAAAGGCCTCTTACGTGACGGGCAGTTTTCTGGAGCTGGCGGGCGGGAAGTAGGCATTTAATTGCCGGATGGCGCTGCGCTTATCCGGCCTACGGGAGCATAACCTGTAGGCCGGATAAGATGTTTACGCCGCCATCCGGCAAAAATCAACGTTTCTCGCCGTTGCTGGCAATCACTTCTTTGTACCAGTTAAAACTTTTCTTGCGCGAACGCGACATATCGCCGGTGCCATCGTCGTGTTTATTCACATAGATAAAGCCATATCGTTTGCTGTACTGGCCGGTGGTGAATGATACGCAGTCGATGCAGCCCCACGGTGTGTAACCCATCAGATCCACGCCATCATACGTTACTGCTTTCATCATCTCTTCGACATGAGCACGCAGATAGTCGATACGATAGTCATCGTTGATGCTACCGTCTTCTTCTACTTTATCGTAGGCGCCAAAACCGTTTTCGACGATAAACAGCGGTTTCTGATAACGCTCGTACAGTTCGCATAATGCATAGCGCAGCCCAACTGGATCTACCTGCCAGCCCCAGTCGGAGGCCTTTACGTGTGGGTTTGGCACACTGCCTTCAAAACCCGAGATTGCATCGCCGCTACCACCTTCTGCTTTTACTGCGTTAGTCATGTAATAGCTAAAGCCGAGATAATCGCAGGTCCCTTCACGCAGGATTTGCTCATCTCCTGCTTCCATTCGGATGTTGAATTCGCGGCGTTCCCACTCGTTCAGTACATATGATGGATAGTAGCCGCGCAGTTGAACGTCGGTGAAAACATAGCGCTCACGCATAGATTCCTGCGCGAACATGACATCCTCAGGCTTACAGGAGAACGGATACAGCGGTACCATCGCCAGCATGCAACCGACCTTCATTTCAGGGTTGATGCGACGTGCTGCCTTTACCGCCAACGCACTGGCAATAAACTGGTGATGCAGCACCTGGTACATGGTTTCTTCCGGGTTTTCATGTTCGGTATACACTACACCGGAACAGCAATAACCAAACAGCGGTGCACGCCAGTTGCGCTGGTTGTTGATCTCATTGAAGGTCATCCAATATTTGACCTTGTGCTTGTAGCGCTCAAAGACAACTTCAGCAAAACGAACAAAGAAATCGACGACTTTGCGATTGGTCCAGCTTCCGTACTGTTGAACCAGATGCAGCGGCATTTCGAAGTGGGAAAGCGTGATAACCGGCTCGATGTTGTATTTGAGCAATTCATCGAACATATCATCGTAGAACTTCAGACCTTCTTCGTTCGGTTGTGATTCGTCACCTTGCGGGAAGATACGAGTCCATGCGATAGAGGTACGGAAGCACTTGAATCCCATTTCAGCAAACAGCTTGATGTCTTCTTTGTAATGACTGTAAAAATCGACAGCTTCATGGTTGGGATAGTACTTGCCGGGCACAATGTCTTGAGTGATCTCACGGGGAACACCATGTGCGCCTCCGGTCAGTACGTCGCAAATACTGGGACCTTTGCCACCTTTGTTCCAGCCGCCTTCAACCTGATGCGCCGCTACTGCGCCGCCCCATAAAAAATCTTTTGGTAAGGTAAGTTTTTTCATCTGCGCTCAGTCTCAAATTAATACAATCTGATTTTGAGTCTAACAAAGGAAAGATAAATGTCACGATATAACAAAATAGCGGAAATGTGATTTGTTACATCAAAAAAACATATTGTTTTTTTACGCTAATCTTTTCGCCAGCTTGCGGCCGAGTGATTCCAGAATATAAATAACAGGAATTTGCGTGGTAATATCATAGACCCCCGCAATGCGGGTTTGCGGTACGTGCCAGGAGAGGTTAAAGTCGGCGAGTTTCGCCAGTCGTGAGTGCTCATGGCAGGTAATCGACAGGACTTTACAGTTATGTAGGCTGAACTGGCTGGCGAAACGCAGGATTTCCTCTGTTTCGCCAGAGACGGACAGGACAATCGCCAGCGCGTTTCTGGCCATATCATTGGTTACCGGAAAATAAGGATCGTCGATATGGTTACTGAATTTACCCACATTGGAGAAAAAACGTGCGCCATATTTTGCAAGCGCCCCTGATGTTCCCGCACCGACGAATATGATACGCTCGGAAGATAATATAATATCAACAGCCTGTTCGAGCAGTTTATCAAACTCGTCATTGTTTACGCCTTTAAAAAAGCTAATTATCTCGCTGGCGCCAAAATTAGCCTGTTGCGGTTCATTCTGCTCTAAATATAATTTAAAGCGTACGCGAAATTCTGAGTAGCCCTCACATTTAAGCTTGCGGCAAAAGCGCAACACGGTAGTTGTGGATACGCCCACGGCATCGGCCAGTTCGCGAATGGTCATGTACATGACTTTGTCACGGTTTTTGATGACATAGTTATAGACCAGCATCTCAAGATTGTTGAGACTGGCGATGGCAGCGTGGGAGAACATACTCACAATGGCAAAACTCACTCATCAGACTTCATCTACAGGGAATAATAACATGCAGCCAAATGACATCACTTTTTTTCATCGCTTCCAGGATGACATTCTGGCCGGACGTAAGACCATCACCATTCGTGATGAGTCTGAATCACACTTCAAAGCCGGCGATATTCTGCGCGTTGGGCGCTTCGAGGATGATGGTTACTTCTGCACGATTGAAGTTGTCGGCACTTCAACCGTTACACTGGATACGCTAACGGAAAAACATGCCCAGCAGGAAAACATGACGCTTGAAGAACTTAAACAGGTGATTGCCGAGATTTACCCGGATCAAACGCAATTTTATGTGATTGATTTTAAATGTCTTTAACTTAACTGGTACAGTTGTTAGCTGAAATATAAAATATAATTATATGATTTTTATTGATTATTTATTATTTGATAAATATTTTAGCTAACAGGTGTTCACTGGAACTATTCTCAGTTACGCTAGAGACGCAATCACGAAAGTGTTCGTTTTACCGGAGTAACGTATGGTTCAGAAGCCATTAATCGCGCAGGGATATTCGCTGGCTGAGGAAATAGCCAATAGCATCAGTCACGGTATCGGGCTGGTGTTTGGGATTGTCGGACTGGTGCTGTTGCTGGTTCAGGCAGTGGATACCAATGCCAGTGCTATGGCGATTACCAGCTATAGCCTGTATGGCGGCAGCATGATCCTGCTATTCCTTGCTTCAACCTTGTATCACGCCATCCCTCATCAGAAAGCGAAAATCTGGCTGAAAAAATTCGACCACTGCGCTATTTATCTGCTGATTGCCGGGACTTACACGCCGTTTCTGTTGGTGGGACTGGATTCGCCACTGGCGCGTGGATTGATGATCGTTATCTGGAGTCTGGCGCTGCTTGGTATTTTATTCAAACTGACTATTGCTCACCGCTTTAAGGTCTTGTCGCTGGTGACCTATCTGACGATGGGGTGGTTATCGCTGATTGTGGTGTATCAACTGGCGATTAAGCTGGCGGCGGGCGGTGTGACGTTGTTGGCTGTGGGTGGCGTGGTCTATTCGTTGGGCGTGATTTTCTACGTCTGCAAACGTATTCCTTACAACCATGCTATCTGGCATGGGTTTGTGCTGGGTGGCAGTGTTTGTCACTTTCTGGCGATTTATTTGTATGTTGGGTAACACGCATAGATCCAGTGCAACCCCAGGGGCGGCGTAAACGCCTCGCCCTGGATATGTTTTGTAGGCCGGATAAGGCAACGCCGCCATCCGGCGGCATGCCCTGAATTGCCTGATGGCGCTGCGCTTATCAGGCCTACTAATTACTCTTCGTTTAACGAATACGGCAGCGGCACAATATGCAGCGTTTTCGCATCATCACGCACGCGGAACACGCTGTCTGCTTCCATATCGTTATTCATCACGACCTGTACTAACACCTGACCATCGGCCAGTTGCACGGCAGCAAGAACGGTACCGGTACGACGCCAGTTCTCACCCATTTTTAGCTCCAGATCTTCACCCGCTTCTGGTACCCGGCTGGCAGTACCCGCCAGGGTCCACATTGCGCGCTTATTGGCGCCGCGGAATTTTGCGCGGGCAACCATTTCCTGGCCGGTGTAACAGCCTTTTTTGAAGCTAATACCACCCAGAGCCTGAAGGTTAGTGGCCTGTGGAATAAACTGACCGCTGTTGGCGGTGTCGATCACCGGGATACCCGCTTCGATATCCAGCGCCAGCCATTGCTGGCTGTTATTCAATTCTGCTTCGCCGCGCAGTTTCTCTGCAATCATCTCAGCGGTTGCGACATCAACGATCAGCAGGAAGCGTTCAGACGGATGCTCGAACCACAGCAGGGTGGAAGCGCCGTGGGTAACGACCTGCTTATCGCTGGTTGGCAGTTCGCTAAAGAGATTGGCCAGCGCTGCACGCGCCTGGAAGCCCGCTACACCCAGCAGGACGCGCTCATCATCCGGGGCAATCACGACCTTCGAGAAGACGGCGTATTTTTTCAGTTCGGTTAATTGGGCATCACGCAGGCTACGGCGTTCAAGCCAGGCAAAGCCATCAGCCTGACGGAAGAGACGCAGGTTGCTCCACATTTTGCCTTTGGCGTCGCAGTGAGCTGCCAGCAGGTGTTGCTGTTCGGTCATCTGGCTGACATCTGCGGTGACCTGACCCTGGATGTATTTTTCACTGTCGACACCGGTAATGGTGGCGAGAGCCCAATCGTCGAGCGTCATTAGCGTCAGAGGCAAACGTGCCGACGCAAACGGCTGGCGAGGAGGAAACGATGTAAAAGCCATAATAATGTCCTGATTTGCTTAACGCGGTAATAATGACTAATGGTAAAAGAGCTATGGGCTATTGCAAGCGGTTTAAACATCCTGTTTGTGCCTTATATTAAGCTTTGCGAGGAGACATCCAAAAAAAGTGAACCCTTTGACTTAATGTGGTTTTATTTAGCGATCGCGCTTCCGTTTACTGATATTCCCGTAAAAGAGCGTGAAAAACACGTTACAATAGCCGGATACTTCGTTTTCGCGAGACAGGGAAAAGAACATGGATATTAACAACAAAGCACGTATTCATTGGGCATGCCGCCGCGGTATGCGTGAACTGGACATCTCTATCATGCCGTTTTTCGAACATGAGTATGACAACTTAAGTGACGAAGAAAAACGCATCTTTATCCGTCTGCTGGAATGCGATGATCCAGACTTATTTAACTGGTTGATGAATCATGGGAAACCGGCTGATGAGCAGTTGGAGCAGATGGTGCGACTCATCCAGACACGGAATCGGGAACGTGGTCCAGTGGCAATCTGATTTACGCGTTTCATGGCGCGCACAGTGGCTCTCTCTGCTCATTCATGGGCTGGTTGCGGTATTCATTTTATTGATGCCCTGGCCTTTGAGTTACACCCCATTATGGTTGGTTCTGCTCTCTCTGGTGGTGTTTGATAGCGTACGCAGTCAGCGTCGCATTAACGCTTGTCAGGGAGAGATTAGACTGTTAATGGACGGTCGCCTGCGCTGGCAGGGGCAGGAGTGGTCTATCGTTTGTGCACCCTGGATGATTAAAACGGGCATGATGCTGCGTTTGCGTTCAGATGCAGGAAAACGTCAGCATTTGTGGCTGGCAGCGGACAGCATGGATGACGCAGAGTGGCGGGATTTGCGACGGTTAATGCTGCAACAGGCGAAGCAGGGTTAACGCCGGCGAATGACCGATGGCGAGCAGCTACAGTTTAGTGCGCTATGTAGGCCGGAGAAGGCATTCACGCCGTCATCCGGCAACATGGTTATCAGGACCAGTGTTCGGCCATTTCACCGAGAATTTGCTCACACCAGGTCTGGATACGTTCATCGCTGAGGTCGTATTGGTTAGTTTCATCCAGAGCTAAACCGACAAACAGCTGCCCATCGGCAATCACGGGTTTATCGCTGGTGAATTCATAACCTTCTGTTGGCCAGTAACCGACAAACTTAACACCTTTGGTGACCAGTTTATCATGCAGCATACCCAGAGCATCAAGGAACCACTCACCGTACCCCAGTTGATCACCCATGCCGTAAAGCGCGACAATCTTGCCTTCCAGGTTGAGGTTGTCCAGTTGCTCCCAGACCGCTTCCCAGTCTTCCTGAATTTCACCGAAATCCCAGGTTGGAATACCCAAAATGAGCACGTCATACTGCTCCATTAGGGCGGGGGAATCATCCTTGAGATTGTGCAGTGTCACCAGTTCGGGACCAAGGATATCGCGGATTTTTTCTGCTGCCATTTCGGTGTAGCACGTGCTGGAACCGTAAAAAAGACCCATGTTCATGACGTAAACATCTCAATTCTGCTGTAGCGTTGCGGCTAGTGTAACAGAATCGCCGCAATCTCGGCACAATGAGGCATAATGCATCAAAAATGAGAGTGAATTAAGGGGCGCGAGTGGAACAAGATCTGGCACGCATTGAGCAATTTCTTGATGCCCTGTGGCTGGAGCGAAATCTGGCGGAGAACACGTTAAGTGCGTATCGTCGCGATCTGACAATGCTTGTTGAATGGTTGCACCATCGTGGCATTTCACTGGCGACCGCGCAGAGCGATGATTTGCAGGCATTGCTGGCTGAGCGAATGGATGGCGGGTATAAAGCCACCAGTTCAGCACGTTTGCTCAGTGCCATGCGGCGTTTTTTTCAGCATCTTTATGGCGAAAAATTTCGCGAAGACGATCCAAGCGCCTCGCTTGCTTCACCTAAACTTCCGCAGCGTTTGCCAAAAGATCTTAGCGAAGCGCAGGTAGAACGGCTGCTACAGGCCCCGCTTATCGACCAACCGCTTGAGCTACGCGACAAAGCGATGCTGGAGGTTTTGTACGCCACGGGGCTGCGCGTATCAGAGTTGGTGGGGCTGACGATGAGCGATATTAGTCTGCGGCAGGGCGTTGTGCGGGTGATTGGTAAAGGCAACAAAGAGCGGCTCGTGCCGCTGGGCGAAGAAGCCGTGTACTGGCTGGAAACATACCTGGAACACGGTCGTCCGTGGTTGCTCAACGGCGTATCGATTGACGTACTGTTTCCCAGCCAGCGTGCGCAGCAGATGACCCGTCAGACTTTCTGGCATCGTATTAAACACTATGCTGTGTTAGCAGGGATCGACAGCGAGAAACTGTCGCCGCACGTATTGCGGCACGCTTTTGCCACGCATCTGCTCAATCACGGCGCTGACCTGCGCGTGGTGCAGATGCTGCTGGGGCATAGCGATCTCTCGACTACACAGATTTATACACATGTCGCAACGGAGCGCTTGCGTCAACTACATCAACAGCATCACCCACGAGCGTGAGTGCTGACAGTAAAGGATAGGTTATGAAGAAACGTTTTATGATGCTCACCCTGCTGGCTACTGCGTTTTCAGGCATGGTGCATGCAGACGATGCGGCTATTCGCCAGTCATTAGCGAAGCTGGGCGTGCAGAGCACCGAAATTCAACCTGCTCCGGTTGCGGGCATGAAAACCGTACTGACCAATAGCGGTGTGCTGTACGTTACTGAAGACGGCAAGCATATTATTCAGGGGCCGATGTATGACGTAAGTGGCGCAAGCCCGGTGAATGTCACTAACCAACTGCTGATGAAGCATCTGAATGCGCTGGAAAAAGAGATGATCGTCTACAAGGCGCCGCAAGAAAAACATGTCATCACCGTTTTCACCGACATCACTTGTGGCTACTGCCACAAGTTGCATGAAGAAATGAAAGACTACAACGCGCTGGGCATCACAGTCCGTTATCTGGCCTTCCCTCGACAGGGGCTGGAAAGCCAGGCCGAGCAGGACATGAAGTCAATCTGGTGTGCAAAAGACAAAAACAAAGCCTTTGACGATGCGATGGCGGGTAAGGGCGTGAAAGCGGCGACCTGTGATGTAGATATCGCGAATCACTACGCACTGGGCGTGCAGTTTGGCGTCAGTGGCACACCGGCGATTGTCCTGAGCAACGGCTATGTTGTTCCGGGCTATCAGGGGCCGAAAGAGATGAAAGAATTCCTCGACGCACACGAAAAACAGACCAGCGGTAAATAATTCGCGTGAAACAACAGATACAACTCCGTCGGCGTGAGGCCGACGAGACTGCCGAACTGCCTGCGGATTTACCTCCCTTGTTGCGTCGTTTGTACGCCAGTCGTGGCGTGCGTAGTGCGCAGGAGCTTGAACGCAGCGTGAAAGGGATGTTGCCGTGGCAGCATTTGAACGGCGTCGAAAAAGCGGTTGAGATCCTCTATAACGCCTTTCGCGAAGGAACCCGCATCATTGTGGTGGGGGATTTCGATGCCGATGGTGCGACCAGCACGGCACTGAGCATCCTGGCGATGCGTGCGTTGGGTTGTAGTAATGTTGACTACCTGGTGCCCAACCGTTTTGAAGACGGATATGGCTTAAGCCCGGAAGTCGTGGATCAGGCGCATGCCCGGGGCGCTCAACTGATCGTTACTGTGGATAACGGCATCTCTTCTCATGCGGGGGTTGAGCATGCCAGAACGCTGAATATTCCGGTGGTGGTGACCGATCACCACCTACCCGGTGATACGCTGCCGGGCGCGGAAGCAATCATCAATCCTAACCTGCACGACTGTGAATTCCCGTCGAAATCGCTGGCAGGCGTGGGGGTAGCCTTCTACCTGATGTTGGCGCTGCGCACCTTCCTGCGTGACAAAGGCTGGTTTGATGAACGTGGTATCGCACCGCCTAATCTGGCCGATTTGCTCGATCTGGTTGCTTTGGGCACGGTAGCAGACGTGGTGCCGCTGGATGCCAATAACCGTATCCTGACGTGGCAAGGTTTAAGCAGAATTCGTGCGGGAAAGTGCCGCCCTGGCATTAAGGCGCTACTGGAGATTTCCAATCGCGACCCGCTTAAACTGGCCGCCAGTGATTTAGGTTTTGCGCTTGGCCCTCGGCTGAACGCGGCAGGTCGTCTGGATGATATGTCCGTCGGCGTTGCGCTGTTGCTGTGCGACAACATTGGTGAGGCGCGTATGCTGGCCAATGAGCTGGATGCACTCAACCAGACGCGAAAAGAGATTGAACAGGGTATGCAGGCAGAAGCTCTGACCCTGTGTGAAAAACTGGAGCGCAGTAGTGACACTCTCCCGGGGGGCCTGGCGATGTATCATCCCGAATGGCACCAGGGGGTGGTCGGCATTCTGGCATCGCGTATTAAAGAGCGTTTCCATCGTCCGGTAATCGCTTTTGCTCCTGCGGGGGATGGCACCTTAAAAGGTTCCGGACGTTCGATCCAGGGACTGCATATGCGTGATGTGCTGGAGCGTCTGGATACGCTTTATCCCGGCATGATCATCAAGTTTGGCGGACATGCGATGGCAGCAGGCCTGTCGCTGGAAGAAGCGCAGTTCGAGCATTTCCAGCAGCGTTTTGGCGAGCTGGTAACAGAATGGCTAGACCCTGCTTTATTACAGGGTGAGGTAGTCTCTGATGGTCCGCTGAGTGCGGCAGAGATGACCATGGAAGTCGCGCAAATGCTGCGTGATGCCGGTCCGTGGGGGCAAATGTTCCCGGAGCCGCTGTTTGATGGACATTTTCGCCTGCTCCAGCAACGCCTGGTTGGTGAGCGTCACCTGAAAGTGATGGTGGAACCGGTTGGCGGCGGGCCGCTGCTGGACGGTATTGCGTTTAACGTCGACACCCGTTGCTGGCCGGATAACGGTGTTCGCGAAGTTCAGCTTGCCTACAAACTGGATATTAATGAGTTTCGCGGCAACCGCTCATTGCAAATTATTATCGATAATATCTGGCCACTTTAGCGTCACTATATCTATAAAAAAGAGCGTGAATTGGTTACAATCCCGCTCTTATAACCGCATTTTGACTCGTTCAATAAAAGAAATCAGACCATGTTTGAAATTAATCCGGTAAATAACCGCATTCAGGACCTCACGGAACGCTCTGACGTTCTTAGGGGGTATCTTTGACTATGATGCTAAGAAAGAGCGTCTGGAAGAAGTAAACGCCGAGCTTGAACAGCCTGACGTCTGGAATGAACCCGAACGCGCGCAGGCGCTGGGTAAAGAGCGTTCATCCCTTGAGGCCATTGTCGACACGCTCGACCAGATGAGCCAGGGCCTGGAAGATGTTTCCGGCCTGCTGGAACTGGCTGTAGAAGCCGACGACGAAGAAACCTTTAACGAAGCCGTAGCAGAACTCGATACGCTGGAAGATAAACTGGCACAGCTGGAATTCCGTCGTATGTTCTCCGGTGAATATGACAGCGCAGATTGCTATCTTGATATTCAGGCCGGCTCCGGCGGTACCGAAGCGCAGGATTGGGCCAGCATGCTGATGCGTATGTATCTGCGTTGGGCTGAAGCTCGCGGCTTTAAGACGGAAATTATTGAAGAGTCTGAAGGCGAAGTGGCGGGTATTAAATCCGTGACCATCAGAATCGCTGGAGAATATGCTTACGGTTGGCTGCGCACGGAAACTGGTGTACATCGTCTGGTACGTAAGAGCCCGTTCGATTCCGGTGGCCGTCGCCATACGTCGTTTAGTTCTGCGTTTGTTTATCCGGAAGTTGACGATGATATTGATATCGATATCAACCCGGCAGACCTGCGTATCGATGTTTACCGCGCCTCGGGTGCGGGCGGTCAGCACGTTAACCGTACGGAATCTGCGGTGCGTATCACTCACATCCCGACCGGGATTGTAACGCAGTGCCAGAACGACCGTTCCCAGCACAAGAACAAAGACCAGGCCATGAAGCAGATGAAAGCAAAGCTTTATGAACTGGAAATGCAGAAGAAGAATGCCGAGAAACAGGCGATGGAAGACACCAAGTCCGACATCGGCTGGGGTAGCCAGATTCGTTCTTATGTCCTTGATGACTCCCGCATTAAAGATCTGCGTACCGGGGTTGAAACCCGCAACACGCAGGCAGTGCTGGATGGCAGCCTGGATCAATTTATCGAAGCAAGTTTGAAAGCAGGGTTATGAGGAACCAACATGTCTGAACAACACGCACAGGGCGCTGACGCGGTAGCCGACCTTAACAATGAACTGAAAACGCGTCGTGAGAAGCTGGCTAGCCTGCGTGAGCAGGGGATCCCGTTCCCGAACGATTTCCGTCGCGATCATACCTCAGACCAACTGCACGCTGACTTCGACGCGAAAGAAAACGAAGAGCTGGAAGCGCTGAACATTGAGGTATCCGTTGCTGGCCGCATGATGACCCGTCGTATTATGGGTAAAGCATCATTCGTTACGCTGCAGGATGTTGGCGGCCGTATTCAGCTGTACGTTGCGCGCGACGATCTGCCGGAAGGCGTCTACAACGAGCAGTTCAAAAAATGGGATCTGGGCGATATCCTCGGCGCGAAAGGTAAGTTGTTTAAGACCAAAACCGGCGAACTGTCCATCCATTGCACCGAGCTGCGTCTGCTGACCAAAGCCCTGCGTCCACTGCCGGATAAATTCCATGGTCTGCAGGATCAGGAAGCGCGTTACCGCCAGCGTTACCTGGATCTCATCTCTAACGATGAATCCCGCAACACCTTTAAAGTGCGTTCACAGATCATGGCGGGTATTCGTCAGTTCATGGTGGGCCGCGGCTTTATGGAAGTTGAAACCCCAATGATGCAGGTGATCCCCGGCGGTGCGGCAGCACGTCCGTTCATCACCCACCATAACGCGCTGGATCTGGACATGTACCTGCGTATTGCGCCGGAACTGTACCTCAAGCGTCTGGTGGTTGGTGGTTTCGAACGCGTATTCGAAATTAACCGTAACTTCCGTAATGAAGGCATCTCTGTTCGCCATAACCCTGAGTTCACCATGATGGAACTCTACATGGCTTATGCGGACTACAAAGATCTGATCGAACTGACCGAATCGTTGTTCCGTACTCTGGCACAGAACGTTCTTGGAACGACCGAAGTGCCCTACGGTGAAGAAGTCTTCGACTTTGGCAAACCGTTCGAAAAACTGACCATGCGCGAAGCGATTCAGAAATACCGTCCGGAAACCAATATGGCGGATCTGGACAACTTCGACTCAGCGAAAGCGATTGCTGAATCTATCGGCATCAAAGTTGAGAAGAGCTGGGGTCTGGGCCGTATCGTGACGGAGATCTTTGAAGAAGTGGCGGAAGCGCACCTGATTCAGCCGACCTTCATCACCGAATATCCGGCAGAGGTTTCTCCGTTGGCGCGTCGTAATGATGAAAACCCGGAAATCACCGACCGCTTTGAATTCTTTATTGGCGGTCGCGAAATCGGTAACGGTTTCAGCGAGTTGAACGATGCTGAAGATCAGGCACAGCGTTTCCAGGATCAGGTTAACGCTAAAGATGCAGGCGATGACGAAGCGATGTTCTACGACGAAGACTACGTCACCGCTCTGGAACATGGTCTGCCGCCGACTGCTGGTTTGGGTATTGGTATCGACCGTATGGTTATGCTGTTCACTAACAGTCACACCATCCGCGACGTGATCCTGTTCCCGGCAATGCGCCCGGTTAAGTAAGATGTGAACTGCCGGATGGCGGCTGATGCCTTATCCGGCCTACGCGAGACGATTCGTAGGCCGGATAAAACGCTTTTGCGTTGTCATCCGGCAATTAATGACCGTTGGAAAATGCGCGCAATAATTTACGCGCCTTATCGTCTGAAACCTGCATTACCATCCACGGGCTGAAGGCCCACGGTGTAGCGTCAATCCCGCATAACACATCCTCAAGATTGCTCCACCGAGAATCCATCACTTCCTCTGCATTAGGCTGTAGCGTGCTGATTAGCTGTGCGGCATATACCGGGCAAACTTCATTTTCCACAATTCCACTGGGATCTGCGGCACAATAGCGAAAATCAGTGTATACGGGCGTGAGTGCGCGAATGTCAGCTCCCAACTCGAAGCGGGCGCGACGGATAATGGCGTCTTCAGTTGTTTCCCCTGATTGTGGATGACCGCACACCGAATTTGTCCAGACACCCGGCCAGGCTTTTTTGTGCAGTGAACGACGGGTAACTAACAGTTGTCCCTGGTCGTTAAAAATCCAACAGGAAAACGCGAGATGTAGAGGGGTATTGTGGGTGTGGGCGGCATACTTCTCGAGTATACCTGAAGGTATATCTTGCTCATCCAGCAAAACGACATGTTCCCCGGCCATGACAACTCCTGAAAAGAAAAAATAACCCGGCACAAACCCGCCGGGTCATGTACTCAGGCCACTAGGGTAGCCCATAAATGGGACAAAGGCATTACCAAAACAAGCCCTGGAAGCATGTTGGCGACCGGAAATAGTTTAATGTTGCAGATGCGCAATCCGGTCGCGACCATTAGCAATCCGCCAGCACAGGAAAAATCCGCCATCATGTCCGGGGTGATCATCGGCAGAATAACCACTGCCAGCATCGCCAGCGCGACCTGGATAATGATTTGTGGGATAGCAATGGTCATCACCGCGTAACCTAACAGCGTCGCGAAGATCCCAGCGGTAAATAGATCCAGAATCGTTTTGATGTACAGAATCGACGGATCGCCACTCATACCTTCGGTCATCGCACCGAAAATGCCGGTGCCACTGGCGCAAAAGAGCACCAGAATCGCGACGAATTTCTCGGTGAATTCATCATGGCCAAGCCCGTTGACCGGCGGCAGAACTTTATTGATCAATCCACGCGTGGAGCCAGCGGCTTTGCCAATGCCCTTTTCCAGATGCAGTAGCTCACCAAGAATTGCACCAATCACCATGGCGAGGACCACGGCGGGCATATATTTTACTTTTAGCACCAGGGTGATGCCTAAACCAACGGAGCACAGACCGAAGGTCATTGGCAGCGCTGTTTTGACGCGTTCGGGGAGCTTACCGCCCGCCATTGCGCCAACTAGTCCACCAATTATGACGGCGGAGCCATTTACATATGGGCCGATTAGCATTGCAGAATATCCTGTTAATTAAAACGTAGTTCGCCTTCACCCCAGCGAGGGATGTTGTTGATCTCAAGGTCAAACAAATCGAGCGCGCGATTAACGCTATGAGTAATGATGTCGTCTGCCGTTTGCGGACGCTGGTAAAGCGCCGGCACTGGCGGAAAGATAATTCCACCCATCTCGGTGACGGCGGCCATGTTGCGAATATGACCGAGGTTCAGCGGCGTTTCTCTGGCTAGCAGCACCAGACGACGTCGCTCTTTCAGTACCACGTCCGCTGCCCGGGTGAGCAAGTTGTCCGTCAGGCTGTGGGCGATTGCGCCCAGTGAGCGCATTGAACAAGGCGCAATCAGCATACCCAGCGTTTTAAATGAACCGCTGGAGATAGCTGCCCCAAGATTAGCGATGGGATGCACCACGTCAGCCAGTGCCATAACTTCATCCAGGCGGTAATCCGTCTCCAGTTCGCAGGTTTTTTCTGCGCCTTTCGAGACAACCAGATGGACCTCAACGGGAAGCGGGCGAAGCAGCTCCAGCGCTTTTACACCGTACTGAAATCCGGATGCTCCGCTGATACCTATGATGATGCGTGCTGTCATGGTGCGATCCTTTATTCGAAATCCGGCAGGAAGCGCTTCACATCCACATCTTTAAATGCAGAACGCTGGAAGTTGTGCTTTAGGTGGAATGGCACCGTACAGTCGAAAATCGTTTTACAGGACATCCCTTGTTGCAGAATGCTCGGGCTGTATTCTGGTACTTGTGACGGATCGAGAGGGTGGCAGCGGACACCGGGGATCGTAATCGTATCGACATCGCCCTGATAGCGGGTCTGCATAGCCCATAGCACGTCGTCGCTGTCGAAAATATCAACATCTTCATCTACCAGGATGACATGTTTCAGTTCCGGGAACGCAGAGAAAGCCAGCAAAGCCGCCTGACGTTGACGGCCTTCATCCGCCGGGGATGATTTTTTAAACTGCAGAACTGCCAGCAGCTTACCGCCGCCTGCAGAGTGGGCGAAAACGTTGAGCAGTTTTCCCGGCATGGCACGTTCAACCATATCCAGAATGCTGGCTTCGGTAGGGATCCCGGCCATATTGACGTGTTCTTCGCCTGGACCTACGGTGGTGCGCCAGATAGGGTTGATGCGGTGTGTCACGGCTTTCACTTTGATGACTGGGATAGACTCTTTGGCTTCGCCGGTATAGCCGGGAAACTCGGGCATAGCACGACCGGTATTGGTGTTCTGGTCTTCCCGTACACGTGCGTTTGGCAGCAGCTCGCCTTCAATCACGATCTCGGCATGCGCGATGGCTTTTTCGTTGATGGTTTTACACTGAACCATCTCAACCGCCTTCCCGCGCAGTGCGCCTGCGATGCTCAGTTCGTTAAAGCCCAGTGGGGTAGTGGGGGGTTCAAAACAGGCGGCAATTTCAATCGCGGGGTCCACCCCGATGCTGATAGAGATCGGTAGTGGCCGTCCGGCAGCCTCTGCTTTCATACGAAACGCATCAATATGGCGGCCCGGTGTCAGCCACATCGAGAGCTCGTCACGGCTCTGTACGCACAGACGGTGAATGGTGATGTCGGATTCGTGGGTTTCCGGGTCCGAGGCATAGCACAGGCCCATAGTGATATAGGGACCAGCGTCCTCTTCGGTATTAGTTGGTGCAGGCAGTAATTTACGCAGGTCAAAATCGGCATCGCTCGCCAGATGCACGACGTCCTGGCATACGGCACTCCCCTGGGCTATTACCGGTGCGATTGCGTTTTCCACAGAATCCTTCAGCAGATGCCCCAGTTTTTCAGGTTCACACTGAAGAAAATGACTGACACGTTGACGTGAGCCGTTCAGGCCAATTGCTACGCTGATATCTGCAAATCCTTTGATTTTATTGAAGACCATTACTGGACCGTTCTTGCGTGTTGGACGCTGGCAGGTGCCGCCTGCGCCAACATAGCGATAAACACCGGAGAGTTCAGCGTGTGGGTCAACTTCGGTATTGGTCTCAACGTATTCGCCGGGCAGTGTTTTAAGAAGTTCGAGTGCGGAGCGTAAATCATGCACCGTTGAGGGTGTTTTGTAATCAGCATTTGCCATGGGATGTTCCTTTGGAAAAGAAGTTTCGCTGCCGGCACAATATTTCCCATGGCGCTTTTAAACAAATACCGTTTACCGGATGGTCAGTAGATCAAAAAAGTTTATTTTAATGACGTGTTAAATAGTGATTAACCAATATGATGTGTAATGGGCTGGCTTTTTATTTTCCCAGGTAAGTGTGATACTGGAGATAAATGAAACTACAGGTGATCATGATGGATTTGAAGCGCTTACGGTATTTTTGTCGGGTGGTGGAGCAAGGTTCCGTCAGCCAGGCGGCGAAATCGCTGAACATGGCGCAACCGCCACTCAGTAAACGAATTCAGGAACTGGAGGAAGAACTTCAGGTATCGCTTTTTATGCGCCGCGGAAACCGTATTGAACCCACGGAAGCCGGATTTTTCCTCTATCGAAAAGGCTGTGAAATATTACGTCAGGTTGAGGACACGGCTCGCGAAACGGCAGACATTGCGCAGAAAAACCGAACTGAATTAAGAATTGGATTAACGCATCTCTATCAGAATTATTTTAAAGCGTTATTGATGGAGGTTCATCGACGTAATCCAGAAACCACGATAAATATTTCAGTTACTGACTCTAGCCATCTTGAAACGTTATTAACGGAAGGTGGAATTGACCTGGCGCTAATACAACGGCCCTATCGTAGTGAAGGTTTTGATTATGTTTCTTTTGACCCGATTAAGCTGGTGGCGGTTATCAATAAAAAATGTCTGTCGGGTCCACCATCGAATCCCTATAACTACACATCACTGGCGGCACTGCCGTTGGTGTTGTTGCACAGAGCGAAGGATTCAGGGACTTACGAAATGCTCATGGATTTGTTTCGTAAATCTGGTGTGAACGCCAGGGTGATCATGCATATCACACAGCCGGGAGTGATCCTCGACTGGCTGGAGTCCGGCCTTGAAGCCGCGACATTGCTACCCTCTTCAGAAGTCGACGCGGAGAAACTCAGCCAGTGCTACGTGGTGGATGTATTCCCCTCGCCACAAATATTTTATCCGGCGCTGGTGAAATTACCGTCCATGCCTTACTTGCCCGCGCTGATGGATATTATTGCACAGGGATATCCGTTTAATACATCAGGTTGAGCCGAAGCGATTGGGGATCGTCCGGCTGGCTGGTATGATAATTACCTCTGGTTTGGAGGTGAACGTTCGTGTTTAGTGCAGAATGTCTGATGAGTAAACGCTTTTATATCTTGATAATGTTGGTAGGCAGCCTGATCGTTGCAGGATGTTCCAGTTCATCTGATTCCGGCTCTACGTATACCGTGAAGCGTGGCGATACGCTGTACGCGATTTCGCGCTCTACCGGTACCAGCGTCAGGGATCTCGCCCGTCTCAACAACATATCTCCTCCCTATACCATCGAAGTAGGGCAAAGGCTGAAGCTTAGCGGTAGCACGAAAACCAGCCCGACTACCGGCAAGAGCACCACAAAATCTTCTACAAAAACAGCGGCAGTCAGACCGTCGTCCTCCGTACCGCAGTCATCCTGGCCGCCTGTGGGACAACGCTGCTGGCTGTGGCCTGCCAGCGGAAAAGTGATCCTGCCTTATTCAACGGCGGATGGCGGCAACAAGGGTATTGATATCTCAGCTGCGCGCGGCACACCGGTTTATGCGGCGGGGGCAGGGAAGGTAGTTTATGTCGGCAACCAGCTGCGGGGCTATGGCAACCTCATCATGATTAAACACAGTGAGGATTACATTACCGCTTATGCGCATAATGATACGCTACTGGTGAACAACGGGCAGAGCGTGAAGGCCGGGCAGAAAATTGCCACCATGGGTAGCACTGATGCGGCATCTGTACGCCTGCATTTCCAGATTCGCTATCGCGCAACGGCGATTGATCCTCTGCGTTATTTACCGCCGCAGGGGAGTAAACCTAAGTGCTAACAGGCTATTTTATCAGCAGTTAGCATAGTTTGGGCTTGTCAGAGGGTGCGTAAGGTCTATAATGGCCCACGCACCTCTTCGCGGGCGTAGTTCAATGGTAGAACGAGAGCTTCCCAAGCTCTATACGAGGGTTCGATTCCCTTCGCCCGCTCCAAACTCAAGTCTTCTGAAGTCTACCAAACTCAATTTTCCCTTGATAAATCAGCAGTTATAGCATTCTATTAGTCTATTGAACTCAATTGTACTCCCCCAGGGTCAAGCTCAATGTGGGGGTATGGATGGGGGTATAATTGTACCCCCTGCTGAGAGGTACCCCCAATGAAGCTGACAGCTCGTCAGGTTGAAACTGCAAAACCTAAAGATAAGCCCTACAAACTCGCTGATGGTGGTGGTCTTTACCTGCTGGTTAATCCCAACGGTAAAAGATACTGGCGTCTCAAATACCGTTCGCTAGGTAAAGAGAAGCTGCTCGCTATTGGCGTTTACCCCGATGTTTCTTTAGCTGAAGCCAGAAATAAGCGTGAGGATGCAAAAAGGACATTAGCGGCTGGCAACGATCCTTCTCTTGAACGGAAAATTGAGAAACTTAGTCGTCAACAAGATGCAGAAAACTCTTTTGAGGCTATCACGCGGGAGTGGTATCAGCGTCGCTATGACCGCTGGTCTGTCTCCTACCGCGAAGAAATGTTGAGAACCTTTGAAAAGGATGTGTTCCCTTATATCGGTCACCGGCCAATCAAAGATATCAAACCGATGGAGTTGCTTGCTGTTCTTTCAAAGATAGAAGTTCGAGGAGCAACTGAGAAGGTCCGTAAGGTTCGCCAGCGTTGTGGAGAGGTCTGGAAGTATGCCGTTGTGACTGGCAGGGCTGAGTACAATCCAGCTCCTGATCTAGCCAGCGCAGTAGCTCCCCATGAGAAAGAGCACTATGCTTTTTTGACCCAGGATGAATTGCCAGAGTTTCTTCAAACTCTGAACACCTACGCAGGTAGTGTACTTGTTAAAATAGCGATGCAATTACTTATTTTGACTGGAGTAAGGCCTGGGGAATTGAGGCAAGCGGAGTGGCAGGAGTTTGATTTTGAGCGGAAGGTTTGGAACGTGCCAGCAGAGCGCATGAAAATGCGCCGCCCTCATCTGGTTCCGTTATCAAGCCAGGTAATTGACTTGCTTAATCAGCTTAAACCCATGACGGGAGCGGGAACGTTGCTGTTCCCAGGACGTAATAATCCAAAGAAACCGATGAGTGATATGGCATTGACTGTGCTGGTCAGGCGTATCGGCTATGCCGGGCGTGTTACGGGGCATGGATTCCGCCACACGATGAGTACTATTTTGCATGAGCAGGGATTTAACTCAGCTTGGATCGAGCTACAACTGGCTCACGTCGATAAGAACTCAATTCGTGGAACGTATAACCATGCTCAGTATCTAGAGGGAAGGAGGGAGATGATGCAGTGGTATGGCAATCTAATCATTGATTTGAATTCAGCAGTACGGTCAGGCTGACCTGCCCCCACGATTAGATACAACACTCAGTTAGTAACGTCGGAATCTTCATTCTCAGAATGACCCTTTCTCCAGCCCGCTGCAAATTCAGACGGTGTCTGATAATTCAGCGTGGAGTGCGGGCGGCATTCGTTATAATCCTGCCGCCAGTCATTAATAATTTTCCTGGCATGAACGATATCGCTGAACCAGTGCTCATTCAAACATTCATCGCGAAATCGTCCGTTAAAGCTCTCAATAAATCCGTTCTGCGTTGGCTTGCCCGGCTGGATTAAGCGCAACTCAACACCATGCTCAAAGGCCCATTGATCCAGTGCACGGCAAGTGAACTCCGGCCCCTGGTCAGTTCTTATCGTCGCCGGATAGCCTCGAAACAGTGCAATGCTGTCCAGAATACGCGTGACCTGAACGCCTGAAATCCCAAAGGCAACAGTGACCGTCAGGCATTCCTTTGTGAAATCATCGACGCAGGTAAGACACTTGATCCTGCGACCGGTGGAAAGTGCGTCCATGACGAAATCCATCGACCAGGTCAGATTGGGCGCCGCCGGACGGAGCAGCGGCAGACGTTCTGTTGCCAGCCCTTTACGACGTCTTCTGCGTTTTACGCCCAGGCCACTGAGGTGATAAAGCCGGTACACGCGCTTATGATTAACATGAAGCCCTTCACGGCGCAGCAACTGCCAAATACGACGGTAGCCAAAACGCCTGCGCTCCAGTGCCAGCTCAGTGATGCGCCCTGATAAATGCGCATCAGCAGCCGGACGGTGAGCCTCATAGCGGCAGGTCGACAGGGATAAACCTGTAAGCCTGCAGGCACGACGTTGCGACAGACCGGTCGCATCACACATCAACATCACGGCTTCCCGCTTCTGGTCTGTCGTCAGTACTTTCGCCCAAGAGCCACCTGAAGCGCCTCTTTATCCAGCATGGCTTCGGCAAGCAGCTTCTTGAGTCTGGTGTTCTCTTCCTCAAGCGACTTCAGGCGCTTAACTTCAGGCACCTCCATACCGCCATACTTCTTACGCCAGGTGTAAAACGTGGCATCGGAAATGGCATGCTTGCGGCAGAGTTCACGGGCGGGTACCCCAGCTTCGGCTTCGCGGAGAATACTGATGATCTGTTCGTCGGAAAAACGCTTCTTCATGGGGATGTCCTCATGTGGCTTATGAAGACATTACTAACATCGGGGTGTACTAATCAACGGGGAGCAGGTCAATCACAGAAGGAAAGCAGACAGAGCTGCGCGGCAAAGCAACAAAGGGAGGATATACTGTATGGAAAATGAAATCTGGGCATCCTACCCCAATTTATGTGGCGGATTTAGACAAAGCTGTTAGGGAATGTCTAAAATAGCGAAGCCATAGCATAGAATTTTTAATGGCATTATGATCAGGACATAAAGGACTTCATGCAGGGAAAAAATATCCCAAAAGAAACTGGTCATGTCAGCACACCAAAGGATCCTCGCCGGATCCTTTGGTTTTTCTCAGCCACAATCGCTTAACGTGAGTTTTCGTTCCACTGAGCGTCAGACCCCTATAATAATTCCTTTCAGACAGGTACCGGTTAAGTGTAGCTGAGTCAGACAAAAAAGCCCCCTGACGGGGGGCAAAAATGTAGCAACGTTGTTTCAGGAAAATCTATCAGGGAAAAGGTAACAGCACGGATACTACCGTCGCATTCAGCCTGCATTGATCATGCGGCGGTGCGCTTCGGCCATGGCCTGATGTGGGCCGGATTGCCCGTTATTCATGAATTCATGGGCAACCGCTGCTCTTTCATGCTCATTCATCGCCGCGTAAGACGTTGACGGGACGGTCGTGGATACCGTGTTATTTCCCATCATCTTCTGATGACTTTCCACCATTTTCTGGTGCGCATCCGCCGAGCCGTTCGTCATGGTTTCATGAGCAATAATGGCCTGTTCATGCTGGTCCATACCGGTCATACGAGGAGCAGTCCCCTGGATCCCGACAGGAGCCGCAGCAGACTGCATCTGGTGAGCAGGAGCCTGTGCATTGTTGACGCGATCATGGATATTCACGGTTTCAGTGGCCCAGGCCGATGAAATTAAACCAAAGCCCAGCAAAGATGCTAATACGATATTTTTCATGATAACTCTCCATTTCTGAATTAGTGATGTCCGGGGAAGTACAACCGGTGTTTTCAGTTCCATAACTGAAACAAGTTCGGCAGCGTTTATTTCTCCGGAAGAGGGCTGGATATTCATTTCCTGGCGTACTCTGACGCCGGGTATTGATGAAGCAATCCAGCCTTCCTGATAAGTTGCACTAATTATATCGAATGGCTTCTGTTTGCTGCATGACAGGCTAATGACATCTTTGTCATTTACATCTTTATTTTCAGCATTGGGTTTCCGGGATCATTTTCTCCAGTCTGGGCACGGATAAGATAAAACGCGTGGAGCGTACGTCTGATTCCACCTGCACTCTTCCGTGATGTGCTTCCACGATTGACTTCACAATCGCAAGGCCGATGCCGCTGCCTTCTCCTTTTCGTTGTCTGGATGGATCCACCCGATAAAAACGGTCAAACAGCCTTGATAAATGTTCTTCAGGGATCGGTTTCCCTGGATTTTCAATCACAAGGTCAAAAAAGCTCTCCTGCTTTCTTATTGAGACGGTTATGGCCTGTCCCTCCGGGGTATAACGCAGGGCATTGGATAACAGATTATTGATCGCTCTTCTGAACATTTGTGGATC
>NZ_JASEYC010000014.1:0-125071 GCF_035064245.1 Citrobacter sp. R-1.5.2 | reverse complement strand
GGCGGCTTGTAATCCGTTGTTCCGTGTCAGTGGAGGCGCATTATAGGGAGTTATTTCAGGCTGACAAGGGGAAATTTAAAATAATCTTCCGAATGCGTATTTTTTCACCAAAACCACTTAAACTGACAGTTTTTCGAGCGTTTTGAAGCCATAGCGCTGCAACACTGGCAATAATTGTTCAGCCTCTGTTGTCATTGCCATGCAGAATGCCACATTCTCATCGGCTGATTTTGCATCTGGCGCTTCGTGTTCCAATAGCCAGGCCGTTCGACGCGCAATCGCTGCACCGGAATCCACCAGTCGCGTCCCTTCCGGGAGGACTTGCAATAACTCTTCCTGTAATAGAGGGAAATGGGTGCATCCAAGGACCACCGTATCAGGGGGTTCCGACATCCGCAGCCACGGTCGCAGAATACGACGCAGCTCTTCCAGCGAGACGGGTTCTCCGTGCAGCTTCGCTTCTGCCAGTTCCACCAGCTCAGCGGATCCCAACATCGCTATCTGACACTCGTTAGCAAACCGCGCAATCAATTCGTGTGTGTACGAGCGTTTCACCGTCGCGCGCGTCGCCAGTAGCCCGACAATACCATTCGCGGTGAGCCGCGCCGCGGGTTTAATCGCAGGCACCACACCGACAACCGGAAAAGCGAACTTTTCACGTAATGCCGGGAGTGACACCGTGCTGGCGGTATTGCATGCGATAACCGCAAGTGCGAGGGGATAGCGTTGCTGAACTGCCGTCACAATCTCAACAACACGCTCAACGATAAACTCTTCGCTTTTCTCACCATAAGGAAAAGCGACGTTATCGAAAGCATATATATAGTGGAGATCCGGCAGGAGATTCCGGATCTCATTGTAGACCGACAACCCACCGACGCCGGAATCAAACACCAGCACGGTAGGACGTGAATCAGAAGGTGTAGCTGCCAGACAAGGTGTATTCCCGTCCTGCAGTTGGGTAGCCATAAACTGTCTCGTAATCTTTATCGAACAGGTTGGCGATTTTACCACGAACTGTCAGCTGTGAGGTGATCGGATATGACACTGCCAGATCCCACAAACTCACACCACCCAATTTTACCGGTTGATAAGTAACGTAGTCCGTATCGTATCGCGTCCCCAGATATTGATATGTCAGGCCCCAGTCAAAATCATAGACCTGCCAGTCGAGTTGGTATTTCACCTGCTGTTTAGAACGACGAGCCAGTGGCTCGTTGGTAATCGCATTACGCGAATCTACGTAGTCGTAGCTAAGCGTATGCGCCAACGGCCCGGTGTCGAAGTTTGCAGTCGCTTCGATACCTTTAATACGCGCTTTGCCTTCGTTGTAGTACTTCTGAGTGTGAGTGTTGTAGTCGATCATGTCATCGATATCGTTGCGATACCCTGACACGCGCCAGTTAACACCTGATGTTAACCCTTCAAACGCCCCTTCCCACTGCTTACTCTCTTCGGGATCAAGATTTGCATTGCCGTAATAGCCATGCAACTGCCCCAGATTTGGCGCTTTGTAAGATGTGCCATAGGAGGCAATGAAACGATAGCCTTCGATAAACTCCCATCCAGCACTGGTTTGCCATGTACCATGGCGACCAAACTCGGAGTTATCATCACTACGTGCCGCACCTTCGAAGGTGAAGTCACCAAGCTGCTGCAATCCCGTCAAATAGAGGCCAGTATTACGTTGGTCGTAACCGTCCGTAACATACCCAGTGCCAGGCTCCGTGGTTTGCTTTTGCCAGTCCACGCCTGCACCAATGTTACCGTGGCCAACAACTATGCTGTTTGACCACTGAACATTATATTGCTTCATATCATCCAACGTGGCCGAGGAATCATAGCGGCCATAGTTCGGATCATAGTTGTAGTCTTTACTGTGGCTGTAGCTCGAAACCAGTTGTGACTGAATAAGCTCGCCATTAAAACGTAACCCAGCGTCCCAGCTCTGGCTATAAAGCTGTCGGGTATCAAGTAGTGCAGAGCCAGGAGAATAATACGAGTCATAATCTGTGCGGTTATCATAACCATAACCACGAACGAACCCGCTCCATGTCTCGGAGAAGTTGTGCTCCAGTGCGCCATACAGCGTCTTGCTTAAGAAACCGTCTTTATCCGGTTGAGCCTGTGCACCAGTGCTACCGTAGGCCACGACATCGAAGCCTTTGGTGTAGGCATAATCGCCCATCAGCGTGAGACGCGTATTTTCGCCAAGCTGTTGTTGGGTTGAGATATCATAATTCTGATACCCATTGCTTCCCACGCCGGCAGTCAGTTCCGTCCCTGGTTTTTCGCGCGTAGTAATGATATTCACCACACCGCCAATCGCATCCGAACCATATATAGCGGAACGCGGCCCGCGGATATACTCAATACGTTGCACCAGCGATACCGGGAACTGGCTAAGATCGGCCGAGCCGCTAACTCCCGCTAAATTAAGACGCACACCATCTATCAACACCAGAACATGGCTGGCGTTAGTGCCGCGAATAAAAATAGACGAGTTTTGCCCCATACCGCCGCTTTGCGCGATATCAACACTAGGCAAACGACGCAGTACATCGTTTACCGAGGTAGATTGCCAGCGATCAATGTCCTGACGTGTAACGACGGTGATGGGTGCAAGTACTGCGCTTAGGGGCTGCTGAAAACGGTTGGCAGTGACGACGAGAGTATCTGGGCTAGCATCCTGCGCCCAACCAGAAGATGCCGCGACGGAAAGCGCCGTCAACAGCAACGATTTTTTAATCATTGTAAAGCATCCACAATATAAGAAGGATGCCGCAGGTCCACCGATAGTACGCGATAGTGAAAACCAGATGCGACGTTAGCCGGCAGGTCTTCGGGCTTGGAAGGTTATTCAGGATACCGAATAAAAAGAAATGAAGACTTCCCACCCACAGGCAGTGTCTGCTTTACGCTCTCATTTCACCTTTCCTTACCGCTGCGCGTCAGCTCCAGATTCACACTGGATTCCCTTTTAACTCACAGGACCGGAAAACGGATGCTACAGTTTGTTACAACCTACTGTCCAGACCGGATATCACAATATCGGAAATCATCAATAACTGGACATCTGATGAGCAATCCCTACAATCCCCGCGTACTTTTATTTTTCAGGACGCATCATGACCCCCGAACACCTTCCGACAGAACAGTACGACGCACAGTTAGCTGAAAAAGTGGTGCGTCTGCAGAGCTTAATGACGCCATTTTATGCACAGGCTCCGGAAGTGTTCCGCTCACCGGTTAGCCATTACCGTATGCGTGCCGAGTTCCGTCTGTGGCATGACGGGGATGACCTGTACCACATCATGTTCGACAGCCAAACGAAAAACCGTATTCGCGTCGACAGCTTTCCGGCGGCCAGCGAGCTTATCAACACGCTGATGACGGCAATGATTGAAGGTGTACGCAACAACCACATCCTGCGTCACAAACTGTTCCAGATTGATTACCTCACCACCCTGAGCGGTCAGGCGGTGGTATCCATGCTGTACCATAAAAAACTGGATAATGAGTGGCGCCAGGAAGCCGAAGTGCTGCGGGATGCGCTGCGGGCGCAAAACCTGAATGTGCACCTGATCGGCCGGGCGACCAAAACTAAAATCGAGTTGGATCAGGATTATATCGACGAACGTTTACCGGTCGCGGGCAAAGAGATTATCTACCGCCAGGTTGAGAACAGTTTCACGCAACCGAATGCTGCAATGAACATTCAGATGCTGGAATGGGCGATTGATGTCACCAAAGATTCAAAGGGCGATCTGCTGGAGCTGTACTGCGGTAATGGCAACTTTTCATTAGCGCTGGCGCAGAACTTCAACCGCGTACTGGCCACCGAAATCGCCAAGCCGTCCGTTGCTGCAGCCCAGTACAACATCACCGCTAACCATATTGATAATGTACAAATTATCCGTATGGCAGCCGAAGAGTTTACACAGGCAATGAACGGTGTTCGCGAATTCAACCGGTTGCAGGGGATTGATCTGAAGAGTTATCAGTGCGAGACCATTTTCGTTGACCCACCGCGCAGCGGTCTGGACAGCGAAACGGAGAAAATGGTGCAGGCGTATCCGCGTATTCTGTACATCTCCTGCAACCCGGAGACACTGTGTAAGAACCTGGAAACATTAAGCCAGACGCACAATGTTTCACGTCTGGCGCTGTTCGATCAGTTCCCGTATACGCACCATATGGAGTGCGGCGTACTGTTAACGAAGAAGTAAGACTGAACGGAGGCCGGATAAGCACTACCGGTTCAGATTGCCGGATGGCGGCTTTGCCTTATCCGGCCTACAGCTACAACGGTTACTCCGCGATTTCCTGCTTACGGTTACGCACTTTAAAGCCGATCCAGAACACCAGAATCACCGACAGTACCGCCGGGAAGAAGTTAGAGCCAATATCCGGATATTCAGCACGTACAACGGTGCTGTACAGCAGAACACCGAGAATAAAACAGGCTGCAGCCAGGCCCGGTAACCCCACAGGCATGGTGCGATTCTGGTAACGTTGATGCAGACAGTAAACCGTCAACACCAGCGAAATAATCGGGAATACAGAGAATGGCACAATGGAGCTAAACAGCGCCGCGAATGTGCCATTGATCGATAAGCCAGCAACCAGCGCCAGCAGCAGCGTACCTTTATCTTGACCTGACTGTTTCATTGCTCGTCCTTCTCGTTACTCGGAGTGGTGCGTCATCTTCTCTTGTTCACGGCGGTACCAGTAAAATGCGCCTTTGGCGATCATGCGCAGTTGCAATACCAGCCGCTCTTCCAGCTGCCGACGCTGTTCAGCGCCAACATCCAGTGCTTCTGCCCCGGCACTGAACACAATCGTTACCATGGCTTCGGCTTGCGCTTCAGTAAACGCGCGAGGCATATGGTTTTCGAGTTCAAGATAGTCCGCAAGTTCCGCAATGAAGTGCTGAATTTCACGCGCAACCGCTGCACGAAACGCTGCGGAGGTGCCCGAACGCTCGCGCAATAATAAACGGAAGGCGTTGGGATTGTTGCCGATGAACTCCATAAATGTTGAGACCGAGGTACGGATCACACTACCGCCTTTGGCGATACGCTGACGAGCCTGACGCATCAACTGGCGCAGCATCAGACCGCTCTCATCCACCATCGTCAGGCCGAGCTCATCCACATCGCGGAAATGGCGATAAAACGAGGTTGGCGCAATGCCCGCTTCACGAGCAACTTCTCGTAAACTTAGGCTGGCAAAACTACGCTCAGCGCTGAGTTGACTAAATGCGGCTTCTACCAGCGAACGCCGGGTTTTCTCTTTTTGTTGCGCTCTAACGCCCATCACGATGTCTGAATCCTTCCACATACCTTGCTGGCACTATACCAGAGATTAGGCGGTTGGCATGGCTTTGTGAATGATTGTTTACGCGCAGTTTGTGCTTCGACTTCGCAAAAAAGCACAACGATAATTGGGTTATCCCAACAACGATGTTACTATTCTGTTGCTTTTATGTATAAGAACAGGTAAGCCTGACCATGTCACATTCCTACGATTACGATGCAATAGTAATAGGTTCCGGTCCCGGCGGCGAAGGCGCTGCGATGGGTCTGGTTAAGCAAGGAGCGCGCGTCGCGGTTATTGAGCGCTATCATAACGTCGGCGGAGGCTGTACCCATTGGGGCACCATCCCGTCGAAAGCGCTCCGCCACGCAGTCAGCCGTATTATCGAATTCAATCAGAACCCACTTTACAGCGACCATTCCCGACTTCTTCGTTCTTCTTTCGCCGATATTCTCAACCATGCTGATAACGTAATTAATCAGCAAACGCGTATGCGGCAAGGTTTTTACGAGCGCAACCACTGTGAAATTCTGCAGGGAAATGCCCGTTTCGTCGACGAACACACCCTTGCTCTGGAATGTCACGACGGTACAGTGGAAACACTCACCGCAGATAAGTTTGTTATTGCCTGTGGCTCGCGCCCTTATCATCCAACTGACGTCGATTTTTCGCACCCACGCGTTTACGACAGCGATTCTATCCTCAGCCTGCATCACGAACCTCGCCATGTTCTGATTTATGGCGCAGGCGTGATTGGCTGCGAATATGCGTCGATCTTCCGAGGGATGGACGTAAAAGTTGATTTAATCAACACCCGCGATCGTCTGCTGGCATTCCTCGATCAAGAGATGTCCGATTCACTCTCATACCACTTCTGGAACAGCGGCGTGGTCATTCGCCACAACGAAGAGTATGAGCGGATTGAAGGCTGTGATGACGGCGTCATCATGCACCTGAAATCCGGTAAAAAGCTGAAAGCAGACTGTCTGCTGTACGCCAATGGTCGTACCGGTAATACCGATTCGCTGGCACTAGAAAATATTGGCCTGAAAACGGACAGTCGCGGGCAGCTAAAAGTAAATAGCATGTATCAGACCGCACTGCCGCATGTGTATGCCGTTGGCGATGTGATCGGTTACCCAAGCCTGGCATCTGCAGCCTACGATCAGGGACGTATCGCCGCTCAGGCACTGGTCAAAGGCGAAGCCACCGCACATCTGATCGAAGATATTCCCACCGGGATTTATACCATTCCTGAAATCAGCTCCGTCGGTAAAACCGAACAGCAGCTAACGGCAATGAAAGTCCCATACGAAGTCGGTCGCGCCCAGTTTAAGCATCTGGCACGAGCGCAAATCGTCGGAATGAGTGTCGGAACGCTGAAAATTTTGTTCCATCGCGAGACCAAAGAGATTTTGGGGATCCATTGCTTTGGGGAACGCGCAGCCGAAATTATTCATATCGGTCAGGCGATCATGGAGCAAAAAGGTGGTGGTAACACCATCGAGTACTTCGTTAACACCACCTTTAACTACCCAACCATGGCAGAAGCCTATCGGGTAGCCGCGCTAAACGGCTTAAACCGCCTGTTTTAACGCTTTGTCGAAATGGCCATCCATTGCCCCACGGATGGCCTCTGCCAGCTGTTCATAACGGCTGCGTAACGGCGATCCCGGACGATAGACGAGACCAATAGTACGGCGCGGTTCCGGCTTAATGCACGGCAGATAGACCACACCATCACGCTTACGCTCTGGCGGAACGGCCAGTGCAGGCAGCAAAGTAATGCCACTCCCTGCCGCAACCATATTGCGCAGCGTTTCCAGACTGGTTGCCCGGAAATGGGTGTCTTCATCGGCACCTGCTTCAAAGCAGAAGCCCATCGCCTGATCGCGCAGACAGTGCCCGTCTTCCAGCATTAACAGTTTTTCACCTGCCAAATCTGACATCGGCACACAGTCGCGGTTTGCCCATGGGTGATCTTCATAGATCGCCAGCATCATAGGCTCATCAAACAGTGGCACTTCAATGAACGCCTCACTTTCCTTGACCAACGCCAGGATCACGCAGTCGAGCTTACCGCTATCCAGTTGCGCCAGCAGTTGATGCGTCTGCGCTTCATGCAGATACATTTCCAGTTTCGGGAAGGTCTGGTGCAACATAGGGATAATATGCGGCAACAGGTATGGCCCCACCGTTGGGATCAAACCAATGTGCAGCGGGCCAGACATTGTCTCGCCTTGTTGGCTTGCCATTTCCTTGAGCACTTTGACCTCGCGCAGCACGGTACGCGCCTGATCCACCAGCAGTAAACCTGCCTGAGTGAACAGCACTTTACGACTCGTACGCTCCAGCAGCATAACACCAAGCTCATCTTCCAGTTTGCGGATTTGCCCGCTAAGCGTTGGCTGGCTGACGTGGCAGGAATCCGCCGCTCGCCGGAAGTGACGATGCTCGGCTAGCGCCACCAGGTATTCAAGATCACGAATATTCATTATTCATCCTCCATCGCCACGATAGTTCATGGCGATAGGTAGCATAGCAACGAACGATTATCCCTATCAAGCTTTCTGTTTAATAATGCACCACAGAAACGGAACGGTACCCTTTAACCCTTGAAGCGCCTGTCCGTTCTCATACTCGAAATAACTAAAGCCAACGTGAACTTTTGCGGACCTCTGGTCCGCATTTTTTTTGCATAAAAAAGCCCGGCTTAATGCCAGGCTCTGATAACTTTTTACCTGATGGCGCTACGCTTATCAGGCAGAACGGCGCACAGTGCCGGATGGCGGCTTCGCCTTATCCGGCCTACAGACGTGCCTTCGCATAGTCGATTGCCTGCGCAACCTGCTGCGGTGATACGCCACCTTTCGCTGCACGTTTGTCCAGACAGGATTGCAGGGAAAGTATCGGATAGACATCATCGCCAATGACGCTGCTGAACTTTTGCAAGTCGGCCAGCGACAATGCTTCCAGCGGTTTACCCTGACGAATCGCCTCAACCACCGTCTCACCTACGATATGGTGTGCTTCGCGGAACGGAACACCTTTGGCAACCAGATAATCCGCCAATTCAGTGGCGTTGGCATAACCCTGCTGCGCCGCTTCCTGACAACGAGGACGTTTCACCTGAATGCCGTCCAGCACCAGTGCGGCCATGTGTAAACAGTCCAGCCAGGTATCGAGTGCATCGAACAGGCCTTCTTTGTCTTCCTGCATATCTTTGTTATACGCCAGCGGCAGACCTTTCAGTGTCATCATCATACCGGTCAGCGCACCTTGTACACGGCCACATTTGCCACGGATCAGCTCTAATGCATCCGGGTTTTTCTTCTGTGGCATCAGGGATGAACCTGAGGTCACACGATCGGATAACTCCACAAAGCCTGCTTCGCCAGTGTTAAAGAAAATCATATCTTCAGCAAAGCGCGACAGATGCACCATGCCGATAGAGGCATCAGAGAGCAACTCCAGGACATGGTCACGATCGGAAACGCTGTCCAGGCTGTTGCGGGTTGCCGAGGAAAAACCCAACCAGCCAGCCAGTTGCTCACGATCGATTTCGTAGGCGGTACCCGCCAGTGCACCACAGCCTAACGGGCTAACGTCCAGACGCTTAAGCGCATCCTGCAGACGGCTCTCATCACGCGCCAGCATTTCGACATATGCCAGACACCAGTGCGCAAACGTCACCGGCTGTGCACGCTGCAAGTGGGTGTAACCCGGCATAACCGCGTCCTGATTATTTTGCGCGGTGTCGACTAACGCGCTTTGCAACTGACGATTCGCAGACAACAGTTCCATGACCGTGTCTTTGCACCACAGTTTAAGGTCAGTTGCGACCTGGTCATTACGGCTACGCCCGGTGTGCAGTTTTTTACCTAACTGCCCGACTTTATCAATCAGCTTGCCTTCCACCCAACTGTGAATATCTTCCGCATCACTTTGCAGGATCTGCTGCGGGTCCAGGCGTACCTCTTCCAGCAGATTATTCAGCGCGTCTTCCAGCTGTAGTTGTTCATCTGCAGTCAGTACGCCGACGGTTACCAGCGCTTTGGACCAGGCCACAGAGCCGACAATATCCTGCTCTGCCAGGCGGTAGTCAAAACGCAACGAGTCGTTGAACTGTTTGAACCGCTGATCTGCTGCCTGTGTAAAACGCCCACCCCAAAGTGCCATAACGAATTTCCTTAATATGATATTTTTGCCCGGTGGCGCTGCGCTTACCGGGCCTACAAAACCCATGTCGGCCGGATCAGGCGAAGCCGCCATCCGGCACATTAATAGTTAAGCCAGAATACGCGTACCAATCGGCGTGCCGTTAAACAGCGCCGGGAGTTGCTCAGCATGACGCCAGGAAGCGATATCTACCGGGCGGCCCAGCGTACGCGCAGCATCCAGTGCCGCGTTGACCTTCACGATCATGCCATCGGTAATAATGCCCTGCTCAATCAACTGTTCCGCTTTCGTCGCGGTCATTTCGGCAATACGCTGGCCTTTACCATCCAGAATACCGCTCACATCGGAGAGCAGGATCAGATCAGCACCCAGCGTTGCCGCCAGCGCCGTCGCCGCCTGATCGGCATTGACGTTCATCAACAGCCCATCCTCAGTAACGCCAATGGAACTCACTACCGGCAGAAAGCCCCCTTCCAGCAGCGTGTTAATCAGCTTAGGCGAACCCGGCTGCGCCAGTCCAACGTGACCTAACTCTTTATCGAGTGGCGTCACTTTTACACTGTCGCCATCGCCAAGATACAGACCCACAGAGGCAATTTGATGTTTTTTCGCCCAGGCCAGTAAGGTTTTATTCGCGGTCCCCGCCAGCGCCCCGGTGATGATGTCGATTTGATCGGCTGGCGTAACACGCAGGCCATTTTTCTTTTTCACCGGCAGATTAAGTTGTTTCATCAGCTCGTCGACGACACAGCCACCACCGTGCACAATGACCAGCGGACGCTGATGCGACTCGCGATAATTTACCAGCGCGGTAAACAGACGCTCCAGCGCCTCTTCGCTATCCAGTAAAACGCCGCCCAGCTTGATAATTAATGGATTCATCATTGCACCCTTAAATAAGAGACTGCGTCTCAGCAAAGCCGAAACGGATATTTGCGCACTGCATGGCCTGTGCCGCCGCGCCCTTCAATAAGTTATCTTCAGTCGCTACCACAATCAGATGTTCGCCCTGCACAGCAAATCCGATATCACAGAACGGTAAGCCAACCACATTTTTCAGTGCCGGAACGCCTTTTTCATACAGGCGCACCAACGGTTTATCGCTGTATGCCTGTTGCAGCGTCTGCGCGACCTGAGCCTGAGTGACACCCGAATTCAGACGGCAGGTAATAGTTTCCAGGATCCCACGCGGGAAATTACCCAGATGTGGAGTGAAGATCACCTCCGTACCCAGGTGAGTAGCGATTTCCGGCTGATGGCGATGAGTAAACACGCCATACGGTTGCAGGCTCACTTCACAAAAGCTGTTCGAAATAGCGGCCTTACGGCCCGCACCGCTCACCCCACTGGTGGCGTTAATCACCGGCCACTGAGTAAGGTCCAGTAGCCCGGCATCAATAAGTGGTTTCAGCGACAATTGTGCCGCCGTCGGGTAACAACCCGGAACAGCAATCAAATTCGCGTCTTTCAGTCTGTCTACGCTCCACTCAGCCAGACCGTATACCGCCTGTTCCAGCAGTTCAGGATGCTGATGGGTAAAGCCATAGTATTTCTCATAGAATGCGCCGTCGTTTACGCGAAACGCACCCGAGAGGTCAAACACCACACAACCGGCACGCAGAAACTGCGGAGCCAGATCATGACTGACCTCATGAGCCGTCGCGAGGAACACAACGTCCACCCCTGCGCTAAACTCGCTGATATCGGACATTGGCTGTAACGGCAAATCGACAATGCCTTTTAGCTGCGGATGTAAATCGGAGATTAATTTTCCTGCATCATTGCTTTGCGCTGAGACGGTCAAAGCGGTTATGGTCATATCAGGATGGCGATTTACATAGGTCACAAGCTCTGCGCCAGCGTAGCCACTCGCGCCCACAATCAGCGTATTCAACATCGGAGCTGTTCACCTTCTTAGATTCGGTTGCCAGGTATAAGCCTTTATCACCTCACCTTACACTTGGTGGGTTTTATTACGCTCAATGTTATTGTATTTTTATTCACAAATACTGCATGAATATTGATACTATCATGACCCGAGGTGTGTCAACAATGAAAAACAATTTACCGCCATTTATCGAGATTTACCGCGCTCTGATTGCCACACCGTCGATTAGCGCAACCGAAGAAGCGCTCGATCAAAGCAATGCAGGTTTAATCACTCTGCTGGCGGACTGGTTCAAAGATTTAGGTTTCAATGTTGAGGTTCAGCCTGTTCCTGGTACGCGCAATAAATTCAACATGCTGGCGAGTGTCGGGCACGGTGCCGGCGGTCTGTTGTTGGCAGGCCATACCGATACCGTACCTTTTGACGATGGGCGTTGGACGCGCGATCCCTTCACCCTCACCGAGCACGACAATAAGCTCTACGGTCTGGGCACCGCGGATATGAAAGGCTTTTTCGCCTTTATTCTCGATGCACTGCGCGGTGTGGATGTCACGAAACTGAAAAAGCCGCTCTACATTCTGGCCACCGCTGATGAAGAGACCAGCATGGCCGGCGCTCGTTACTTTTCTGAAACGACTTCGCTCCGCCCGGACTGCGCAATCATTGGCGAACCGACATCTCTGCAGCCCGTTCGCGCGCACAAAGGCCATATCTCTAACGCCATTCGAATTTTGGGTCAGTCGGGTCACTCAAGCGATCCGGCACGCGGCGTGAATGCGATTGAACTGATGCATGATGCTATCGGCCATATCATGAAGCTGCGCGATGGCCTGAAAGAACGCTATCACCATGACGCTTTTACCGTGCCGTACCCCACGTTAAATCTGGGCCATATTCATGGCGGCGATGCAGCTAACCGTATCTGCGCCTGCTGCGAACTGCATATGGATATTCGTCCACTACCCGGCATGACGCTTAACGATCTGAATGGGCTACTTAACGATGCGCTGGCCCCGGTCAGTGAGCGTTGGCCGGGTCGCCTGACGGTATCGGAACTGCATCCGCCCATTCCTGGCTATGAGTGTCCGCCGGACCATCAACTGGTCGAGGTGGTTGAGAAACTGCTGGGCGCACAGACTGAAGTGGTGAACTACTGCACCGAAGCGCCATTTATCCAGACGCTGTGTCCGACGCTGGTATTGGGTCCCGGTTCTATTAATCAGGCACATCAGCCAGATGAATATCTGGAAACACGCTTTATTAAGCCAACCCGTGAATTAATCACCCAGGTTGTGCACCATTTCTGCTGGCACTAATGAAACTTGCCCGGTGGCGCTACGCTTACCGGGCCTACCCCGTCTTGTAGGCCGGATAAGCGCAGCGCCATCCGGCATCTCTATGTCACATGTTCATAAGCTTTTCTTATTTGGCACGATGTGAATTAACTTTAATAAATTGCCGCGATTTATTGGTTTGCTGAAGCGATTTCGCAGCAATTGACGTCACGAGTTTTACGTGGCTTTATAAAAGACGGCGAAAAAATTAAGTCCGAGAGATTTCGAGCGCAGCCAACACCGCTGTGGCGCGAAGGATACAGGACACATAAATTAAAGATGGGGTGTCTGGGTTAATATGAACGAACAATATTCCGCGTTGCGTAGTAATGTCAGTATGCTCGGCAAAGTGCTGGGAGAGACCATCAAGGATGCGCTGGGAGAGAACATTCTTGATCGCGTAGAAACAATCCGTAAGCTGTCCAAATCATCTCGCGCTGGCAATGAAGTTAATCGCCAGGAACTGCTCACCACACTGCAAAATCTGTCTAACGACGAGCTGCTGCCCGTTGCCCGCGCATTTAGCCAGTTCCTGAATCTGGCCAATACCGCCGAGCAGTACCACAGTATTTCGCCAAAAGGCGAAGCTGCCAGCAACCCGGAAGTGATTGCTCGTACTTTGCGTAAACTGAAAGACCAGCCCAACCTCAATGAAGCCACCATCAAGAACGCCGTGGAATCGCTGTCTCTGGAGCTGGTACTGACCGCACACCCAACCGAAATCACCCGCCGCACCTTGATTCATAAAATGGGTGAAGTAAACGCATGCCTCAAACAGCTTGATAACAAAGATATCGTTGATTACGAACGCAATCAGCTGATGCGTCGTCTGCGCCAGTTGATTGCTCAGTCCTGGCATACGGATGAAATCCGTAAACTACGACCAAGCCCGGTTGATGAAGCCAAATGGGGCTTCGCAGTGGTTGAAAACAGCCTGTGGGAAGGCGTACCTAACTACCTGCGCGAGCTAAATGAACAGTTGGAAGAACATCTGGGCTATAAGCTACCTGTTGATTTTGTTCCGGTACGTTTTACCTCCTGGATGGGCGGCGACCGTGATGGTAACCCGAATGTCACCGCAGATATCACCCGCCATGTGCTGCTGCTTAGTCGTTGGAAAGCCACTGACCTGTTCCTGAAGGACATCCAGTTCCTGATTTCTGAACTGTCGATGGTTGAAGCCACACCGGAACTGATGGCGCTGGTCGGTGAAGAAGGTGCGGCAGAACCTTACCGCTATCTGATGAAAATGCTGCGTTCGCGTCTGATGGCAACTCAGGCCTGGCTGGAAGCGCGTCTGAAAGGCGAAAAACTGCCAAAACCTGCTGGCCTGCTAACCCAAAACGAACAGCTTTGGGAGCCGCTGTATGCGTGTTACCAGTCTCTGCAGGCCTGTGGTATGGGTATCATCGCCAATGGTGAGTTGCTCGACACCCTCAGGCGCGTGAAATGTTTCGGCGTACCGCTGGTACGCATTGATATTCGTCAGGAAAGCACTCGTCATACCGAGGCACTGGGCGAATTGACCCGGTATCTGGGCATTGGTGACTACGAAAACTGGTCAGAAGCGGATAAACAAGCCTTCTTGATCCGTGAACTGAACTCCAAGCGCCCGCTTCTGCCACGTAATTGGGAACCCAGCAACGATACCCGTGAAGTGCTCGATACCTGCCGGGTGATTGCCGAAGCGCCTTATGGCTCCATTGCTGCCTATGTAATCTCAATGGCGAAAACACCGTCTGACGTACTGGCCGTGCATTTGCTGCTGAAGGAAGCCGGCATTGGTTTTGCTATGCCGGTCGCACCGCTGTTTGAGACGCTGGACGACCTGAACAACGCCGATGATGTTATGAGCCAGCTACTGAATATCGACTGGTATCGCGGCTTTATTCAGGGCAAACAGATGGTCATGATTGGCTATTCTGACTCTGCAAAAGACGCCGGCGTGATGGCCGCTTCCTGGGCGCAATATCAGGCACAGGACGCGCTGATCAAAACCTGCGAAAAAGCCGGTATTGAACTGACACTGTTCCACGGTCGCGGCGGCTCTATTGGTCGTGGTGGCGCGCCTGCCCATGCGGCACTGCTCTCTCAACCACCAGGTAGCCTTAAAGGCGGCCTGCGCGTGACAGAACAAGGCGAGATGATCCGCTTCAAATACGGCCTACCGGAAGTCACCATCAGTAGCCTGTCGCTGTACACTGCCGCGATTCTGGAAGCTAACCTGTTACCGCCGCCGGAACCAAAAGATGGCTGGCGTCATATCATGGATGAGCTTTCAGATATCTCCTGCGATCTCTATCGTGGGTATGTTCGTGAAAATAAAGACTTTGTACCTTACTTCCGTTCAGCAACACCAGAGCAGGAACTGGGCAAGTTACCGCTCGGCTCACGTCCGGCAAAACGCCGCCCGACCGGTGGCGTAGAGTCTCTGCGTGCTATTCCGTGGATCTTCGCCTGGACACAGAACCGCCTGATGCTTCCGGCCTGGCTGGGTGCGGGTACGGCGCTGCAAAAAGTAGTTGAAGACGGTAAGCAAAGCGAGCTTGAAGCAATGTGCCGTGACTGGCCATTCTTCTCCACGCGTCTTGGCATGCTGGAGATGGTGTTCTCAAAAGCTGACCTGTGGCTGGCGGAGTACTACGATCAGCGCCTGGTCAAAAAAGAGCTTTGGCCATTGGGTGAAGAACTGCGTCAGCGTCTGGAGGCCGATATCAATGTGGTGTTGGCAATTGCCAATGACTCGCATTTGATGGCCGATCTACCGTGGATTGCCGAGTCTATTCAGTTAAGGAATATTTATACTGACCCACTGAACGTCTTACAGGCCGAATTATTATATCGTTCGCGCCTGGCAGAAGAGCAAGGTCATGCACCAGACCCACGCGTCGAACAGGCGCTAATGGTGACAATTGCTGGCGTTGCTGCCGGTATGCGTAACACCGGCTAATTTTTATGCCTGTCACCCTCGTGCTATTGTGCGAGGGTGACATAAAATACTGCTGTCATAACCACCTCATTTTTAATATATTCCTGTCTGCATTTTATACATCCAATGGATATTTGTTAGCAAAACGCGATATTCGACTCGCATTGCTTCAGATCCTCTTAAGGTTTAGCCGCTAACGTTGGCGCTACGATTAAAGACAGGCTCACACTATGCAATCCTTACAACTCCAGTCTAAACCCAAATTTAGCTGGAAAGCCCTGGGTTGGGCACTCCTCTATTTTTGGTTCTTCTCTACCTTACTCCAGGCCATTATTTATTTTAGTGGCTATAGCGGAACTAACGGATTACGCGACTCAATACTGTTCAGCTCATTGTGGTTGATTCCGGTATTCTTATTCCCGAACCGTATTCGCATTATCGCCGCCGTTATTGGTGTGGCACTCTGGGCTGCTTCATTGGCCGCGCTGAGTTATTACGTTATTTACGGACAAGAATTCTCACAAAGCGTTCTGTTCGTTATGTTTGAAACCAACGCCAACGAAGCCCGCGAATATCTGAGCCAATATTTCAGTCTCAAGATAGTACTTATCGCACTGGCCTATACAGCAACCGCAATCCTGCTGTGGACGCGTTTACGCCCGGTCCATATTCCGTCGCCATGGCGTTATCTGGTGTCATTTGCGCTGTTGTACGGTTTAATTCTGCACCCAATGACCGTCAATACGTTTATCAAGCATAAGCCTTTTGAGAAAACGCTGGGCGGCCTTGCATCGCGCATGGAGCCTGCCGCGCCATGGCAGTTCATCTCTGGTTATTATCAATACCGTCAACAATTGACCGCATTAAATAGCCTGCTGAATGAGAACAACGCATTGCCACCACTGGCTAACTTTAAAGACAATTCTGGTGATGCGCCGCGTACGCTGGTGCTGGTGATTGGCGAGTCAACTCAACGTGGCCGCATGAGCCTGTACGGCTACCCACGTGAAACCACGCCGGAACTGGATGCGCTGCATAAATCCGATCCAAACTTCACCGTGTTCAATAATGTCGTGACCTCACGTCCTTACACGATTGAAATCCTGCAACAGGCGCTGACCTTCGCAAACGAGAAGAACCCGGATTTATATCTGACGCAGCCGTCGTTGATGAATATGATGAAACAGGCGGGTTATAAAACGTTCTGGATAACCAACCAGCAAACAATGACCGCCCGTAACACCATGCTGACCGTATTTTCCCGGCAGACAGACAAGCAGTTCTATATGAACCAGCAGCGTACCCAAAGTGCGCGTGAATACGACAGCAACGTGCTGGGACCGTTTAAAGAAGTCATGGCCGACCCGGCACCGAAAAAGTTCATCATCGTTCACTTGCTGGGTACGCACATTAAATACAAATTCCGCTACCCGGAAGGCCAGGGTAAGTTTGACGGTAATACCGAGAACGTACCTGCAGGTCTGAGCAGTGATGAACTGGAGTCATATAACGATTATGACAATGCCAACGTCTATAACGACCATATCATTGCCAGCCTGATCAAAGACTACAAAGCAACTGATCCGAACGGCTTCCTGCTCTACTTCTCTGACCATGGTGAAGAAGTGTATGACACGCCGCCACATAAAACGCAGGGCCGTAATGAAGATAGCCCAACGCGCCATATGTATACGGTACCGTTCCTGCTGTGGACGTCTGAAAAATGGCAGGCTGCGCACCCACGCGACTTCTCACAGGACGTTAATCGTAAGTACAGCAGCTCTGAACTTATCCATACCTGGTCAGATTTGGCAGGCTTTACGTACGATGGTTTCGATCCGACCCGTTCTATTACCAGCCCGGAGTTCAAAGAGACGACCCGCTGGATTGGTAATCCGTACAAGAAAAACGCCCTGATCGATTACGACTCCCTGCCTTACGGCGATCAAATCGGGAATCAGTAACGCTCTCTCAGGCCACTCTTTAAGAGTGGCCTTTTTTTATGATGACGGTTACTGTTTCCCTGTCCACGATCTGTCAGGGATTCACATGTATCACAACATCAGCCACCTACTTTCCCGCCTGATTAACGGCCCCTTACCGCTGCACCAGGTTTACTTCGCCAGCAGCAATGCCGTAACGCCAGAACTGGCGTATAAGGTAGATTTTCCACGACTGGAAATCGTGCTGGAGGGGCAACTTTCGGATACAGGTATCGGCAACATACTTGTTCCCGGGGACGTTCTGTACGTCCCGGCAGGAGGCTGGAATCTTCCGCAATGGCAAACGCCCGTCACTATGCTGACGATTCTGTTCGCTAAGCAGCAGTTAATCTTTAGCGTTATGCAATGGGATGGCCGCCAGTTCCAACATCTCGCCAATCAACATGTGGCACGCCGCGGGCCGCGTATCGGCTCCTTCCTGCTACAGGCGCTCAATGAAATACAAATGCAGCCCCAGGAGCAGCAAACCGCGAAATTAATTATTGCCAGCCTGTTCAGCCATTGCCGTGACCTGCTCGGTAGCCAAATCCAGACAGCATCGCGTAGCCAGGCACTTTTCGACGCCATTCGCGACTACATTGACGAACGCTACGCCTCTCCGTTGACCCGCGAATCCGTCGCCCAGGCCTTTTACATCTCACCGAATTATCTTTCGCATCTGTTTCAGAAAACCGGAGCCATTGGTTTTAACGAATATCTTAACCACACCCGACTTGAACAAGCGAAAACGCTATTGAAGGGCTACGATCTGAAAATTAAAGAAGTTGCACACGCCTGCGGGTTCGTCGACAGCAACTACTTCTGTCGCCTGTTTCGCAAAAATACCGAACGCTCACCATCTGAGTATCGGCGGCAATATCACAGCCAGTTAACGGAAAAAGAGACGTCCCCACATTAAGGTGAAGTCGCGACAAAACCCACAGAGGACAAAAAACATATTTACTGGATTTTTGTAATATTAAAAAGAAACGCGTATCCCCGGCCATCAGCATAAACTGACCAACCAAGAACATGTGAAGTATCTCCCACTTTCACCGACACATTACATTTGTCCAGCTTTTGACAGATTTGTCAGATAGCGCAGCATGCCGAAACACTCTTATCCTGAGCACAGCAAAGTATCCCGGTAACGGGCTGCTAACGAGAAATTAAGAGGGTGTTTTATATGGAACTGTACCTGGATACCGCTAACGTCGCGGAAGTTGAACGTCTGGCTCGCATCTTCCCCATCGCCGGGGTCACAACCAACCCCAGTATTGTCGCGGCCAGCAAAGAATCCATCTGGGATGTACTACCACGTCTGCAAAACGCCATCGGCGAAGAGGGCATTTTGTTTGCCCAAACCATGAGCCGGGATGCACAAGGCATGGTGGAAGAAGCCAGACGCCTGAGCAACGCCGTCCCCGGTCTGGTGGTGAAGATTCCCGTCACGGCTGAAGGCCTGGCTGCCATCAAAATGCTAAAAAAAGAGGGTATCACCACGCTGGGAACCGCCGTTTACAGTGCTTCTCAGGGTCTGCTGGCCGCACTGGCTGGGGCAAAATATATCGCACCATACGTTAACCGCATTGATGCTCAGGGTGGTGACGGTATCCGCACGGTGCAGGAGCTGCAAACGCTTCTGGAGATACATGCGCCAAACAGCATGGTGTTGGCAGCCAGTTTTAAGACACCGCGCCAGGCGCTGGATTGCTTACTGGCAGGATGTGCCGCAATCACCCTGCCATTAGACGTAGCGCAACAAATGCTCAATACCCCTGCGGTAGAGTCAGCTATAGAGAAGTTTGAGCAGGACTGGAACAACGCATTTGGTCACATCAACCTGTGAGGGAAATAAAGTATGGATCGCATTATTCAATCACCTGGTAAGTACATCCAGGGCGCTGATGTTATTACCCGTCTTGGCAGCTATCTCAAACCACTGGCAGAACGCTGGCTGGTCGTTGGGGACAAGTTTGTCTTAGGATTTGCACAATCGGCACTGGAAAAAAGCTTCCATGACGCCGGTCTGGCACTCGAGATCGTGCCATTTGGTGGTGAATGTTCACAAAACGAAATCGACCGCCTGCGTGGCGTGGCAGAAAAAGCGCAATGCGGTGCAGTGCTCGGTATCGGCGGGGGTAAAACGCTGGATACCGCCAAAGCGCTGGCGCACTTTATGGGTGTACCGGTTGCCATTGCGCCAACCATCGCCTCTACCGATGCGCCATGTAGTGCGCTGTCCGTCATTTACACCGATGCCGGTGAATTCGATCGCTATTTGCTGCTGCCAAACAACCCGGACAGGGTCATTGTTGATACCAAAATTGTCGCGGGTGCGCCTGCGCGGCTGCTGGCAGCAGGTATCGGCGATGCGCTGGCAACCTGGTTTGAAGCACGCGCCTGCTCACGCAGCGGCGCAACGACCATGGCGGGTGGTCAATGCACTCAGGCCGCACTGGCACTAGCTGAGCTGTGCTTCAATACGCTGATTGAAGAAGGCGAAAAAGCGATGCTGGCCGCCGAGCAGCATGTGGTAACGCCTGCGCTGGAGGGCGTCATTGAAGCCAATACCTATCTGAGCGGCGTGGGTTTTGAAAGCGGTGGCCTGGCCGCTGCACACGCGATCCATAACGGTCTGACGGCAATCCCGGATGCACATCACTACTACCACGGTGAGAAGGTGGCTTTCGGTACATTGACGCAACTGGTGCTGGAAAACGCGCCGGTAGACGAAATCGAAACCGTGGCTGCACTGTGCCATTCCGTTGGTCTGCCTATTACGCTGGCACAACTGGACATCAAACAGGATGTTCCCGCGAAGATGCGCATTGTGGCAGAAGCGGCTTGTGCCGAAGGCGAGACTATCCATAACATGCCGGGCGGTGCCACACCAGATCAGGTTTACGCTGCGCTGCTGGTGGCCGATCAGTATGGCCAGCGGTATCTGCAAGAGTGGGAATAAGCACACCATAAAAAATCCCCGCAATGGCGGGGATTTTTCTGTCTGGCAGGCCGGATAAACGCAAAGCTTATCCGGCATTTTCGATCACAGCAGATCGAAACGGTCCAGGTTCATCACTTTCACCCATGCCGCGACAAAGTCCTTCACGAACTTCTCGTGGGCATCGCTGCAGGCATAAACTTCTGCCAGCGCACGCAGTACCGAGTTAGAGCCAAACACCAGGTCGGCGCGGGTTGCGGTGTATTTCACTTCACCGTTCAGACGGTCACGACCTTCAAAGACCTCTTTCGATTCGTCAGTCGCTTTCCATTCGTTACGCATATCCAGCAGGTTGACGAAGAAGTCATTGCTGAGCACGCCTGGACGATCGGTAAAGACGCCATGCTGACTACCATCGAAGTTGGCACCCAGTACGCGCATCCCGCCTACCAGCACGGTCATTTCCGGTGCCGTCAGGGTCAACTGCTGCGCTTTATCGATCAGTAATGACTCGGTGGTCGACACGTCAGGACGGGCACGATAGTTACGGAAACCATCTGCAATAGGCTCCAGCAGCTCAAACATCTCGATATCGGTTTGGTCCTGACGCGCATCTACGCGGCCCGGAACAAAAGGTACAGTGATGTTAACACCCGCCGCGCTTGCCGCTTTCTCAACACCTACCACACCGGCCAGCACGATAATGTCGGCCAACGAGGCGGTATGAGCAGATTTATAAATACCTTCCAGCACAGGCAGAACACGTGCCGCAGTCGCATTCACATCCCAACCGCGTTGTGGTGCCAGCGCCAGGCGAGCACCGTTAGCACCACCACGTTTGTCACCGCCACGGAAAGTCGATGCGGAAGCCCACGCCACCGATACCAACTCACTGACAGAAAGCCCGGAAGCTGCAATGGTCGCCTTCAGGTTAAGAATGTCTTCTTCGCTTGGGTTGAAGAACGCATGCGGCAGCGGGTCCTGCCAAATCAGATCTTCTTGCGGTACTTCCGGTCCGATGTAGCGCGATTTCGGCCCCATATCACGGTGCGTCAGTTTAAACCACGCACGGGCAAAGGCTTCATTGAACGCTTGCGGATCGTTAAGGAAACGACGAGAGATCTTCTCGAACTCAGGATCAAAGCGCAAGGTCAGGTCGGTGACCAGCATTGTAGGCTTGCGTTTTTTCGACGGATCAAACGGATCGGGGATAATCTCCGGTGCGTCAACCGCTTCAAACTGAATAGCGCCTGCCGGGCTGCGCGTTTGCACCCACTCATATTTGAACAGGTTCTCGAAGAAATAGTTGCTCCACTGGGTCGGCGTCTGCGTCCAGACGACTTCCAGACCAGAGGTGATGGCATCTGCACCCGAGCCGCTGCCGTAGCTGCTGGCCCAGCCCAGTCCCTGCGCTTCAATTGGTGCTGATTCTGGATCAGGACCAACATGGGATGCTGGTGCTGCACCGTGGGTTTTACCCAACGTATGACCACCACCAATCAGCGCGACAGTTTCTTCGTCGTTCATCCCCATATTACCGAAGGTCGCACGAATAGCCGCTGCCGCAGAAAGCGGCTCACCACTGTGATCAGGACCTTCCGGGTTAACATAGATAAGACCCATCTCGGTTGCGCCAAGCGGGGCTTTTGCCAGCTCTTCAGGATGGCGGTGAGTCAGCCAGGCTTTCTCATCCCCCCAGTTTACGTCGAGATCCGGTTCCCAGACATCTTCACGCCCTGCGCCAAAACCGAAGGTGCGGAAGCCTGAGTTTTCCAGCGCCACGTTACCCGCGAGGATAAACAGGTCGGCCCAGGAAATTTTCTGACCATATTTCTGCTTGATTGGCCACAGCAGACGACGCGCCTTATCAAGGCTAACGTTGTCCGGCCAGGAGTTCAGTGGTGCAAAACGCTGCTGTCCGCGACCCGCGCCACCGCGTCCATCGATGGAGCGATAAGTCCCTGCACCGTGCCATGCCATACGGATGAATAAACCGGCATAGGTACCCCAGTCGGCAGGCCACCACGGTTGAGATTCGGACAGAAGGGCTCTGAGATCCCCTTTCAGGGCAGAATAGTCGAGTTTGCTAAATTCTTTGCGGTAGTTGAAGTCCTCGCCCAGTGGGTTCGAACGGTTGGAATGTTGGTTCAGCAAATCTACACGGAGTTGATTAGGCCACCAGTCGCGGTTGTTCGTTCCTGCTCCCGCGCTCTGATCGTGACCGCCCTGATGAAAAGGACACTTACCGGCAGTTGATGCGTTATGGCTATCGTCGGACATGCTCATCTATATGCTCCCTTTACAGTGTTCTGACTACGATATACACCACCAGAGATAAGATATAGTCGAAATAACCCACAGATTCGATAGCTAATTCCTTTTATATTTTAAGTTACAGAGATGTAGATCAAAATGATCAATAAAAAGCCCTCCGTAGAGGGCTGGGGCATCTGTTTAATTCGGTCTTACACCCAGTGTGTGACAAATAGCGTAGCTCATCTCTGCGCGGTTGAGCGTATAGAAGTGAAAATCTTTCACCCCTTCGCGACTGAGGATCTTCACCATGTCCATGGCGATATTCGCCCCTACCAGCTTGCGGGTTTCGGCATCATCATCCAGACCGTCAAACATCGTCGACATCCAGGAAGGGATACGAACATTGGTCATATCGGCGAATTTCTTCGCCTGCTTAAAGTTAGAGACCGGCAGGATACCCGGAATAATTTCCACATCGATGCCTGCTGATACGCAACGGTCGCGAAAACGCAGGTAGCTTTCCACATCAAAGAAGAACTGGGTGATCGCCCGATTTGCGCCGGCATCAACCTTACGTTTCAGGTTAAGCAGGTCTGCCTGAGCACTCTTCGCTTCCGGATGAACTTCCGGATAAGCGGCAACAGAGATATCAAAATCTGCGACGTCTTTCAGCAGGCTCACCAGATCGGCAGCATACATATCTGGTTTACCGCCACCCGGTGGCAGGTCGCCACGTAGGGCAACAATATGACGAATACCGTTATTCCAGTAATCCTGAGCAATGGTGCGCAGTTCATCGCGAGTGGCATCAATACAGGTCAGGTGCGGAGCCGCTTCGAGGCCCGTGCGATCCTTAATCCCTTTAATAATGCTGTGCGTACGGTCGCGCTCACCCGAATTTGCCCCGTAAGTCACGGAAACAAACTTCGGCTTCAGGCTGCTCAGGCGATCGATGGAGTTCCACAGGGTTTGCTCCATTTCACTGGTGCGCGGCGGGAAAAACTCAAACGAAACGTTAATCTGACCCTGCACTTCTGCCAGGCTCTGATTCAGGGCTTCCCGCTGGTTGGCGTGAAAAAAGCTCATACCTTACCTCATCAATCTTATGTCGTTATATGTTGTGTTGTGAACTGCTATACGTTTAGACGTCTAGATGTAAAAATGACGGAAAAGCGTGCTGCCGTCAACACAAAAATCATCGATAAAGGTGAGGAATACTCAGCCAACGTGAAAAAAATTCACATCAGCTTGAAATGATGAGGGATTGCATCATGAGTTCTTGCACCCACTGCAACCGGCTCTCATTCTCAGGCAACATCACTAACCCGGCACGGATACACAGCTCAGCATCGCTCAGTGGATGGAATACCACGCCCTGGCGCTGGATAGCGGCAAATGAAGCCGGGAGCAAACTTAAACCATCGCCCTGGGCAATCCGTGCAAGCAGTACATCATGCTCCAGAGGTTCTTCAAGGCAGGAAGGAGAGTAACCCGCACGGTGAAAAATCTGCCGGGTGTAGTCAAAGAAAGCCGGGTTACGTTCCCGCTGGAACCAGAACAACGGTCGGTGGTTGAGTGCCGATAAGGAAAGAGAGGCCGTACGAGCCTCTGACCAAAAGGAGGGTAATGCAGCAATTATCGGCTCTTGCCAGGCTAAAGGGGTGACGGTAAGCCCAGATGCCTCAATAGGCAAAGCTACCAGCGCCGCATCCAGTTTGCCTCGCCTTACCTGACGAACAAGTTCAGGTGAGCCGTGACGCGTGACACGCAGCATTTTTACACGAGCATTTAGCGTTGATTCAAGCGCCACAAAAACACCCTGTTCAAACGCCGTGCTTAATCCTAAACGCAGAGGTTGCACCTCCCTCTGCGCTAGCTGGCTCAATGCAATATAGGTCTTGTCCTGTAGCGCCAGCAGTGGACGCACCATTTCTAATACGTGCTGACCCTCCTCCGTCAACGTCAGCCCACGGGTATGGCGGACAAAAAGCGTCACCCCCAGGCGTTCTTCAAGCTGGCGAATATGACGGCTTAGCGGCGGCTGCGACATAAAAAGACGTTGCGCCGCACGGCTCATGTTGTTCTCTTCGGCCACGACGGTGAAGTAGCGCAGCAGACGGATATCAAGAGAGTGCAGGGGCGATATTGTCATACCAAAAAAGTATCACGGAAACGGTATTATCCCAATTGTTCTGCACCCCTTATCCTCATGGCATACACCGCACTCACGAGGAAGAGATAATGAATTCAGAACGTTTTATGACGGGTCAGTTGATGCTGCAAAAAGTAGATGGTAAAGGGGGCGATGCGGTCGTCGACAGTCTGCAGGACATTGCGCCCGACTTCGCCCAATACCTGATTGAATTTCCTTTTGGCGACATCTATTCAAGACCGGGATTGGATTTACGCAGTAGAGAGATTGCTACCGTCGCGGCGTTAACGGCGCTGGGCAATGCCGCCCCGCAATTGAAGGTGCATATTGGCGCGGCATTACACGTGGGCTTAACGCAGGATGAGATCGTGGAAGTGATTATGCAGATGGCCGTATATGCTGGCTTCCCCGCGGCACTCAACGGCTTGTTCGCCGCGAAAGAGGTGTTTGCCACCCAATAACACTGCCGGATGCGACGCTAACGCATCTTATCCGGCCTACGTTACGCACGAACCGTAGGCCGGAACATCCGCCAACAAAAACTACAGCAGCTGCGCCAGACGATTAATATCCGACTGAATCGCACCGGCGGTCACATCACGACCTGCGCCCGGCCCGCGGATCACCAGCGGGTTATCGCGATACCAGCGACTTTCAATGGCGAACACATTATCGCACGGCAACAGCGCTGCCAGCGGGTGTTCAGCACGGACCGCTTCAACACCCACACGCGCTTTACCATTGGCGTCAAAACGCGCCACGTAGCGCAACACCAGCCCCATTTCACGCGCAGCTTCCAGGCGTTGCACCATCTGTTCGTTCAACTCATCACCATTTTCAAAGAAATGGTCAATGGAGCCTTCTTCACAGTGTGCAGGTACCAGTGACTCAACGCGAACCTGGTCCGGCTCAATATCGTAACCTGCTTCACGCGCCAGGATCACCAGCTTACGCATAACATCTTTGCCAGAAAGATCGACGCGCGGGTCCGGTTCAGTTAGCCCTTGCTGCCAGGCTTGATCCACCAGATCGGTGAACGGGACCGTGCCATCAAATTGCAGAAACAGCCAGGATAACGTGCCGGAGAAGATCCCGCTGATCGACAAAATCGTATCACCGCTATCAATCAGATCGCGCACAGTATGGTTGATCGGCAAACCTGCCCCCACGGTGGCGTTATACAGCCAGTGGCGGCCGGTTTTTTCGAACGCATCATGAATTTGGCGATACTTATCACTGGTACTCGCCCCCGCCAGTTTATTGGCGCTAATGACATGGAAACCATGGCTGGCGAAGTCCAGATACTGATCGGCCAATTGTTCACTGGCCGTCACATCCAGCACCACTAAATCATCATACGGGTGGGCGCGCATCCACAGGAATAGCGCCTCTTCATCCTGCTCTACCGCTTCGTCGTCGAAGAAGGCCAGAGCACGGCTGGCATCCAGTCCTTCATAGTTCAGCAGGCTACGGCGGCTATCCACCACGCCTGCCAGCACGAATTCAAACCCGGTACGTGCGGAAAGCGTTGTTTGTTCGCGGGCGAACAGTTCCAGCCAGCGTGAACCAATATTCCCTTTACCGAACAGCACCAGACCGATACGTTTTTCTGCACGGAAAATAGACTGATGCAGGCCCTGAATCAGGCTTTCGGTCGGGCCGGTACGCAGTACCGCAACCAGACTGATCCCCTCTTCCGACTGCCAGGTAAACTCGACTGGCTGGCCTTTTAACTGCTGCCAGAAACGGTGGCAATGCAGTGGATTGCGCGTTACGCCAGCCCCAACCATCGCCACCAGCGCCAGCCCCTGGCGCAGACGCAGCTCGCCCGGCAAACCGGCTTCATCAAGAATTTTCAGTGCGCCATCAGCAACTTCGGAGGTATAGCAAAATTGCAGCAACTGACGGTCCGGATGCACGCCAACCGCCAGCGGACGCACCTGCGTGCGTTTTAAAATCTGGTCGATATCTTTGTAAGCCAGCTTAAAGTCCTGGCCGGTGGGAACCTGAAACTCAATCAGACAGACGTCGTCATGGCTGGTCACAATGCGCGCCCCGGTACCAGAAGCCAGTACACGCTCAATCCGCGTTGACCCCTGATCCGGCGTGTAACTGCAGCGCAGCTGGAGGTCGATATCGCTACCCGAAACCGGCTGTAAGGTGCGGGCATGCAAAACCGGAGCCGCAAGACGCGCCAGCTCGCTGGCTTCATCAAGACGCAGCAGCGGCAGCAGGCAGGCATCTTTGACTTTACGCGGGTCCGCACTATAAACCCCAGCGACATCGCTCCAGATAGTCACGCGGGAAACGCCTGCCAGCGCACCCACCTGCGTAGCTGAATAGTCAGAGCCGTTACGCCCCAGCAGCACCGTTTCACCCGCATTGCTACGGCTGATAAACCCGGTAACCACCAGGCGCTTGCCTGGATGTTGAGCCAGCAGTTGTTGCAGCAACGGATAAGACAGACCTTCATCCACCTGCGGCTGGGCACCGCGTTCAGCACGTAAAAACTCACGCGCATCCAGCCAGGCAGACTCCAGTCCCTGCTGGTTAAGGACAGCAGACATCAAACGCGCCGACCACACTTCACCATGCCCCACCACTTCGGCATAGACGGCTTCATTCACACCGCTGTCGAGCAATCCGGCCAGACGCTCCAGATCGTGAATAAACGCACCGATCAGCCCATCAGCCACATCTGGTGGTAACAGGCCACTAATCAGCTCACTTTGATAACGGCGTAACGCCTGCTGAACCTGATGCGCAGAAAGACGATCGGTCTGGCTTAACTTAAGCCAGCTAATCAACTGGTTAGTGGTACTGCCCGCGGCGGAAACAACCATCATGTCGTCAGGCTGCGAGTACTCCGCCATAATACCTGCGACACGCAAATAACATTTCACGTCTGCCAGACTACTACCACCAAATTTGTGCAGTTGACGACCCTTCGCCCCTGCCTGCGCAATCACACTCATGTTTACCCCTTGTTTGCAGCCCGGAAGCCATTTTCCAGGTCGGCAATTAAATCTTCGCCATCTTCAATACCGGTGGAGATACGCAGTAGCGTTTCAGAAATTCCGGCAGCAGCACGCGCTTCTGGCGCCATACCCGCGTGTGTCATGGTCGCGGCGTGGGAGATCAGACTTTCAACGCCCCCTAATGATTCCGCCAACGTAAACAATGACAACCCGCTCAGGAAGCGACGCAATGTTTGCTCGTCGCCATCCAGTTCAAAACTCAACATCGCGCCAAACCCTTTTTGTTGACGCGCGGCAATCTCATGCCCCTGATTATCCGGCAGTGACGGATGATACAGTTTCTTCACCAACGGCTGGGTTTGCAGGTAGTCCACAATAGCCTGAGCGTTACGTTGTGCCACTTCCATACGCGGCGACAGAGTACGTAGGCCACGCAACAGCAGATAGCTATCAAATGCGCCGCCAGTTACGCCAATATTATTCGCCCACCATGCCAGCTCAGTGACCGTCTCCGGATCTTTCGCTATCACCACGCCAGCCACCACATCCGAGTGACCGTTTAAATATTTCGTGCATGAATGCAACACCAGATCGGCGCCCAATGCCAGTGGATTTTGCAGTGCAGGGCTTAAAAAAGTGTTGTCGACAACGCTCACCGCACCCGCCTCACGCGCCAGTTGGCAGATTTTTGCAATATCCACCACACGCAGCAACGGATTGCTTGGACTTTCGATCAGTACCAGCTTTGGTTTTTCCGCCAACGCCGCTTTCAGCGCCTGCTCATCACCCTGATCGACAAACAGCACGCGATAGCAGCCACGTTTTGCCAGACTGTCAAACAGGCGATAGCTACCACCGTAACAGTCGTGCGGTGCGACCAGCAGATCGCCAGGCTTCAGGAACACCGTCGTCACCAGATGAATCGCCGACATGCCGGTATTGGTCAGCACTGCACCAGCGCCACCTTCCAGCTCCGCCAGCGCACGCTGAACCACATCACGCGTCGGGTTGCCACGGCGTGAATAGTCATGAGCGCGCGGCTCATTAAAACCGGTGAAATTATAGGTACTGGAGAGGTGAATCGGTGGGACAACGCAACCGTACTGCTCGTCGTCATTTAATCCGCTACGCACTGCAATGGTGGCCTGTTTACGCGTCATATTGAGGAGATCCTGGCTGAGTCGGTGAAAAGTCAGACACCAGAGTAATCATTGTTACAATAGCCGTCAATACATCTGGACATCTAAACTTCTTTGCGTATAGATTGAGCAAACAGGAAATAGCCGTTAAAATTATATGCATTAGCGTACATTTGCGTCGGCTAACTTCGTGTCAGGGCCGCGCCACTACGATAAACTACGCGCAATTATGGTCCGGGCTCAGGTTCTGGCCTCAATATTAATGACGAAGAGGATTAAGTATCTCATGGCTGAATGGAGCGGCGAATATATCAGCCCATACGCTGAGCACGGTAAGAAGAGTGAGCAAGTCAAAAAAATTACGGTTTCCATTCCTCTGAAGGTGTTAAAAATCCTTACCGATGAACGCACGCGTCGTCAGGTGAATAACCTGCGCCACGCCACCAACAGCGAGTTGCTGTGTGAAGCGTTTCTGCACGCCTTTACCGGGCAACCGTTGCCAAACGACGAGGATCTGCGTAAAGAGCGCAGTGATGAAATCCCGGAAGAAGCGAAGATCATCATGCGTGAACTGGGGATCGACCCGGAAACGTGGGAGTACTGATCGGCTGACGGTTAGAAAAATGAGAAAAGGCGGGATAACCCCGCCGTTTCTCACAACATTATTTTCTAATACCATTGATTTTATTCAATGTTTCTTCCATTTTGAGCGTTTCTTTGCGGTTCAATGGATAGAGATAAATCAGTATGACTGCCGCCAAAAACAGACATAAGGCCGGCAAGAGATTTGCCATCGTATAAATATTTTCCTGCACGATGCTGGTTTGCACAGCGCCGCCCGTTGACGAAGATTGATAACCAATGATGGCCAGCATAAAGCCACCAATCGCCCCTGCGCACGCCTGACCCACCTTGCGGGCAAAGAAGTTCACGCCGTAAACCGTACCATCCTCACGATCGCCGGTGACATACTGATGATAATCACAAACATCGGTCATAAACGCCCAAATCATCAGGTTGAATAACCCTGCCCCCAGCGTCGCCAGGAACAGGAAAACCAAATAGACTTTCGCGTCCGTAATATGGATGAAGTACATAATCAGATACATCGCCACCGCAAAGAGCAATGCGCCGACGCTGGCCTCTTTTTTACCAAACCGCTTCGTCAGCCAGGATGCCGAGGGAGCCAGCAAAACCAGAGAGCCGAAGGTAAACAGCAACGCCACGGACATGGCCTCTTTGTTGTGGAAGTAGTCATTAAACAGGTAAGTCATGTTGGTACCTGACAACCCCTGGTTAATCACAATCAGCAGATCCACCACAACTAAAACGATCAGTGCTTTATTGCGTAACAATCCCTTCAGCAGCACCGATACGGGCATGCTCTCTTTTCTCTCCACGCGCACACGTTCTGTTGTTAACTGACAGGTCAACGTTAAAAAGATAAAGCCCAGTACGGCACAACCAATAGCAATCCAGAAGAAGTGTTGCCCGGAAATCACCTGGCTTCCGTCCACCAGGGTGGTGTACATCAGAATCGGGATAAAAAAGCCGGTTGCGCCGCCGCCGATGGCGGAACCCACGCTTCGCCAGGTTGACAGTGACACTCGGTCTTCCGGATTCGAGCTAATCGCCGCAGACATGGCGCCATACGGAATGCTGACTGTCGATAACAGTGAACCGTAAACAAAATAGGAGCAGCAGATATAGATAATTTTCGCCGTATAAGAAAAATCATTCACAAACGGCAGAAACAGGACCACCGCAACGATACAGAATGGATACTTCATGCGACGCACCCAGGGGTTGAAACGTCCATGTGCCGTCAGTTTAGACGTATCGCATAAGCGACCTACGCCAACATCGACAAACGCATCAAAGAGTTTGGTCACAAAATAGAGCGAGCCGACAATGACACCAGAAATGCCGAGGACGTTCGTGTAATAAATCATTAAAAAACTATTTACCAGACCAAGAATAAAACAGGTTCCCAGGTCACCACACAAATAACCAATCTTATCTCTGAATCCGAAAGGTCTGACGACAATACTTTGATTGCTTCCACTCACCGTTCCATCATTAGACATGATGTCAACTCCTTAGACATATTATTCACGCAAACTATGCGTATATCCTGGTGCTCAACGTAATAAACCAATACGAAGAGTATTAACAATCAAAAGTTATAACCGAGACCGACACGATAGCGTGTCTGACGATCGTCAGTCGTGGTGGTGTCATAACCCGAGGAGACGTTACCAATCTCAATAAATGGAACCCAGGAATCTATTTTATAAGCAACACGGAAGTTATATTCATAATCGTCTTTTCTGTTGTTGTATAAATCTTCGCTGTCAGCAATTTTATAAATGCCGTTTAGCTCAAACATCCAGTTATTGACGTTATAGCCAAGCCACGCTTCCGGACGGTAAACCATACGGTCATCTTTACCATCGGCGTTTCTGCGCATATACTCCTGACGATAGCGGAATGCCGTCCACCAGCTGTCATTGATATTATATTGCACACGAATATAAGGCTTATAGATCGTGATGTTATCGCCCGTTTCAACCGCAATACCCGGCTGCCAGATAAGGTCCTGCCAGGTAAACTGGTAACTTGCCGTATACTCGTTACCGTTACTTTCCATATTATTCCAAGCATCATTCGATTGCGTATCTTCAGAACGTGAAATGGCCTCTACCGCCACACCAAAACCTGTAGCAAAACGATGCGACATATAAACACGATCGTAATTTCGCCCGTCATCATAATATTCATGACGATAATCGACATAACCCGCCTGCGCGGCCGCAGATAGTAATGGAATAAGTAACAAGGTAGATTTAAATTTCATGACAATCCCTTTTCACACTAAATAAATAAAATTCACCATCACATTCCTGAATGTGAACAGGAAAGTAATAGAGACGTAAGGATAATTTTATATTTCTGCGAAAGTGTATTTTAGAAAGAGGGGATAAACCTTTGAAATTTTGCCAGGAATTGTCATGAGTGGCAAAGAACGGAAGATAAAAATGACGAAGATCACCAGTAGGAATATTTTATCATAAAAAATAAAAACACTGTTTCATTTATTAAATATGAAATATTATTCAATACATCAATATAAATTTTATTATCAAGTACAGATACAAAAAAAGCGCCATAAGGCGCTTTTTTCTGACAGCAGGAACTTATTTGCTGCCCGGGATGTTGAAACGCTTGTTGAAGCGATCAACACGGCCACCGGTAGCAACATCACGCTGCTTGCCAGTATAGAACGGGTGGCACTGACCGCACACGTCCAGGTTCAGATCGTGACCGACGGTAGAGCGGATTTTCATGACGTTACCGCAAGAGCAGTTTGCAGTAATTTCTTCGTATTTCGGGTGAATATCTTTTTTCATGGGAAAACCTCGGTTTAAGGCCGCGTCGCTCTTCCAGCCCTAACGCCAGACACCACGCGATGTTAATTATTCCCCGTCACCTTTCACACTGCATCAACAGCCTGAAATTCTCGGGTAATGGTCATTATTTGACGCAATCAATTTGCATCAAAGGCGGCGAATCATACAGAAATTAACCTGCTCATGCAAACTGATCCGCATTCTACCCTTCACTAATGTGTATACTAACCCGCCAGATTTCAAGTCAGGATGATTCAATGCCCGTTGCGCATGTTGCCTTACCCGTTCCGCTACCTCGTACCTTTGACTATCTCCTGCCGGAAGGTATGAGCGCCAAAGCCGGGTGTCGCGTACGCGTGCCCTTTGGCAAGCAACAGGAGCGCGTCGGTATAGTCCTGTCAGTCAGCGAGCAAAGTGAGTTACCGCTCAACGAATTGAAAGCCGTTCGCGAGGTATTGGACAGCGAACCGGTCTATTCGACCTCCGTCTGGCGTTTACTGCTGTGGGCTGCTGATTACTACCATCATCCCATTGGCGATGTGCTGTTCCATGCCCTGCCGATCCTGTTGCGCCAGGGCAGACCCGCCGCCAACACGCCCATGTGGTACTGGTTCGCCACCGAAGAAGGCCAGGTCATTGACCTCAACAGTCTGAAGCGCTCTCCAAAGCAGCAACAGGCGCTGGCTGCGCTTCGGCAGGGAAAAATCTGGCGCGACCAGGTGGCCGAACTTGAATTTAACGATGCTGCATTGCAGGCGCTACGTAAAAAAGGCCTGTGCTCCCTGGCGAGCGAAACGCCTGGTTTCAGCGACTGGCGTACCCACTACGCCGTCTCTGGTGAACGACTGCGTCTGAACACGGAACAGGCTACCGCCGTTGGGGCCATTCATAGTGCGTCGGACAGTTTTAGCGCCTGGTTGCTCGCAGGTGTGACGGGTTCCGGTAAAACAGAAGTCTATTTAAGCGTGTTGGAAAATGTTCTCGCCCAGGGCAAACAGGCACTGGTAATGGTGCCGGAGATTGGCCTGACGCCACAAACCATTGCCCGCTTTCGCGAACGCTTCAATGCCCCGGTCGAAGTCCTGCACTCGGGTTTAAATGACAGCGAACGTCTTTCGGCCTGGCTGAAAGCAAAAAATGGCGAAGCGGCAATAGTCATCGGCACGCGCTCATCGCTGTTTACGCCGTTTAAAAATCTTGGCGTCATTGTCATCGACGAAGAGCATGACAGCTCTTACAAGCAACAGGAAGGCTGGCGGTACCATGCCCGCGATCTGGCGGTTTACCGCGCCCACAGCGAACAGATCCCGATTATTCTCGGTTCAGCAACCCCCGCGCTGGAAACGTTGTGCAACGTGCGGCAGAACAAATACCGCATGCTGCGCCTGACGCGCCGAGCCGGAAACGCACGCCCTGCCACTCAGCACGTGCTGGATTTAAAGGGTCAGCAGGTGCAGGCCGGACTGGCTCCGGCGCTGATCACCCGCATGCGCCAGCATCTGCAAGCAGATAATCAGGTAATTTTGTTTCTTAATCGTCGGGGTTTTGCGCCTGCGCTACTATGTCACGACTGTGGCTGGATTGCCGAATGCCCACGCTGCGATCACTACTACACGCTGCATCAGGCGCAGCATCACCTGCGCTGCCACCACTGCGATAGCCAGCGCCCGATACCGCGCCAGTGCCCCTCCTGCGGCTCTACGCACATGGTGCCGGTAGGACTCGGCACCGAGCAACTGGAACAAGCTCTGGCGCCCTTTTTCCCTGGCGTGCCGATTTCGCGTATCGATCGCGACACCACCAGCCGTAAGGGATCGCTGGAGCAGCACCTGGCAGAAGTCCATCGCGGCGGCGCTCGCATTCTGATCGGTACACAAATGCTGGCGAAAGGACACCATTTTCCGGATGTCACGCTGGTTGCACTGCTGGATGTTGACGGGGCGCTGTTCTCTGCCGATTTCCGTTCGGCTGAACGTTTCGCCCAACTTTATACCCAGGTTTCTGGACGGGCTGGGCGCGCCGGGAAACAAGGCGAAGTGGTGCTGCAAACGCACCATCCTGAACATCCGCTACTGCAAACCTTGCTGTATAAAGGTTATGACGCATTTGCCGAACAGGCGCTGGCCGAACGGCAAACGTTACAGTTACCGCCGTGGACCAGCCACGTGATCGTGCGGGCAGAAGATCATAACAATCAGCATGCGCCGATGTTCTTACAACAGCTGCGAAACCTGATTCAGGCCAGCCCATTAGCTGATGACAAACTCTGGGTACTCGGCCCGGTTCCGGCGCTGGCCCCCAAACGTGGCGGTCGCTATCGCTGGCAAATTTTGTTGCAACATCCGTCACGCATTCGCCTACAGCATATCGTCAGCGGAACGCTGGCGTTGATAAATACGCTACCCGATGCACGTAAGGTGAAATGGGTGTTGGATGTCGATCCCATCGAGGGATAACCCCTCATGATGCGAGGCGGATCGTAAAATTAAAGATCCATCACACTTTTTATGAAAATTCTGTAACCGCTTCCATTAACTATCTGATAAAAATGTTTCAGATGAAGGTTATCCAGGGACAGGTCTGTGCCAGCTGCACCCTGGCGAGGAGAAAGAGTGAAACCGAATAAGCAGGTTGCCGCCGCTACGATGAAAGATGTTGCTCTGAAGGCGAAAGTCTCAACGGCAACCGTATCCCGCGCATTAATGAACCCAGACAAAGTCTCTCAGTCCACCCGTAATCGGGTCGAACAGGCCGCCCTGGAAGTGGGATATTTACCCCAGTCGATGGGACGGAACGTTAAACGAAATGAATCACGTACCATTCTGGTGATTGTGCCGGATATCTGCGATCCCTTTTTTAGCGAAGTGATTCGTGGCATAGAAGTCACTGCCGCAGAACAAGGTTACCTGGTACTTATCGGCGATTGCGCGCACCAGAATCAGCAGGAAAAGACCTTTCTTAACCTCATTATTACCAAGCAGATAGATGGCATGGTCCTGCTCAGCTCACGACTGCCATTTGACGCCAGCGTGGAAGAACAGCGCAATTTACCGCCAATGGTCATGTCCAACGAATTTGCGCCAGAGCTGGAACTGCCTACCGTTCACATTGATAACCTCACTGCTGCTTTTAACGCGATGAATTACCTGCTGGAGCTGGGGCATAAGCGCATTGGTTGTATTGCCGGGCCAGAGGATATGCCGCTGTGCCACTACCGCCTGCAAGGCTATGTTCAGGCACTACGCCGCAGTGGAATTACGGTCGATCCACACTTCATCGCGCGCGGTGATTTCACCTATGAAGCGGGCGCTAACGCGTTAAAACAGTTGCTTGAGCTGCCGCAACCTCCGACCGCGGTCTTTTGTCACAGCGATGTGATGGCGCTTGGCGCGCTCTCTTACGCCAAACGTCAGGGCTTAAAAGTACCGGATGATTTATCTATCATTGGCTTCGATAATATTTCACTGACGGAATTTTGTGATCCACCCCTGACAACCGTCGCACAGCCGCGTTTCGATATCGGACGCGAAGCTATGCTGTTACTGCTCGATCAGCTTCAAGGACAGAACGTCAGCAGTGGTTCACGTTTACTGGACTGTGAGCTCATAATTCGGGGCACTACCCGGGCACTGACGTAAAGTAAAGTGCTTTCGGACTCCCCTGTCTGGTCAAAGGCCCGTCGCTTAAGTAACATGGCGGGCTGACGAACGAATAAATACAGCGAAACGATAGTGGCACAACGAGATTATGTACGTCGCGGCCAACCGGCACCTTCGCGGCGCAAAAAGAGCACATCACGGAAAAAGCAACGCAGTACGCCAGCGGTATCCCCCGCGATGGTCGCTATTGCTGCAGCCGTACTCGTGACCTTTATCGGTGGTCTGTACTTCATTACGCATCACAAGAAAGAAGAGTCCGAGACGCTGCAAAGCCAGAAAGTCACCGGTAATGGCATCCCGCCTAAACCGGAAGAACGCTGGCGCTATATCAAAGAGCTGGAAAGCCGTCAGCCTGGCGTACGTGCGCCTACCGAACCGTCTGCAGGCGGCGAAGTGCTTAACGCCGATCAGCTGACCAATGAGCAGCGCCAGTTGCTGGCGCAAATGCAGGCAGATATGCGTCAACAGCCGACACAGCTCAACGAAGTACCGTGGAACGAACAAACGCCTGAACAGCGCCAGCAAACGCTGCAGCGTCAGCGTCAGGTGCAACAGCAACAGTGGAACAACGCGCAGCAGCAGGCGCAGCAACCGCGCCCACGGGCGACGGAACAGCCGTACCAGCAGCCACAAACGCGTACGGCACAAGCCGCACCGGTACAACAGCCGAAAGCGCAGCCAAAACCGGCGGCCCAGCAGCCGTACCAGGATCTGTTGCAGACGCCAGCACACACCACTGCCGCACAGCCTAAAACGCAACCGGCCGCGCCAATAACGAATGAGACTCAGCCGCCAAAACAGACGGCAGAGAAAAAAGATGAACGCCGCTGGATGGTTCAGTGCGGATCATTCAAAGGGGCTGAGCAGGCAGAAACCGTGCGTGCTCAACTGGCCTTTGAGGGCTTCAATTCCCGTATTACCACCAATAACGGCTGGAATCGCGTGGTGATTGGCCCGGTGAAAGGCAAGGAAAATGCCGACAACACCATCAGCCGCCTGAAAGTTGCCGGCCATACAAACTGCATTCGACTCGCCACTGGGGGTTGAAACCCCCAAAATCTCCCCCATCTATACTTGCATTACGCCCCGTACACCTGTGCGGGGCCTGTATTCTGCATTTGTAACCAAGGGGTCTGCTCGTGACAACAATAGTAAGCGTACGCCGTAACGGCCATGTGGTAATCGCCGGTGATGGTCAGGCCACACTGGGTAACACCGTAATGAAAGGCAACGTGAAAAAAGTCCGCCGTCTGTACAACGACAAAGTCATTGCGGGCTTTGCGGGTGGTACTGCGGATGCATTCACACTGTTTGAACTGTTTGAACGCAAACTGGAAATGCACCAGGGTCACCTGGTTAAGGCCGCCGTTGAGCTGGCTAAAGACTGGCGTACCGACCGTATGCTGCGCAAACTCGAAGCGTTGCTGGCCGTTGCAGATGAAACGGCATCGCTCATCATCACGGGTAACGGTGACGTCATTCAGCCAGAAAACGATCTGATTGCCATCGGCTCCGGCGGTCCCTACGCCCAGGCTGCAGCACGCGCTCTGCTGGAAAACACCGAGCTTGGCGCACGCGAAATTGCTGAGAAAGCGTTGGATATTGCAGGGGATATCTGCATTTATACCAACCACTTCCATACCATCGAAGAATTGAACTCCAAAGCGTAAGGATCCCCCATGTCTGAAATGACCCCACGCGAAATTGTCAGCGAACTGAACAAGCACATCATCGGCCAGGATAACGCGAAGCGTTCCGTGGCGATTGCACTGCGTAACCGCTGGCGCCGCATGCAGCTCAACGAAGAACTGCGCCATGAAGTCACACCGAAAAACATTCTGATGATTGGCCCAACCGGTGTCGGTAAAACCGAGATCGCCCGCCGTCTGGCAAAACTGGCCAATGCGCCATTCATCAAAGTGGAAGCAACGAAATTCACTGAAGTCGGCTATGTGGGTAAAGAAGTTGACTCCATCATCCGCGATCTGACCGATGCCGCCATCAAAATGGTTCGCGTTCAGGCGATTGAGAAAAACCGCTTCCGCGCAGAAGAAATGGCAGAAGAACGTATTCTCGATGTACTGATCCCGCCAGCCAAAAATAACTGGGGACAGTCAGAGCAGCCTCAGGAACCTTCTGCTGCGCGTCAGGCATTTCGTAAAAAACTGCGTGAAGGCCAGTTGGACGATAAAGAGATTGAAATCGATCTCGCTGCCGCACCGATGGGCGTAGAGATTATGGCGCCTCCGGGAATGGAAGAGATGACCAGCCAGCTACAGTCCATGTTCCAGAACCTGGGCGGCCAGAAACAAAAACCGCGTAAGCTGAAAATCAAAGACGCGATGAAGCTGCTGATTGAAGAAGAAGCAGCCAAACTGGTCAATCCGGAAGAGCTGAAACAGGAAGCTATCGACGCCGTTGAGCAGCACGGGATCGTGTTTATCGACGAAATCGACAAAATTTGTAAGCGTGGCGAATCCTCCGGCCCGGATGTTTCCCGTGAAGGCGTACAGCGCGACCTGCTGCCGCTGGTTGAAGGCTGCACCGTCTCTACCAAGCACGGTATGGTGAAAACCGATCACATCCTGTTTATCGCCTCCGGCGCATTCCAGGTGGCTAAACCGTCTGACCTGATCCCGGAACTGCAGGGTCGTCTGCCGATCCGTGTGGAGCTGCAGGCACTGACCACCAGCGATTTCGAGCGCATTCTGACCGAACCGAATGCCTCTATCACTGTGCAGTACAAAGCGCTGATGGCAACCGAAGGTGTGGACATCAACTTCACCGAATCGGGTATTAAACGCATTGCCGAAGCGGCCTGGCAGGTTAACGAAACCACCGAAAACATCGGTGCGCGTCGTCTGCATACCGTTCTCGAGCGTCTGATGGAAGATATTTCCTATGATGCGAGCGATTTAAACGGTCAAAGCATCACAATTGATGCCGAATATGTGAGCAAACATCTGGATGCGCTGGTCGCAGATGAAGATCTGAGCCGTTTTATCCTATAATCGCGTTCAATGCATTTTCATCACTGTTGATGGGGCTGATAAAGCCCCATTTTTATTGGCGCTAAATATGACTGAACAACAACAAATTAGCCGCTCACAAGCCTGGCTGGAAAGTTTACGACCTAAGACCTTACCGCTCGCCTTCGCGGCGATCATCGTCGGTACGGCATTAGCATGGTGGCAAGGATATTTCGATCCGCTGGTGGCTCTGCTGGCATTAATTACGGCAGGGCTACTGCAAATCCTGTCCAATCTCGCTAACGACTATGGCGATGCTGTTAAAGGCAGCGACAAGCCCGACCGCATCGGACCGCTGCGTGGCATGCAAAAAGGCGTTATTACCCAGCAGGAGATGAAGCGTGCGCTGATCGTCACTGTGGTCTTAATCTGCCTGTCCGGTCTGGCACTGGTAGCGGTGGCATGCCACACACTGGCGGATTTTGTCGGCTTCCTGATTCTGGGCGGCCTGTCGATTATCGCCGCTATCACCTATACCGTCGGTAATCGTCCATACGGGTATATCGGTCTGGGTGATATTTCTGTGCTGGTCTTCTTCGGGTGGCTCAGCGTGATGGGGAGCTGGTACCTGCAGGCGCATACGCTGATTCCGGCGTTAATTCTGCCGGCAACCGCCTGCGGCCTGCTGGCAACTGCCGTACTCAACGTTAACAACCTGCGCGATATCAACAGCGACAGAGAGAATGGCAAAAACACGCTGGTGGTGCGCTTAGGCGCGGTTAATGCCCGCCGCTACCATGCCTGCCTGCTGATGGGCACGCTGGTCTGTCTGGCGCTGTTTAACCTGTTCTCGCTGCAAAGTTTATGGGGATGGCTCTTTATCCTCGCCGCACCGCTGCTGATTAAACAGGCGCGCTACGTGATGCGTGAAATGGACCCGACGGCAATGCGCCCAATGCTGGAACGCACCGTAAAAGCAGCACTGTTGACTAACTTGCTGTTTGTTGTTGGAATTTTCTTAAGTCAGTGGTCTGCATAACTGACAAATATCAATTAATAATTTCAATTTTTAGAATCGCATAACGCCTCGCAACCCTTACAATAGAGGGTCGCGAGGTTTTTTCATGTTTTTTATATTTTCCGGGGTTACCTCGGGGATACCAACGAACGGTAAACACCGTGACCTATAAGTACTAAAATCAGCATTTCCCAGCTTACTTAACCGATCACGGGGCCTGAAGCCCAACCGTACGAGAGCGTACGCTAAGTGCATTTTTTAATGCAGATTGGGCGAGTAAAGAAAATGAGGGTTTTATTTACTTTTTCCATTAATGCCAGTATCCGTGCGTTTTTCGGCATTAATGGTGTTAATAAACCCGGTAATCAAATCAACGTAAACCTGACCGACAACGCCACGACTTTGAAGATTTAAATTCATAAGGTTACGTTCTTAGCGTACGATCTCGTACGGTTGCTCCCTAAACCAGGGGGCTTAACGGTAGAAGCGGCGTAGCCGCAGTTTGTGACAATTTTGGATATTTCCCGCATTTTTTAACAGGAAAAAATTTACCTTAAGGCGTATTAAGGTATTTTTACCAATGGATGATGTCTCCAATGATAAGGGAAATGAACGATATAGACAGGGGCGGGTTACGGCTGCTAACGCTTGGTGAGATTAACTTGGCCCGTACCCTCTACGCTTTCGCCATCCTCTATAACGAAGTCTGGATCCACCGCAGCAGCTACCTACCTTTCAACCTCCAAAAAAACAACTACGCTATGACGCCCAACGGCGAATTGTACTTTCAGGAAGGTACTTATGAGCCTGACTTTTCACAGCCGCATGTTAATAACGATCGCGTTGGTGGGCAGCATCTTTTTTTACATGAAATGATGCACGTCTGGCAGCATCAGCGCGGGATGATGGTAAGGATGCGTGGCCTGTTCTCTTGGGCAGTTGATTACTATTACACCTTGGATAAGGCCATACTCTTGGATTACGGCTTAGAGCAGCAGGCTGCAATGGTGGCTGATTATTGGCTGCTTAAAACGTATGGATTCGGCAACCGCTCTGATTTGTATCGCCTCAAGGATTACGATCCATCTGAGCCTGTCCTTAGCCTCATATCCCGCTATGAGAAAGTGTTAGGGAGGTTCCCGCATTGAAACGCTACTTTCTCATTCCTGCCTTTTTTGCGCTGGCTGGGTGTGGCGCTGGCGATAGCGTTCCCCCATGGCGTAGTTTCCCTATTATAAATAATTCGCTTTGCTTCTCTGTTAATAAATCGGACGTTCTGAGCCGATACGGCGTTTATTCTGAGCAGGGAAATGAATACAAGACATTGGCGGAAAATTCGCATGTAGCTCTCTCCTACCCTGAAACGTGCTTAAAAATACCGATAACGCCGGGCTATATCTATGCGGCTTCATACACATTGAACGGAAAGAATTACCGTTACAACTTTTTCATCGACAGAAACGGGAAAATATTAAGCACAAAATATGGAGATCTATAAATGTCATTACCAGCTTATATGTATATTTATGATGAAAATGGACAACTGATCAAAGGCAGTTGCATGGCGCTGGGCCGTGAGGGTGCAATTGAAATCATGAACAGCAGTTACGGTGTGTACCAAAATACATGCCGCAACACTGGTAAGCTGATGGGTTCGCGCGAACACAACGCTTTTACACTGCACAAAGAGATTGATAAGACCTCGCCATATTTTGCAGTTGCAGTCTGCCAAAGTAAGCGACTGCAAAAGGCAGTAATCCACTATTACGACATCAACGAGGCGGGTGTCGAATACGAGATTTACCGAATTACGCTTAACAACATCGTAATCATGTCCGTCAATGCTGCTCATGCTTATATGCCGGGTTCCCACACTCCGGGCATGATGGAAAATATCGCCATCACCTACTCAGGCATTGAGTGGTTTTATATCGAAGGGAATATCAAATACGACGATGACTGGAGCCGCCCGGTTGGTTACAACCAGCAGCAGAGGTAAATCGAATTGGCAGGCAGATCTGCTGAAAATAAAGACCACTTAGCAGAGTGCCTGCAATACTCGTCGCTATTCCCGAACACGCTTACTTGCAATACGAGCGTACCCGGTCATCAAATCAACGTAAATCAAACCAATAATGCAACAAATTTATAGACTTAAATCATAAGGTTACGTTCTTAACGTACATTTCCGTACTGTTGGGCTTCAACCCCCATCAACACATTAGTTTTATAGCCTGCTATAGCCCATTGTCTTACGGTATCAAGGGCCTTGAGCCAGCGGCCTAAATTATTATTTCTGATTTTAGTTGTTCTCCGTGAATTTCCATGCCAAAGCCTTTTTGTACTTAAAATGGTTGTGGGCGGATCCGGTAACAATCTCCCGCCATCTTTATCACGGTAGCTATCATATGCATAGCGATAGACAGCACACAGAACACGTGCCCATAAATCAGCCTGGGCTTTACTGCCTTTTTCTTCACGCCTGAACGGGCCACCAAACCATATGCCATGCCCGGTAATGATCTGGTGTCTCGTTTCCACCATTTCACGCCGCCGTTCGTTCGGGTTATGCCGTGTGGTAGCTACTTCAATATGCCCGCTCTCTGGCCTGCTCAATAGTCATATCCGGGAACTTGCCCAACGTCACACGGTAAAATTTTCCGTCGCGCTTTCGGGACGCACAAAAACTTTTGCTGCCACTGGACGTAACACGCAGCCGCAACCCATTAACGACACTATCAGCATATTCAAGGCGTTTGCCGGCATCAGGAACGGGGAGTTCCATCAGCACGGCTTTGGTGAAGTTGATCGTTCTCATAGGGCTTTCTTTTATGCTCCAGCAATCTTCCGGGGATACCTCGGGGATACTTTACAGAGGGAAATACGGGTAATTGTAGGTCATTATCGGCTGTTTTAAAAATCAGTAATTATCTGTTTTTCAATGAAAAATATGAATGGTTATTGATCTGGACACTAATTAACAATTGATGATTTTGCCAACAGTACATATAGCGCGATATACTAAAAATTCTCGCAGCAACTGAACGTTAAGCCTATGAAATACGATACATCCGAGCTTTGTGACATCTATCAGGAAGATGTCAACGTCGTGGAACCGCTGTTCTCTAACTTTGGAGGACGGTCGTCGTTTGGCGGACAAATCATCACGGTAAAATGTTTCGAGGACAACGGGTTGCTGTACGATCTGCTCGAACAAAACGGCCGTGGTCGTATTCTGCTGGTCGATGGTGGCGGTTCTGTCCGTCGTGCGCTGGTCGATGCCGAACTGGCTCGTCTGGCAGTACAGAATGAATGGGAAGGTCTGGTCATCTACGGCTCAGTACGCCAGGTAGACGATCTGGAAGAGCTGGACATCGGCATTCAGGCGATTGCCGCTATTCCGGTTGGTGCTGCAGGTGAAGGCATTGGGGAAAGCGATGTGCGCGTCAATTTTGGCGGCGTGACGTTCTTTTCCGGCGACCACTTGTACGCCGACAATACCGGGATAATTCTTTCCGAAGACCCGCTCGATATCGAGTAAGCAAAAAAGGCACCGCAAGGTGCCTTTTTTATGCGTTTCCGTCGTACCCACCTTTTGCACGCCGCAACTGTAGCTATTTGCCGCAACTGATGAAGCTACTTACAGCGGCTCTATCTCCCCCTTCCCACACTGCGTGTTATTTATCTTAATAAACAACAAGTTAAAAACATGGCACGCCTTATGCTTTATACCACTGTATCCAATCAAAGCGCATAAGGATTTTTTATGAAGAAAAATGCAGTGGTTATTAACCCGCAAGATAGCGTTGCTACTGCTATCCAGCCCCTCAAGGCCGGAGACGTCGCCAACATGTTTGTTGGCAATGAAAATCTGACCATCACCTTACGGGATGACATCCCTTACGGTCATAAATTTGCCATTAAAGCCGTTGCGCTTCATGGCGAAGTTTACAAATACGGTGAATCCATTGGTCGGGCAACAAAGTCTATCCAGACCGGAGATTATGTTCATGTTCATAATGTTGAAAGTGAACGTGGCCGTGGGGATTGGAAATAAAGGCTGAAGGAACAAGTGAAAATGAAAAAAACAATCAAAGGTTATCGTCGTCCGGATGGCAGCGTGGGTATTCGCAACTACGTCTTAATTTTACCTACCAGCGTTTGCGCCAATAAAGTCGCTCAGGACATCTCCGCTCAGGTTCATGGCTCAACCTGGCTTAATAATGATTTTGGTTGCTGCCAGATTGCTGGTGATGCTGCATTAACCGAAAAAACACTGATCAACGTTGCCAGGAACGGCAACGTTGGCGCCATACTCGTTGTCGGACTGGGTTGTGAAGGCGCTGAACCTACTCACATTGCGCAAGAAATCACGAAATTTGGTAAGCCGGTTTCCTGCATCACAATTCAGAATGAAGGGGGGACCTTGCAGTGTCAGGCGCGCGGAATTTCAATCGCACGTCAGTATGCGCAGGATTTGTCCCAGCAAGACTACGAAGAAATAAGCGTCAGCGAGTTGATCCTCGGAATGGAATGCGGAGGTTCTGATACCACCTCTGGCCTCGCCTCCAACCCTGCCTGCGGTGTTGCATCTGATTTGTTAGTTAACGATGGTGGCACATCGATTCTTTCAGAAACCACCGAATTCATTGGCGCAGAACACGTTGTTGCTCGTCGGGCCATTAATTCACAAGTCGCAGACGATTTAATCAAGCTGGTTGTGGGGTGTGAAGAAAGAGCGAAAGCCCTGGGCGCAGATATCAGGGGCGGGCAACCGACGCCAGGTAATATCCAGGGCGGTATCACCACCATTGAGGAAAAATCTCTGGGCTGCATGCACAAAGCGGGTCATTCACCGCTACAGGGCGTCCTGCAATACGCAGATTTCCCTGGCGGTCGTGGACTATGGGTGATGGACTCCCCTGGACAAGATATCGAATCCATCTCCGGGATGGTGGCCGGCGGCGCACAAATTATTATCTTTACTACCGGGCGCGGAACCCCCACGGGAAACCCGATTGCGCCAGTGATCAAAATCACCGCCAACGAAGAAACATTTACCAAAATGCGCGACAACATTGATATTGATGTTTCATCGATTATGCGGGGAGAATCTTCTATTAATGAGATGGGCGAGGTGATTTATCAGGAAATCATTAAGGTTTCTAATGGTAAAACAACCAAAGCTGAAGATCTTGGGCATAAGGAATTCTCTATTTACAAGATCGCACCAACATTTTAAGACGATAGAAATATAACCCTATACGGTGGGAATAAATAACATATTCCCATCATTTATATCCGTTACGAAAACACGGAAGTCTCCTCATGAAAATAAAACAAACAATTGAGAAATTCCCAGGCGGGATGATGGTAATCCCGTTATTGATCGGAGCATTATTAAAGACATTTTGTCCTGGTGCTTTAGAAATAGGGAGCTTTTCGACGGCGGTAGCTCATGGCGCTCTCGCTATCCTGGGCGTATTTTTTGTCTGTATGGGCGCTGAAATCCGCCTACAGGCCGCGCCGGTCGCCCTGAAAAAAGGGTTCGCCATTATGCTGTCCAAGTTGGTTGTCGGGACAGCAATTGGCTTACTGGTCGCAAAGTTTTGCGGCGCCAACGGCTTCTTTGGTTTGTCTGCACTCGCCATTATCGCGGCCATGACCAATGCGAATATGGGCCTCTACGCTGCACTGACCAAACAGTTTGGCAATGAAACCGATGCGGGCGCTATCGCTGTGCTTTCCGTACTTGAAGGCCCCTTTCTGACGATGGTGGCGATGGGTGCCGCTGGGCTGGTGTCGATCCCAATAATGGAGCTGTTCGCCGTTGTTTTACCAATACTGATTGGTATGCTGCTCGGAAATCTGGATGAGGATATGCGTTCGTTCCTGAAAAGCGGCGGCGCGATGCTGATCCCCTTCTTCTCTTTTGGTCTGGGTACCGGAATCGATTTCAGCACCCTGCTGATGGCCGGATTCGCAGGGGTTATTCTGGGTCTCATGACCGCATTCATTGGCGCGCTGATTAATGTTGCCGTCTCCCGTTTTGTCGGAGGTTCAGGCATCGCCGGAGCGGCAGTCTCCACGACGGCCGGTAACGCCGTTGCGACCCCCGCAGCCATCGCCGCGGTTGACCCCAGCGTGTCAGCATTAATCGCCGTAGCGACGCCGCAGATTGCCGCCTCTACGATCGTCACCTCCTTAGTCGTACCGTTTATAACCGCCTGGGTTGCTCGCCGCGAACAAAGGAGAATCGCCCAACGCCAGCAGTTATCAAAAACATAAATTCCACAGAGTTGATCGAAAACAATTCCGCTGTTCACCATTTATGTGACAAAAAGATTGCAGAAACAGTAAGTCGTGAATGGATTACTGTTTCTACAATAATGCCGACAACTGTTTCCACCGTTATCGACTTCACATCATGATCATGCTGGATTCAACATGTTAAAATTACCTAATATTTACATCGTTTCTCCTTTACAAGCGCTCTCTCTAGAAGCTGAACGCCTGTCTATCCGATATAATCACATCGCAAATATAACGATATTAAATGCCACCCTTGACGATGTTGATTCCGTGATCCCGATATTGCGCACGAATTCCCCTGATCTTGTGATTAGTCGCGGTGGCATGGCATGGATGCTTAAACAAAAAATACCGCAGCCTGTCATTGAAATAAAAACATCCGCTTATGATATTATCGATGCCCTCAGGCCATATCTTGGGCTCAATAAAAATATTGGGGTTATTGGGTTTCGCAGCGTTATCGACGGCTGTATGAAAATAGCCAGGATGCTTAATCTGCAACTCACTGAGTTTATCATTGACGAAATGGCCAACCCTTGCATTGAGAATGTCAGGAATGACTTTGTCAATTACACACAAAATAACCAGATAGATCTTATTATTGGCGATGCCATTTGCCCGCTTTATTTTGGCACACACAGCATGGAACATTTCATCCCTTTCCATTCAGGTGTCGAGTCCATAGAACTGGCATTACATGAGGCAATTCAGCTGTATCAGGCGCTCGCTAATGAGCGCATTGAGCAAAACCAGCTAAACCTGTTACTTGACCACACCAATAAATTCATTCTTCTCATTGATAATTTCGGTAAGGTCATTCACTGTAATCATAAAGCCGTCGAGCTTTTACAACTCAGTAAACATGATTTAATCAATAAAAAAATACCTTCCTTAACGCTAAACTGGGAAGACCTGCAAAATAATATCCCGATAGAAAATGAGTTAATCAACACACCCTATGGCGAATTTGTGGTTAACCAGTTCCCCATTGTAGAAAACGAAAATCTCAACCGCGTGGTGATCACCCTCCAGACATCATCTAACTTACAGAATGCTGAGCAGAAGATAAGAATCAAAGAAGCGAAAAAGTTAGGATTTCACGCCAGGTATCACTTCGAAGATTTTATTACCTGCAACCGTGAAATGCAGGCTCGCTTAAGGTTAGCCAGGATATATGCGGAAACCGAAGCAACAATACTGCTACTCGGTGAAAATGGTACCGGCAAAGAGGTTCTGGCGCAGAGCATTCATAACGCCAGTTCACATCGCAATGGGCCATTTGTTGCGGTTAACTGCGGCGCAATCCCCGCTTCAATTATGGAAAGCGAACTCTTTGGATATGTCGATGGCGCGTTTTCCGGTGCCTCTAAAAAAGGCCGCGCCGGGATGTTTGAACTGGCGCATAACGGCACCATCTTTCTTGATGAAATCAGCGAACTGGATAAGTTCTTACAAGCAAAACTCTTACGCATTCTGCAGGAGCGCCAACTGATGCGCCTGGGCGCAGATCACATGATTCCGGTCAACGTCCGCGTTATTGCGGCCACAAACCGAAACTTACCGGCAATGATTGCAGCCGGTGATTTTAGAGAAGACCTTTTTTATCGCTTGAATGTGCTCAAGGTCACCACATTACCGTTACGTGAACGCCCGGACGATATCCAACTTATTGGGCAAACAACTTTAGATGCGCTGAGAAAGTCCTATCAGTTGCCTCCCATTGCATTGAGCGAAAGTTTATGGAGTGAGCTAAAAAAATATTTATGGCCGGGTAACGTACGTCAGTTGAATAATATTATGGAGCGCCTGGCGTTATCGTTTTCATCCGGCGTGGTGTCTCTTTCTGCCGCCACGTTACTGATTGAGGATTTACAAGCCGATAAAGCGTCTTCCCCCCAACAACCTCGCCATCACTGCCCGGACTGCCAGTTGCTCGAAGGGCCGTATAAACGGATCCGTAGCCGTATTCTCAAAGGGGTGCTACTACGACAGCAAAACAACAAAAGCCGTGCAGCGAAGCAACTGGATATTGACCGTAGCTCGTTCACCCGTTGGCTTGGTGATTGATGGGAAAGCCCGCAAGCAAGGCCGTTATCAAAGATAAATATTGCCGGATGTCGGCTTACACCTTATCCGGCCTACAAACTCGTACTCTAAATCCTCTAAAGATTTCGCGTCAGGGCAAGGCGGCAAGTAAGTGAATCCCCAGGAGCATAGACCACTATGTGACTGGGGTGAATGCACGCAGCCAACGCCGCCATAACGTGAAATATGACGAGGATTAGACTTCTTCCATACGACCCAGCAGGGCATGCAGACGATCCTGCCAGCCACTCTGCTGTTCTTTCAGGCTGTTGTTCTCACGCTCCAGTTCTTCACGCTGCTGCTGTGCAGACTGAACTTCCTGCGACAGTGAGTTATTCTTTTCTTTCAGCTCTTCGATTTCCATCTGCAACAGCGTGATGGTATCAATCGCCTGCTGTACTTTTGCTTCCAGTTTCTCAAACACTTCTAATGACATCGTCATACCTCTCCTGAATTGCAAGGCGTTGATGGATAAAAATCCTCGTCCCGATAACCGGCGACGCCTTAATAAAAACGAGCGCACACTACTTAACACCGATTGTATGAAGCCGCGTCATCCCTGTCCAGCGGCATCCCGCGCAGATTGCGGTTTGCAACACTTTTAATCTTTGTCCTGGTGACATAACTGTCATAACTCTTAAGTGTTAACAGGATGATCGGTGAAATGATTCAGCTCACACTATTTTTGTATAACAAATACCGCTCAATGGCGCGAAAACGCTCATTTTGTTGATGGAGTACACACATTTTAATTTCGATATTTCTCGTTTTTGAGCGTTAACGATAAATTAACAGTGTGCCTACCGGCTCCGGGGATGTCAGTGACCTTCTCGCATACAATAAACATTAAACTCTTCAGGATCCGATTATGAGTCAAACATCAACCTTGAAAGGCCAGTGCATTGCTGAATTCCTCGGTACCGGGTTGTTGATTTTCTTCGGTGTGGGTTGTGTCGCTGCACTCAAAGTGGCTGGTGCTACTTTTGGTCAGTGGGAAATCAGTATCATCTGGGGTCTGGGGGTAGCCATGGCTATCTATCTGACAGCAGGCGTTTCTGGCGCACACCTGAATCCAGCAGTCACAATCGCACTATGGCTGTTTGCGTGTTTTGACAAACGCAAAGTCGTTCCTTTTATTATTTCTCAAATTGCTGGCGCCTTTTGCGCAGCGGCATTGGTTTACGGGCTTTATTACAATCTTTTCATCGATTTCGAACAAACGAACCATATCGTGCGCGGTAGTGTAGAAAGCCTCAATCTGGCAGGTACTTTCTCCACCTATCCAAACCCGCATATCAATTTTGTGCAGGCCTTCGCGGTTGAAATGGTCATTACCGCTATTCTAATGGGGCTGATTCTGGCACTGACCGATGATGGTAATGGTGTACCGCGTGGTCCACTGGCACCGCTGCTGATCGGCTTACTGATTGCCGTTATTGGTGCATCCATGGGTCCACTGACCGGTTTTGCGATGAACCCGGCACGTGACTTCGGACCGAAACTCTTCGCCTGGATGGCAGGATGGGGCGAGATTGCCTTCACGGGTGGTCGTGATATCCCTTACTTCCTGGTCCCCGTGTTTGGCCCGATTACCGGCGCAATTCTGGGCGCATGGGCATATCGCAAACTGATTGGTCGCCATTTACCGTGTGATGTCTGCGCGATTGAAGAAAAAGACGTTGCGACCAACACTCAACAAAAAGCTTCGCAGTAATGTGACTACGGGACAAAAATGATGACTGAAAAAAAATATATCGTTGCGCTCGACCAGGGCACCACCAGCTCCCGCGCGGTCGTAATGGACCACGATGCGAATATCGTTAGCGTTTCACAGCGCGAATTCGAGCAAATCTATCCGAAAGCAGGCTGGGTAGAACACGACCCAATGGAAATTTGGGCGACCCAAAGCTCCACGCTGGTAGAAGTGCTGGCGAAAGCCGATATCAGTTCCGATGAAATTGCAGCGATCGGTATTACCAACCAGCGTGAAACCACCATTGTCTGGGAACGTGAAACCGGTAAGCCGATCTATAACGCCATTGTGTGGCAGTGTCGTCGTACCGCAGATATCTGCGAGAAGCTCAAGCGCGACGGTATGGAAGAGTACATCCGTAACAACACCGGTCTGGTCATTGACCCGTATTTCTCCGGTACCAAAGTGAAGTGGATCCTCGACCACGTAGAAGGCTCGCGTGAGCGCGCCCGTCGCGGCGAGCTGCTGTTCGGTACCGTAGACACCTGGCTTATCTGGAAAATGACTCAGGGACGCGTACACGTCACGGATTACACCAACGCCTCACGTACCATGCTGTTCAACATCCATTCCCTGGACTGGGACGACAAGATGCTGGACGCGCTGGACATTCCGCGTGCAATGCTGCCGGAAGTTCGCCGTTCTTCTGAAGTCTATGGCCAGACCAACATTGGCGGTAAAGGCGGCACACGTATTCCTATCTCCGGTATCGCGGGTGACCAGCAGGCTGCACTTTTCGGCCAGCTGTGCGTGAAGGAAGGGATGGCGAAGAACACCTACGGTACTGGCTGCTTCATGCTGATGAATACCGGCGAGAAAGCCGTTAAGTCAGAAAATGGGCTGCTGACCACTATCGCTTGTGGCCCGACCGGGGAAGTGAACTACGCGCTGGAAGGTGCCGTGTTCATGGCGGGTGCGTCCATCCAGTGGCTGCGTGATGAGATGAAACTCATCAGCGATGCATTCGACTCAGAGTATTTCGCCACCAAAGTGAAAGACACCAACGGCGTATATGTTGTTCCGGCGTTCACTGGCTTGGGCGCACCATACTGGGACCCGTATGCACGTGGCGCCATCTTCGGCCTGACCCGTGGCGTAAACTCCAACCACATCATCCGTGCTACGCTTGAGTCTATCGCTTATCAGACGCGTGACGTGCTGGAAGCGATGCAGGCGGACTCCGGTATTCGTCTGCACGCGCTGCGCGTGGATGGCGGTGCGGTAGCCAACAACTTCCTGATGCAGTTCCAGTCTGACATTCTCGGCACACGCGTTGAGCGCCCGGAAGTTCGCGAAGTGACTGCGCTGGGTGCGGCATATCTGGCCGGTCTGGCTGTCGGCTTCTGGCAGAATCTGGATGAGCTGCAGGAAAAAGCGGTCATTGAGCGTGAGTTCCGCCCTGGCATCGAAACCACCGAACGTAACTTCCGTTACAGCGGCTGGAAAAAAGCAGTCAAACGCGCTCTGGCGTGGGAAGATCACGAAGAGTAATACATCATTGCCGGGTGGTGCGGCCTACTGATACGAAACTGACGTAGGCCGGATAAGACGCGTTAGCGTCGCCATCCGGCTATATCTCCGTGCGGGGCAACCCCGCACACACATCAATAATCTCGCCCCCTCCCCTGTGCTACACTTCGCGCCATTCCTTTCTGCTACGAGTTTGCAATGAGACGAGAACTTGCCATTGAATTTTCACGCGTGACCGAAGCGGCTGCACTGGCTGGCTATAAATGGTTGGGTCGCGGCGATAAAAACACCGCTGACGGCGCGGCCGTGAACGCCATGCGTATTATGCTCAACCAGGTCAACATTGACGGCACCATCGTGATTGGCGAGGGCGAGATCGATGAAGCACCGATGCTGTTTATCGGTGAAAAAGTCGGAACCGGTCTCGGCGATGCTGTTGATATTGCAGTCGATCCCATCGAAGGTACACGTATGACAGCAATGGGCCAGGCGAATGCACTGGCGGTACTGGCTGTCGGCGACAAGGGTTGCTTCCTGAACGCGCCGGACATGTACATGGAAAAGCTGATTGTCGGCCCTGGTGCCAAAGGTTCAATCGACCTGAATCTGTCGCTGGAAGCGAACCTGCGTAATGTCGCCAGCGCGCTCAACAAACCGCTGAGCGAACTGACCGTCACCATTCTGGCGAAACCACGCCACGATGAAACCATCGCCGAAATGCAGGCGCTGGGCGTTCGCGTATTCGCGATTCCCGATGGCGACGTGGCCGCGTCGATTCTGACCTGTATGCCAGACAGTGAAGTTGACGTGCTGTATGGCATTGGTGGCGCACCAGAAGGTGTCGTCTCTGCCGCCGTTATCCGCGCACTGGATGGCGACATGCAAGGCCGTCTGCTGGCTCGCCATGACGTCAAAGGTGACAGCGAAGAGAACCGTCGTATCGGCGAACAGGAGCTGGCTCGCTGCGCCGCGATGGGTATTGAGGCAGGTAAAGCGCTGCGTCTGGATGAAATGGCCCGCAGCGACAACGTTATTTTCTCAGCAACCGGGATCACCAAAGGCGATCTGCTGGAAGGGATTAGCCGCAAAGGTAATATTGCCACCACCGAAACACTGCTGATCCGTGGGAAATCACGTACGATCCGTCGTATTCAGTCCATCCACTACCTCGATCGCAAAGATCCGGATGTACAGACGCATATCCTGTAATTGATTTGATCAATAGAGCCTTCCAGCCCATCTGGGCTGGAAATCTTTCGTGCAACGAACGAAGATAAGGCAATCACAGCAGACAGGAGAAAACCATGGCAGATTGGGTAACAGGCAAAGTCACTAAGGTACAGAACTGGACCGATGCCTTATTTAGTTTGACCGTGCGAGCTCCGGTTCTTCCCTTCACGGCAGGCCAATTTACCAAGCTCGGCCTCGAAATCGACGGCGAGCGTGTCCAGCGTGCCTATTCCTACGTGAATGCGCCTGACAACCCCGATTTAGAGTTCTATCTGGTGACGGTTCCTGACGGAAAACTCAGCCCCCGACTGGCGGCGCTAAAACCTGGCGACGAAGTACAGGTCGTGAGCGAAGCAGCCGGTTTCTTCGTGCTGGATGAAGTCCCCGATTGCGACACGCTGTGGATGCTGGCAACCGGCACCGCTATCGGCCCATATTTATCGATTCTGCAGTTGGGCAAAGATCTGGACCGTTTTAAAAATCTGGTGCTGGTCCATGCCGCCCGCTATGCCGCCGATTTAAGCTATCTGCCGTTAATGCAGGACCTGGAAAAACGCTACGAAGGTAAATTACGTATCCAGACGGTTGTGAGCCGTGAAACCGCCGCAGGTTCATTAACCGGGCGAGTTCCGGCGTTGATTGAAAGCGGCGCGCTGGAAACTGCGGTGGGGCTACCCATGGATACAGCAACCAGTCATGTGATGCTCTGTGGTAACCCGCAAATGGTACGCGACACGCAGCAACTGCTGAAAGAAACCCGGCAGATGACCAAACATCTGCGCCGTCGACCGGGCCATATGACCGCTGAACATTACTGGTAAGGGCTTGCCGGATGGCGCTCACGCTTATCCGGCCTACGAGTCAGCTCTGTATTTTACGTCCTGCGTGTCCTTACCGTATTTATTTGCGTCCTGGGTGCCAACGAACGCGCCCAGATCGATAAGCATACCCACCAGAATCAGCGTCGGTACAAAGCGGCCTACCGCCCATTGCCAGACACCGGGCAATACTGCCCAGTTTCCGGCCAGCAGCATCCATGCAAGAATCATCAGGAACGCCCACGCGCCGGAGCGCCCCCGATCATGCAGACGTTTTACTGTGACTGCAGCCGTCGGCCACAGCAAACAGACCAGACAAAATGCCGCCGTCTGGATATCGAGCAATTGTTTACTCGCCAGCGAAAACAAAACCAGCATCCCGACAATCCACAGACCGATCCAAATCCAGAAATCACGGCGTCCAAGACGCCCTTTAAATGAGAATAACCACTGCTGTATGGTCATGTAGATTCCTTTATTATTACCTTCCAGAACAGTTTACCCTTTTGACAAGCCCGGCGGTTACCGTTTTAATCGTGAGCAGTAAGAATAAAAGGTACGATTGATGAAGCAAGGATTGACTCTGTTTTTATTATTGTTTTCAGTCATGTCCGTGAATACAGCGGCGCTGGCGGAAGAACCATCGACGGCAACCACGGCCCCCTATTTACTGGCGGGCGCGCCGACCTTTGACCTGTCGATTAGCCAGTTTCGCGAAAACTTTAATACGCAGAATCCGAAGCTTATTCTGAATGAATTCCGTGCCATCGACAGCAGCCGCGATCGGGCAAATCTCACCCGTGCCGCCAGTAAAATCAATGAAAACCTGTATGCGTCCTCCGCCCTTGAGCGCGGCACCTTAAAAATCAAAAGTATGCAGATAACCTGGCTGCCGATTCAGGGGCCAGAACAAAAGGCGGCCAAAGCGAAAGCGCTGGAATACATGACCGCCGTCATACGCACCGTCGCGCCGTTGTTGACGAAAGAACAGAGTCAGAAAAAGCTGCAAAAACTGCTCGCTGCCGGCAAAGGTAAGCACTATTACGCCGAAACGGAAGGCGCAATTCGCTATGTTGTTGCAGATAACGGCGAAAAGGGGCTGACCTTCGCTGTTGAACCGATTAAGCTGGCACTATCAGAAAGTCTTGAGAAAGCGAATTGATGACAAAAAGCAAAGCCTTTCCGCAGACGAATCTCTATACTGTTTCACAGACCATGCTGCCCTGATGGGCGGCCATCTTCCTTAATTCGCTGACAAGCGTGGAGAAATGAAATGCGACATCCTTTAGTGATGGGTAACTGGAAACTGAACGGCAGCCGCCACATGGTAAACGAACTGGTTGCTAACCTGCGTAAAGAACTGGCTGGCGTTGCTGGCTGTGCAGTAGCAATCGCTCCGCCGGAAATGTATATCGACCTGGCGAAACACGCCGCTGCCGGTAGCCACATCATTCTGGGCGCGCAGAACGTTGACCTGAACCTGTCTGGCGCATTCACCGGTGAAACAAGCGCTGAAATGCTGAAAGATATCGGCGCGCAGTACATCATTATCGGTCACTCTGAGCGTCGTACTTACCACAAAGAGTCTGACGAGCTGATCGCGAAGAAATTCGCTGTGCTGAAAGAGCAGGGTCTGACGCCGGTTCTGTGCATCGGTGAAACCGAAGCAGAAAACGAAGCAGGTAAAACGGAAGAAGTTTGCGCACGCCAGATTGACGCAGTACTGAAAACTCAGGGCGCAGCAGCATTCGAAGGCGTGGTTATCGCTTACGAACCTGTATGGGCTATCGGTACCGGTAAATCTGCAACGCCTGCTCAGGCTCAGGCAGTCCACAAATTCATCCGTGACCACATTGCTAAAGCTGATGCGAAAATCGCTGAACAAGTGATCATCCAGTACGGCGGTTCCGTAAACGCAGCAAACGCTGCTGAACTGTTCGCTCAGCCGGACATCGACGGCGCGCTGGTTGGCGGTGCATCGCTGAAAGCGGACGCTTTCGCCGTAATCGTTAAAGCCGCTGAAGCCGCTAAACAGGCCTAAGTTGTTAAAAGGGGAGCATCGCTCCCCTTCTTATATCTGCTTTACCAGTATCCCAGCCAGTGCCACCAGAAGGCCCCCGTAACACCCCAGATGGTCAGGTTGACCACACTCATCACCAGTCCCGTTTTCCACCACTCAGCCAGTGTAACGTAACCCGAACCAAAGATGATTGGCGCAGTCCCTGTACCATAGTGCGTGAGCGACATCATCAACGAGGAGGAGAAGCCCAGCATCAGACCAAGCAGCGCCGGTGGAGCACCGAGGCCTAATCCGGCAGCGAAGAAAGCCGCGAACATGGCCGTGATATGTGCAGTGGTACTGGCGAAAAAGTAGTGTGAATAGACATAAAGCAGGATCAGCAGCAGCGTGGCGATACTCCAGTGCACCCCGAGATGGTCAATTGCACTACCAACGCTCGTCGCCAGCCACCCTACCAGGCCCAGTTTGCTCAGGAAATCCGCCATCATAACCAGTGCGGCAAACCAGACTATCGTATCCCATGCACCACGGCATTTAAGGATATCGTCCCAACTCAATACCCCTGTCACTAACAGAACAGACAAGCCAATCAGCGCCGCGCTGGTGGGGTTAACGGCCCAGGTACTGCCCATCAGCATCGCTGGAACACCTGCCCACAGGCAGAGCAGCAAAGCGAAAACCGCGAGGGTGATTTTTTCAGCCAGCGACAACGGACCGAGTGCCCCCAGTTTTTCCCGGGCAAACTCTGGCGCATTCGGTGTGCGTGTAATAGCGGGCGGATAGAGCCACCAGATGACAATAGGCATCACGACCAGTGAGACAACGGCCGGAAGAAGCGCCGCAATCGCCCACATTCCCCAGGTCATATTCAGCACCCCATCCGTCCCTTTGGTCAAAAAACTCACAATAAGCGGGTTTGGCGCGGTAGCGGTAATAAACATCGCCGAACTGATCGGGTTAATGTTGTAGTTCACCAGTGCCAGGTAACGACCTGTAGCACCGTTCTCTTTGTCACCGGGTTGAGAGCCCAAACTTTCCGCAATCGCTCGCATCACCGGGTGAATAATACCGCCGCCGCGCGCGGTATTGCTCGGTGTAACGGGTGCGATTAGCGTTTCTGCCAGCGTTAGCGCCCAGGCGATACCCAACGTTCTTTTGCCAAACAACGCAATAAACCCATAGCCGATACGCGCGCCCAGCCCCGTTTTCAACAGGCTTTGCGACAACATAATCGAGATGCCGATCAGCCAGATAAGCTGGTTGGAGAAACCACTTAACGCATCGCTCAGCGCCGCGGTGGGTTTACCGGGGTGCGTCACGCCGGTCATGGCTACCAGCATAATCGCCACAATCGCAATCGCGCCGATAGGCATGGCTTTACCAATAATTGCCGCGATAGTACCGATAAATAACGCCAGCAGATGCCACGCCTCGGGGGTAACATCTGCTGGACATGGGATAACAAACCAGATGGTCAGCGTAATAACAATCGAGATGATGGCAGGCCAACAGCGGATGGGGGTCAATCTGTCCATGAATCAATCCTTGAGTTTCCAGCACGCAATTATGCGCTCAGGTATTAACCAATATCGGTGCGCATAATACAATTCACCCACTCACAAAACAAAAAATTAACATTCAGATACAACTATAATTTCCCCAACACGCTAAACCACAGATAATCCAGCGGCAGCAGTATCAGATACGTTGCCGCCGCCAGCGTGATACACAGCAGCATTCCAGCTCTTGCCGGTACTTTTCCTAACGCCATTGCCACCACAATCGGTGATGCCTGATACGGCAATAGCGGTGTGGAATAGCCCAATACCTGAATCATAATCACCGAGAGTAGCGGGAAGCCGGTCGCATCTGAAAAGCTTTGTGCCAGTGTGGTATACAGTGCCGGAACGCCGTTCGCCGTCATGATGAAATTAAGTGCGGTGGTAATGCCGGTCAATGCAAGGAAGCTGGTAAACGGTTTGTCCGCATCCAGCGGCATCACCTGTAACAGCGCCTCGCCTACCGCGCTACCGATACCGGTCTGCGTCACGGTGATGGCCAGTCCCAGGATACCCGCCACGTAAATGCAGGTACGGATATTCACCCCACTGGAAAATTCTTCGCCATTAATAAATCCTACGCGCGGCAACAGCGTAATCACCGCCGCCACCAGCCCGGTCCATGCCGGCCCCACGCCATGCCAGCTTTCGCTGACCCACAGAAACAGCACCACCGCTAACATCCAGGCCAGACGTTTTTCATCACGACTCATTGGTTCAGGCGGCGTCAGATCGCGCGGCGCATGAGGTTGGCCGGGAAACAGCCAGCAGATAAGACCAATGAGCACCACACCTTTTAGCCAACCCAACACGGGTGTATGCAGCAGCAAATAGGGAAGATAATTCAAGTGGATACCCCAGGAACCTTCCGCTGCGCCACTCATCACCAGGTTTGGTACGTTAGCAGGTAAGATCGTGGCGGAAAGCTGGAAGGTACCAAAACCGACGGCAAGCGCCAGACCATACCAGGCGCGCGTGCCGTCGTTAATTCCAGCCCGTTTCGCCATCGCCGCCACAATCGGCATCAGCAACGCAATACGTCCCATGTTGGACGGCATGACGAACGCCAGCGCGTAACTCAATAGCACCACGCTCGCGACCATTAATGGCCAGGAGTCCGTCAGCCTTGACGACAATGCCCTCGCTGCCCGGTCCGCCAGCCCCGTTTTACGAATCGCAATGCCCAGCACAAAACCACTGAAGACCAGCCAGAACGCCGATGAGGCAAAGCCACCAAAGATGACATCCGGTGGCGCGATTTTGGCCACCATCGCCACGGCAAAGAAAAGCAGCGCCGTGATAAATTCCGGCAGCAGCGACGTCGCCCAAAGCAAAATGGTGACGCCGACCACCAGAGAGGGAACAAACAGAGGGTGTGAAAGCCAGAGCGACATGCCTGTCTCCTGTTGTTTTTTTCAACAAGAATACGGGGACAGGCAAAGAGAGTAAACGCCAGATTAAGGGGGGCTAACGCAGAATATCACATTGATGATCCTGGATTTCCTCAGCAGAGGCGAGATTCAGCGACAGCAGGTCACGCTGAGTCGCCAGCAGGACAAAGGATTCGTCGCTTTGACGCACCATCGCCAGCGCATAGCTTCCCATCCGCTCACGCGCATCCGGCACCTCTTCAGCCAGCATCATAAACGGGCTGCGCTGCGCCAGTTCGTTTTCCGTCACACGACGCGCCAGATATTCATGCCCGCGCAATCCGCCGGGCAATGGCAACCAGCGAGTGCTAATTTTCGCCATATTGTCATCCAGTTGCGTTCTGACGTCGGGTCGCAGGCAGGAGATATGAATGTGAAAGTGATTTTGCGTACGCCCGGTACGTGAGTTAATTGTCAGCGATACCGCCTTATCAGGGATCTCCTGACCGTATTTTTGACTCATAAAACTACGTGCCTGCCAGGCTAGCCAGAAAAAATTCGGTGTTCCAGATTCCAACAGCAACGGGCTCTCCGTGCCATTGATACGGTAGGTTGGCATCAACAGATATTGCAGCGGACCGTTTCGGTCTTTGAACACCACATATCCGGCATCGGGTTTAACTTCAGTACACGGCGCGGGATTGTGCTGCTGCAACTGATGTGGCAGGCATTGCTCAAGGACTATCTGGCGTAACGCGTCCGGGTTACCGCTGAATTTCCAGTACCCTATGCCCGCAGCGGCGGCGACCACAATAACCGCCAGTAAAAGATAACCTGCTTTTTTCATTACGCGTTCCCTGTATCCCATTGAGGCGCAAGAGTAACGCAAAACGATGACAAATAAAAAACCCGGTCGCGCTATGCCACCGGGTTCTGCCGTGACCTCAACCTTTAGCGTTTGCTGATCTGGTCAAAGGTACCGCCGTTAGAAAAATGCGTTTTCTGCGCTTTCGTCCAGCCGCCAAACTCTTCATCAATGGTGAACAGTTTCAGTTTCGGGAATGCGCTTTCGTATTTCTTCGCGACGTCAGCATCACGCGGGCGATAGTAGTTTTTCGCCGCAATCTCCTGACCTTCCGGGGAATAGAGATACTTCAGGTAAGCTTCTGCCACCGCTTTGGTATCTTTCTTTTCCACGACTTTATCGACAACGGAAACGGTCGGCTCAGCGAGGATAGACTCACTTGGGGTGACTATCTCGAATTTATCTTTGCCTAACTCATTCGTTGCCAGCAACGCTTCGTTTTCCCAGGCGATCAGCACATCACCAATCCCTCGTTCAACAAACGTATTGGTTGAGCCCCGCGCACCGGAATCCAGTACTTCAACGTTTTTAAACAGTGCCTTGACGAAGTCCTGCGCTTTGGCCTGATCGTTGTTGTTGTGATGCAGAGCGTAGCCCCATGCCGCCAGATAGTTCCAGCGTGCGCCGCCTGAGCTTTTCGGGTTTGGAGTAATCACTGACACACCCGGTTTGACCAGATCGTTCCAGTCATGAATTTGCTTTGGGTTGCCTTTGCGTACCAGGAAGACAATGGTGGAGGTGTAAGGCGCAGAATTGTCCGGCAAGCGTGTAATCCAGTTTTTATCGATACGGCCACGTTCAGCAATGGCATCCACATCGTAAGCCAGCGCCAGCGTCACGACATCGGCTTCGATACCGTTGATGACAGAGGTCGCCTGTTTACCAGAGCCGCCGTGTGACTGGCGGATAACGACGTTATCGCCGGTTTCCTGCTTCCAGTGTGCGCTGAATGCTTTGTTGTACTGCTCGTACAGTTCACGTGTTGGATCGTACGATACGTTAAGTAACTGAATATCCTTTGCCAGAACGCTGGTCGATGCCAGCAATAATGTTAACCCTACGCCCCATTTGTTCATCGCCCAGCTCTCTTATGTGATGTTGTGATGAGCAAAGCGTGCCAGAAAGAGATCCAAACATTAAAGAATAAAAAAAGATTTGCTATAACTTCGAGGAATAAATCCGAGGGGTTGCCGGATGGCGGCTAACGCCTTATCCGGCCTACAAGTATCTGCAACCTGTAGGCCTGATTAGCGTAGCGCCATCAGGCGCGCAAAAAATACAATCAGTACAGTTTTTTCGCGCAGTCCAGCCAGTCACCTTTGAACGGACGCTTCATGTTTTCGATAGCGTCGATAATGTCGTGGTGAACCAGTTGCTCGTTCTGAATACCGACGCAGCGACCGCCATGACCTGCCAGCAGCAGTTCAATAGCATATGCGCCCATTCGGGACGCCAGAATACGGTCGTAAGGAACCGGAGAACCACCACGCTGGATGTGACCCAGTACGGTAGAGCGCGTTTCACGGCCCGTTTCTTTTTCAATGTAATGTGCCAGTTCATCAACGTCACACATGTGCTCAGTGATCGCTACGATGGCGTGTTTTTTACCTTTTGCGATACCGGCTTTGATTTCAGCAACCAGATCGTCACGGCTAAATTCAACTTCCGGAACCACGACAAATTCACAGCCACCGGCAATTGCTGCAGCCAGGGTCAGGTCGCCGCAGTAACGGCCCATCACTTCAACGATGGAGATACGCTGGTGAGAAGAAGAAGTATCACGCAGACGGTCAATCGCTTCGACGACGGTACCCAATGCGGTGAAATAACCGATGGTGTAGTCGGTGCCTTTAATATCGTTGTCGATAGTGCCCGGCAAGCCGATGCACGGGAAGCCCATTTCAGTCAGGCGTTTTGCACCCATGTAAGAACCGTCACCACCGATAACAACCAATGCGTCGATGCCACGTTTCTTCAGATTTTCGATAGCCACTGCACGCACATTTTCGTCGCGGAATTCCGGGAAGCGAGCAGAACCGAGGAAAGTACCACCACGGTTGATCATGTCGGACACGCTGTAGCGGTCAAGCTGGACCATACGGTCTTCATACAAACCCAGGTAGCCATCATGGATCCCCATGACTTCCAGTCCTTCCGTTAACGCTGCACGTACAACACCACGGATTGCTGCGTTCATGCCCGGCGCATCACCGCCGCTTGTCAACACACCGATTTTCTTAATCATGACTACCTCTGAACTTTGGAATGCAAAATGAAATCTGCTGCCGGAAGTCGATTCCGCATATCGAAACGATCCAACGAATATGCAGATAGTATAACAATCACTTCCTGCTGAATTGATTCAGGTCAGGCCAAATGGTGGTAATTTATACACAAAATGCTGGCCCGGCTCACTTTTTACAACGAATTATGAAAGCTCAAACATCTTGCCTTCCTTGGGTACGACTGAACAGGGATCCTGGTGAATAATCACATCCGATCCCGGGAAACGCCGTAAAATTGCCTGCTCCACCTGCTCAGCCACTAAATGCGCCTGAACGAGCGGCAGATTATCTTCCATTTCCAAATGAATCTGAATAAAGCGGGTCGGCCCTGACTGCCGCGTGCGAAGATCGTGAGCGCCGCTGACACCTGGCCATGACGTCACTATATCAATAATTTCCTGACGTTCCTCATCGGGTAAGGCGCGATCCAGCAAGGATTGCACTGCCTCATACCCCATGCGTAATGCACTATATAAAATATAGATGCCAATCCCGAGCGCAAACAAGGCATCCGCACGATGCCAACCATACCAGGCCAGTCCAAGCGCAACGAGAATCGCACCGTTCATCATAACATCAGACTGATAATGAAGCATATCTGCCCGTACAGCCTGACTTTGCGTACGTTTCACCACCCAGCGCTGAAACGTGACCAGAATGATAGTACAAATTAACGCAATAACGGTGACAACTACCCCGACACCCGGATCTTTCATCGGCGTCGGTTGGATGAGATGCTGAATCCCGGTCAGGAATAAAAACAACGCCGAACCGGAAATAAACATACTTTGCGCTAGCGCCGCCAGAGATTCAGCTTTCCCGTGCCCAAACGTGTGCTCATCATCTGCTGGCTGCAACGAATAACGCACCACCAACAGATTGGTTAGCGACGCAGCGATATCGACTAGGGAATCCACCAATGCCGCCAGAATACTGACCGATCCGGTGTACCACCACGCAAAAATTTTGATCAAAAGTAACAGAGAAGCCATCACGGTCGCAGCGATTGCCGCCCGACTGACCAGTCGCCCATAGGTTTGATTCATAAACACTCCTGCCAGGATATGCCGCTAGTATAACGGATGAAGTAAAACAGTCAGGCAATAACCGAGTGACAAATTTTGGGCAAAAAAAACCCCCACATCATGTGGGGGAAGACAGGGATGGTGTCTATGGCAAGGAAAACAGGGTTACTACTGGGAACGTGAGTTGCTACTACTCAATAAATTCAACGATGAGCTTTTTTGCCATTGCGTTACATCGCGCAGTTGCTCCATTCGTTGTTCATGTTTCTCATTTAAAACCGCTTGCTGCTCGGGCGTTAACAGGCGATACATCTGGTTGCGGACCCTGGCTATTTCAACCTGGCGGGCAACCTGTTCTTGTGCCATTTTTTCTGCCTGAGCGCGCACAGCGCTTTCATCAAATTTCTCTGCGGTGACAAGACGATGCATTGTCTCCATTTCGCTAACATTTACAGGAGGCTGTTCGTGTCTTGCCTGCTGCATTAAATCTCGCATCTGTTGACGTTGATGTTCGGTTAAACTGATACCGTCAAACATGTGGCTCTGTACGCTGCGCTGCGATGAGCCTTCACCCAGGTGCCAGTGATCGCCTGTGACGACTTCAGCTGCATGGCTTAAAGTACTGAGTGCCAGCGTTGAGGCCATGACGGCAGCGGTAACTTTGCCCATCACTTGCTCCCAAAATCTTTTCTGTCGCGATTCAACGAGAGACAGTTTACGATTCGGGCTGCAAACATGCGTCAGGGGGTGTAAAACAACGTAAAGTCATAGATTAGCGACGCCTGATGACGTAATTTCTGCCTCGGAGGTACGTAAACAATGAATAAAATCCTGTTAGTTGATGATGACCGAGAGCTGACTTCCCTGTTAAAGGAGTTGCTCGAAATGGAAGGTTTCGATGTGCTGGTTGCCCATGATGGGGAGCAGGCACTTGAGCTTCTGGATGACAGCATCGATTTACTTTTGCTCGACGTCATGATGCCGAAGAAAAACGGCATCGATACACTGAAAGCGCTTCGCCAGACACACCAGACGCCCGTAATCATGCTGACCGCTCGCGGCAGCGAATTGGATCGCGTACTCGGCCTTGAGCTGGGTGCAGACGACTATTTACCCAAACCCTTTAACGACCGCGAACTGGTTGCGCGTATCCGCGCTATTCTGCGCCGCTCTCACTGGAGCGAACAACAGCAGACCAGCGATAATGGCTCGCCGACGCTGGAAGTGGATGCGTTAAGCCTGAATCCGGGTCGCCAGGAAGCCAGCTTTGATGGGCAAACCCTGGAGTTAACCGGCACCGAATTCACCCTGCTTTATTTACTGGCACAGCATCTCGGCCAGGTCGTTTCTCGTGAACACCTGAGTCAGGAAGTCCTGGGTAAACGCCTGACGCCGTTTGACCGTGCTATCGACATGCACATCTCGAACCTACGTCGTAAGCTGCCAGAGCGGAAAGACGGGCACCCGTGGTTTAAAACCTTGCGTGGTCGCGGCTACCTGATGGTCTCCGCTTCATGATAGGAAGCTTAACCGCACGCATCTTTGCCATTTTCTGGTTAACGCTGGCGCTGGTGTTGATGTTGGTACTGATGCTGCCCAAGCTCGACTCACGTCAGATGACCGAGCTACTGGACAGCGAGCAGCGCCAGGGGTTGATGATCGAGCAACACGTTGAAGCTGAGCTGGCAAACGACCCACCCAACGATCTGATGTGGTGGCGTCGCTTGTTCCGTGCTATCGACAAGTGGGCACCGCCAGGACAGCGGTTATTGCTTGTCACTACAGAAGGACGTGTGATCGGCGCAGAACGCAACGAAATGCAGATCATTCGTAACTTTATTGGTCAGGCTGATAACGCTGATCATCCGCAGAAGAAAAAATATGGTCGCGTTGAGATGGTCGGGCCCTTCTCCGTCAGAGATGGTGAAGATAACTACCAGTTGTATCTCATTCGACCTGCCAGCAGTTCACAGTCTGATTTCATCAACCTGTTGTTTGACCGGCCCCTGTTGCTGCTGATCGTCACCATGCTTGTCAGCTCGCCGCTGCTGCTTTGGCTGGCATGGAGCCTGGCAAAACCAGCGCGTAAACTGAAAAATGCGGCGGATGAGGTGGCACAGGGTAACCTGCGTCAGCATCCGGAACTGGAAGCCGGCCCGCAGGAATTTCTGGCGGCAGGTGCCAGTTTTAACCAGATGGTGACCGCGCTGGAACGCATGATGACCACACAGCAACGCCTGCTGTCGGACATCTCTCACGAGTTGAGAACGCCACTAACACGTTTGCAACTGGGGACTGCGCTGCTGCGCCGTCGTAGCGGTGAGAGCAAAGAGCTGGAGCGCATTGAAACAGAAGCGCATCGGCTGGACAGCATGATCAACGACCTGCTGGTGATGTCGCGTAATCAGCAGAAGAACGCGCTGGTCAGTGAAACCGTGAAGGCTAATCAGCTATGGGGCGACGTGTTGGATAACGCCGCCTTTGAAGCCGAGCAGATGGGCAAATCGCTTACCGTGAATTTCCCGCCGGGACCGTGGCCGCTGTATGGCAACCCGAACGCACTGGAAAGCGCATTGGAAAACATTGTGCGTAATGCCCTGCGCTATTCACATACGAAGATTGAAGTTGGCTTCGCGGTGGATATTGACGGGATTACCATCACCGTAGACGACGATGGTCCAGGCGTGAGTCCTGAAGACAGAGAGCAGATTTTCCGTCCATTCTATCGCACCGATGAAGCGCGCGATCGTGAGTCCGGTGGGACAGGTCTGGGTCTGGCGATTGTTGAAACCGCTATTCAGCAGCATCGAGGCTGGGTGAAGGCAGAGGACAGTCCGCTGGGAGGTCTACGTCTGGTGCTTTGGCTACCGCTGTACAAACGTACCTAATCAATTTCGGCCTACATCGTGTAGGCCGATTTTTTATACACCATCACAGGTTTACGCCAGGCGGGAAATTTCTGGCGCGAGGATCCACTCTGCGCTGTCATTCCACACATCCATATGGGTAATTTTTCCTTCACGGACTTCGAAGCGATCGATATAACGGTTGCCCGCAAACGCACGACCATCAGGCCATTCGCCATACAGCGTACCGTTCGAATAAACCACTACGCAGTCTTCGTGCGCTACCGCATCAAACTCGCCCAGCGCTTTTTTTACCCACTTATAGCGTTCGCCATTAAAGCGGGCAATATCCGCTGCACCGGCCATTTCTCGCCGTCCGGTAAAGGTAATCTTCACCTCAGGATGCGTAAACGTCGCTGCACGCTCAGCATCGGGGATCATCGAGGCAACCAGAAACGCTTTAACAATTGCCACCGCATTTTCAGATTCAGTCATTACACTTCCGTCCTTTCCTGAGGGGGATGACTGCCCCATAACCGTCGGGCATTGTCTTCAATTTTGCCACTCAGGCGACGTTTCTGCATTGTCCTGGTCCAGCTTTTCGATAATCCTGCCGCTGACAGCAGGCGGTGATACTGGTCATCGTCAAACGGCATATGCCACGCAATGGCAATGGCCTCCCGCAGACTGACATCGCTCACACGCGACACCAGTTCCAGCGGCGCATCCGCGGACACTTGCCCCGGCGCGATAACACTGTACAACCAGCCTATCTTCCCCGAAGCCTGCATCTGACTGGCCATATCGCTAATGCCAAAATGGAAATTCAGCTTAAAACACGGTGAACGCGGCTGCGTGACCTGAATCAGCGCCTCACCCCACTGGAAAATATCGCCGATATAGACATTCTCTTCTGTCAGCCCAAGCGTTGAGAGGTTCTCCCCAAAGGCGGGGGCGACAAATAACTCCGCCTGTTCGGGGAATTCTTGTATCCAGTGCTGATAGTGTTCACGCGGATAGTGGCACAGCGCGCGATCCGGCCCGCCATGAATTTTAGTCTCCGCCTGTTCATCGCCCGTGAGTCCCAGATCGGTCAGCATCAACTCGCCATCAACCTGAACTTTAGCAATCGCGCTGGGACGGCTTCCCGTGTAGTCCCGAATCTTGCCTGTAAAAACATCGACCGGATATCGCATCTGTTCCCTCTCCCGATAAATTTCTCCCATTACACCATATTTATTTTACCCCAGTCGCTCAAAATGAGAGCACGGTTCACATGAAACTTAGGGACACATGCTATCAATGTAATCTTGTTTTGAAACATCATTTCAATTAAGGAGTCGACAACGTGACTGGTCAATCGCAATTTGCTGGCGTCTGGTGCCCTTCCATTACGCCAATGGACAATGATGGCAAGATCGATCTCAATGGTCTGAGCCAGCATCTCAAACGCCTTACTGAGGCAAAAATCGACGTTATTTTGTTGATGGGCAGCATTGGGGAATTTGCTTCCTTTACGCTCGAAGAAAGGCTGCTGCTGATCCGTGAGGCCCGCGCCATGAGCTCGCTAAAGATGGTCGCCAACGTCTCATCCACCTGCCAGAATGATGTTTTATTGATGGCACAGGAAGCGTATCGCTCAGATTACGATGCCGTGATGATCCTGCCGCCCTACTACTACGGACAAACGGCGAAACAGCTGCTGAGCTACTTCCGTCAGTTGGGGCAGAAACTCAGCGGTAAATGGTTTGCTTATAACTTCCCGGCACGCACCGGCTGCGATTTAACCCCCGAATTGGTAGCCACCCTCGCCGCTGAGTTCCCGAATTTTGCTGGCATTAAAGACACCGTCGACTGTCAGTCCCATACCCGCAGCATGATTCAGACCACCCGAGCCGTGCGGGAGGATTTTGCCGTGCTGTCCGGCTATGACGAATACTACATTCCCAACCTGTTGGCAGGTGGCGCGGGGATCATCTCGGGCCTCAACAACGTTATGCCTGAGCTGTTTGTCAGCGCACGCGAGGCGTTTAAGCAGGGCGATCAGGCGGCGCTGCGTGAGATTCAGGATAAGATTGGCACCTACATGTCCATCTACGCCATCGGCGAGGATTTTGTCACTACCATCAAGACCGTTGTGTCACGGAAGTTTGGCTATTGCACCGGAGTATCACGAAACGCGGGTGGAGAGTTGAACGAGAGTGAGTGTCGGACTATCGATGAGGTGTTCGTCGTCAAAGGTTAACGCATTAAGCCGGATGGTGCAGACCATCCGGCTTAAGAGACTTACTTCACGGTACCGCGAAGATCAATTTCCGCCGCTCTGGCTTTGGCTCTTTTCGACCAGATGGATGTGATAATCGGTACGAGGATCGAGGTTACAATCACTGAGGTCGCCACCAGGGAGGTGGCCGCTGGTGCCATCGGTTTGAACGCCGGAACCATTTCAGCAATCAGCACCGGTGTGGCAACGGCCGCGCCAGCAGAACTGGACGCCGCAATCCCCGCAGTACCATCCCCACCACCAATCAGTTTATCGGCAATAATCAACGGAATGCCGGTAATGATAATGACCGCTACGCCCAACAGAATACCCAGAACGCCAGTCTGCGCAATGACGCTCAAATCAATAGTGTTACCCAATGCGAAGGCAAAGAAAGGGATCAGCGTCTGCACGGCTTTACTGAAGAATTCCCGCAGCTCAGGATCCAGATTACCCAGCGCAAAACCAATCAGGAACGGCAATACCGCCCCCACAAATACATGCGGTTCAAACGACGCAATCCCGGCGGTTCCCAGAATGACCATGGTCATCAACGGACCTGACTCCAGCGACATCAGGACAAACGCCCCAGCCTCTTCTTTGGTGCCGTATTGCTGCATGATCGAGGCATACAGCCCGCCGTTAGTCATATCCATTGCAGCCACCAGCGCCAGCGTGGACAACCCGGCGAAGAACCCCACTTCCACGCCATGTTCAGGAAGAATGCGCGATGCAATCGCCGCGACCACCCATGCGACCAGGATCTTGGTTATCACTAACGTGCCGGATTTACGCAGTACGGTTCCGGTAGCGCTCAGCTTAATCGACGCCCCCATGCAAAAGAACCAGACGGCCAGAATCGGCACCGTACCGGTGATCATACCGTTGGTAAATGAGCCGAAGTATTTCCCGGCACCGGGTGAAAAGGTGTGACATAACGCGCCCAGAAAAAGTGGTACTAACATCATACCGCCTGGGATTTTCTCTATCGTACGTTTGATCTGCATTTCCATCACCTGTAGACATAAAAATGGGGCAATTTTTATGGGCGACTGCATCTTGCTTTTGAGATGCGCCCGTCTTGATGAAAAGAAGATAGACATTCAGAGAAACTATAAAAGTGATCCCACTCGCATAATAAAACCTTGTTTCAATTTAAATGGATCAATGTTCCTATGTTGATTTTGATCACAAAAAAGCCCCCACAGGCATCGCTTGCAGGGGCTGTATCACGTCATCAGATCCCGACCTGATCAGCATAACGTTCTCAGGTTTCAGGCATCATTAAACTTATTTTTTTGCGGCAAAACGCGCTGCGGCTTCGTCCCAGTTCACTACGTTCCAGAACTCTTTGATGTAGTCCGGGCGACGGTTCTGGAATTTCAGGTAGTAAGCGTGTTCCCAGACGTCCAGGCCCACAATTGGGAAGCCGGAAGCACCAGAGATAGCTTCACCCATCAGCGGGGAATCCTGGTTAGCGGTGGAAACAACAGCCAGTTTGTCACCTTTCAGAACCAGCCACGCCCAGCCGGAACCGAAACGAGTGGCTGCTGCTTTTTCAAATTCAGCTTTGAAGTTGTCAACGGAACCGAAGTCACGTTCGATAGCCGCTTTCAGGTCGCCCTGCAGCGTGGTACCGGTTTTCAGGCCTTTCCAGAACAGGCTGTGGTTAGCGTGACCGCCAGCGTTGTTACGCAGAACGGTTTTCTTATCCGCAGGCAGCTGATCCAGTTTGGTGATCAGCTCTTCAGCAGACAGGCTCGCGAATTCAGGCAGGCTTTCCAGCGCAGCATTAGCGTTGTTTACGTAAGCCTGGTGGTGTTTGGTATGGTGGATTTCCATCGTCTGCTTATCGAAGTGCGGTTCAAGGGCATCATAAGCGTACGGCAGGGATGGCAGTGTATAACTCATAATCATCTCCAGTATTGTCGGGCGGCCAGTGTTAACGCCGCGTAAGCAGTTGGGTCATTATAGTTAATTAAATGATATTGAAAATGATTATCAATGCCGTACTTTTTACAGGGTCTTAATTATTCATCACCATTACTGAAGATGTGAGCCAAATCACCCAGTTAACGTGATGATTGCCAACAAGAGGACAAAGGCGGCAATCGTCAAAAGGTTAATCATCTGCGTAATTTTTAAACTCGTTGTGTCGGAGGGGTTATGACCGACGATAAAAAATAACGAGGATTCAGTCATGAGTAACGCGATTACGATGGGTATTCTTTGGCATTTGATAGGTGCAGCCAGCGCAGCCTGTTTCTATGCCCCGTTCAAACAAGTTAAACATTGGTCATGGGAAACAATGTGGTCGGTTGGCGGGATCGTCTCCTGGCTTATCCTGCCATGGACCATCAGCGCCATGTTGCTTCCCAATTTCTGGGCCTACTTCAGCTCTTTTAGCCTCTCCACGCTGGCACCGGTATTCCTGTTTGGCGCGATGTGGGGGATCGGTAATATCAACTATGGCCTGACCATGCGCTATCTCGGCATGTCGATGGGGATTGGTATTGCGATTGGTATTACCCTGATTGTCGGCACGCTGATGACCCCTATCATCAACGGTAACTTTGATGTGCTGATCAACACCAATGGCGGACGCATGACGCTACTGGGCGTATTGGTCGCGCTGATCGGCGTGGGCATTGTGACCCGCGCAGGGCAGTTGAAAGAACGTAAAATGGGCATCAAAGCAGAAGAGTTCAACCTGAAGAAGGGGCTGGTACTGGCGGTAATGTGCGGCATTTTCTCTGCCGGGATGTCCTTTGCGATGAACGCGGCGAAACCCATGCACGATGCTGCTGCCGCGCTGGGCGTCGATCCGCTGTACGTCGCGCTGCCAAGCTATGTCGTCATCATGGGCGGCGGTGCTTTAGTCAACCTGGGCTTCTGTTTTATTCGTCTGGCAAAAGTGAAAGATCTTTCGATAAAAGCCGACTTCTCGTTAGCCAAACCGCTGATCATCACCAACGTGCTGCTGTCCGCGCTCGGTGGTCTGATGTGGTATCTACAATTCTTCTTCTACGCCTGGGGCCACGCTCGCATTCCGGCGCAGTATGATTATGTCAGCTGGATGCTGCACATGAGCTTCTATGTCCTGTGCGGTGGTATTGTTGGTCTGGTGCTGAAAGAGTGGAAAAACGCGGGCCGCCGTCCGGTCAGCGTACTGAGCCTCGGCTGCGTGGTCATTATTCTCGCGGCAAATATTGTCGGTCTGGGAATGGCCAGTTAATCATTCGGGCTGCTGAGATGACGCCACTGGCTCGGCGTCATCCCGGTTTCTCGCGTGAATACCACCGAAAAGTAATTACTGTCTTCAAAGCCGCAGCGCATAGAAATTTCACCGATCATCAGTCTGCTGTGCTTGAGCAGATACTGAGCATGGCAAACCCGCACCTGGCGGAGATACTGGTTGATGGTCATTCCGGTCTGGCTGCGAAACTGCTGACGCAAAACTCGCTCACTGCACTGTTCCTGCTCGCAGAATTTATCCAGCGCAAAGGCATGTTCATGACTCCCGGCCAACGCGGTAATCAACTTATCCAACAACGTTTCACTTGATGTCGCTGGCAGCGTATCCGTGGCATAGCGATGCCGTTTGAAATGAGTCACCAGTTGCCCAAACAGCAATTCAGCCATTTCAAAAGCCAGCGGGTCACGCTGATTACTCTCGTGTTCAAGCTGACTAATTATCTGCCGGGCCTGGGACATACCAGCGCTGCCAAGCCGCCAGTGGGGCTGTCGCGGCGAGCCGTTAAATCCTGGGATCGCGCTTTCCCAGCCGACATTCAGCGTCAGCCGTTCCGGGCAGTAAATGATATTTTGCAGGACGAGATCGTTAACTGAGGTGTAGGAGTGTTTGTCTTCGGCACGGATATAAAACAGATCGCCACGGGTTATCCGGTACGGGCGATCGTTGAGAACATGCAGGCCATTACCGCGCCACACCATTACCAGTTCGCAAAACTCATGAGTATGTTCGGCAAACACATCCTGCGGATAACGATCGGCCACCGCGACGGCCTGGTGGTCATTCGCAAAAAAGTCTGATTTCAGAAGGACCAGATGATTCACCATCACATCACCTCAACCTGAACGCTTGCCGGATGCGCTACGTTTATCCGGTCTACAGGGCATCCACGTAGGCCGGATAAGGCACAGCCGCCATCCGGCATAAAAGGGTATGATTATCAGCAAACGGACGGCAAAAAACGTTGATAGCTTTCGCGTTACTGGAGGCTGCTTCCAGTAATGACATCGCGTCCCTGTCGGATATCGCGCGGCGACCAGTTAAACTCCCGGCGAAACAGCGTCGAAAAATGGTTACTGTCACCAAACCCGCAGCGATAAGCGATGTCCGTCACGCTGTCATCACTGTGACGTAGCAAATGGCGGGCTTTGATAAGCCGTAGGCGGTTGAGATAGCGCTGTGGCGTCAGCCCGGTCTGTTGTTTAAGCTGACGGTGCAAAGTGCGTAAAGAGAGCGAAAACTGCTCGGCTACGGCTTCCCAGCACACTTCGTCGGCAAAGTTGTCCTCCAGCCATGCCAGTAGTTGGTTCAGCCGCGCATCATTATCTGTTGCCGCTGCCATCAGGCTACTTTTACGCAACAGTACCAACAACTGCATGAACAAGATCTCACGATTTGCCGCCGTTGGGGTATCCATTGCCTCACCAAGATTTTCCATTTGTCCCACCAGATGCCGAACCTGCTGCAGCACGCTCTGATTCACCCGCCAGTGCGATGGATATTGCCCATTCAGCTCCTGGGGCAACAACTGATTCAGCCCGGCCAAAAACTGAAACGCCTCCGGGGAACGATACAGAATATTGGTCAGACACAGGTTGTCAGTATGTTCATATAAGTGTCTGTCATGATCGCGGACAAAACACACCGTTCCCCCGCTAATGGTATAAGGCTGTCCATTGAATACATGAATTCCCGTACCATGCTCAACCACTACAATTTCATGAAAATCATGATGATGCTCTGGAAAAGCAGGCTGAGGAAGCCGGGGTTCAATCGCCACGGGCGCTTTACCTGTCGGAAAAAAATCCACGCAATGCAATACGGTCATGATGACATCCACCCCGATCAAATGAACATGGCTGAATAGTAATTAAGGGTTATCACCCTCACCTTAAATTTTTGACGTCAAAGTGCGTAAACACGGTCAATTCTTCAAGAAATAGCGGGAAAGATCGGGAATTGCGGAAGGGGTCACATCAGAAGAAACCATCCCTATTAGTAGAAAATGTGAACGCTATCACGTTCACCTTTGCCATGCTGCCAGCCGCCTATTGTCGTTGTCACTAACAAGAAGGTACGCCATTTCACGGGTTCTTAGACTGAGTGCAATGAAACTCAGAAGGACCTCGCTATGACTCTTCGCCATTGTGTCGCTGTTGATCTCGGTGCATCCAGTGGACGCGTAATGTTGGCGCGTTACGACAGTGAACACCGTACCCTGACACTGCGTGAAATCCACCGCTTTGTTAACTGCCTGCAAAAAACAGACGGTTTTGACACCTGGGACATCGACAGCCTGGAAAACGACATTCGCCTCGGTCTGCAGAAAGTCTGCGATCAAGGCATTCGGATCGACAGCATCGGCATTGATACCTGGGGCGTGGATTATGTCCTGATCGATAAAAACGGTCAGCGTGTCGGATTGCCAGTCTCTTATCGCGATAGCCGCACCAACGGCATTATGTCGCGGGCCATGACGCAGCCAGGTAAAAGTGAAATCTATCGCCGTAGCGGCATTCAGTTTCTGCCCTTTAATACCCTGTATCAGCTCCGCGCGCTGATCGAGCAGCAACCGAAACTGATCCCCCAGGTAGCGCATGCCCTGCTGATCCCCGATTACTTCAGCTATCGCCTGACCGGAGAAATGAACTGGGAATACACCAACGCCACCACCACCCAGTTGGTCAATATCAACACCGACGACTGGGACGAAACCCTGCTTGCCTGGAGTGGTGCCGACAAAGCGTGGTTTGGCCGCCCCACGCATCCGGGGAACATAATTGGTCACTGGATTTGCCCACAGAAAAATCAAATCCCGGTGGTTGCCGTCGCCAGCCATGACACCGCCAGCGCGGTGATCGCTTCACCGCTGGCCGATAAACACAGCGCATACCTCTCTTCAGGCACCTGGTCACTGATGGGTTTTGAAAGCCGAACCCCATATGCCAACGATGCGGCACTGGCGGCGAATATCACCAACGAAGGCGGCGCGGAAGGACGCTACCGCGTGCTGAAAAACATCATGGGGCTGTGGCTACTCCAGCGCGTGTTAAAAGAGCGGCAGATAACCGACCTACCTGCGCTTATCGCCCAAACCCAGGCGCTGCCGGCCTGCCAGTTTCTGATTAACCCCAACGACGAGCGCTTTATCAATCCTGACGACATGAGCGCGGAAATTCAGGCAGCATGCCGGGAATCTGGCCTGCCAGTGCCAATGCAAGATGCCGAACTGGCGCGCTGCATTTTCGACAGTCTGGCGTTGCTGTACGCCGATATCCTGCAGGAACTGGCTGAGCTTCGCGGCGAAGCATTTCACCAACTGCACATCGTCGGTGGTGGGTGCCAGAACGCATTACTCAACCAACTTTGCGCGGATGCCTGCGGTATTCGCGTCATATCCGGGCCTATTGAGGCCTCCACGCTCGGCAATATTGGCGTCCAGTTAATGACGCTGGATGAGCTAAACAACGTCGATGATTTCCGCCAGGTGGTACGCGCTAACTACGACCTGACAACCTTCATCCCCAATCCTGAAAGTGAAATTGCCCGCCACAAAGCGCAGTTTCAACCATTACGACAGACAAAGGAGCTTTGCGCATGACCACTCAACTTGAACAAGCCTGGGAACTGGCAAAACTGCGTTTCGCAGCGGTAGGTATTGATGTCGAGGAAGCATTACGCCAGCTCGATCGTCTGCCGGTCTCCATGCACTGCTGGCAGGGCGACGACGTAGCCGGATTCGAAAACCCGGAAGGTTCGCTCACGGGTGGAATTCAGGCAACCGGTAACTATCCGGGCAAAGCGCGTAACGCCAGCGAACTGCGTGCCGATCTGGAGCAGGCGCTCAGTCTGATACCAGGACCTAAACGACTGAACCTTCATGCCATTTATCTGGAATCAGAGACACCGGTTGCCCGCGACCAAATCAAACCTGAACACTTCAAAAACTGGGTGGAATGGGCAAAAGTGAACCGCTTAGGGCTGGATTTCAACCCATCTTGCTTCTCACACCCGCTGAGTGCCGACGGTTTCACACTGGCGCACGCCGACGACCATATCCGCCAGTTCTGGATTGACCACTGTAAAGCCAGCCGCCGCGTTTCTGCGTATTTCGGCGAGCAACTGGGTACGCCGTCGGTGATGAACATCTGGATCCCCGATGGCATGAAAGACATCACTGTTGACCGTTTAGCGCCGCGCCAGCGTCTGCTGGAAGCGCTGGATGACGTGATCAGCGAGAAGTTCGACCCGGCGCACCATATCGATGCCGTTGAGAGCAAGCTATTTGGTATCGGCGCTGAAAGCTACACCGTCGGCTCTAACGAGTTCTATATGGGTTATGCCACCAGCCGCCAGACAGCATTGTGCCTGGATGCAGGTCACTTCCATCCGACTGAAGTCATTTCCGACAAGATCTCCGCCGCCATGCTGTACGTGCCACGCCTGCTGCTGCATGTCAGCCGTCCGGTTCGTTGGGACAGCGACCACGTGGTGCTGCTGGATGATGAAACTCAGGCGATTGCCAGTGAGATCGTGCGCCACAACCTGTTCGACCGCGTACACATTGGCCTCGACTTCTTCGACGCCTCAATCAATCGCATTGCCGCATGGGTTATCGGTACCCGCAACATGAAAAAAGCCCTGTTACGTGCACTGTTAGAGCCAACCGAACAGTTACGTCAGCTCGAAGCCAGCGGCGACTACACCGCCCGTCTGGCCCTGCTGGAAGAGCAAAAATCGCTGCCGTGGCAGGCCGTCTGGGAGATGTACTGCCAGCGTCACGACACCCCAGCCGGTAGCCAGTGGCTGGAAAGTGTGCGCGCTTATGAAAAAGAGATTCTGAGCCAACGTAGCTAAGCGTGACGCCAGGCTTGTAGGCCGGATAAGACGCCCTGCGTCGCCATCCGGCAGTGAATGAAACACGATTGCCGGATGGCGCTGCGCTTATCCGGCCAGCGTAAGACCCGATAACGTTCGGGCAATAAACAGGAACACCGACATGCATAACATTACCACGTCCTGGTTCGTCCAGGGGATGATCAAAGCGACTTCTGATGCCTGGCTGAAAGGCTGGGATGAGCGCAACGGCGGTAACCTGACGTTACGTCTTGATGAAGCAGATATTGCGCCATTTAGCGCCGATTTCCACGAAAAACCGCGCTATATTGCGCTGAGTCAGCCTATGCCGATGCTGGCGAACACATCATTTATCGTCACAGGTTCCGGCAAGTTCTTCCGTAATGTTCAGCTCGACCCGGCCGCCAATTTAGGCGTGGTGAAAATTGACAGCGACGGCGCGGGTTATCACATCCTGTGGGGTCTGACCCATGAAGCCGTGCCGACTTCAGAACTGCCGGCCCACTTCCTCTCTCACTGTGAACGCATTAAAGCCACCAACGGCAAAGACCGCGTCATCATGCACTGCCACGCCACCAATCTGATCGCACTGACCTACGTACTGGAAAACAACACGGCACTGATTACCCGTAAGCTGTGGGAAGGCAGCACCGAATGTCTGGTCGTGTTCCCGGATGGCGTCGGCATTCTACCGTGGATGGTACCGGGTACCGATGAGATCGGTCAGGCTACCGCGCAGGAAATGCAGCAACACTCGCTGGTACTGTGGCCGTTCCACGGCGTATTCGGCAGTGGGCCAACGCTTGACGAAGCGTTCGGCTTGATCGACACCGCAGAAAAATCCGCTGAGGTGTTAGTCAAAATTTATTCGATGGGCGGTATGAAGCAAACCATCACGCGTGAAGAGCTGATCGCACTCGGCAAACGTTTTGGCGTGACGCCGCTGGCAAGCGCCGTAGAGCTGTACTGATACCTCCCCACTCAACGCCGGATGCGGCTTCGCCTTATCCGGCCTACAGGATTTTATTGTTAAGGAGAATAGTGATGAGCTTTATGTTGGCACTACCAAAAATCAGTCTGCATGGCGCAGGGGCAATCCGCGATATGGTGAGCCTTGTGGCGAACAAACAATGGGGCAAAGCGCTGATCGTCACCGATGGCCAACTGGTGAAGCTGGGTTTGCTGGATAGCCTGTTTGCCGCGCTGGATGAACATCAGATGTCTTACCACCTGTTTGATGAGGTGTTCCCGAACCCGACAGAGGAGCTGGTGCAGCAGGGTTTTGCAGCATATCAGGCCGCAGAATGTGACTACATTATCGCATTCGGCGGTGGCAGCCCGATCGATACCGCTAAGGCAGTGAAGATCCTGACCGCTAACCCGGGTCCCTCCACGGCGTACTCCGGGGTGGGAAAAGTGAAAAATGCGGGCGTACCGCTGGTTGCCATTAACACCACCGCAGGTACGGCGGCGGAAATGACCAGCAATGCAGTCATTATTGACTCCGCGCGTAAGGTCAAAGAGGTCATTATCGACCCGAACATCATTCCGGATATCGCCGTGGATGATGCCAGCGTGATGCTGGAGATCCCGGCGTCCGTGACTGCCGCGACCGGTATGGATGCCCTGACCCACGCTATTGAAGCCTATGTCTCCGTCGGTGCACATCCATTGACCGATGCCAACGCGTTAGAAGCGATTCGCCTGATTAATCTGTGGTTGCCAAAAGCTGTCGACGATGGGCATAACCTTGATGCCCGTGAGCAGATGGCGTTTGGCCAGTATCTCGCGGGCATGGCGTTCAACAGTGCCGGTCTTGGCCTGGTGCATGCGCTGGCGCACCAGCCGGGCGCGACACACAACCTGCCGCACGGCGTTTGCAATGCCATCCTGCTACCAATAATCGAGAACTTTAATCGCCCCAACGCCGTGGCACGCTTTGCCCGCGTGGCGCAGGCAATGGGTGTCGATACCCGCGACATGACCGATGAGGCAGCAAGTATGGAAGCCATCAACGCGATCCGCACACTGAGCAAACGCGTAGGTATTCCTGTCGGCTTTAGTTCGCTTGGGGTAACCAAAGAAGATATCGAAGGTTGGCTGGACAAAGCGTTGGCCGATCCGTGTGCGCCTTGTAACCCACGCACAGCCAGCCGCGATGAAGTCCGCGAGCTGTATCTGGAGGCGTTATGATCCGCAAAGCCTTTGTGATGCAGGTGAATGCCGATGCGCACGTTGAGTATCAACGTCGGCATAACCCGATCTGGCCCGAGCTGGAAGCTGTGCTGAAAGCCCACGGCGCACATCACTACGCGATTTATCTCGATGAGACGCGCAACCTGCTGTTTGCCACAGTCGAGATCGAGTCCGAAGCGCGCTGGAATGCCGTCGCCGAGACTGAGGTTTGCCAGCGCTGGTGGAAGTATATGCGTGACGTAATGCCCACCAATGCAGACAACAGCCCGGTCAGCTCAGCGCTAAAAGACGTATTTTATCTGCCGTAAGTTATATGCCCGGTGGCGCAAGCTTACCGGGCCTACGGTTTTATTTTTTGTAGGTCGGATAAGCGATAGCGCCATCCGACAATTCAATTCTGCTCAGTCTTGTAGGCCGGATAAGGCACTAACGCGCCGCATCCGGCACAACGCAACATAACAGTTAGTTCTGCTCAGAAACCAGAATCGCCTGGGTATCCGGCTCCAGTGCTTTAAAGATATGGGCTTGATCGGCGGGATAACAGATATAGTCTCCCTCACCCAACGCTTCCGGTGCCTCAGTCAACCCGACCAGCGCCTTCCCCTGCGTCACAATAATATGCTCCACCGATCCCGGTGGATGTGGCTGTGAAATGCGGTCTGCACCGGGTTGCGTCAGCAGCAGGTAGATATCCCGTCGAGCGCCTGGAGGGCAAGCGGCCAATAAAATCGCCTGATAATGGGCCTGTTCCGCCACCACTTTTGTCCCCTCACCGCGGCGAATCACCTGCGTTTTTTGCTCCTGCGGTTCCAGTAATCGGGCAAAGGGGATATCCAGCGCCACACACAGTGACCACAGCGTTTCCAGGCTAGGATTTCCATTACCGGCTTCCAACTGGGAAAGCGTAGATTTTGCAATCCCCGCACGACGTGCAATCTCTGCCAACGACAAACCGGTACGCTGACGTTCGCGCACCAGACTTTTGGCAATCATACTGATGGGTTGGGTCATATTCGACTCTGTGTTTTTTATATCGAACGAATCGTTCGACTTGTAAAGCAATTCTGTTCCGTTCATTATAATGGAAATTCGTTCGATATGGCTAAAACAGTATGAAACATTATTTCTCCAGCCTCAAAGGCGACACGATAAAAGCAATTTTTTTAGTGTGCCTGGCCGTCGGTGTGGTGGGCATGTCCTACGGCTCGCTGGCAATGGCTTACGGCTTCCCGATTTGGGTGCCCTTTGTACTCTCGATTACCGTGCTGGCCGGGGCTTCTGAATTTATGTTCATCGGTATTATCGCCAGCGGCGGAAATCCGTTGGCGGCAGCGGCGGCCGGGTTACTGGTGAATGCCCGACATGTGCCGTTTGGCGTGACGGTACGCGATCTGGTCGGTACTCGCGCCGCCAGCTTTCTCGGCTGCCATATCATGAACGATGAAAGCGTGGTGTTCGGCCTGTCGCAGAAAACACCGGAACAACGTAAAGCCGCCTACTGGTTATGCGGTCTGGGCGTCGCCATTTTCTGGCCAATTGGCACACTGATCGGTGCCGGTGTCGGTAAGCTGCTCCCGGCACCTGAAACCATTGGGTTGGATGCCGTTTTCCCTGCCATTCTGTTGGCCTTAGTGGTTCCGGCCTTTAAAAACCGCACCACGCTCATCCGTGCCTGTAGCGGGGCCGCATTGTCACTCGCGTCCGTACCTTTCGCACCGGTAGGCTTGCCGGTACTGCTCTCACTGTTTGGCTTACTGGCGAGGAAAAAATAATGGGTAATATGACGCTGTTTATCGTCGGAATTGCCGTGCTGTCTTTGGGTACATATTTAATGCGCTTAGGGGGAGCAAAACTGGGAGGGCGTTTAGCCTTTTCTGAACGTTCACAGGCGTTGCTTTCTGATGCTGCAACGGTATTACTGTTCTCCGTCGCGCTGGCAACCACCTTTTATGAAGGCGAACACTTTGCCGGCATGGCGCGCGTACTCGGTGTGGGTTTCGCGGTCTTTCTCGCCTGGCGCAAGACGCCATTGATTGTGGTGATTATCGCTGCAGCAGTGGTAACCGCACTGCTGAGAATGGCGGGTATAAACTAAAAAAGCGCCCCTGGGGCGCTCTTTCTACCGTACTGAGATAACTTATTTCAGCAGTTCAGCGGTCATATGCACACGGTTACCGGTGTAAGCCTGAGTGATTTTATAATCGCTGGCACCCGCACGTTCAGCCTGAGCGGCAATTTTAGCTTCAGCGCTTTCCAGTGTGGAACCGGTCGCTGTAACAGTCTGGGCAGCGAAAGAACCGAAAGAAGTAGCGAGAGCGATAACTGCGACAAAAGTTTTGATGCTTTTCATGATATAAACCCTTTCACTTAGTTGTTTGAGTAAGGCACTGTGCCTTGATGTGATAAATAGTAGCCTTCATATCACACAACTAAAAGCGGAAGGATTTGCCAGTCTTATTCAAATTATTTGAGAGATAAGATGTCACATAATCGGGAATCACAGTGGCTTGCAGGCAGCCGAAGAAAAACGCAACCAGCGGGAAGTTGGTTACTGCGTCAGGGTGAACCGCAAAGTAAAATTCATCTTTTACATCATGGCGTTGCACGTGCGGTGTATCACGCAGACAGCGGCGTTGAAAGGGTTAAAGAGTTCTACTTTGCCGGGGAGTACTGCTTTCTGTACCTGAACTGGCTAACCAACACGCCTGCTGATTACAGTCTGCAAATGATCGCCGCTGGTGAAACCACTGAAATCCCCTTGGCGTTGCTGGATGCGCCGGAAAATCAGGATATTAAGACCCAGCTACTGGTCCAGCAGTTGATCTACAAAGAGAAAAAAGAACAAATGCTGTTGCTCAATACCCCAGAACAGCGCTACCAGTATGTACAAACACACTTCCCGGACTGGGAGTCGCAACTCACTCAGCGCGATCTCGCCAACTATATCGGCATTACCCCCGTTAGCCTGTCTCGTATTCGCCAGCGTCTTAACAAAGGTTAACGCCTTACGCTGATGCGTCGATTATTGTCCCGTCACTCTTTCATAGATGGCGACCACAATGAACGCATTTCTTCTCTCTCAGATGCTGGCTGGCATCAGCTTCTTACTGGATATTTCCGCTTTTCATTTTCAGCGCCGGGCTATCACTTTATCTCTGCTCACCAGCTCCACTTCCCTGTTGGCTATCCATTTCTATCTTTTGGATCAACACGCTGCGGCTGGGTTAATGATCATTGCCGCATGCCGCTACGCGACGGCCATCGTCACGTTTCACCGCTGGGCGATGTGGGGATTTATGCTGGGATCGCTGCTGTGTAGCGTTTATCTTTGGCAAAATCTGTCGAGTATTTTGCCGCTGATGGGAAGCCTGCTGATGACCTTTGCGTCGTTTCAAAAACACAGCGGAAAACTACGGAGTTACACATTGTGCGGTAGCCTGTGTTGGCTACTGAACAATGTGATTGTCGGCTCGCCAGTTGCCGTAATCATGGAGCTGGCATTTTCAGGCAGCATTCTGGCCGCCTGGTGGCGTCACAGCGCGATCAGACGTTGCGGATGCGTGTAGACCGTCGCCCTGCCCGGTTTGCAAAAACCCACCAACGTCAGGTTACAACGTTCGGCAACTTCCACGGCAAGCGTCGTGGCGGCTGAAACAGCAAACAGGATCTCCACGCCACACATCGCCGACTTTTGCACCATCTCGTAGCTGGCGCGGCTGGAAACTAGCACCGCGCCCTGTTGCCAGCTTTCCCCTTCCACTGCGCGTCGTCCCAGCAGTTTATCCAGCGCAACGTGGCGACCCACGTCTTCATGGCCCCCCGTCAAATGGCCTGATGGCTGTACCCAGGCCGCAGCGTGCGTACAGCCTGTGAGCTGTCCCACGGGCTGATAATCGTGCAAATGCCGTAATGCGGTATCGAGGTTCGCCAGGTTAAATGTCTGGGTAAACGGCAGAGGCTGGACCGGTTTGCCAATGTCATTGAGCTGCTCCACGCCACAAACGCCGCAACCGGTACGTCCGGCCAGCGCGCGACGACGCTCCTTCAGCCCCATAAAACGACGGCTGGACAGTTCAACCTGGACTTCCAATCCATTGCAGGAAGGCACCACATCCATGCCAAAAATATCCTGCGGGGATTCAATAATGCCTTCAGACAGCGAAAAACCCATCGCAAAGTGCTCAAGATCTTTCGGTGATGCCATCATCACCACGTGCGAAATTCCGTTGTAAACCAACGCAACGGGCACTTCTTCAGCGACTTCATCTGGCTGAGGATGTTGCAAATCCTCACGCTTCCAGAGGGTCAACTGACGCGATCCTGCACAATTCATCACATTTTTGACTTCTTCTTGATGGATTTTATTCACTTTCTTTTAACCATATTGGAACACACATACCAACATTGTGGTATTCTTTACAAACCCCTCCTGGACGGAGGGAAATTCACCCAATTCTGGACCTTTGCGGTCCCGTCCGCAAAGAAAAATAACAACCACTTCCCTCGCGTTCGCGTTAAAGAAAAGCGAAGGGAATGTGACAATGTCGAAACAAGGAGCGAACCATGCAGGTCAGCAGAAGGCAGTTCTTTAAGATCTGCGCTGGCGGTATGGCAGGCACCACGGCAGCGGCACTGGGCTTTGCGCCCGGCGTAGCGCTCGCGGAAACACGGCAATATAAATTGCTGCGCACCCGCGAAACCCGTAACACCTGCACTTACTGTTCCGTTGGCTGTGGACTGTTGATGTACAGCCTCGGTGACGGCGCAAAAAATGCCAAAGCATCCATCTTCCATATCGAAGGGGACCCGGATCACCCGGTCAACCGTGGCGCGCTCTGCCCTAAAGGGGCCGGTCTGGTGGATTTCATCCACTCCGAAAGCCGCCTGAAATTCCCGGAATACCGCGCACCTGGCTCTGATAAGTGGCAACAAATTAGCTGGGATGAGGCATTTGACCGCATCGCGAAGCTAATGAAAGAAGACCGCGACGCTAACTACGTTGCGCAGAACGCTGAAGGCGTGACCGTTAACCGCTGGCTTTCCACCGGGATGTTGTGTGCTTCCGCGTCCAGTAACGAAACCGGCTATTTAACACAAAAATTCTCCCGCGCGCTGGGTATGCTCGCGGTCGACAACCAGGCACGCGTCTGACACGGACCAACGGTAGCAAGTCTTGCTCCAACATTTGGTCGCGGTGCGATGACCAACCACTGGGTCGACATTAAAAACGCCAACCTCGTTGTGGTGATGGGCGGTAACGCCGCTGAAGCTCACCCGGTCGGGTTCCGCTGGGCGATGGAGGCCAAAATTCACAACGGCGCGAAGCTGATTGTGATAGATCCTCGCTTTACGCGAACCGCAGCGGTGGCTGATTTCTATGCTCCTATTCGCTCTGGTACTGACATTGCCTTCCTGTCAGGCGTCTTGCTGTACCTGCTAAATAACGAAAAATTCAACCGCGAATATACCGAAGCCTACACCAACGCCAGCCTGATCGTGCGTGAGGATTATGGCTTCGAAGATGGCCTGTTCACGGGCTATGACGCGGATAAACGCAAGTATGACAAAACCAGCTGGAACTACGAGCTGGATGAAAAAGGCTTCGCCAAACGCGATGTTACGCTGCAACACCCGCGCTGCGTGTGGAATCTGCTGAAACAGCACGTTTCCCGCTACACGCCGGACGTGGTGGAAAACATCTGCGGTACACCGAAGGCTGATTTCCTGAAAGTCTGTGAGTACATCGCAGAAACCAGCGTAAAAGATAAAACCGCGTCGTTCCTGTACGCATTGGGCTGGACGCAGCACTCCGTTGGTGCGCAGAACATCCGCACCATGGCGATGATCCAGTTACTGCTTGGCAATATGGGGATGGCTGGCGGCGGTGTTAACGCCCTGCGCGGTCACTCGAATATCCAGGGTCTGACTGACTTAGGCCTGCTGTCACAAAGCCTGCCAGGCTACATGACGCTGCCAAGCGAGAAACAAACCGACCTGCAAACCTACCTTGCCGCCAACACGCCAAAACCGTTGCTGGAAGGCCAGGTGAACTACTGGGGCAACTACCCGAAATTCTTCGTTTCGATGATGAAAGCCTTCTTTGGCGATAAGGCGACAGCGGAAAACAGCTGGGGCTTTGACTGGCTGCCGAAGTGGGATAAAGGGTACGACGTGCTGCAGTACTTCGAGATGATGAACCAGGGCAAAGTAAATGGTTATATCTGCCAGGGCTTTAACCCGGTCGCGTCATTCCCGAACAAAAACAAGGTTGTGGCTTCACTGTCTAAACTGAAGTTCCTGGTGACCATCGATCCGCTCAATACCGAGACGTCCACCTTCTGGCAGAACCACGGTGAGTCGAACGATGTTGATCCGTCGAAAATCCAGACTGAAGTATTCCGCCTGCCATCCACCTGCTTTGCCGAAGAGAACGGTTCTATCGTGAACTCCGGTCGCTGGTTGCAGTGGCACTGGAAAGGCGCGGATGCCCCAGGGATTGCCGTTACCGATGGTGAAATCCTCGCCGGTATCTTCCTGCGTCTGCGTAAGATGTACGCCGAACAAGGTGGTGCGAACCCGGAACAGGTGCTGAGCATGACCTGGAACTACTCCACCCCGCACGAACCGGCTTCAGAAGAAGTGGCAATGGAGAGCAACGGTAAGGCGCTGGCCGATATTACCGACCCGGCAACTGGCGCGGTTATCGTGAAGAAAGGCCAACAGCTGAGCTCGTTCGCCCAACTGCGTGACGATGGTACCACCTCCAGCGGTTGCTGGATCTTCGCCGGCAGCTGGACGCCGGAAGGCAACCAGATGGCCCGTCGCGATAACGCCGACCCGTCAGGTCTTGGCAATACGCTGGGCTGGGCATGGGCATGGCCGCTCAACCGACGCATTCTGTATAACCGCGCCTCCGCTGACCCACAGGGGAATCCGTGGGATCCAAAACGTCAGATCCTGAAATGGGACGGGGCGAAATGGAGCGGAATGGATATTCCGGACTACAGCGCTGCCGCACCGGGCAGCAACGTTGGGCCATTCATCATGCAGCCTGAAGGGATGGGACGTCTGTTTGCTATCGATAAGATGGCGGAAGGTCCGTTCCCGGAACACTACGAGCCGTTTGAAACGCCGCTGGGAACTAACCCGCTGCACCCGAACGTTATCTCTAACCCTGCCGCCCGTATCTTTAAAGGCGACGAAGAAGCACTGGGTAAAGCAGATAAGTTCCCGTACGTCGGAACAACCTATCGTCTGACCGAACACTTCCACTACTGGACCAAGCATGCGTTGCTTAACGCCATCGCACAGCCGGAACAGTTTGTGGAAATTGGCGAGAAACTGGCAAATAAGCTGGGCATCTCCCACGGCGATACCGTCAAAGTCTCCTCTAACCGCGGCTACATTAAAGCCAAAGCAGTGGTGACCAAACGTATTCGCACGTTGAAGGCAAACGGTAAGGATATCGACACTATCGGTATTCCTATTCACTGGGGCTACGAAGGCGTAGCTAAAAAAGGCTTTATCGCCAATACGTTAACGCCATTCGTCGGTGATGCGAACACGCAAACACCGGAATTTAAGTCCTTCCTCGTGAACGTGGAAAAGGTGTAACGGAGACGACCTATGGCTTATCAATCGCAAGACATCATTCGTCGTTCCGCCACTAACGGTTTCACTCCCGCGCCTCAGGCGCGGGACCATCAGGAAGAGGTGGCGAAGCTTATCGACGTCACCACCTGTATCGGCTGTAAAGCGTGTCAGGTGGCGTGTTCGGAGTGGAACGACATCCGTGATGAGGTGGGTAACAACGTTGGGGTGTACGACAACCCGGCTGATTTGACCGCCAAATCCTGGACGGTGATGCGCTTCTCGGAAGTGGAACAAGACGACAAACTCGAATGGCTTATCCGTAAGGATGGCTGTATGCACTGTGCCGATCCGGGCTGTCTGAAAGCATGCCCGGCTGAAGGGGCAATCATTCAGTATGCCAACGGCATCGTCGACTTCCAGTCCGAGCAGTGCATCGGCTGCGGCTATTGTATTGCAGGCTGCCCGTTCGACGTACCGCGCCTCAACCCGGAAGACAACCGCGTCTATAAATGTACGCTGTGTGTTGACCGTGTGGTGGTGGGCCAGGAACCGGCCTGTGTGAAAACGTGCCCAACCGGTGCCATTCATTTCGGCACCAAAGAGTCGATGAAAACGCTGGCGGGCGAGCGTGTCGCGGAGCTGAAAACGCGTGGTTACGAAAATGCGGGTCTGTACGATCCGGCAGGCGTTGGCGGTACGCACGTGATGTATGTGCTGCACCATGCTGACAAGCCGAACCTGTATCACGGCTTGCCAGAGAACCCGGAAATCAGCGCCACCGTCAAATTCTGGAAAGGCATCTGGAAACCCCTCGCAGCGGTCGGCTTTGCAGCGACATTTGCGGCCAGTATCTTCCACTACGTCGGTGTAGGCCCAAACCGTGCGGAAGAGGAAGAAGACAATCTGCATGAAAAAGACGACGAGGTGCGCAAATGAAACGACGTGACACCATCGTGCGCTACACGGCGCCGGAACGCATCAACCACTGGGTAACCGCCTTCTGCTTCATTCTGGCGGCGGTGAGCGGGATGGGCTTTCTCTTCCCGTCGTTTAACTGGCTGATGCACATCATGGGCACTCCGCAGCTGGCGCGAATTGTGCACCCGTTTGTCGGCGTGATTATGTTTGCCTCGTTTATCATCATGTTTTTCCGATACTGGCACCACAATCTAATCAATCGGGATGATATCTTTTGGGCGAAGAATATTCGTAAGATTGTCGTCAACGAGGAAGTAGGTGACACGGGACGTTATAACTTCGGCCAGAAATGCGTATTCTGGGCGGCGATTATCTTCCTGGTCCTGTTGCTGGTTAGCGGAGTGATCATCTGGCGTCCGTATTTTGCGCCTGCTTTCTCAATCCCGGTGATCAGATTCGCGTTAATGCTGCATTCATTTGCCGCAGTAGCGTTAATTGTGGTTATCATGGTGCACATTTACGCCGCCCTTTGGGTGAAAGGCACCATTACCGCGATGGTGGAAGGATGGGTTACCAGTTCATGGGCGAAGAAACATCACCCACGCTGGTACCGTGAAGTCCGAAAGACAACGGAAAAGAAAACTGAATGAGTATTCGCATAATCCCGCAAGATGAGCTGGGTTCGAGCGAGAAACGCACGGCGGATATGATTCCGCCGTTGTTATTCCCCAGACTCAAAAATTTGTATAACCGCCGCGCCGAACGTCTGCGCGAGCTGGCCGAGAACAACCCGCTGGGTGATTATCTGCGCTTTGCCGCGCTGATCGCCCACGCGCAGGAAGTGGTGCTGTATGACCATCCGCTGCAGATAGATCTGACCGCTCGCATCAAAGAAGCGAACGATCAGGGTAAACCACCGCTGGATATCCACGTCCTGCCGCGCGATAAACACTGGCAAAAACTGCTGCAGTCGTTAATTGCTGAGCTGAAACCAGAAATGAGCGGCCCTGCACTGGCGGTGATCGAAAATCTGGAAAAAGCCTCAGAGCAGGAACTTGAGCTGATGGCCAGCGCGCTGTTTGCCTCTGATTTTGCCTCTGTCAGCAGCGACAAAGCACCGTTCATCTGGGCGGCCTTGTCGCTCTACTGGGCGCAGATGGCAAGTCTGATCCCTGGCAAAGCACGTGCGGAGTACGGTGAACAACGCCAGTACTGCCCGGTATGTGGTTCAATGCCTGTTTCCAGCATGGTGCAAATTGGCACTACTCAGGGGCTGCGCTATCTGCACTGCAACCTGTGTGAAACCGAGTGGCACGTCGTGCGCGTGAAATGCAGCAACTGCGAACAGAGCCGTGATTTGAACTACTGGTCACTGGATAACGAGCAAGCGGCAATTAAAGCAGAAAGCTGCGGCGACTGTGGTACTTACCTGAAGATTCTCTATCAGGAAAAAGACCCGAAAGTAGAAGCTGTTGCTGACGATCTCGCTTCACTGATGCTGGACGCACATATGGAGCAAGAGGGTTTTGCTCGTAGCTCCATCAACCCGTTCCTGTTCCCGGGTGAAGGGGAGTAGGTACTCCGCACCACCGGGCGGCGTAAGTCGCCCGGGTTATAACGTATATGGCGTGACCACGCCTGATATGCCTGCAAAATCCTTGGTATTACGCGTAACCAGTGTAAGACGATGAATCTGCGCAGTGGCCAAAATAATGGCATACGGCAATTTCATCCCATGCTCCTGCCTGATACTCACGCTTCGTTCAGCAATATCCTGTGAAACGCCGATCACGTTAAAAGCGCCTAGCGCAACGCGAGTACGGGCTTCCTGATGGTATTTTTTTGCGCCCACCATCACCTCCATCCATGTAATGAGGCTGATTGCGTTCTGTGGCGACCATGTTTCTATCGCTAGTTTTGCTTCATTTCTCCCGCTAAACAGGTCGATGAGAATGTTGGTATCAAAAAGCGCTAATCCTTTGACCATTACCATTCCTCACGAAGTTTACGCTGGTATTCAACACCATCTTCCTCACAGCCTTGCCACAGCCCAAGAGCACGTGAAATAGCTGTTTCAGCCTGATCCTGCCTTTCAAGATATTGTTCAACGGCCTCCCGTAAGAGTTCTGCTCGCGGCAGGTTGCGCTGAACCTTGAGGTCATCAAGGCGTTTAATCACCTCATCTGATAAATCGAGTAAAATTCTGCCCATATCCATTCCAGCCATCATACTCACATATACCTCCAGTATATCATCGGCGATTAATTTCCACACAACATACACTTGAGAAAAGCGGGAAAATAGCCTTCACACTAACGATTTTTACTTTTGCGAGCCACTTTCCAGAATCATACATCCCCCTACTTTTCCGATTTTCATCCGTGGTAATCCAGGTTATAAAGCTGTATATCCATACAGATAAGAGAAATAATAAATGGCACTGGAAAGCGGGATTGCACAGCGGGTTGAGGCGTTTATTGCGGCGGGGCGTCCTTCTGCACGCGAGCAGAATATTGATGACCGGAGGGCTGGCTACATCGCCAGTACGGTACTGGCCGGAGAAACAGAATCCCGCGTGCAAGTTGAAGATATTGAACTCGAAACCATGACGTTTCGCGTTGTTTCGCCACGGGGCGCCATGGGAAACCTACCCTGCGTGATTTATTATCACGGCGGCTGCTTTGTCAGCGGTGGATTCGCTACACATGATAACCAGCTAAGGCAACTCGCCTGGTACAGCGGCTGTCGGGTCATTGCGGTACAATATCGCCTCGCACCAGAGCATACTTTCCCAGCAGCACACGACGATGCCGAAAAAGGCGCTAGCATCATTTGGAAGTATGCAGAGAAACTGGGTGTCGATCGCACGCGCATCACGCTCGCTGGCGACAGTGCTGGCGGACATCTGGCGTTCGTTTGCGCCTTGCGCCTGAAAGCCGCACAGCAATGGCAACCTGCACAACTCGTGCTGATTTATCCCATGCTCGACGCAACCGCCAGATTTGAGAGCTACACCCGCAATGGACAGGATTACATCATCACACGTGACACACTGCTGTCTGGTTACGAGATGTATATGCCACAGACTGACCCATACCATCCGGAAGTCAGCCCGCTGTGGCGCGACGATTTCAACGGGTTACCACCGACCCACATCATTACCGCTGAATTTGACCCACTGTGCGATGAAGGAGAAGCCCTGTATCACAAGCTTCAGAAGCAAGCCGTGGACTGCACCTGCCAGCGCTATCTCGGCGTCATCCACGGATTTTTTCAGTTAGGAGGCGTAAGCCAGACGGCACGAAACGCAATGCGCGACGTGGCCTGGCGAGTTGCAACACACGAGTAAAACGCGAATCGGGTAGCGTGAAGAGTAGGGATTTCCTCCTACTCTTCTTCATTCCCACCTTCGACGTAAGGACCAAACGGCTTCGCAGGCAATACGATATACGTGCCTTCAAACACCACGCCCGCCGTATCGTCACCAAAAAGCTCCACCTGCATCTGCACACGTGCCTTGCGGCCTCTTGCCAAACGGTCAAGATCGCCACTCAATGAGCCCAGATCGGCGATAGCAGTAGGCTTCCCGGTGATCGGCTTGCTGTAGCGGATATGTGCATCGGCGAGGATAATCGTTCCTCCCAGATGACGCTCACGCAACATCAGCCAGATAAGCCCCCAACCGGTAAGCGTTGCCAGCGAGAACAGGCTTCCGGCAAACAGGGTGTGGTGCGGATTCTGGTTCCCTGTCTCGGGCATCGTGGTAATAAATTTCTGCCCGGTATATTGCTGAATACGCACGCCCATTTTCTCGCTTAACGGAATATGTTCGTACCAGGCCTGCTGTAGTTGCCCACACCAGTCACCACGATGAAGAATATCGTCCAGCGTCGCAATGGGCTTAATCATCAGGAAGTGGCGGACCGGCGTGGTTTGCGGCGTGGTGATTTCCCCCTGGCTTACAAACCCCAGCTTGGCGAAAAATTCAACCGCATCCTCACGAGCGCTACAGGTGACGCGCTTCACCCCTTCCTGGCGTGCCACGGATTCAAGGGTCATCGCCATCAGTGTTCCGAGCCCCTTTTCTTGCACCGAGGGGTCAACAGCCATAAAGCGTATGGAGGCTTCGTTATCCGCATTGATATACAGACGCCCTACCGCGACCAAATTACCTTCTTCGTCCACCACCATCTGATGGTGTGCCATTGCGTCCCAGGCATCCCGTTCGGAGCCTTTTGGCTGGTGCAGGGGTTTACGCAGCATTTCCCAGCGAAACTGGTAGTAACGCTCCAATTCTTCTTCTGTTTGCGGTACTCGAAGGTGATACATAGTTGTATTCTCTCTTGTTACCCGCGACCACGCCGGAAGCTGGTTCATACTTGTAACCAGAACGTCACGGGGCCATCATTAACCAGCGAAACCTGCATATCAGCAGCGAACCGCCCGGTTTGCGTGTTCATCTCCTGTTGGCGGCAGCGCTCTACAAAATATGTGTAAAGCGCCTCTGCCCGATCGGGTGCTGCGCCTTTTGAAAAACCAGGGCGCATGCCGCGTTCGGTATCGGCCGCCAGTGTAAACTGTGAAACCACCAGCACGCTGCCACCTGACTGCTGCACATTCAGGTTCATTTTGCCTTCGGCATCGCTAAAGATTCGATAGCCGAGTACGCGTTCGCACAGGCGGTTCGCTTTCTGTTCGTCATCATCCCTTTCGACACCTAACAGGACCAAAAGTCCTGGGCCAATTTCACCCGTCACCTCACCCTCCACGGTGACGCTGGCACGGGTTACGCGCTGAATTAATGCAATCATGGTTGCTCTGCTTCTTCTTGTTCTGCGGCTTGTTTAAGTTTGCGGTATTCCCCGAGAGTGACAGTTATTTCCGCGCCTAGCAAGACGATACACCACGTCCAGTAAACCCAGACGAATAAAATAGGGATCACCGCCAGGACACCGTAAATGAGCTGATAAGACGGGAACATCGTGATATAGAGTGCAAATCCTTTCTTTCCGGCTTCGAACAGCACAGCAGCAACAAAAGCACCGATTACCGCATCACGATTGGGAACTCGCGTGGTGGGTACAATGCTATAAAGCAGCCAGAACGACAGCCAGGAAAGTACCAACGGGAAAATACGCAATACGTTATCAATCACCGTGTTGAGATCGCTGGCCCAGCGCAACGACAGCAAATAAGAACTGATTGCCAGGCTGGCTCCCGCCAGCAGCGGTCCCAGCGTTAATATCATCCAGTAAACGGCAAAAGAGTACACTTTGGGCCGCGTGCGCTTACTGCGCCAGATGGTATTCAACGCGCTATCGATGGCATACATCAGCAATAAGGCGGTTACAATCAGCCCGCATGCCCCAACAGCAGTCATTTTGTTCGAGTTTGCGACAAACTGTTCGATATACCGCTGGATGACATCGCCAGTCGCCGGAATAAAGTTAGCGAAAATGAAATGACGGAGTTGAATGCTAACATCGGAAAACATCGGAAATGCAGCGAAAAGAGCAAAAACAACGGCGATAAGCGGCACTAATGAGAGCAATGAAACGTAGGCAAGATTTCCTGCCAGCGTTGTCATATGGTCCTCATCAATGCGCTGCCATAGTAGCTTCAGCCAGGCCCATACAGGACGCGTATGATGCCTGGCTTTTTGATGCAAAAATTTTAGCATAACAACTTCGCGAAATAGTCAGGGATGGTCGTTTTATCGACGACCTGGATACTGGTGATCCCTAACTGGTTAGCCCCTTCAATATTATCGGCGTTGTCATCAAAAAAGACCGCATCGTGCGCAGAAAAACCTTCTGACTGCAGAACGTGCTGGTAAATCCGTGCTTCCGGTTTACGCATGCCCAGTTCCTGAGAAAGATAAATGTGATCGGCTGCCTGACGGATTTCGGGATACTCATCCGGCCAAAACGTTGTGTGCAGGCGGTTAGTATTCGATAACACAACGACACGATGCCCTTGCTCGCGTAGCTTATGCATGATGTCGATAACTTCGGGGCGTAATGCGACAAAAACGGCCTGCCAACCGTGGGAGAATTGCTCATAACTCAAAGGCAACGCCATGTCATGACACAGCGCCTCGGCGAAGGCCTCATCTGTTATTTCGCCTCGCTCATGCTGGCGAAAAGCTTTCCCCATCGTGAAACTTTGCTTTAGTGAAGCCAACGGTACACGGCTCAAATCGCTCCATGAGCCTAACACGCGATTGAAGTCGATATCGACAATCACATTACCCAAATCAAAGATATAGAGCATGTCCTTCTCCTTTCTCGCCGTGGATGAATAACTGTAGCGGGAAAGGAGAAGTTTGACTATGCGTGCGTGATGACTTCGAACGAATCAGAGCATCAAAGAGCGAGATCACATGGCCAGCGCGTCATCCTGAGAAGGACTCACTTGCACAATTTCAACCTGCTGTGACTGCAGGAGATTGTGCAACGCTGGGCCAGGATACTCATCGGTGAACAGCGCAGTTACCTGCGACACATTACCAATCTCTACCGCTGCAGAGGCCGTGTATTTCGTATGATCCGCTGCCAGCAGAATGTGCCGGGAATGGGACATCATCGTTTTTACTACACTGGCCTCGTTAACATCAAATTCCAGCAGCGCGCCATCGCTTTCAATCGCACCCACACTGGTCACCAGATAATCGGCGCGAAAGTCAGCGACAAACGCTGTAGCAGAAGGACCGATAATACCGCTGTTATGCGGGCGCAGCGTCCCTCCGGGAACCATTACTTCAAAACGCGGGTTGTTATACAGAATATGCGCCACGCGCAGGCTGTTGGTGATGATGCGCAAATGGTTATGGTTTAACAGCGCCCGCGCAACCTGCTCAACGGTAGTACCAATGGTAATGAACACCGTTGAGCCGTCGGGAATGTAATCCGCTACCGCTTCCGCGATGGCTTTTTTCTCTTCCGTCCAGGAGACTTCACGCTGTTCGAACGCCGTATTGACCACGCTGGAGGCTCTGCCTGCTCCGCCGTGATGACGCGTAATTAATCCCTGTTCGCTTAACTTACGAATATCACGACGCACGGTCTGGGTGGAAACATCCAGCAGACTGGCAAGTTCGTCAATATTCATATAACCGCGCTCGCTAATCAGCATCAGCAGTTGATCGTGTCGCGGGTTACCGGTCAGTTCGGTAAGACTCATGAAATTTCCTCGAAAAACCATTGCCCTGGCATTTTATACAAAAAGTGACAGAAAAGATCGGGTTTGATCACAGTCAGGGATCCCCGCACGTCCGCCCGGACGCGTACACTTCAGTGCCGCGACGCCACTGGCGAACCTGACGGCCTCTTCCTGCGCGGTCCCACAGGCCAGACTAAATGCCAGCGCACCATGAAAAACATCACCGGCACCGGTGGTATCTACCACATCGACTGAAAATCCTGGCTGATGCTGCACTGCATTATCTTTTATCCAGTCACACCCCTCACTGCCACGCGTCACATAAACATGACCATTTGTGAGCATTTGTGCTTTTTTCAGTCCAGAATCAGTCTCCGTTGTCCCTGTCAGTCGCGCCAGCCCCGGTTCAGAGAACGCAGCATGATCGCTCAATGCCACCAGTTCACTGATGTCCTGCGGCGTAACGTCGCCATCCAGCACGGTCATCACCCCTGACTGACGCGCCAGCGTGAAGGCCTGTTTTGCCCCTTCGTGCCAGCGCACGTCTGCCAACACCACATCCCACTGAGAAAAATCGATCTCCTTCAGCCAATCAGCATCCGGCAGTAAGTCCGGGCTGGGATAGTTAACAATAATTCGCTCTCCCTTCGCGTCGACCATAATCGCCGACTGTGAAGAGTTCGCCCCTGCATAGCGCCGGGTGTAACGCGTGTTTACCCCCAGGGATTCCAGCTCTGCCAGCAGGCTGTTTCCGGTGTCGTCATCGCCCACACGGCCAATAAAGTCCACCTGTGCGCCCAGCTTCGCCGCAGCCACAGCCGCAGTCGCAGCAGGCCCACCGCCCACTTCGGTATACCGCTTCGCCACATATTTACCTCCTTCAGTCGGTAAACCTTCTACGTAATAGATGCGATCCATCACGGTAATACCCACACAAGCAATACGAATCATGTTCATTCCTTAGGCGTTTCAAGATGGGATCATTTTAATTTCACAAAATGTTTAAAAAGTGACGGCTGTCAATTTTTTGACCATAAATTACAAATACGATCAAAAACAGACAGAAACAGACGATTTTAAATGACAGAAAATGACATCCACGTCTCAGGAGAACGTTATGGCAGTTATAGCATTTATCGGATTAGGTCAGATGGGTTCCCCCATGGCGAGCAACTTGCTGAAGCAGGGTCATCAACTCAGCGTCTTTGACGTTAACCCGGATGCCGTTCAGTGCCTGGTGGAAAAAGGGGCGCAGTCTGCCAGCAGCCCGGCTCAGGCAGCAAACGGCGCGGAGTTTGTCATCACCATGTTACCCAACGGCGATCTGGTGCGCAGCGTCTTGTTCGCTGAGCAAGGGGTTTGCGAGAGCCTGTCGCCACAAGCGCTGGTCATTGATATGTCCACTATCCATCCGCTGCAGACCGACAAACTGATTAGCGACATGGAGGCCAGAGGTTTCGGCATGATGGATTGCCCTGTCGGGCGCACCTCCGATCATGCGATCGCAGGCACGCTACTGCTGCTGGCTGGCGGAACGGCTGAGCAGGTAGAACGCGCCACACCGGTTCTGATGGCGATGGGTAATGAATTGATCAATGCCGGCGGTCCCGGCATGGGGATCCGCGTCAAACTCATCAACAACTACATGAGCATTGCGCTAAATGCGCTCTCCGCCGAAGCCGCCGTGTTGTGCGAAGCACTCGGTCTCTCCTTCGATGTGGCCCTGAAAGTGATGAGCGGGACGCCTGCCGGAAAAGGCCACTTCACCACCTCCTGGCCGAACAAAGTGCTGAAAGGCGATCTTTCCCCGGCCTTCATGATCGACTTAGCCCACAAGGATCTTGGCATCGCCCTGGATGTGGCGAATCAACTGCACGTGCCGATGCCGCTTGGTGCGGCATCCCGCGAAGTCTATAACCAGGCACGCGCCGCTGGCCGTGGCCGGGAAGACTGGACGGCCATTCTTGAACAGGTTCGCGCATCCGCCGGGCTAAATAAACACACAGATAAGTAAGGACAGAGCAATGACGAAGTACACCCTGAAAGACATCACCCGAGCTTCCGGCGGTTTTGCCATGCTGGCAGTCGATCAGCGCGAAGCCATGCGCTTAATGTTTGCCGCTGCGGGTGCGAAATCCCCGGTGAGCGACAGCGTGCTGACTGATTTCAAAGTAAATGCAGCGAAGATCCTTTCTCCCTATGCCTCTGCGATCCTGGTCGATCAGCAGTTCTGCTACCGCCAGGTGGTGGAACAACATGCCATCGCGAAAAGCTGCGGCATGATTGTTGCCGCCGACGAATTCATTCCGGGCAACGGTATTCCGGTCGATAGCGTGGTGATTGATAAAAAAATCAACCCACAGGCCGTGAAACAAGATGGTGCTAAGGCTCTCAAACTTCTGGTGCTGTGGCGCAGCGATGAAGATGCCCAACAGCGTCTTGATATGGTGAAAGAATTCAATGAGCTATGCCATTCCAATGGCCTGCTGAGCATTATCGAACCGGTTGTTCGCCCACCACGCCGTGGCGATAAGTTCGATCGTGAACAAGCCATTATCGATGCCGCAAAAGAGCTGGGTGACAGCGGTGCCGATCTCTACAAGGTCGAAATGCCGCTGTACGGCAAAGGTACCCAACAAGAACTGCTTAGCGCCTCCCAGCGCCTGAATGAAAACATCAACATGCCGTGGGTCATTCTCTCCTCTGGTGTGGATGAAAAACTGTTCCCGCGCGCGGTCAGCGTGGCCATGACGGCAGGTGCATCCGGCTTCCTGGCCGGACGTGCGGTCTGGTCATCAGTTATTGGCCTGCCGGATACCGAACTGATGCTGCGTGATGTTTCCGCACCTAAATTGCAACGTTTAGGTGACATTGTCGATGAAATGATGGCCCGTCGCCGCTAATACGAGGATCAAAGAATGAAATGGTTTAACACATTGAGCCACAACCGCTGGCTGGAGCAGGAAACCGACCGCATCTTTAACTTTGGTAAAAATGCTGCTGTCCCTACCGGATTTGGCTGGCTGGGTAACAAGGGGCAAATTAAAGAAGAGATGGGGACTCATCTATGGATTACTGCCCGAATGTTACACGTTTACTCTGTGGCCGCGGCTATGGGCAGGCCAGGGGCCTATGATCTGGTTGATCACGGCATCAAGGCTATGAATGGCGCGTTACTCGATAAAAAATACGGTGGTTGGTATGCCTGCGTGAATGACGAAGGCGTGATGGATGCCTCCAAACAAGGGTATCAACACTTTTTTGCACTGCTGGGCGCAGCCAGCGCAGTAACAACCGGGCATCCTGAAGCCAGGAAATTACTGGATTACACCATAGAAGTTATTGAGAAATACTTCTGGAGTGAAGAAGAGCAGATGTGCCTTGAGTCCTGGGACGAAGCCTTCAGCCAGACGGAAGATTACCGCGGCGGTAACGCCAACATGCACGCGGTCGAGGCTTTCCTGATCGTTTATGACGTTACCCATGACAAAAAATGGCTGGATCGCGCTATCAGAATCGCATCCGTCATCATTCATGATGTAGCCAGAAACAATCATTACCGTGTGAATGAGCACTTTGATGCTCAATGGAATCCTATCCGCGACTATAACAAAGAAAATCCAGCACACCGTTTCCGTGCATTTGGCGGCACGCCAGGCCATTGGATCGAATGGGGTCGTTTAATGCTGCATATCCACGCAGCGCTGGAAGCCAGATGCGAACAACCCCCAGCATGGCTGCTGGAAGATGCTAAAGGTTTGTTCCACGCTACAGTACGCGATGCCTGGGCTCCAGATGGGGCAGACGGTATTGTGTATACCGTTGATTGGGAAGGGAAACCTGTTGTACGCGAACGTGTACGCTGGCCAATTGTAGAAGCAATGGGGACAGCCTATGCCCTCTATACCGTAACAGGGGATCGTCAATACGAAACCTGGTATCAGACATGGTGGGATTACTGCATTAAATACCTGATGGACTATGAAAATGGTTCATGGTGGCAAGAGTTGGATGCTGACAACAAAGTGACCACCAAAGTCTGGGACGGTAAGCAGGACATTTATCACCTGCTGCACTGCCTGGTAATCCCACGCATTCCGCTCGCTCCAGGGCTGGCTCCAGCCGTAGCAGCAGGTTTGTTAGATATCAATGCGAAATAAATAAGCCTGGTAAAGACGGCATATCAGCAAATGAATGTTGCATATGCCGTTGTTTAGTAAGGATATCTAATATTAAGGTGATATGTATGCATAGTGGTGGGAATACGATATTACTCGCTGCAGGTGATTACCGGGCGCAAATAGTTTCAGTTGGTGCCGGTCTTGCCGAATTAACCTGGCAGGGCAAACATCTGGTTATACCTCATAAACCAGAAGAGATGCCTCTTGCTCATCTGGGTAAGGTATTAATCCCTTGGCCAAATCGTATTGCCAATGGCATCTATCAGCATGATGGGCATGAGTATCAGCTACCGATTAATGAACATGGTTCTAATACCGCTATTCACGGTTTACTTGCATGGCGAGACTGGCAAATTGATGAATTAACGGCAGAAAAAGCCTCATTTTCCATATTTCTGCCACCAAGCTATGGCTACCCATTCGCATTGATCTCACGAGTGATTTACTCACTGGACGCAACAACTGGGCTGTCCGTTGAGATAATTAGCCAAAATGTCGGCGATAAATCAGCACCTTACGGAGTCGGTATTCACCCTTATTTAACCTGTGATTTAACGCCTGTTGATGACTATACGCTGCTGCTTCCTGCAAATGAGGTTTTTGCTTTCGATACACAGTCTAACTCAACAACGTTACTTCGCGTCGATGAGCTGAATTTGGACTATTCCGTCCAACAAAAAATCGGTGATAAACGGATTGATCATACTTTCAAAACTTGCGGCGAGCGGTGGGAGGCGAAAATTATTAACGAACAACAGCAGTTGGCTGTTAGTTTGTGTTCCGATCAGCCGTGGCTTCAGGTCTATAGTGGCGAAAAGTTGAATCGTCAGGGATTAGCTATCGAGCCGATGAGTTGTCCACCTAATGCCTTTAACTCTGGGATCGACTTACTATTACTTAAACCAAAACAGCAGCATACATTATTTTTTAATATTCACGGTGAATGCATATAGTTCAAGTATTTATTTGTGCAGGATACCCATTACCCTGACTTAAAAAGTTCACGGTAATATTTTAGAATTTGATAATGAAGGAATTATAATGGATTTCTTTAATTTATTTACACCTGATGGCGTGATGTTGGAATCTAATGTTATATACACCGTTATCGCCTTAATGTTTCTTTATACATTCGTAGGAATATGTGCTGGCTTTGGTGGTGGATTGACAACCATGCCGCTCATCACCCTGATGCTACCGGTAAAAATGGCAACACCACTTTCTGTTATTGTAGGAACAGCAACCGCCATTTATGCCACATGGTTATCTCGTAAAGAAACGGACTGGCGATCGGCTGCCGTTCTTATCGGCTTCTCTTTCCTTGGCATTCCGGTAGGTTTATATGCACTTTCCTATCTGCCTGACCACATTATGAAAATAGGATTGGGCGGTTTTCTTATTCTCTACTCATTCTACAGTATGTTTATTCCTCGCCTACCCATCTATGACAGACGTTGGATTGCGGCGCCGTTAGGGGCAGTTGCTGGTGCGTTAGGAGCGGCCTTTTCCACAAACGGACCACCAGTTGTGATGTATGGAATGCTACGTAACCTGGGTCCAGCCGCTTTTCGCGGTACGCTGAATGCGTTCTTTACGGCTAACAACATTGCCGTTGTCGGCGGTCTGGCAACGAGTGGAATATTAACAATTTCGACATTTAAACTGGTTATTTTCTGTATTCCTACAATGATACTCGGTTCCTTGGTTGGGCAATATGTGCATAAGCGCATTTCGGTAAAAGTATTCCGTGTTTTAGTATTTTTATTATTAATCGCTTCGGGTGCAATGTTAATAAAAGGTGCATTGGGTATTTCAGCTATCACGGCGCTCTTACCACCATTTGTGCTGTTGGCGGCATTACAAATACTTTTAGGTAAAAAAATTGCTGAGATTCGTAGAGTGGATGCTAGCAAATAATAAGAGTTTGTCTTGTTCTAGCGCTACTTAAGGGTAGCGCATAACTATTTAAGGCTAATGAATAATAGCAAACCATAACCAATCAGTATGCTCGCGTTCCTCAATTTCATGGAGAATATTTTATGAGCACGCAAAGTAGGCATTTATCCTCTGTCCTGATAGAAAAGAATATTGATGGCTTTACGCTAACGTACCACCAGCGCCTGATTTTACGTCACAGCACAGAAACCCCTTGTCTATGGATCGGCGCTGGCGTTGCCGACATTGACATGTTTCGCGGCAACTTCAGCATCAAAGACAAGCTCAATGAGAAGATTGCTCTGACCGACGCCACGGTTAGCGAGTCACCTGATGGCTGGCTGGTACATTTCAGCCGCGGTAATACCATCAACGCCACGCTGCACATCTCTACCGATGAACAGGGTCGCCTGAAGCTGGATCTGCATAACGACGATCTCAGCCATAACCGCATTTGGTTGCGTCTGGCCGCCAGGGCGGACGACCACATCTACGGCTGCGGTGAACAGTTCTCTTACTTCGACTTACGCGGTAAACCGTTCCCGCTGTGGACCAGCGAACAGGGCGTGGGCCGTAACAAAAACAGCTATGTCACCTGGCAGGCGGATTGCAAAGAGAACGCCGGCGGCGGCGACTACTGGACCTTCTTCCCGCAACCAACCTTTGTCAGCACGCAGAAGTACTACTGCCACGTTGATAACAGCTGCTACATGAATTTCGACTTCAGCGCGCCGGAGTATCACGAGCTGGCGCTGTGGGAAGACAAAACCACCCTGCGCGTTGAGTGCGCCGAGACTTACATTTCGCTGCTGGAGAAACTAACCGCATTGTTAGGTCGCCAGCCAGAACTGCCGGACTGGATTTACGACGGCGTCACGCTCGGTATCCAGGGCGGTACTGAGGTTTGCCAGAACAAACTGGACACCATGCGTAATGCGGGCGTGAAGGTAAACGGCATCTGGGCGCAGGACTGGTCCGGGATCCGCATGACTTCCTTTGGCAAGCGCGTGATGTGGAACTGGAAGTGGAACAGCGACAACTATCCGCAACTGGATAGCCGTATTAAGCAGTGGAAAGAAGAAGGCGTGCAGTTCCTCTCTTATATCAACCCCTATGTTGCCAGCGATAAAGACCTGTGCGCGGAAGCCGCAGCACGTGGGTATCTGGCGAAAGATGCCTCCGGCGATGACTATCTGGTTGAGTTCGGCGAGTTTTATGGCGGCGTGGTCGACCTGACCAACCCCGAAGCCTACGACTGGTTCAAAGAGGTCATCAAAAAGAACATGATCGCGCTGGGCTACGGCGGCTGGATGGCGGACTTCGGTGAATATCTGCCGACCGATACGTATCTGCATAACGGTGTCAGCGCCGAGATCATGCACAACGCCTGGCCCGCGCTGTGGGCGAAATGTAACTACGACGCACTGCAGGAAACCGGCAAACTTGGTGAAATCCTGTTCTTTATGCGCGCGGGTTACACCGGTAGTCAGAAGTATTCCACCATGATGTGGGCCGGCGATCAGAACGTTGACTGGAGCCTCGACGATGGTCTCGCCTCAGTTGTTCCTGCTGCATTGTCGCTGGCCATGACCGGCCACGGCCTGCACCACAGCGATATTGGCGGTTACACCACACTGTTTGACATGAAACGCAGCAAAGAGCTGTTGCTGCGCTGGTGTGATTTTAGCGCCTTCACGCCGATGATGCGCACCCACGAAGGTAACCGCCCCGGCGATAACTGGCAGTTTGATGGTGATGCTGAAACCATTGCCCACTTTGCCCGTATGACCACCGTGTTCACCACCCTGAAACCGTACCTCAAACAGGCCGTCGCACAAAACAGCGCCACCGGGCTACCGGTTATGCGCCCATTGTTCCTGCACTACGAAAACGATACGCAAACCTACACCCTGAAATATCAGTACCTGCTGGGACAGGATCTGCTGGTCGCACCGGTTCATGAGCAGGGTAAGCACGACTGGACGCTGTATCTACCAGAGGATAACTGGGTCAACGTCTGGACAGGGGAAACTTATCAGGGCGGTGACATCACCGTGGAAGCGCCAATTGGCAAGCCTCCGGTGTTTTATCGCGCGAAGAGTGAGTGGGCGTCACTGTTTGCCACCTTACGCAATATCTAACACGGCTCGCCCGCGGGGAAACTCGCGGGCACATGGAGAATAATAATGAGTCAAACCTCTGCTGATCCGGCAACGCTACGCCTGCCACTTAAAGAAAAAATAGCTTATGGCATAGGCGATCTGGGTTCCAATATTCTGCTGGATATTGGCACACTCTATTTGTTGAAATTCTACACAGATGTCCTCGGTCTTCCGGGAACCTATGGTGGGATTATCTTCTTAATCGCTAAATTCTTTACCGCATTTACCGATATGGGCACCGGTATTGTGCTCGACTCGCGGCGAAAAATAGGACCGAAAGGTAAATTTCGCCCTTTCGTTCTGTATGGATCATTCCCAGTAGCACTGCTGGCTACAGCCAACTTTATAGGGACACCGTTAGAAATTACGGGCAAAACGGTCGTCGCAACGCTGTTGTTTATGCTGTATGGATTGTGCTACAGCCTGATGAACTGCTCTTATGGCGCGATGGTGCCAGCCATAACCAAAAATCCAAATGAACGTGCCTCGCTAGCCGCCTGGCGCCAGGGTGGATCCACCTTAGGCCTTCTCATTGGCACCGTTGCTTTTGTACCGGTAATGAATTTGATTGAAGGCAATCAACAGCTGCAATATGCCGTTACGGCTGCTCTTTTCTCGTTATGCGGGCTGCTATTTATGTGGCTTTGCTATGCGGGTGTCAAAGAGCGTTATGTTGAGGTCAAACAGGCTGATTCCGCACAAAAAGCAGGAATTTTGCAATCCTTCCGCGCAATCGCGGGTAATCGCCCACTATTTATTTTGTGCGTTGCCAACCTCTGCACCCTTGCGGCATTTAATGTCAAACTGGCGATTCAGGTCTACTACACCCAGTACGTGCTGAACGATCCGATTATTTTGTCCTATATGGGCTTCTTCAGCATGGGTTGTATATTCATCGGCGTCTTTTTGATGCCTGCTGCAGTACGCCGCTTTGGTAAGAAAAAGGTCTATATCGGTGGGCTGATAATTTGGGCTGTGGGCGATCTGCTTAACTACGGCTTCGGTGACACTTCAGTGAGTTTCGTAGCCTTCTCCTGCCTGGCATTCTTTGGCTCAGCATTCGTCAACAGTCTGAACTGGGCGCTGGTCTCGGACACAGTGGAATATGGCGAATGGCGTACTGGTGTTCGTTCCGAAGGGACAGTTTATACCGGGCTCACCTTCTTTCGCAAAATGTCCCAGGCGCTGGCTGGCTTTTTCCCTGGATGGATGCTTACTCAAATTGGCTACATTCCAAACGTAGTGCAGTCGGCCAGCACTGTTGAAGGATTACGTCAGTTGATCTTCATATATCCTTGTGTGCTCGCAGTGCTCGCCATGATTACAATGGGCTGTTTTTACAACCTCAACGAGAAAATGTACTTCCGTATCGTTGAAGAAATAGAAGCGCGTAAACGTACTGCTTAACAATAATAATTAATGACGCCCTTCGGGGCGTTGTAAGGAGTGGTTATGCCTGACCATGATCCGCTAACGCTAAAATTAAGCCTGAAAGAAAAACTCGCTTACGGCGCGGGTGATATTGGCTCCAATCTAATGCTAAGCATTGGCACATTGTATTTGCTCAAATTTTACACAGATGAGCTAGGAATGCCTGCATATTATGGTGGGGTTATTTTCCTTATAGCAAAATTCTTTACAGCATTTACAGATATGCTAACCGGATTTCTTCTCGACTCTCAAAAAAACATAGGTTCCAGGGGGAAATTCAGACCTTTTATTCTGTATGCAGCTGTACCATCCGCGATTATTGCGACAGTTCAGTTTATTGCTACAACATTTAGCCTGCCGCTCAAGACTGCTATTGCCACTGGTCTATTTATGCTATTCGGTCTGTTTTACAGTCTAATGAACTGTTCATATGGCGCCATGATTCCTGCAATAACAAAAAATCCAAATGAACGAGCACAACTGGCAGCTTTTCGACAAGGTGGGGCAACAATAGGTTTATTAATCTGTACGGTTGCTTTTATTCCTCTTCAATCTTTATTCTCTACAACTACCATTGGTTATGGTTGTGCAGCCTTAATTTTCTCTATCTTTGGTTTTGTTTTTATCATGTTATGTTATAAGGGAACCAAAGAACATTACATTGAGCCCCTCTCTCTGGGGCATAAAACAAGCATAATCAAATCATTTTGTGCAATTTTTCACAACCCACCACTATTAGTTCTATGCATTGCAAATTTGTGTACACTAGCAGCATTTAATATCAAGCTCGCCATTCAGGTTTATTATACCCAATATGTACTAAATGACATTAACCTATTATCCTGGATGGGTTTTTTTAGTATGGGTTGCGTAATTATTGGTGTTTTGTTAGTCCCCTGGACCGTGAGATGCTTTGGCAAGAAACGCGTATATTTAGCAGGTATGGTTTTATGGGCCGCTGGCGATATTTTAAATTATTTTTGGGGTTATAACTCCTTTTATTTTGTGATTTTCTCTTGCTTAGCCTTCTTCGGAACCGCTTTTGTTAACAGCCTGAACTGGGCGCTGGTTCCGGATACGGTCGATTATGGCGAATGGAAAACGGGGATCCGCGCTGAAGGCTCGGTGTATACGGGTTATACCTTTTCGCGCAAAATTTCCGCTGCGCTCGCTGGGTTCCTGCCGGGCATCATGCTGACGCAAATCGGTTATATCCCCAATATCGCCCAGAGTGATGCAACCTTGCTTGGCTTGCGCCAGCTTATTTTCCTGTGGCCCTGCGGGCTGGCAATTATTGCGGCCATCACGATGGGATTTTTTTATAAACTCAGCGAAGCCCGTTTTGCTTTTATCATTGAGGAAATCAGTCAACGGAAGAAAAATAACATTCAACCAGAACGCATTAGCCATAAAAAGAAAGCCTCTGCTGTAAACATATAAAAATAATTGCCGCTTATTCCATCTTAATGGATGGCGGCCTCCCTACGCTTAAAAAATGGATTTATTATGAAAAAATTAAATACAATAATTCTCTTATCCTCTGTGGCATCCACCTCTGTTTTCGCCGGCGCTTATGTAGAGAACCGTGAAGCTTACAATCTGGCCTCCGATCAGATGGAGGTCATGCTGCGCGTCGGCTATAACTCTGATATGGGTGCGGGTATCATGCTCACCAACACCTACACCATGCAACGCAAAGATGAGTTAAAACACGGCTATAACGAAATAGAGGGCTGGTATCCGTTATTTAAACCGACAGATAAATTAACCATCCAGCCCGGTGGACTGATAAACGATAAGAGTATTGGTTCGGGTGGTGCCGTTTACCTGGATGTTAACTATAAATTCTCCCCGTGGTTTAATCTGACAGTACGTAACCGATATAATCATAATAACTACAGTTCCACTGATTTAAACGGAGATCAGGATAACAATGACACCTATGAGATAGGTAACTACTGGAACTTCACTATTACCGATAAATTTTCCTACACTTTTGAGCCGCACTATTTTATTCGAGTAAATGACTTCAATAGTAGTAATGGTAAAGATCATCATTGGGAAATTACCAATACGTTTAAATACCGCATCAACGAGCGCTGGTTGCCCTATTTTGAGTTACGCTGGTTAGATCGCAATGTCGAGCCGTATCACCGCGAACAAAACCAGATTCGTATTGGTGTGAAGTATTTCTTCTAATTTTTGATAAAGAAGCTGCGACGCTCAGCGGCTTCTTTATTTCTTTTACAACTTATCTCAATTCGATAAATATTCTCACTAAATCCCCCTTATACCTTTCACCATAAACTATATATCCCCCATCACCATATACTGTTTTCACACATAAACCTGCTCCCTCAAGTCCATTTTTAAATTTCAAAGAATGGTAACCTTTTTCTGATAAACTTGCATTGGCGGCACCCGCGTAAGAAAAATTATATTCTTTATTTAGTTTCAACTCTGTGAAAACATTTTCTTTTATTAATTGATTTACTGTTTTAAGGCAGCCATCTGGTATTTCTTCATAATGATTAAAATCCACTTGAAAACGATATAATCTATTATTTTCTTTGTTGCTATAAATTCGTATATCTTCGAATTCTTCATTACTGTCCCAATTTGAATCTATGTAACAAGGATCAGTTATCAAAATACTAGCACTATCAACAAAAATCTCTCCCATTTCCTCTATTTCAACTTCATCCTCTGGAATCGGGAGTTCCTCATCATTATCTTCATCATAGTACGTCAAAGTCCGACCGAGATAAATAGTTCGTTGAAGTTGCTCTTTTAATCTAGTTATATCTCGAGTTCTTAATGATATCAATCTAGAGTTTTCATCTCGATCACCTTCTAATCTCTTTATTTCATCCTCTCTATGTTTTATTCTCTTAGAAAGCACTTCCTCAATATATTCAGGCGTTTTTTGCTCCATTATGTTTGCCTTATCCTTCCAGAGATTAACATTTTTCTCTAAAGTTTTTAGTTGTTCTTCTTTTATATCGATTTGAGACTTTAGATTTCTAATATAGGCAATATATATCCAGCCAGCAATAACTAAAGCCATTCCATTTGCACCAAGCTGAAAGTAATCAATAATTTCTTTCATAATTTATCCGTTTAATTATGGATACCTTAGTTCAAAAATATAAAAAAACCTGCCATAAAGACAGGTTTTTCATAGAGAACGTAAAGAATTTACTCTTCTTTCGCGCCACGCATTGCACGGCGACGATCGTTTTCAGTCAGGTGACGTTTACGAATACGGATAGACGTTGGTGTTACTTCTACCAGTTCGTCGTCATCGATGAATTCCAGAGCCTGCTCCAGAGTCATCTTAACCGGCGGAACCAGAACCGTTGCTTCGTCAGTACCGGACGCACGCATGTTGGTCAGTTTCTTACCGGTCAGGCAGTTTACAGTCAGGTCGTTAGAACGACTGTGAATACCGATGATCTGGCCTTCGTAAACTTCAGCACCGTGACCCAGGAACAGCTTACCGCGGTCCTGCAGGCTGAACAGTGCGAACGCAACTGCTTTACCCTGGCCGTTGGAAATCAGTACGCCGTTCTGACGCTGACCCACATCACCCGCACGAACGTCGTCGTAGTGGCTGAAAGTGGAGTACAGCAGACCGGTACCGGAAGTCATGGTCATGAATTCTGAACGGAAGCCGATCAGACCACGGCTTGGGATCACGTAGTCAAGACGTACGCGGCCTTTGCCATCTGGATTCATGTTTTTCAGGTCGCCTTTACGCTCACCCAGAGCCTGCATCACAGACCCCTGATGCTGTTCTTCGACGTCCAGCGTTACGTTCTCGAACGGCTCTTGTTTACGGCCATCGATTTCGCGGAAGATTACTTTCGGACGGGAAACCGCCATCTCGAAACCTTCACGACGCATGTTTTCGATCAGAACTGACAGGTGCAGCTCACCACGACCGGATACACGGAACGCATCCGCATCTTCGGTTTCTTCAACGCGCAGCGCAACGTTGTGCACCAGCTCTTTGTTCAGGCGGTCAAGGATCTGACGAGAGGTAACATATTTACCTTCTTTACCACAGAACGGAGAGGTGTTTACGCAGAAGAACATGGTTACGGTCGGTTCATCAACGGACAGAGCCGGCAGCGCTTCGACGTTCTGCGGGTCGCAGATGGTGTCGGAGATGTTCAGTTCGCCCAGACCAGTGATCGCGATGATATCGCCTGCTTCGGCAATATCACTCTCGATACGTTCCAGACCCAGGTGGGTCAGAACTTTACCGACTTTACCGTTACGGGTTTTGCCTTCGCTATCAATGATAGTGATCTGCTGGTTCGGTTTAACTTTACCGCGTTTGATGCGACCGATACCGATTACGCCAACGTAGTTGTTGTAGTCCAGCTGGGAGATTTGCATCTGCAGCGGGCCATCAAGGTCTACGTTCGGAGCCGGTACGCGATCAACGATGGTCTGATACAGCGGAGTCATGTCTTCAGCCATGTCTTCGTGATCCAGACCAGCGATACCGTTCAGCGCGGAAGCGTAAACGATCGGGAAGTCCAGCTGCTCGTCGGTAGCGTCGAGGTTAACGAACAGGTCAAATACCTGGTCAACAACCCAGTCAGGACGCGCGCCAGGACGGTCAACTTTGTTGATAACAACAATTGGCTTCAGGCCATGGGCAAAGGCTTTTTTGGTCACGAAGCGCGTCTGCGGCATCGGACCGTCCATTGCATCCACCACCAGCAGCACGGAGTCGACCATGGACATTACACGTTCAACTTCACCACCGAAGTCGGCGTGCCCTGGGGTATCAACGATGTTGATACGGTAGTCATTCCATTTGATAGCGGTGTTTTTAGCGAGGATGGTAATCCCACGCTCTTTCTCCAAATCGTTGGAGTCCATCACGCGCTCTTGGGTTTCAGCACGTGCATCGAACGTACCGGATTGTTGGAGCAGCTTGTCTACCAGGGTCGTTTTACCATGGTCTACGTGCGCGATGATGGCGATGTTACGCAAATTTTCGATCACAACTTTGCCTCAGGCATTTTAGAAATAGCGCGTTATTGTACACGGATTAATCGCAGTACAAAACAGGATCACAAACATCCTCCGCAAACAAGTATTGCAGAGTTTCTTTGTGATCACATTCACGGAGCGTTAAAAGGGGTAATCTGAGGTGCTTTGCACCAATATGGTGCTTAATGTTCACATTGAAGCACTATAATGGTGCAACACAACCTTCATGGTGCAGCCCCTTTGCACGATGGTGCGCATGATAACGCCTTTTAGGGGCAATTTAAAAGTTGGCACAGATTTCGCTTTATATTTTTTACGGCGACACGGCCAATTTTTGCAGAATTGAAGACTTCGTTACCACGACGACAATGACCAATCCGGGAGAGTAAGTATGTCCGCTGAACACGTTTTGACGATGCTGAACGAACACGAAGTGAAGTTTGTTGATTTGCGCTTCACAGATACTAAAGGTAAAGAACAGCACGTCACTATTCCTGCTCACCAGGTAAATGCCGAATTCTTTGAAGAAGGCAAAATGTTTGACGGCTCCTCAATCGGTGGCTGGAAAGGCATTAACGAATCAGACATGGTTCTGATGCCAGATGCGTCGACTGCACTCATCGACCCGTTCTTTGAAGAGTCTACCCTGATCATCCGTTGCGATATCCTGGAACCAGGTACGCTGCAGGGTTACGACCGCGACCCGCGCTCCATTGCGAAACGCGCTGAAGAATACCTGCGCGCTACCGGCATCGCAGACACCGTTCTGTTCGGGCCAGAGCCAGAGTTCTTCCTGTTTGACGACATCCGTTTCGGCGCGTCTATTTCCGGTTCCCACGTCGCTATCGATGATATCGAAGGCGCATGGAACTCCTCCACCAAATACGAAGGTGGCAACAAAGGTCACCGTCCTGGCGTCAAAGGCGGTTACTTCCCGGTTCCTCCGGTAGATTCTTCTCAGGACATCCGTTCTACCATGTGTCTGATCATGGAAGAGATGGGTCTGGTTGTTGAAGCGCACCACCACGAAGTCGCGACCGCTGGTCAGAACGAAATCGCAACCCGCTTTAACACCATGACTAAAAAAGCGGACGAAATTCAGATCTACAAGTATGTCGTTCACAACGTTGCGCACCGTTTCGGTAAAACTGCGACCTTTATGCCAAAACCTATGTTTGGCGATAACGGTTCCGGCATGCACTGCCACATGTCCCTGTCCAAGAACGGCGTAAACCTGTTCTCTGGTGACAAATATGCAGGTCTGTCTGAGCAGGCGCTGTACTACATCGGCGGCGTTATCAAGCACGCTAAAGCGATCAACGCCCTGGCGAACCCGACCACCAACTCTTACAAGCGTCTGGTCCCGGGTTACGAAGCACCGGTCATGCTGGCTTACTCTGCCCGTAACCGTTCTGCATCCATTCGTATTCCGGTAGTTGCTTCTCCGAAAGCGCGTCGTATCGAAGTGCGCTTCCCGGACCCGGCAGCTAACCCGTACCTGTGCTTCGCTGCACTGCTGATGGCTGGCCTGGACGGTATTAAGAACAAGATCCACCCAGGCGAAGCCATGGACAAAAACCTGTACGACCTGCCGCCGGAAGAAGCGAAAGAGATCCCACAGGTTGCAGGCTCTCTGGAAGAAGCACTGAAAGAACTGGATCTGGACCGCGAGTTCCTGACCGCAGGCGGCGTGTTCACCAATGAAGCGATCGATGCGTACATTGCGCTGCGTCGCGAAGAAGATGACCGCGTGCGCATGACTCCGCACCCGGTAGAGTTTGAGCTGTACTATAGCGTTTAATCTTATATTAAAAATCCGACGAATTTCACGTTGCGGCAAGGCGGCAACTGAGCAAGTCCCCAGGAGCATAGGTAGCTATGTGACTGGGGTGAGCGAAGGTAGCCAACGCAGCAGCGGCGCGAAAGACGTCAGGAGTTTTTGAGTTGCCGTGGAACTTTTAGCCTGCGCAGGCAGGCTTGAGATCGATGGCGAATGATAGGACGCCTGATGGCGCAAACTTATCAGGCCTGGAGGGTAGCATTACCTTGTAGGCCGGATAAGGCAAAGCCGCCATCCGGCATCTATGTTTGCCAGTCATCTGTAGCCCATCCCAGGATGGGCTTTTTTCTCCACTAACAACCTGCTTTTTCGCGCTTTTTTGATGTAAAAAGCTATAATGCACTAAATTGGTGCAACACTTTTCAGGAGACTGCTGAATGGCAACCGGCACGCTGCCCGATGCTGGGCAGATCCTCAATTCGTTAATCAACAGCATTTTACTCGTCGACGATGAGCTGGCGGTGCATTACGCCAACCCGGCGGCGCAACAGCTGCTCGCGCAAAGTTCCCGCAAACTGTTTGGCACACCGCTTCCCGATCTGTTGAGTTATTTCTCCTTAAACATCGGACTGATGCGAGAGAGCCTGGAAGCGGGTCAGGGCTTCACGGATAACGAAGTGACGCTGGTGATAGACAGCCACTCACATATCCTCTCTGTGACCGCGCAGAGGCTGCCTGATGGCCTTATCCTGCTGGAGATGGCGCCAATGGATAACCAGCGTCGTCTGAGCCAGGAACAACTCCAGCATGCCCAGCAAATCGCCGCGCGCGATCTGGTGCGTGGTCTGGCACACGAAATTAAAAATCCGTTAGGCGGCCTGCGCGGAGCGGCTCAGCTTCTTAGCAAGGCGCTTCCGGACCCGGCGCTGACGGAATATACCAAAGTCATTATTGAGCAGGCTGACCGCCTGCGTAATCTGGTTGATCGCCTGTTGGGGCCGCAACAGCCAGGTATGCATATCACGGAAAGCATTCATAAAGTGGCAGAGCGCGTGGTGGCGCTGGTGTCGATGGAGCTTCCCGAAAACGTCACGCTGATTCGTGATTACGACCCTAGCCTGCCAGAACTGCTGCACGATCCGGATCAGATAGAACAAGTTCTGCTGAATATCGTGCGTAATGCGCTACAGGCGCTGGGACCGGAAGGCGGAGAAATTATTCTGCGCACCCGCACCGCGTTTCAGCTCACGCTGCACGGTATGCGTTACCGTCTGGCGGCACGTATTGATGTTGAGGACAACGGTCCGGGCATTCCCTCGCATTTGCAGGATACGCTGTTCTACCCAATGGTCAGCGGCCGCGAAGGCGGTACCGGACTTGGATTATCCATCGCCCGTAATTTGATCGATCAACATTCCGGCAAAATTGAATTTACCAGTTGGCCGGGTCATACCGAATTCTCGGTTTACCTGCCTATCAGGAAATAAAGGTGACGTTTATGCAACGAGGAATAGTCTGGGTCGTTGATGACGATAGTTCCATCCGTTGGGTGCTTGAACGTGCGCTCGCAGGGGCAGGACTAAGCTGCACCACATTTGAAAGTGGTAAAGAGGTGCTGGATGCGCTGGCCAGCAAAACACCGGATGTGCTGTTGTCGGATATCCGCATGCCGGGTATGGACGGTCTGACGCTGTTAAAACAGATTAAGCAGCGTCACCCGATGCTTCCGGTCATCATAATGACTGCCCATTCCGATCTGGATGCCGCCGTCAGCGCTTACCAGCAAGGGGCGTTCGACTATCTGCCCAAACCTTTTGATATTGACGAAGCGGTAGCACTGGTCGAGCGCGCCATCAGCCATTATCAGGAACAGCAGCAGCCGCGTAATATTCAGATCAACGGCCCGACCACCGATATCATCGGCGAAGCGCCCGCGATGCAGGATGTATTCCGCATCATTGGCCGCCTCTCCCGCTCGTCAATCAGCGTGCTGATAAATGGAGAGTCCGGGACGGGTAAAGAGCTGGTCGCCCACGCCCTGCACCGCCACAGCCCGCGCGTCAAAGCACCGTTTATCGCGCTTAACATGGCAGCCATTCCGAAAGATTTGATTGAGTCTGAGCTATTTGGCCACGAAAAAGGGGCGTTTACCGGGGCGAATACCATTCGTCAGGGGCGTTTCGAACAGGCTGATGGCGGCACCCTCTTCCTTGATGAAATTGGCGATATGCCGCTGGACGTGCAGACACGCTTGTTGCGCGTATTAGCCGATGGACAGTTTTACCGCGTTGGCGGATACGCGCCCGTAAAGGTAGATGTTCGGATTATCGCGGCCACCCACCAGAACCTGGAACTGCGCGTGCAGGAAGGCAAATTCCGTGAGGATTTGTTCCACCGTCTGAACGTAATTCGCGTCCATTTGCCCCCGCTGCGTGAGCGTCGGGAAGATATCCCCCGTCTGGCACGTCATTTCCTGCAGGAAGCCGCCCGCGAGTTGGGTGTGGAAGCCAAGCAACTCCACCCTGAAACCGAAGCGGCACTTACACGTCTGGCCTGGCCAGGTAACGTTCGTCAGCTTGAAAACACCTGTCGCTGGCTGACCGTAATGGCTGCCGGGCAGGAAGTGCTGATTCAGGACTTACCGGCCGAACTGTTTGAAGCCAGCGTGCCCGATGCGCCTTCGCATATGCAGCCAGACAGCTGGGCAACCCTGTTGGCACAGTGGGCAGACCGGGCATTGCGTTCCGGTCATCAAAACTTGCTGTCAGAGGCTCAACCGGAGATGGAGCGGACGCTGTTGAGCACCGCGCTACGTCATACCCAGGGGCACAAACAGGAAGCGGCACGTTTGCTCGGCTGGGGGCGTAATACCTTGACGCGCAAGTTAAAAGAACTCGGAATGGAGTGACGAAAAGTCACTGTGTAAAGATTGATAATTGAGCGCAAATTGCTGCTATTTTGCGCTTTACTGTTCCGATGAGTTAAGTATGATCGTGCCCGGCAAACGGGGGGAAGTCATCATGTTGGAATCAATCATTAATCTGCTATCGAGCGGCTCAGTCGACAGCCACACGCCACAAACCGCGGTTGCCGCAGTACTGTGCGCTGCGCTGGTTGGGCTGTTTAGCTGAAGGCGCGCCGGATGGCGCTAACGCTTATCCGGCCTACAGGTTATCGCAACGTGTAGGCCCGGTAAGCAAAGCGCCACCGGACAACGTCATTAAATCACCCGAGAGAACTGCTGCATCCGCGCTTTCTGGCGTAGATAAGCATCAAAGCACATGCAAATATTACGGATCAACAGGCGACCCTTCGGCGTAACCTGAATTCCCTTCTCATCCACATCCACCAGCCCATCTTTCGCCAGTGGTGCCAACAGCTTCAGATCTTCAGCAAAATAATCCGCAAAGTTCAAATCCCATTGCTGTTCCACAGCAGCATAGTCGAGGCGGAAGTTGCAGATCAGCAGCTTAATAACATCCCGACGAATGCAGTCATCGCGGGTCAGCGCAATACCGCGCCACAGTGCATTCCCTTGTTCATCAACCTGCTGATAATAGTGTTTCAGCTCTTTTTGGTTCTGTGCGTAGTTGTCGCCAATCATACTGATGGCGGATACGCCCATACCCAGCAAGTCGGTATCGCCCTGGGTGGTATAGCCCTGGAAATTCCGATGCAGAACACCTTCGCGCTGGGCAATTGCCAGTTCGTCGTCCGGGCGAGCGAAGTGATCCATTCCAATGAACTGATAGCCGGTTTCGGTTAGTGAAGAGATGGTTTCCTGCAGGATATCCAACTTTTGCTGTGCGCTGGGCAGGTCAGCATCTTTGATCTTGCGCTGGGCTGCGAAAAGCGTTGGCAGGTGCGCATAGTTAAAGACGCTCAGACGATCTGGATTCAACTCCGCCACCCGCTTCAGGGTGAAAGCAAAGCTTTCCGGCGTCTGTTTTGGCAGGCCGTAAATAAGGTCGATATTCGTCGAGGTGAAACCGATCTCACGCGCATGGTTAAGTAGCGCAAAGATAAATTCCTCGTCCTGCTCACGGTTCACCAGGCGCTGAACTTCTTTGTTGAAGTCCTGCACCCCCATGCTCAGGCGATTAAACCCTTCAGCACGTAAATGATCGAGAACATCCAGCTCGATTTCACGCGGATCCACTTCGATCGAAATTTCGGCATCCGCGTTAAACTGAAAGTTAGCCCGCAGTAGCGTCATTAAGCGGCTGATTTGCGCTTTATTTAAGTAAGTTGGTGTACCGCCACCCCAGTGTAGCTGGCTGACATGCCGTCCAGAAAACAACGGTGCGCGGTGAATAATTTCTTGTTCCAGGGCATCGAGGTATTGATCGGCTTTATGCTGCTGACGGGTCACAATCTTATTGCAGCCACAGAAGTAACACAGTTTATGGCAGAACGGGATGTGAACGTATAACGAAAGTGGGCGCTCAGGGTAACGCGCCACGGCGTGCAAAAACGCTTCTGCACCGTAGTCTTCAGAGAACTCCAGCGCGGTCGGGTACGAGGTATATCGTGGCCCGGAATAGTTATATTTCTGGATCAGGGCCAGGTCCCAGTCTATTAGCTGTTCAGACATGCTCACTCCTTCCGATGGCGTCTCTGGCGGGTACGGCGTACCGGCTTAACCCCAGTGCGGGTGATAAGCCGGTTGCGCAGCCACTTCTGTCGCCGCGACAACCGCTGTAGTTTAACGAATAACCACACCAGATAACATATAACCGGAAGGGTTATAAGCAGGACGGGAAGACCCACGGTGTAAAACCGTTAGTTGCCGCCTTTCAGCAGGCGCATCATATCTTCCTGCTTTTCTTCCTCATCCTCTTCTTCGTCATCCTCGTAAGAGAGACCCAGCTTTTGCATCAGCTCGTCGATGCGATCCAGTTTGGCATCTACCCAGGCCTGATCTTCTGCGCTCAGGGTTTCTCCGGTTTCAAGACGTTCCAGCAGCGCATCCAGGCGCTCATCCGTTTCCAGTAAATCCAACTCAGCCTGTGGTGAAAGCATAGGTTTCTCACTTTTCGGTTTGTGCTGTTTGGTGACTTTTTCGGTCACACCCAATGGAATGGGGGTTTTACTGCCAATACGAGGATCTTTTTGTTTGTTTTGGTTTCCGCCACCTGATGCGCCATCACTACCGGACGCACGGCTACCCGCCGCATGACCACGGTGTTTTTTCTGGCGCTTACGGTCGCGAGCTTCCTGGTTAATTTCTTCGCGTGTTTTACGACGCGCTTTTGCAGGACCTTTACCGCGTGGTGTAGAAGTTGGTTTCATCATGATTCGTCTTTGGCTGTTTTTATTCAGTATATATTTGCGCCGGAATCTAGCAGAAATAAAGAAAAAAGGCGACAGAGTAATCTGTCGCCTTTTTTCCTGACTCTCAACCCTCAGCGGGCTCTACAATCCCTGTCGGCTATCAACACACCCTGTTTTTCCCTTAGCCTGCAACATTCCGTGTTGTTTCCATTTCCTTTTACTAACGTCTCCGGACGTTTGTCTTCCTGACAATCCTGTGTCTTCGCCTCCTGGCGCTCCTGACCCTCATCCTGAGTCGTTTATCCTGTCAGCTTCCTCGCTATGGACACTACTTTACCTTTTTAAGGTAAACGCACAAGTAAGCCAGGTAACAGTTTCCATTAATCAGAACGCCAATAAAATATAATTATATGATTTATATGTATTATATTGTTTTTTGCTCTGTCATCTCGCATAGATACTATCGGCAATGTCTCACAAAGCACGAGGTTTTTACTTACACTGGCCACGCGTCGAAAAACCAGTCTTTTGCTGGTGTTCAGGTATAATCGCTGCAAAGCCTTGATTGATGGAGACGACCACGTTGACTAACTTGAATTATCAACAGACGCATTTTGTGATGAGTGCGCCTGATATTCGCCATTTACCTTCCGATACGGGAATCGAAGTGGCTTTTGCTGGCCGTTCCAACGCAGGCAAATCCAGTGCACTAAATACCCTGACCAATCAAAAGAGTCTGGCGCGTACCTCTAAAACACCTGGCCGTACTCAGCTCATCAACTTGTTTGAAGTTGTGGACGGTAAACGCCTGGTCGACCTGCCAGGTTATGGTTATGCCGAAGTCCCGGAAGAAATGAAGCGTAAATGGCAGCGCGCACTGGCTGAATACCTGGAAAAACGCCAGAGCCTGCAGGGTCTGGTGGTATTAATGGATATTCGCCACCCGCTAAAAGATCTCGACCAGCAGATGATCCTGTGGGCTGTTGAGAGCAACGTTCAGGTTCTGGTTCTACTGACTAAAGCAGATAAGCTGGCCAGTGGTGCCCGGAAAGCACAGCTGAACATGGTGCGTGAAGCGGTGCTGGCGTTTAATGGCGATGTGCAGGTTGAAGCATTTTCATCACTGAAGAAGCTGGGCGTGGACAAACTGCGTCAGAAGTTGGATAGCTGGTTTAGTGAGCTGGCACCGGTTGAAGAGATGCAGGACGGGGAATAATCCACGGATATGCCGGATGGTGCCGCTGCGCGTCTTATCCGGCCTACAGATCTTAATTTTTGCTCTAAATAATTCGAGTTGCATAAAGGCGGCGACGCAGCAAATCCCAGGAGCTTACATAAGTAAGTGACTGGGGTGAGCGAGGAAGCCAACGCGTATGCAGCTTGAAGTATGACGAGCAAAATAAAAAACGCCCCAGTCATTACTGACTGGGGCGGCTAAAATATTCAGCCAAATCCGATTACGTGAAGTAAAAGGTCTGAAAGATAGAACATCTTACCTCTGTACCCTACGTGAATAACTTTACTCTTTTTTGAGCAGCTCAGAAAGCACTTTTTGTAATTTTTTTTCATTCCCGCCATAGGGATTTCTAATGGACATCACAAAAAGTTCTATCTTATGTTGCTTAGTTACGAAAAAAGCGCGTTATTCAGTAAACCCTTAGTGCGCCTGATCCCAGTTCTCACCACTACCGACTTCCACCAGCAATGGCACATCAATCTGCGTCTCATTTTCCATCAGCTGATGGATCTTTTTCGACACGCTTTCCAGGTCATCTTTGTGCACTTCAAACACCAGTTCATCGTGTACCTGCATGATCATGCGCACGCGCGGCTGCTCTGTTTGCAGCCACCCATCCACGGCAATCATGGCCCGCTTAATAATATCTGCGGCAGTACCCTGCATCGGAGCGTTAATTGCAGCGCGTTCCGCACCGGCACGGCGCGCGCCATTACTGGATTTAATATCCGGTAAATAGAGGCGGCGCCCTTCCAGCGTTTCAACGTAACCTTGCTCTTTTGCCTGTGCACGCGTCCGTTCCATATATTCCAGCACGCCAGGGTAGCGCTCGAAGTAGAGATCCATGTACTTCTGTGCTTCTTTACGCGGGATATTCAACTGACGAGCAAGACCGAAAGCACTCATGCCATAGATCAGACCAAAGTTAATGGCTTTTGCGCTACGACGCTGTTCGCTGGTCACTGAATCGAGCGGTAAACCAAAAACTTCTGCCGCCGTTGCACGGTGAATATCTTTTCCTTCGGCAAACGCAGTAAGCAGGCCTTTATCGCGCGAGAGATGCGCCATAATACGCAGCTCGATCTGCGAGTAGTCCGCAGAGACAATCACGTAGTCTTCTGGCGCGATAAATGCCTGACGAATACGACGACCTTCATCGTTACGTACCGGGATATTTTGCAGGTTAGGATCGGTTGAAGACAAACGTCCGGTCGCCGTGACAGCCTGGTGATATGAGGTATGCACACGCCCGGTTTTTGGGTTGATCATCAACGGAAGCTTATCCGTGTAGGTCGACTTCAGTTTTGCTAACCCACGATATTCCAGGATAACTTTTGGCAACGGATAATCCAGCGCTAACTCTTCCAGCACCTCTTCCGACGTTGACGGCGCACCACCCGGTGTTTTCTTCAGCGGCTTGATACCCTGCTTTTCAAACAGAATCGTTTGCAGTTGCTTGGTTGAAGAGAGGTTAAACGCTTCTCCGGCAATCTCGTGCGCTTTTTGCTCAAGCGCATTCAAACGCAACGTCAGCTCTTCTGAGTGTTTGTGCAATACAGCAGGATCGATTTTCACACCGTTGCGCTCAACGCGGGACAGAACCGGGACCAACGGCATATCGATATTTTCGAAGACGTTTAACGGCCCTTTGTGCTTCTGCAGTTCAGGCCACATCTTCAGGTGCAACTGAAGCGTAACATCGGCATCCTCTGCGGCATAACGCCCGGCTTCTTCCAGTGCTATCTGGTTAAAGGTCAGCTGGTTTTTACCTTTCCCGGCAATCTCTTCAAAGGTGATCGTTTTATGTTTCAGCCAGCGATCTGACAGGCTGTCCATATCGTGTCGGCCTGCGACGCTGTTAAGAATGTAGGATTCGAGCATGGTATCAAAGACGATGCCGCGCAGTTCAATCCCGTAATTTGCCAGGATACCGCGATCGAACTTCAGGTTTTGCCCAACTTTATGCGCCTTCTCATCTTCCAACAGTGGCTTCAGTAACGCCAGCGCACGGTCACGAGAAATCTGATCGGGCGCATCCAGGTAATCATGGGCGACAGGCACATACGCAGCCACACCTGGCTCGATAGCAAAGGAGAGGCCAACCAGATTCGCGGTGATGTTATCCAGACTGTCAGTTTCTGTATCAAAGGCGAATACGGGGGCTTTTTTCAGCTTCGCAATCCACGCTTCCAGCGTTTCTTCGTCCAGAATCGTCACATAATTATCGTACGAGAGAACCGTGGCAGGTTCCTCAGGTGTTTCATCGACGACGATGGTTTCCTGCGGTTTAGCTGCCGGTTTCGTCCCTTTCGCCTGTAGCCATTTACCGGCTTCAACGTCAGTAACCCAACGTTTGAATTCATACTGTTTAAACAGGCCAAGCAGTTCTTCTGCTGCTGGTTGGCGCACTTCCAGCTGCTCGCAGGTTAATTCCAGCTCAACATCCGTTTTGATAGTAGCCAGCTTATACGAGAGATACGCCACTTCTTTATTCTGCTCGAGTTTGCCTGCCATGGTTTTGGCACCACGGAAGGTAAGCCCTGCTATTTTGTCTGATTCCGCATAGAGGGTATCCAGCCCACCCAAGCCCTGAAGCAGCGCCTGAGCCGTTTTTTCACCCACGCCAGGTACACCAGGAATGTTATCGGAGGAGTCACCCATCAGCGCCAGGAAATCAATGATCAGTTCAGGCGGGACACCGTACTTATTCACGACTTCATCCGGGCCAAGGATCGTATTAGTCATGGTGTTGATGAGGGTGATGTTCGGCGTCACCAGTTGAGCCATATCTTTATCGCCAGTGCTAATCAGCACCGGACGCCCCACCTTCTCTGCCTCACGTGCCAGCGTACCGATGACATCGTCCGCCTCCACGCCTGAAACAGCCAACAATGGCAACCCCATCGCTTTTACCATCGCATGTAGGGGCTCAATCTGCGCACGTAAATCGTCCGGCATTGGCGGGCGATGCGACTTGTAGTGTTCGAATAATTCATCACGGAAGGTTTTACCCTTAGCGTCGAATACCACCGCAGCATGTGTAGGCTGATATTGCAGAATCAGGCTACGCAGCATGTTGAGAACACCGTACATCGCACCTGTAGGCTCTCCTGCGCTGTTAGTCAGCGGCGGAAACGCGTGGTATGCGCGATACAGGTAAGATGAACCGTCTACAAGGATAAGTGGGTTTTCTGGGATCTGAACCATAATGTCCGTGCCTGTTTATCAGATTATGGGTAAAGGATGCCACAGACGGGATGAAAACATGAGTTTTTCGCCGCATTTGTCGAAAAACTTTTGCAGATCTTCTGCGTTGCTCGCAAAGCGCGCTGTGGATAACTTTGTGAATAAATAATTTTCAGCCCTTTAACTCCAGCAATACAATTTATGAATCATAATAATTTATTATATTTTTCATTATCTTATGTTGATAAGTGGAACTTTATGCCATTTTTTCAGCTTATATCTGGATGTGGATAGATATTACCTTTTTTTCTATTCAGCGAAGATCCATCATTTGGTTCGTTTTCTGATAAAATCAGCCCCTTGCGCCTCATTTAGCGCACTATCTATGGCTAACCTTTTGAATAATTTAATTATGACGAGAATACTCGCTGCGATAACGCTGTTGCTGAGTATCGTATTGACCATATTGGTCACGATTTTTTGTTCTGTGCCGATCATCCTTGCAGGGGTTGTAAAGCTCCTTTTGCCCATTCCTGTCGTCTGGCGCAAGGTTTCTGTCTTCTGTAATTTCATGATGTATTGCTGGTGTGAAGGTCTGGCTCTACTGCTGCACCTTAATCCACGATTAAAGTGGGATATCGAAGGACTGGAAGGTCTTAGCAAGAAAAACTGGTACCTGCTCATTTGTAATCATTACAGTTGGGCCGACATCGTTGTACTTTGTGTTCTGTTCCGTAAACACATCCCGATGAATAAATACTTCCTCAAGCAGCAGTTGGCCTGGGTCCCTTTTATTGGTCTGGCGTGTTGGGCTTTGGATATGCCGTTTATGAAACGCTATTCGCGTGGCTATCTGCTCCGCCACCCGGAACGACGCGGTAAAGATGTGGAAACAACGCGCCGTTCCTGCGAGAAATTTCGCGTACATCCGACAACAATTGTGAATTTTGTCGAAGGCTCACGTTTTACGGACGAGAAGCGTCAGCTAACCCGTTCCCCGTACAGCAATCTGCTCCCGCCCAAGGCGGCAGGCATTGCAATGGCGCTAAACGTTCTGGGATCACAGTTCGATAAATTGCTGAACGTTACGCTGTGCTATCCAGAAAATAGCCGTCATCCTTTCTACGATATGCTCAGCGGCAAGCTGACACGCATTGTCGTGCGAGTGAATCTCGAGCCAATTAGCGAAGAATTGCATGGTGATTACGTTAACGATAAGGCATTTAAACGCCGGTTCCAGCAGTGGCTGAACATGCTCTGGAGCGAGAAAGATACACAATTAAATGCGATTAAAGCCTCAAATAAAAAAGCCGGTCTGTGACCGGCTTTTTCTTTTACTTCTGACCAACCAGGAATTTCACGGTATCAGCATACTGCTGTACAAAGATATCCATGCTGCTAGTATCCATACCCTGCGGGTTCACCTGATATTTGCCATTAACAAACATCGCCGGCACGCCCTGCAGCTGCAAATCAGCTGCCGCTTTTTCCTGCTGGGCAACAAGTGATTTCACCACGAAGCTATTCCATGCCGCATCATAGTCTTCACCTTTAATACCTGCGTCGACGAAGACTTTACGGATATCAGCGACAGACTGAACAGTCTGCGTTTTCTGCACCCCTTCAAACAACGGCACAGTCACCTGATCTTCAACGCCCAATGCCATAGCAACAGCCCATGCCTGCGTCAGATCTTTACCTAGAGGCCCCAAAAACTCGACGTGATACTTAGTCATTTTGGTGCCTTCTGGCAATTTTTTCTTCACGTTATCAGATACGTGAAGGACTTCTTCAAACTGGTAGCAATGCGGGCAGTAGAAGGAGAAAAACTCCAACACCTGCGGTTCACCCGCAACAGGCTTTTCCAGCGTGATGTACTGCTTACCATCCTGGAACTGCGCTGCCGATGCGCTAAAAGCTAAAACCATACCAGCCAGCGCCAGCCATATTTTTTTCATGTTCAAGTTTCTCCGATTAATACATTGGCGTTAATTGTAAGGGGGGCTCTTGCAGAATTTTTGCCTGCTCAATAAAGGTCGCGGTCTGACGCTGCCAGTAATCTTCCCCGGTTAACCAAGGGAAATTTTTGGGGAAAGCGGGATCAGCCCAACGTCGAATCAGCCAGGCAAGATAATAAACTAAACGCATTGCGCGTAAAGGTTCTATCAGTCCGATTTCAGCGGTGTCAAATTCACTAAACTCTTCATAAGCTTCAATAATAGTTTCAAGCTGCATACGTTGCTCTGCTTTATCACCATTAAGAAGCATCCATAAATCCTGTATTGCAGGACCATTACGGGCATCATCCAAATCAACAAACATCGGGCCATCACGCCACAAAATATTACCTGCATGGCAATCACCGTGCAGACGTAGCGACGCAAAACGCGTATGCCAGCGTTCGGTGACCACGGTAATCAGTGCGTCCGTTGCCTTCAGGAAGGCCGCCTTTTGTCCTGACGGAATGAGCGGTGCATGCTCAAAAAGCTTACGTGGCTCAGTCAGGTACTCTTCAAGACCTATAGTGGGGCGAAAGGTAAAAGGTTGTTTGCACCCGGTCTGGTGAAGACGACCCAGGTAGCGACCCACGGCCTCCATCTGATCGATGTTGTCGGCTTCAAACTGACGACCACCTACGCTTTGGAAGATTGCATAGTGAAAACCCTGATGGCTCAACAGCGTTTGACCATTCAGAACCAGAGGTGCAGCGACCGGGACGTCATCACTAACCAGTTCCAGGGCAAATTGATGCTCTTCCTGAATCTGATCGACAGACCAACGCTCAGGGCGATAGAACTTCACGACAAAACGTCGGCGATCTTCATCCTGGAATTGATAAACACGATTCTCATAGCTGTTTAGCGGGGTAAGACCAGAATCCACGCGGATGCCCTGTTCAAACAAGGCATCCATGATGGTATCAGGGTGTAGCGTCTGGAAAGTAAAAGCGTTGTCGTTCATCCCATCATCCAGAAATTACTACGAATGATTCAGGATATCATTTCACAGCGCTTTCGGTGGAGGCGCTTACAAGGTTTTACTCTTTAATTACGCCACGTGCGCGTAGAAGTGCTGTTTTAAAATCTTCTTCATAATCTTTTTGAATGCCTGGGATCACGGCATCTTTCGCTGAGTCACGCATTTTCAGGTGATAGATCAGAATGTCATCAGTTAAATCCGCCAGTTCTCCGTCAAAACCTGACTCTTGCGCCAGTTTCTGTAAAAATTGCATCAGGTTAAGATCGGGTTCTTTCTGCCAGGCCGGCTGGAGGAGTTCAATAACTTCATTCAGACGTTTACATTTCATGGTTGTGCTCCTTACGCTCAATATAGATACGTTAGCAGGGTCAATCCCACATTAAAAGAGGCGATATCAGTGATTCTGGATAGTGCAATAACAGGGGTTGTCCTGGCCGGCGGGAAAGCCAGACGAATGGGTGGAGCAGATAAAGGTTTGCTTGAGCTGGATGGAAAACCCCTTTGGCGATATGTGGCCGACACCCTCGCTTTGCAGGTCGAGACTGTTGTGGTTAACGCTAATCGCCACCAGGATATTTATCAGCAAAGCGGCCTGAAAGTCATCCCCGATGCCCTGGCTGATTATCCTGGTCCATTGGCCGGTATGCTGTCGGTTTTTTTACAGGCAGAAGGGAACTGGTTTCTGTTTTGCCCTTGTGATATGCCCTATATCCCCCACGATCTGGTCGCTCGTTTAAAAGAACAACGCAAATCAGCCTCCGTAGTCTGGGTGCATGATGGTGAAAGAGATCACCCGACAATTGCACTGATGAACAGATCAATGCAGCCCCTGCTACAGGATTACCTGCAGTCTGGAGAACGACGCGTGATGGTCTTTATGCGCCAGGCTGGGGGACATCCCGTTGACTTTAGCGATCATAAAGATGCATTCGTGAATGTGAATACACCCGAAGAACTCGCCAGATGGCAGGATAAATCATGATCCCATTACTCGCCATTGCAGCCTGGAGCGGTACGGGGAAAACCACGCTGCTCAAAAAGCTTATCCCGGAACTGTGCGCCAGAGGTATTCGTCCCGGATTGATTAAGCATACACACCACGATATGGATGTCGATAAGCCTGGCAAGGATAGCTATGAGCTACGCAAAGCCGGGGCAGCACAAACGCTGGTTGCCGGCCAACAGCGTTGGGCGTTAATGGTTGAAACACCTGAAGAGCCCGAACTGGACCTGGTCTATCTGGTTAGCCGGATGGATACCTCGACATTAGATATGGTGCTTGTTGAAGGCTTTAAGCATGAACCTGTCGCGAAGATCCTGCTTTTTCGTGAAGGCTGCGGGCATCGTGCAGAAGAGTTAGTTATAGACGAGCATGTTGTCGCAGTTGCTAGTGATGTGCCGCTGGCGGTGGATGTTCCATTGTTAGATATCAACGACATACAGCAACTTACTGAGTTTGTTACGCAATGGGTAAGACAGTAACTGTGGTATTGCCTGCTTGCCTGATGCGCTGCGCTTATCAGGCCTACAACATACATTCAGTCCGGTGCATCCGGCGGTTTTCACCCCGCACAGACGCAAAAAAGCCCATCCGGCAGGATGGGCTTCTTCACTTATTTGATGCCTGGCAGTTTATGGCGGGCGTCCTGCCCGCCACCCTCCGGGCCGTTGCTGTGCAACGTTCAAATCCGCTCCCGGCGGATTTGTCCTGCTCAGGAGAGCGCTCACCGACAGACTGCAGATAAAACAAAAGGCCCAGTCTTTCGACTGAGCCTTTCGCTTTTATTTGATGCCTGGCAGTTCCCTACTCTCGCATGGGGAGACCCCACACTACCATCGGCGCTACGGCGTTTCACTTCTG